>JAFRNW010000021.1 GCA_017429985.1 Clostridia bacterium | reverse complement strand
GTACTTCCCGCCCTCCGCCGAAAGCAGTTCCTCATGCCCGCCCGTCTGGACGATCTGTCCGCGGTCAAACACGGCTATCTTGTCGCAGAAACGGCAGGAGGCGAGACGGTGGCTGATATAGACAGTCGTCTTGTCGCCGGAGATTGCGTTGAAATTGGAATATACCTCGTACTCCGAAATCGGGTCGAGAGCGGCGGTCGGTTCGTCCAGCAGAATGAACGGGGAATCCTTGTACAGCGCGCGGGCCAGAGCGATCTTCTGTCCCTCCCCGCCGGAGAACTCCACACCGTCCTTGTCGAACTGTTTGCCGATACAGGTATCCGCGCCGTGCGGCAGTGTTTCGAGCCTCGTGTCAAACGTCGCTTTTTCGAGGCATTCCCGCACCCGCCCAGGTTCGAAATCCCTCTTCGACGCCACGACCTCCCCGAGTCGGAACGGGAACAGCGTGAAATCCTGAAAGACCACGGAAAAGATGGACATATACTCGTCATAATCGTACTTCTGAATGTTCACGCCGTTCAGAAGGATCTCCCCTTCCGTGGGATCGTACAGGCGGCAGAGCAGTTTGATAAAGGTCGTCTTGCCGGAGCCGTTCTCCCCGACGATGGCCAGTTTTTCCCCGATCTTGAATTTCAGGCTGACGTGCTGAAGCGCCCAGATCTCCGTATTCGGGTATTTAAAGGACACGTTCCGGAACTCGACGTCATATTCCCGGTCGTCCCGCTTCTCCACCGTCAGCGAGCCCTTCACCATGTCGTTCGGAATGTCGAAGTAGGAGAAATAGCGTTTCAAGTAGTGATGGTTTTCAAAGGATTGCTCAAACGCCGTCGTGAGTTCCGTGACGGCTCCGATCATCATCGTGATACAGGCGACGTACTTCGCAATGGAACCGGGAGTGATTCCTCCGTTCAGCGCGGACAGCATCATGATTGCGTATCCGGCGAAAAGGAGTAGATACGATACGACGGTCCCCGGGACGCTCCACGCCGCTTTGAGATAGGAGGCCTTTCTCATGCCCTCGTACAGGAGAGCCTGTTTTTCCTGATATTCGTCTGCGACAAGGTCTTCCATTTCATAGAGCCGGATGTCTTTTGATCCGCTGTAATCCTCCATGAATTCACCCAGAGCGTCCGCATATACGTTCACGTCGACATAGGATTTCTCGGAGCGCACTTTCCGATCGATCGCGAGCTGACGTTTCGTAGACAGAAGCGAAACGGTGATGCTGAGAGCCAATCCGAAGACAAGCAGAAGTTTTTGCCACAGCGGGATGGACGGCAGCGCGAAAAAGGAAGCGGTCAGGGCGGCGGAGGAGAGAATGGACACCGTGCTCCGGGCAAACCGCCGAACCATATAAATGGCATGGTAAACATTGTACCCTGTACGCGATTCCATTTTGACTCTTGCCTTCTGCCGTTCGATTTCAGGGTCTTCAAGAGCCTTGTACGGAAGCTCCATCGCTTTTTCAGAGTACATCCAATCCTGCCGGATATAGCTGAGATAGGATTCCGTGCTTTCCACCGCGCCGCACCATGCGCAGATCATGGAAATCAGAAAGACGGGCAGGACAGCCAGGGCGGCATACAGGATCAGCGTTTCGACCCGCTCATGGGAGATCAGCGCGTCCACCAGCTTCGCCGAGAAATAGACGGGAATGTAACCTGAGACGGCGGTAAGAATCGTTGTGACAAACATACAGACGATATACCGCGGGTTCAGGGTGTACAGGAGCCGTACCGCTCGTTTGGATATGGCGAAATGTTCTCGCAGAGACATTCTTTCCTTTTGCCCGTTCATGCGCTCGCCACCTTTCCGTTTTCTCTGTACCACTGGCTTTGAATTTCGTAAAGTTCTTTATATTTTCCTTCAAGGGCTATCAGCTCCGCGTGGGTTCCTTCTTCGGCGATCCGCCCGTCTTCGAGCAGGATCACCCGGTCGCAGAAGGCGGTCGTCGCCAGCCGGTGGGAGACGAACAGGGAGGTCTTTCCCGCCGTCATGCGTCCGTATTCGCCGTACAGCCTTGCTTCCGCGATGGGATCGAGCGCGGCGGTCGGCTCGTCGAGCACGAGGATCGGCGCGTCCTTGCAGAGCGCGCGGGCCAGCATCAGCTTCTGTGCCTCGCCGCCGGAAAGCTCCGTGCCGTTTTTGTTGACCTTCTTGTCGAGCTTCGTGTCCATGCCGTCCGGGAGGGCTTCGATCTTCTCCCATAGGCCCGCCCGTTTCAGCGCGTTTTCGGCTTTTTGGCGGTCAGTGTGTTCCCCGTCCGTGCAGGAGACCGTCTCGGCGAGGGAATAGAACGCCGTCCGCACATCCTGAAAGACCGGGGCGATCAGCTTATAGTAGTCCCGCCGCCTGAATTTGCTTTGCGGAATCCCGTTTATCCGGATTTCGCCGGAGGTCGGATGGTAAAGTCCGCAGAGCAGCTTGACGAGCGTCGTCTTGCCCGCGCCGTTCAGCCCGACAAGAGCCAGCTTTTCGCCGGATTTCATCGTGAAGCTGAGATCCCGGATCGTGAAATCCTCCGCGCCGTCGTAACGGAATGAGACGTGATCGAAGACGACCTCCGGCGCATGATCCCCGATGCTGTCGTCGGATGCTTCGCCCGTCCCCTCAAAGTCGGGATAATCGAGATACTCCCTGAAATCGCAGACGCGCATACTGGATGCATGCAGGGTATTCCATGCGTCCACGATACCGCCGATCCATTCTGCGAAGGAGGAGACAGCCGCAAAATAGAGGACAAACTGCGCTGCGTCGATCTCTCCCCGGAGGAACATGGAGATAAGCAGAAGATACGCGCCGCCGTCCCGAAGAAGAATGACAAACAAATCGGCAGTCCGGGACAGGAATCTGCGGGAAACCTTCTTTCGGTTCTCCATGACCAACTGTCCGGTCAGATCGCGGTAAATATCCCGGATCCATCCGGCCATCGAATAGATGCGGATATCCTTCGCACTTTTGAAATCATCCGGTAGCTTCCGCACGCAGGCCTGCTTGGTTTCAAGATCGCTCAGTTTTTTCCGGTGCGCGTGATCCCAGCGGTTGTATGCGCGTCCGGCAAGCCAGTTTGCCACAGGGGACACGGTGAGGATCGGCACGAGCCACGGAGAGGCAAAGGAGATCACCGTCCCGAAGAGCAGATAACCGATGACGTTTTCCGTCATACTGAACGCACCTCTGACCATATCGGTCAAAGGCTGATCCCCATCTGACTGCTGTGTGGCTTCAGAGGCTCTTTCCGCCAGATCCCGGACAGGTTTTTTCTCATAATCCTCATAGAATAAGCTGAGAGTTTTTCTGACCCAAAGATCCGTCACTTTGTAACGGTATCGTCCGGCGGCATCCCGCGAAATAATTTCAAGCACACGGGAAGACAAATCTGCCAGCAGCATGAACAACAGGAGCCGTCCGACGGGAACGACGGCTTGTGCCCATGGATTTCCCGCCGTCACTTCTTCCAGAACGCGGGCCGGGAAAACAATGCCCAAATACCTTGACGCAATGTGAACCGGAATATAAAGGGCAAAGATCACAAATGCAGCCGGGGCATAATGGAGCAGCTTCCGAACGGACCATACGATATTCGACGCCACCGAATGCGACGGCTTTATCTTCGGCGTCTTTTCTTTTTTCACGCTCATCCCTCCTTTCGGGGCTGCCCCCAGTATAGCACGGAATCCCCCGGAAAAGGAAATTCGTGCACGAATCGTTCTCCGGCGTGCACGAATTGCAGAGTTTATGGATTTGAGGCGGGCAGGATCCCGTTTTCTTCGAGAATGGTGAGCATCTCCGCGGGGGTGACGACGAAGGGGCGCGGAGGATAGTGCTTCAAATTCCCGGTGACGAGCCGCGCGTCCTCGTCCCGCTTTTCCATCGTGACCTCGTAGAAAATCTGATCGTCCGCGTCCGGGAGGATCTCGCCCGTAGGTGTCGGCTCTACTGCAAGGCCGTACTGCCGGATGGTGTCAAATATCACCTGAATATCATCTTCTCCGAATGAAAACTTTTGGCGGTGGAGTACTTCATCGTATTCCGCCAGAATTTCG
>JAFRNW010000020.1 GCA_017429985.1 Clostridia bacterium | reverse complement strand
GGATCAGGCGATCGCGGGCGACAACATCGGCGTACTGCTCCGCGGCGTACAGCGCAACGAGATCGAGCGCGGCCAGGTTCTTGCGAAGCCGGGTTCGATCAAGCCGCACACGCACTTCAACAGCGAGGTGTACGTACTGACGAAGGAAGAGGGCGGACGTCATACCCCGTTCTTCTCCGGCTACCGTCCGCAGTTCTACTTCCGCACGACGGACGTTACCGGCACGATCAAGCTGCCCGACGGCGTAGAGATGGTCATGCCCGGCGACAACATCCGCATGGAAGTGACGCTGATCACGCCGATCGCGATGGAACAGGGACTCCGCTTCGCTATCCGTGAAGGCGGACGTACGGTCGCTTCCGGCGTTGTTGCGAGCGTTATTGAATAATCCGCATTACTGTCACGAAGGTCCCGGCAAGCGCCGGGACCTTTTTGGTCGTTTGCGGATTGACACCGAATGTGTTAATATATCGACCATAGAAAAGAGGATCGCCCTTGGAAGACAGTAAAAAGGAAAAAATCAAACAGGATTTTTTGCGGCTGCATATCGCAAAGCGTACCATGGTATATATCGTGCGTACGATACTGATCGTGATGGTGACGTTCCTTCTTTGCGCGCTTGCTTTTTTTACTTCCGAAAGGATCAGCAACCTCTATATCCTGGCTTCCGAGGGGATGTCAGCGAGAGCGGCGGTGGTTTTTTCAAAAGAGACGGACAGATCCGTTCTGGAAGAGTACTTTCTGCCGTCCTGCCTTGCGAGAGATGAATGGCTCGCCACGGACGCGTACAGCAATTATACGATCAGTTCCTACAGCTGCAATCTGGACGTCAAGAAGGTGTCGGTGCTTCCTTGGTCATCGACCGCTACCCTGACTGCGATCGAGGAAGTGTCTGTAAAAGGCACGGTCATGACCGATAAAATCGAGGAGGGCAAGACCGCTTCGGACTACCCGCTGCCGAAATGGCGCGGCGGGAAATATGAGATCGACTTTGTCAACGACGGAGAGAGATGGTATATTTCCGATCTGAAACTGCTGGAGGAAGACCCGCAGGAGAAGCCGCTGAACACACCCGATCTGTCGAAGAGCATCCTGCCCATGGCAACGCCTACCCCGACAGCGGAAGTATATGATCTCTGGTGAAGAGCCTATGAATCAGCTTTTTGGGCAGACGCCGCTGTTCCTTGCCCCTATGGCGGGCTTTACAGACTGTGCCTATCGTGAAATATGCAAAGATTTCGGATGTGACGTGACGGAATCGGAAATGGTCAGCGCGAAGGGATTTCATTTTGGGAATGAAAAAACCCGCGAGCTGATTTTTATTTCGGAAAGGGAAAAACCTGCAGTCATCCAGCTGTTCGGACATGAGCCTGAAATCATGGCGGAAGCCGCAGAAAAGATCGAGGAGGATCTGGGCGGCAGACTGCTTGCGCTGGATATCAACATGGGATGCCCCGCTCCGAAGATAACCGGCAACGGAGACGGCAGCATGCTGATGAAGGATCCCCGCCTGGTCGAAACGATTGTCAGGACTGTCCGGGACCGTGTGTTCGTTCCGGTTGCGGTCAAGATCCGCAAAGGAATTTGCGAAAATCAGGACAATGCCGCTGAAATAGCGGCTGCCGCGGAAGCTGGCGGAGCGTCGTGGATCACGGTCCACGGAAGAACCGTAGACCAGATGTACAGCGGGAAAGCGGATCTGAACTGCATTGCCTCCGTCAAGAACCGTGTTTCCGTTCCGGTCGTGGGGAACGGAGACGTCACCGGTGCAGACAGCGCGGTCAGAATGCTTCGGGAGACGGACTGCGACGGACTGATGATCGGAAGGGGTGCGCTGGGCAATCCCTGGATCTTTCAGGAAATTCACGCCGCGATCCACGGGACCGCGTATCAGAAACCGGGACTGGAAGAAAGGATTTCCATCGCGATCCGGCATGCGGAACGAACGGTGGCATACAAGGGAGAACACGGCGTTATCGAACTGCGGAAGCATATTTTCTACTATTTCAAAGGCCTGCCGGGCGCAACGGAAATACGTCGGAAGCTACAGAAGGCAACCACGCTTCAGGAGCTCCGCTTTTTCCTTCTTGACACTGGTAATCTGCATGAATATAATATGTAGGCACTACCAGAATGTAATGGCAGGAGCAAATGGAGGGAAGCAGTATGGCGGAGATTTGGCTGACGGCTGAGGAAATCAAAAAGCGGGAAGAGCGTCTGGAATACCTGAAGGGACCCCGGCGTCTTGAAATCGCGGAACTGCTGAAAGTTGCGCGTGCATTCGGCGATCTTTCCGAGAATGCGGAATACGACGCGGCAAAAGATGAGCAGGCGAAAAACGAGTATGATATCGCGTCGCTTGAACAGGAGCTGAAAAACGCAAAAGTAATCGACGAAAGCGCTATCGATACGAAGACGGTCAGCGTCGGAACAACCGTTCAGATCGAGGATGTCGACTCACATCTAGAAATGGTTTATAAAATCGTGGGATCTGCGGAAGCGGATCCGCTTGCGGGCAGGATATCGAATGATTCCCCCATCGGGAACGCATTGCTCGGACATAAGCTGAAGCAGACCGTGGAAGTCCATACACCCGGAGGAATACGGAAACTGCGTATTAAAGGTATCACCAAATAAACTACGTAAACCACCGACGGGGCATTCAAAGGCGAATTGCCCCGTTTTATTAACAATTCAGGGGAGAAGCAAATGGAACAGAAGAACAATCCCGCAGAAAAAGAAATAACGGAACAGGAATTATCGGAACTTCTTCAGATCCGTAGGGACAAACTGTCTGCACTGCAGCAGGACGGAAAAGACCCGTACGCGGTGACGATATTTGACCAGACACAGCACAGCCTTGAGATACTGAACAATTACGATGCGCTGGAGGGGAAAAGCGTCAGTATCGCGGGACGGATGATGTCAAAGCGCGTCATGGGAAAGGCCAGCTTTGCACATGTCCTTGACGGAGAGGGAGATATCCAGGTTTACCTGAAGCGTGACGATATCGGAGAAGACCGGTATAAGGAATTCAAGCAGTATGATATCGGCGATATTATCGGAGTAACCGGAGTTGTTTTCAAAACACAGACGGGAGAAACGACGGTCCACGCTTATTCTGTCGAACTTCTGAGCAAATCCCTCCGGCCTCTCCCGGAGAAGTATCACGGGCTGAAAGACCCTGAGATCCGGTACAGGCAGCGTTTCGTGGATCTGATCGTAAACGCCGAGGTGCGTTCCACTTTCCGCAAGAGGAGCAGGATCATTTCTTCCATCCGTCATTTTATGGACGGCCGTGGATTTATCGAAGTCGAGACGCCTGTCCTGAACACCACCGCAAGCGGTGCGTCGGCACGTCCGTTTATCACCCATCACAATACGCTGAACATTGACATGTATATGCGTATCGCAACCGAACTGCACCTGAAGGAGTGCATCGTCGGCGGGCTGGAAAGAGTCTATGAAATCGGAAGACTGTTCCGGAACGAGGGCATGGACCCCATGCACAACCCGGAGTTTACGACAATAGAAGCTTATCAGTCCTATACCGATGTGAACGGAATGATGGAACTGGCAGAGTCCCTGATCTCATACTGCTGCCGTGAAGTCAACGGAACAACGGAGATCAGCTATCAGGGGATGGACATCGACCTGACTCCGCCGTTTGCGCGGCTTACCATGAATGACGCGGTAAAACAGTATACAGGCGTGGATTTCATGGCGCTGGAATCTGACGAAAAGGCGCGCGAAGAAGCAAAACGGCTCGGGATGGAGCTCAAAGACCAGACCGCAGTGAAGGGGAAGATCCTTGCCGAAGCCTTTGATGCGTTTGTTGAGGATAAACTGATTCAGCCAACCTTCATTATTGATTATCCTGTCGAGATTTCTCCGCTTGCAAAACGGAAACCGACGGAGAGCAGACTGACGGACCGCTTTGAACTGTTTATCGGCGGACATGAATATGCGAATGCGTTCTCAGAACTCAACGACCCGATTGATCAGCGTTCGAGGTTTGTCCAGCAGGCCTTGGAACGTCAGAAAGGCGACGATGAGGCGATGATGATCGATGAAACGTTCTGCACGGCGCTCGAGTACGGAATGCCTCCTACGGGCGGAATCGGAATCGGAATCGACAGGCTTGTGATGCTCCTGACCGATGCGGCGTCTATCAGGGACGTATTGCTGTTCCCGACCATGAAGCCGTTAGACCAGCCGAAGAAGGAAGAGAAGGCGGAAGAACTGCCGGCGGATTTCGAGTGTGCTTGCAACACCTGCCCCTCTCAAGAGACCTGCAAGGCTGCGCAGGAAGCTGAGAAAACAACAACCCTTGAAGAAAAGATCGACTTCTCCAACGTCGTGATCGAGCCTCTGTTCCAGGAAACGGTTGACTTCGAGACCTTCTCCAAGAGTGATTTCCGTGCCGTTAAGGTCCTTGAATGCGAAGCGGTGCCGAAGTCCAAGAAACTCTTAAAGTTCACTTTGGACGACGGAAGCGGTGAAAACAGGACGATCTTGAGCGGCATTCACGCCTATTATGAACCTGAGGAGCTGATCGGGAAGACCTGCATCGCCATTGTCAACCTGCCTCCGAGACCCATGATGGGCATCGAATCCTGTGGCATGCTGATCTCCGCCGTTCATAGGGAAGGAGAGGAAGAGAAGCTTCATCTTCTGATGGTCGATCCGCATATTCCTGCCGGAGCAAAGCTGTACTGAGCGGAAAACGCGTCGGTTTTTCACTGATCCAAAACGACAAATATGACCTCACGCGGGCCTACCGATTCTTTCTGCGGGCCCGTATTGTTTTTGTTTATGGGCCTGTCTGAAAGTAAGCAGGATGATTCAGATGCCGCATATGATTGGGACGGTCCGGTTGCTGTAAGTTCTTTACAGACACACCGCAGGGTGCTATAATCTGTTCCAGTAATAATCTTCAGGGCGGGGTGCAAGTCCCCACCGGCAGTAATAGTCTGCGAGCCTATGGCATGAATCGGTGCGATTCCGATACCGACGGTATAGTCCGGATGAAAGAAGAAAGCATGCTCCGGGGTTATGTCCTTGGAGTTTTTTTTCGCCCTCCGAAAGGAGCTTTTCATGAATCCGAACAGTAAAGAGAATGTAAAGAAGATCACGACCGTCGGCATGCTTTGCGCCATCGCGTTTGTCGCGAAACTGGTTTCCAGTGTCATTCCGGCAGTATCCGGATTTCTGTCATTTGACCTGAAAGACGTTATTATTGTGATTGCGGGCTTTATGATGGGACCGGTAACCGCGGGGCTCGTTACGCTGATCGTTTCGCTGATCGAAATGATCACCATCAGCAGTACAGGTCTGATCGGACTGATTATGAATATACTGAGCAGCTGCGCCTTTGCGTGTCCTGCTGCGCTGATTTATCAGAAACACCGCAATCTGAAAGGGGCTGTCATAGGACTCGGATGCGGCGTGATCTGTATGACGGCCGTGATGATATTATGGAACTGGCTGATCACACCGCTGTATATGCATGTTGACCGTTCGGTGGTGATCGGCATGCTTGTCCCGGTTTTTTTGCCGTTCAATCTGGTAAAAGGCGGCATCAATGCCGCGCTGACCATGCTGATCTATAAACCTGTCGTGAACGCGCTCCGCAGAGCGCACCTGCTGGAAGAAAATGAGGCAAGCGGCGGTCATAAGACGAAGATCGGCGTCGCAATCATATCGGCTGTTTTGTTTGTTACATTTGTTCTTCTGGCGCTTGTGCTGGCAAAAGTTATCTGATATCATCCGCCCCGTCGTGTTAACGGGACGGTTCCGAAGAGTGGAGAATGGATCAGTACGGTTATAAAAACGGATTACGGGATGGACTGCCGATCGGACTCGGTTATCTTTCCGTGTCTTTCGGCTTTGCCATCTGGGCGGTCAAACAGGGACTTCCGGGATGGTTTCTGATCCTTCTGTCCGGAACGAATCTGACGTCTGCCGGGCAGGTCGCCGGGGTTACGATCATTACCGCTGCCGGGATGCTGACGGAAATGGCACTGACACAGCTGGTGATCAATCTCCGGTATGCGCTTATGAGCATCACGCTTACGCAGAAACTGGATTCCGGTTTTTCAACCTGGAAGAGGCTAATTGCATCCTTTTTTGTGACGGATGAGATTTTTGCGGTTGCCTCTACGAGGGAACGCCTTGTATCTTTTCCATATATGATGGGACTGGGAACCCTTCCCTGGATCGGCTGGACGCTCGGGACTGCGCTGGGCTTTTTTGCCGGCGCGCTTCTGCCGCCGGCGTTTTCCGCCGCGCTTGGGATCGCGATCTACGGGATGTTCATCGCCATACTTGTTCCGGGAGCAATGGGGGACAGGGGCGTCGTGATGGCGATCTGCATTTCGATCATTGCGGGATTGATCCTGAGATACGTGCCCCTGTTCAGTTTCCTTTCGGAAGGATTTATTATCATTATCAGCGCCTTGATCGGCGCGATTATCACAGCGGCAGTGCGGCCGATCCCGGAAAAGGGGGAGGTGACCGATCCGTGAAGACAGGCAGCCTTTATCTGTATCTTCTTGTCATGGCGGGCGTTACCTATCTGATCCGCATGCTTCCGTTCACGCTGTTCCGCAGGAAAATCACATCTCGGTTTGTTCTCAGCGCGCTGCATTATATCCCATATGCGGTGCTTGCAACCATGACGGTGCCGGCGGTCTTTACCTCTACGGGAAATTCGGTGACGGCTGCCGCAGGATTTGTCGCAGCGCTGGTACTGTCCCTTTTCAAACGGTCATTGACGGAAGTTGCGCTCGCCGCCGCAGCGGTTGCATATGTCGTTTCTCTATTATTATGATTACAATGATGGAATCTGGTGCAAAGATGGAACTGTTTTTCGTCCGGCACGGTGAAACCGCAATCAACAGGGAAAAGCGGCTGCAGGGACGAAGCAATGCTCCGCTGAACAAACGCGGGGAACAACAGGCGGAACAGGTTCGCGCGTTTTTTGCGGAGAATGGGGTTCGCTTTGGAGAGGTGTACGCAAGCCCGCTGAAACGGGCGGAACAGACAGCGCGGATCATAAGCGGAGAAAAGGCGGAGATCCGGAAAGATGACCGTCTTCTGGAAATGGATTACGGACCGTACGAGGGAGCCAGGCTCAATGACCTTCCCCCGGAACTGATCCGTTTTTTTCAGGACTTCATTCACAACCCCGTTCCGGAAGGCATGGAAAGCCTTGCGGATGTGACGAGACGGCTGGGCGGGTTTATCGAATGTCTGAAAGAGACCGCCCGGGGCAGCGTGCTTGTCGTTACGCATGCCGTTGCCATGAGGGGAGCGCTGGAGTATCTTACGCCGGAATCCCATGGGTCATTCTGGCCGATATATATCGGACCCTGTTCCGTCTATCATACAAGTTTTGATGGAAACAGGTTCTCCGCTCCGAAAGAGGTTTTTTCCTTGGCTTACGAGCCCGGCGTGTGACAGGAGAACCGACTCAGATATACAGAAAAAACTTAAAAAAAGAAGTGGACAATACAGCGTATTCTGCTACAATAAAACGCGGTTGGCAATGAAATGCCGGCGCGAATACCTCATAAAGGATTTATGAATGGACATAAGAATGAAAAACCAGGTATCACCTGTTCGTGCATATTGGATCGCGAGAGCAAATCTGTTCAGACAGAACGCATTATACTGTTCTAATTGCGGGTTTCAGGCAGAGGAAGCGTCAAGCCGCTGCCCTGAGTGCGACGCACACATGGAAGAACCTGCATTCGGTTTTGAATGGCTTGGGGATGCGGAACCGGCGGACATGATGTTTGCCGACTGAGAATCTGCACGGCGGTACCGGCGGGCGATCACTGCCCCGCATTCTCCAGAAGATCTTTCACATATTGTTCAGGATGATTCACGGAATACTCTCCGTGATACATTCTTTTCTTTATTTCCAGAAGACTCTGCGGCATCAGCTGATGCAGCAGCTCCGCAGACTGGAGCAGTTTTTTCTGTTCTTTTCCACCCACAACAATCCGCGTCCGTGCAGCGCATTTTTTGAGTTCGGCTTTTGGCTCGTAGGCTGTGTTCGCTTTCAGAAATGCGATCATGCTTGCCTTTGAGATCTTTGATGTATCTCTGTAATACGCTTCAAACAGATCGTCTCGGATGTGAAGGGACCGGAACTGCATTTTTGCAAACCATTTTTTCTGAATCAGGTGATAACTGCACGAGACGGCAGGCTCGATCAGAGCGTTCGTCATGGGAGACGGGATCACGGACGCGCTTTCGATAACGGCATAACGGCAGATATCGGTCCGCTTCGACAGAATCTCCAGCAGGATCTGCGCACCGAGGGACAACCCGCCGATCAGAAAAACAGAGCCCCCGAACTCCATGTTTATAAAGGATATGATCCTGTCCGCGTTGTGTTCAATGCTGACGAAAGCTTCATCGCTCTCCGCGTGTCCGTCAAGAATCGGCAGCACGACATGATAACGGTCGCACAGGAGTTCCGCTTCCGATTTGTAATTCCACCAGGACAATCCTCCTCCGTGGAGCAGCATAACGACATCCCGGTGTTGCTTTCCGTATTCAACGATCTTCATGGCAATTCTTTGATGTTATCTGCAAAAATCCGATACGTGACGGAAGAAATCCGGCGCTTCCTCATATAAACCGTGACCGAGACCGTCGTACATGATCAGTCTGCAGTCCGGAATCCGGTCAGCGATTTCCTCGGATGCCTGTCCTGTCACGATCCTGTCTTCCTTTCCCCCGATCACCAGCGCCGGGCATTTGATCTGATCCAGCAGAGCAAAGGCATCATGCGTCAGACAGGACGCCGCCTGCGTTTTGAAACGGTCGAAGGACTTCGGTCTGCCGACGTTCCCGAGCAACCGGTATTCCAGCCTCATTTTTTTCAGGTATCTTTCCGAATAAGAGCGTTCGGCGGTGTCCAGCATAATGCCTTTGTAATCCCCGCATTCAGCCATCCTGATCCACCGGGCGATCACGTCCTGCACGGTGGGATTCGGTCGGCTCAGCGTTACGGCAAGCACCAGCTTTGAGACCTTGTCCGGATGATCGATGGCTAGCCATTGCGCGATCATGCCGCCCATGGACACGCCGACCAGCGCGGATTCGCGCAGGCCAAGCTGTTCCAGCGCAGTATTCAGATCTTCCGCCATTTCCCGGGTGGTCATGCCCGGAGGAAGCTCCCGCCTCCGGCTGAATACGTACACCGTGAAATCCTTTGCAAGAACATGATATAGAAGGGCGAAAGGGAACGCCATGCCGCTGACGGTTTTCAGCCCGTCGCCTACCCCGGGAAGCATGACCAGGGCTTTCGGCCCGGTGCCGAAACGGATATAGTCAACCGTTCCGGAAGGCAGATCAAGATGACAGTTTCTTGCGTGCAGCATATTGTTTCTCCGATCTGATTGATTACCAGATAAACGGGATAACCCTGTACGGGACCCGTTTCTTGTAGTCGGCATATCCGTCCAGGCCCTCTTCCAGAACCTGTTCCTCGTTTCGGATCCGTCTCGCGATAATCGGAAAATATGCGAGCATGATCACGAAGGAGATCACAGAACCCAGCACCAGCGGCATGGTCAGAAACAGAATGAGCGTGCTCAGATACATGGGGTGCCGGACAACGCCATACAGCCCGGTATCGATGACCTTCTGATCTTCCTGCACTGCGACAGTTCTGGACAGGTAGGCGTTTTCCCGCAGAACCTCAGCAAACAGCGCATAGCCGATCAGGAACAGAACGCAGGCGGCGTACGACACCCATTCGGGAAGCCTGATCCAGCCAAACCGAAAATTGAGGCCGGCGGCAACGAATGACGCGATAAACATCAGCCCGCTGAGCGCGATGACCGTCTTCTGCTCGCCCTGCTCTTCTTTCGCATTCAGTCTTTTCCTCAGAAGGTCCGGATTTTTCTTCATGAGGACCAGACCGGCGGCAAACATGGGAACAAACAGAACCGCGATCAGCCTCCAGGCCTGAGGGAACGCAAATGTCCCGGCGGGAAGGAACAGAAGCAACCCGACAAGGAGGAGCCCGCTCAGGAACTTCGTGATGGCCTGTATAAACAGTTTGGAATCCATTTATGTGTCCTCTGTATCAAACGGAAGTTGAGTTTTTTATGAGTGGCGGCGTTCTGCAGTTATCCCGACATGGCAGGAAGTTCGCAGACCCGATACCGAGCGGAGTTTTTACTTCGTAATATCTCCCGTCCATTCGGTGATGCCGCCGAATTCATAGACATTCGTATATCCCATATCCGCGAGCTTCTTCGCAGCCTGCTTGCTGCGGTTCCCGCTCCTGCAGTAGATCAGGATGATCTGATCCGGATCGGGCAGTTCCTCCGGCCTTTCCGTGCCGATGCTTTCGTTGGGAAGAAGGATCGCGCCGGGGATGTGGCCGGCATCATATTCGTCCTGTCTGCGGACGTCCAGAACGATGTGTCCGTCTTCACGTTCCATCATCTTTCTGGCTTCTTCCTGCGAGATGCGGGTATATCCCCGATTCAGCACGACGTCTTCCGTGGGCATAGGACTGCAGCCCGCCGGAACGAGCAGGACGGCGGCAAGCAATAATGCAAGCGTCTTTTTCATATTTTCTCCTGTATTCGCAGATCAGTTTGTCATAAACCGCGCTTCCGACGGGCAGGCAACATCATGGGAAGACAAACAGGGGCTTAATCATCCAGTGTGAAGTGTTTCCTGACCCTGTCGCTCAAATATACCGCAAGCACCATCTTCGCGCAGTCAGGGATAACATACGGGAGCACGCAGATGCCCAATGCGGACCAGAAGGTTTGGGAACTGCCCTGCGCTCCGGCCACCATGAGAAACCACAGGGTGCCGGTCAGATAGCAGAGGGCAAGCCCTCCCGCCAAAGCCAGCCACCGAATGGAACGGCGTTCCCGAATAAACGGTTCCAGCAGCATATATACGATACCCATGAAGAGGAATCCGACGATATACCCGCCCGTTGGTCCGAGAAGGTGTCCGATTCCTCCGCGGAAACCGGAAAAAACGGGCAAGCCGATCATTCCCATAAAAAGATACAACGCGATTGCGGCAGTGCCGTTTTTGCCGCCGAGAAACAGGACCGCAAAAAAAACGGCAAAGGTCTGCATGGTGAACGGTATGGCGAACGGTACGGTGATCCAGGAACAGACGCAGATCAGAACGGCAGACATTGCGGTAAATGTTAGTTTTTTCATTCCGGCTTCCTCATTTTTTTAACATTAGCACAGTCCCTCAAAAAATGCCATGAAAATGATTGACATTCCGGGGAAACCATAGTAAACTGAACAACATCAAAATTATATATTATCTGCCGTTGGGGCAACGGAGTCGATTATCATGAAATGCGCTTATAGCATTGCAAATCAATACTGGTGGTGCTGGGCTTTACTCTCCCGAAAGTAAGGTTGATTTGCCTAGCGCGTATTTATGATTACATAACGTCATAACAAAAGTGCGACACAGATTGACCTGTATCGCGCTTTTTTTACGGAAACAGTTCCGACAGAGAGGAGAAAACAATGCTGATCCGAGTGAAACGCTGGCGCGGCCGCGCCAAAGATTGACAGAACCGGCAGACCAATATAACAATGACAAATAACGAACCGACAACGACGCAGACATGCAGAAAGGGAAAAACAATGGCTACGATTCCATATAAGATTTATCTGACCGAGGAGGAGATGCCCAGGGCATGGTATAATCTCCGGGCGGACATGAAAAACAAACCGGCTCCGCTTCTGAATCCGGGAACACATCAGCCGATGAAGGCTGAAGAGCTCGCGCCTGTTTTCTGCGAGGAGCTGATCCGGCAGGAACTGGACAATGATACTCCCTATTTCGAGATTCCGGAAGAAGTTTTCAACTTTTACAAGATGTACCGTCCCTCTCCGCTCGTACGGGCGTACTGTCTTGAGGAAGCGTTGAAGACACCCGCAAAGATCTATTACAAATTCGAGGGAAACAATACCAGCGGATCCCACAAACTGAACTCCGCGATCGCACAGGCATATTACGCCAAGAAGCAGGGGCTGAAGGGCGTAACGACGGAGACCGGCGCGGGCCAGTGGGGAACGGCGCTCTCCATGGCGTGCGCGTATCTCGGCCTGGACTGCAAGGTGTTCATGGTAAAGGTTTCGTATGAACAGAAACCGTTCCGCCGCGAAGTGATGCGCACCTACGGCGCATCCGTGACACCGTCTCCGTCCATGACGACGGAGGTCGGCAGGAAGATCCTTGCCGCGCATCCCGGAACGACGGGAAGTCTCGGCTGCGCAATTTCCGAAGCGGTAGAGGCTGCCGTGACATCGGACGGGTACAGATATGTACTGGGCAGCGTGCTGAACCAGGTGCTTCTGCATCAGAGCGTTATCGGGCTTGAAACGGAAGCCGCGCTGAAGAAATATGACATCCATCCGGATATCATCATCGGATGCGCGGGAGGCGGATCGAACCTGGGCGGTCTGATCAGTCCGTTTATGAGGGATAAGATCAAGGGGATCGCGGATTACAGGATCGTGGCGGTTGAGCCCGCGTCCTGTCCGAGTTTTACCCGCGGCAAGTATGCGTACGATTTCTGCGATACCGGAATGGTCTGTCCGCTGGCAAAGATGTATACTCTAGGAAGCGGTTTTATTCCCGCGCCAAACCATGCCGGCGGCCTCCGGTATCATGGCATGAGCTCCATCCTGTCCCAGCTGTATGATGACGGTCTTCTGGAGGCGGTCGCTGTTCCGCAGACCAGCGTGTTTGAAGCCGCGGAGCGGTTCGCACGCGTGGAAGGCATCCTGCCTGCGCCGGAAAGTTCGCACGCGATCAAGGTCGCGATCGACGAGGCGGAAAAATGCCGTGAGACCGGAGAAGCGAAGACGATCGTGTTCGGACTGACCGGAACAGGATA
The DNA here is from genome assembly GCA_017429985.1 of Clostridia bacterium. Lineage (GTDB taxonomy): Bacteria > Bacillota > Clostridia > Christensenellales > CAG-138 > JAFRNW01. Next base: position 18,544 of record JAFRNW010000020.1, on the reverse strand, counting down.
CTTTGACATGGTCGCTTATGAGAAGTATCATGACGGTAAAATGGATGATTACATTCCGACCGATGAGGAACTGGAAGCTAGCTTTTCGCAGCTTCCCCGGATTTGAAAGAAAACGTGCGGCGCATGAGAATCGCGCCGGAAAGAAGTTGCTATGGCTTATAAAAAGATACTGACAATACAGGACATATCGTGCGTCGGCCAGTGCTCTCTGACGGTGGCGCTTCCGATTCTGAGCGCGTGCGGGATCGAGACATGCATCCTTCCATCCGCCGTGCTGTCCACCCATACGGGGGGATTCAAGGGGTTTACCTTCCGCGATTTAACGGACGACATCCCGAAGATCCGGCAGCACTGGGAAAAAGAAGGGATCCGGTTTGAAGCCATCTATACCGGGTATCTCGGGAGCGCGAAGCAGATCGCGTATGTCGAGGATATCATTTCCTCTCTGGGAACCGAAAACTGTGTTTCCATCGTGGATCCCGCCATGGCGGACAACGGAAAACTCTATACGGGATTTGATATGGCCTTTGTGGAACACATGAAATCGCTTGCGTTTCAGGCGGATTACATGCTGCCGAACATTACGGAAGCCTGCCTGCTGACGGGAACGGAGTACGCCTCGGATTACGATGAGCATTACATCGACCGGCTTCTGGAGAAACTCGCGGGCTTCGGTGCGAAGAACGTTATTCTGACCGGCGTGGGGTATTCCGAGGACCGGACCGGTGTCGTCGTGTTCGGGAACGGAATCAAGCGGTATTATGAGCACAGAAAAATCGCAAAGGGTTGCCACGGGACCGGGGACGTGTTCGCGTCCGCGTTCACGGGTGCGCTCCTCGGGGGGAAAGACGCACTGGAAGCCGCGAGGATCGCGGCAGACTATACCGTGCTGTGCATAGAGAACACGCAGAACGACCCCGCACACTGGTACGGCGTCAAATTTGAGCCAGTTCTTCCGGAACTGATCAGCATGATCCGTCAATAGGATGCGTTGAGATCACGGACAGACGGGGACAGACGGGAGACCGTTCTGTCCCCTGTTTTTACGTTTTGGGGAGCCGTGGAGCATTGCTATTTTATGGGGATTATGCAATAATCTATTTGCTGGTTTCTATGTATAATCCGGCTATCGTCATTTTTCTGCAACGGTTTCCAACCCGAACTTGTCTCCGATTGTTCCCGAAAAGCATGCGAAATGAGGGGGCATTCAGGCGGAGGTCCGCATATGGTCTGTGTATGCGGAAAGGACTTTTTATAACGTATCCCGATTTACAAGGCGAAAACAATTGAACAACAATCTAAGGAGGAAAAGAGAATGGAAATGAAGTTTTACCGCTGTGAGGTCTGCGGGCAGATTATCGCAATCGTCAAAAAAACCGGTGCTCCGGTCGTTTGCTGCGGCAAGCCGATGAAAGAGCTGATTCCCGGCACTGTAGACGCTGCAGTTGAAAAACATGTTCCCGCAGTAACCGTTGACGGAAACAAGGTTCGCGTATCCGTCGGTTCGGTTCCTCATCCTATGACGGAAGAGCATTACATCGAGTGGGTCTCCCTGAAGACCAAGTTCGGCAATCAGAGGAAAGCGCTGAAACCCGGCGATGAACCGACCGTCTGCTTCGCAATGTGCGACGGGGACGAAGTAGAGGCTGTATTTGCCTACTGCAATCTCCATGGACTGTGGGCATGTGAGGGGCAGAAATGACAATTACAAAAGACGTCTTATATGTCGGCGTAAACGATCATGAGATCGACCTGTTTGAAGGTCACTATGACGTGCCGAACGGAATGGCATACAACTCGTACGTTATCAAGGATCAGAAGACCGCGGTCATGGATACCGTGGACCGGAGATTCACGCACGAGTGGCTGGATAATGTCGCCAAAGCGCTGGACCGGAAAGCCCCGGATTATCTGATCGTCCAGCACATGGAGCCGGATCACTCCGCCAATATCGTCAACTTCATGAAGACCTATCCGGAGACGGTCATCGTCTCCTCGCAGAAAGCCTTCGCCATGATGAAGAATTTCTTCGGGAAGGAATTTGAGGACAGGCGGATCGTGGTAGGAGAAGGGGACACGCTTTGTCTCGGACGGCATACGCTTCAGTTTGTGGCGGCGCCGATGGTTCACTGGCCGGAGGTCATCGTGACCTATGATTCGACGGACAAGATCCTGTTCTCTGCGGACGGTTTCGGAAAATTCGGCGCGCTGGATGTCGAGGAAGACTGGGCGTGCGAGGCGCGGAGATACTATTTCGGAATCGTGGGGAAATACGGCCAGCAGGTGCAGGCTCTGCTGAAGAAGGCGTCCGCGCTGGACATCGAAATCATCTGCCCGCTTCACGGTCCTGTTCTCAGCGAGAACCTGTCGTACTATCTGAATCTGTATCAGACATGGTCCTCCTATCTTCCCGAGAGCGAAGGCGTCGTGATCGCATATACGTCCGTTTACGGCAACACGAAAAAAGCGGTGGAGCGTCTTGCGGATCAGCTGAAGGCAAAGGGATGCCCGAAGGTGACCGTCAACGATCTTGCGCGGTGCGACATGGCGGAAGCGGTTGAGGACGCATTCCGCTTCAACAAGCTGGTTCTGGCGACAACGACCTATAATGCCGACATCTTTCCGTACATGAAGACATTTATCCATGCGCTTACGGAAAGAAACTTCCAGAACAGAACGGTCGCGCTGATCGAGAATGGGTCCTGGGCGCCTCAGGCGGCAAAGATCATGCGCACGATGCTGGACGGATGCAAAAACATCCGTTTCGCAGATCCGTCCGTAAGAATCGTTTCCGCAATGAACGACGACAGCAAGCAGCAGATCGACAAGCTCGCTGAAGAACTCTGCAGGGAGTATCTTGCGCAGAGCAGCGAGACCGCGAACAAAAACGACCTCTCCGCACTGTTCAAGATCGGATACGGCCTGTATGTCATCACTTCCAACGACGGCAACAGGGACAACGGAATGATCGGGAACACGGTATCCCAGCTTACCAGCAACCCGAACCGCATCGCCGTATGCATCAACAAACAGAACTATTCCCATCATGTTATCAAACAGAGCGGAATCATGAACGTCAACTGCCTCTCCGTGGACGCGCCGTTCAAGGTGTTCGAGACGTTTGGGTTCCAAAGCGGGAGAAACGTCGACAAGTTCAAGGACTGGACGACCCTGAGATCGGATAACGGGCTGGTCTTCCTGCCCCAGTATATCAATGCGTTTATGTCGCTGAAGGTGGAGGACTACCTGGATTATGATACGCACGGACTGTTTATCTGCTCCGTGACGGAAGCGAGGGTGATCTCCGACAGGGATACGATGACATATACGTATTATCAGAACAATGTGAAACCCAAACCCAAGACGGAAGGGAAAAAGGGCTGGGTCTGCAAGGTCTGCGGCTATGTATATGAGGGGGAAGAACTTCCGGAGGATTTCATCTGCCCGCTGTGCAAGCACGGAGCCCAGGATTTTGAACCGATCAGATGACCGGTAATGATTGAGAAGGGATCATATCTTCGGGTATGATCCTTTTATTTTGCGGCAGAGCGGAATATCCGATATAATAATGTGCAAAAGCTGACACACCGGAGGTCACGGGTGGATACTGTCGTAAAAAAGAAAATCTCGATGTATACGGAGGCGGCATATCTGCTCGGACTCCTGTTTCTGGCGTTGGGCACAGCTTTTATGGATCTCGCGAATCTCGGGATGGGCATGGTGATCGTTCCCGGTTATGTGATCTTCCTGAAGCTGTCCCAGCATTTTTCTTTTTTCACGTTTGGCACGACGGCCTATCTTTTTCAGCTTGTTCTGCTGATTCTGCTTGCCATCGCCGGAAGGAAATTCCGGCTGTCCTATCTGTTCGCTTTCATGTCGGCTTTTCTGTTCGGGTGCTTTCTGGACTTGTTTGAGCTGCTTGTGCTGAAGATCCCCTGCGAAACGCTGCCGGCCAGGATCGTTTTTTACACGGTCGGGGAGATCTTCTGCGCATGGGGCGTATCGTTCATGTTCCATACCTATGTGACGCCTGAGGTGTACGAGCTGATCGTCAAGGAAGTCTCTCGTAAAAGACAGTGGAACATCAACAGAGTCAAGACCGCTTACGATATTGCGAGCGTAGCGCTCGGGATCATCCTTTCCTTTTCTTTTTTCGGTTTCGGACGTTTTGAGGGGATCAAGATCGGCACGCTGATCTGCGCCCTGATAAACGGGCCTATGATCAGCGTCTGCTCAAAAGCCAACGAAGCGCTGTTTGAATTCAAGGATCTGCTGCGGTTAAGGACCTTTTTCGAGGGGATTGAAAACGAAGGGGAAGACGCCGGACAACCCGACGGGGAAGCGGACCCATAGCGGGAGCGGATTCATATATGATTTCACATTTCCGCCCTTGTCAAAGGGAACGATTGTCTGTAAGATAAAACCATTCCATAAGCATAATGAGGGTATATGGCTGTATTGGATGCATATCATCTTGAACGGTGCGGAATTCTTCCGGATTCCCATGTTCTTGCGGCCATATCGGGCGGCGCGGATTCGACCGCGCTCCTGCTTTTGCTGACGGAGTGCATGGACAGAGGCCTGATCAGAGAGGTATCCGCAGCGCATTATAATCACCGGATCCGCGGAGAGAATGCGGACGAGGACGAGCGGTTCTGCAGGGAGCTCTGTGAACGGCTTTCCGTTCCTTTTTATTCCGGAAGCGGCGACGTCCTGTCACGCGCGAAAGAACAGAAGGACGGGGTTGAAAACGCTGCCAGAACGATGCGGTACGCGTTTCTTCTCCGGGTAATGGCGGAAATCGGGGCGGACTGCATCGCGACGGCACACCAGGCGGACGATCAGGCGGAAACGGTCCTCCAGCATTTGCTGCGGGGAACCGGCCCGAAGGGCCTCTGCGGGATGGTCCCGAGAACCGGGGATGTCGCGAGACCTCTGCTGCATTTCTCCCGCGGGGATATCCTGGATTATCTCGCGGAGAGGGGACAGACGTTCCGCCAGGACGAGACCAATCTGGATACGCGATTTTCCAGAAACCGGGTACGTCTTGAAGTCATTCCCGCTCTACAGCAGCTCCAGCCGAAACTGGTTGACCATCTGTGCAGGCTCGCAGAGGACATGCGCGCGGACGAGGACTTTTTTCTTCCTGCGGTAACCGGACTGATCGAGGATTCGGCTTCAGACGGGGGCTTTGAGAGAACCCTTCTGGCCGACTGCCCGGAAGCAGTGCGGAGGAGGGCTTTGGTTCATCTTTTGAACAAAGAATTCTCCTATGACATCTGCAGGAACGATGTGGAGAGGCTGGACTGGCTTCTGAAAGCGCCGTCCGGGAAAAGGGTTTCGCTGCATGGCGGGCTGGAAGCATGGAACGACGGTTCCGTCCTCCGGCTCGGGGAAACGTCTTCTGAGCCGGATGATCCGGTCGATCTGGATCCGGGGCGCGTCGCTGAAACGGGCGGATGGCGTATCCGTACGGAGATTGCGGACTCCTTTGTGAGACCGTCTTCGTGCATGGAGGCATACATTGCCTGCAGTGCGGACCGTCTCCGGAGCCTGACGGCAAGGAGGAAGCGGAACGGAGACAGATTCCGGCCTTTGGGGATGTGCGGCAGCAGACTTCTTTCCGACATCTTCACGGACAGGAAGTTTCCTGAAAAGCTTCGGACGGCTCCCCTGATCTGCCTCGGGGAAGAAATCGTTTTTGTTCCGGGATATACGGTTTCGGAAAGCGTACGGGTAACCCCGGAAAGCGATAAGATCATACATATTTTAATTGAGGAGGTAACAGAGTCTTGATGGGAAGAGAGTATATGGCGAAGGATATCGATCACGTCCTGCTGGATGAGGAAACAATACGCAGGCGTGTGGAAGAACTGGGAGCACAGCTGTCAGAAGACTATCAGGGGAAGGATGTCATTCTTCTCTGCATCCTGAAGGGCGCTGTCATCTTTTTCGCGGACCTTGTGCGCGCCATGACGATTCATGTCAATATGGATTTTATGGCGATTTCAAGTTACGGAGACGCGGTTAAGACCTCCGGCATTGTTAAGATTGCAAAGGATCTGGATTCGAGCATTACCGGAAAGCATGTCATCATAGCGGAGGATATCATGGACAGCGGACTGACGCTGTCGCATCTCTGCAGGCTGCTGCACGAAAGGCAGCCCGCCTCCCTGAAGATCTGCTGCCTTCTGGACAAGCCCGAGCGCAGGGAATGCGATATTACCCCGGATTACTGCGGGTTCCAGATCCCGAATGAGTTTGTCGTCGGATACGGATTGGATTTTTCTCAGAAATACAGAAATCTCCCCTATATCGGCGTGCTGAAGCCGGAAGCGTATCAGTGATCCCGTGTTGAGTTTCGGAGAAAATGAACGGAGAAACAGTTCTGTATTCAGAAGTGTTTCGGAGGAGTAAGGATTGAATAAAAAAAGACTGATCACACTGGCAATTTGGGTTGCGATATTCGTTTCGATCGTACTGATGGTGCGCGGCATGGATATGAGCTCGGCCCAGAAGCAGGAAGAAATCGATTATAACGTTTTTCTTGAAATGGTCCGCAATACGGCCGAAGGGAAAACGGATTCGGAAACCAAAACCATCAAGGCGATCCAGATCAACTACCGGGATGTCTTCGGCTTATATACCACGTCCAAGTACAAGTTGGCGGATCTTGAGAAAAACGCTTCCAAAAAAGCGGATTTCCACGTTGTGATCCCGTCGGAAGCGACGTTCCGCGCGGATGTTTCTGCGATCGTATACAGCCTTGCGGAGCCGGGCACTTTCAGCAGCGTGGACGAAGTGTCGTCGCTCGATTATCCGTTTGATTATCAGTCCGCCGTGACGGAGGAATCCATCTGGACCCTGATTCTTCCCTATCTGATCATCATGATCGTGTTCGGAGTATTCTACTTCTTCATGATGCGTGCCCAGACGGGCGGGAAGCAGATGATGAACTTCGGCAAATCCCGTGCCAGAGTACAGATGGATGATAAGAACCGGGTCACGTTCAAGGACGTTGCCGGAGCCGATGAAGAGAAGGCGGAACTGAAGGAAATAGTCGATTTCATGCGTAACCCCGGCAAATTCAACGAACTCGGCGCCAGGATCCCGAAGGGCGTTCTCCTGGTCGGCCCTCCGGGAACAGGCAAGACGCTGCTCGCGAAGGCGGTCGCAGGAGAGGCGAGCGTGCCTTTCTTCTCCATCAGCGGATCCGATTTCGTGGAAATGTTCGTCGGTGTCGGCGCGTCGCGTGTCCGCGACCTGTTCCAGACGGCGAAGCATTCGACGCCCGCGGTCGTGTTCATTGACGAAATCGACGCGGTCGGCAGGCACCGTGGTGCCGGCCTCGGCGGCGGACATGATGAAAGGGAGCAGACGCTGAACCAACTGCTCGTGGAAATGGACGGATTTGCTCCGAATGAGGGGATCATCGTCATTGCCGCGACCAACAGGCCCGACATCCTGGATCCCGCCCTGTTGCGGCCCGGCCGTTTTGACAGACAGATCACCGTTAATTATCCGGACATCAAAGGCAGGGAAGAGATCCTGAAAGTGCACGCTCGGAACAAACCCCTCGAAGACGAGGTAAAACTTTCCGTTCTTGCGCAGAGGACGCCCGGATTCACAGGCGCTGATCTCGAGAATGTACTGAATGAGGGAGCGATCCTGGCCGCGCGCGAGGGAAGAAAAAAGATCTCCATGAAGAATATGGAGGAAGCGATTACGCGTGTTCAGATGGGACCGGAAAAACGGAGCCGTGTGGTTACCCCCGCAGACCGTGAGCTTACCGCATACCATGAATGCGGACACGCGATCGTTGCGATCAAGCTGAAGAACTGTGATCCGGTTCATGAAGTCAGCATTATTCCCCGCGGATCTGCCGGCGGATATACGATGTCTCTTCCGACTGAAGACAAAAACTACGTGACCAAGGGCAAGATCGAGGACAGCATTGCAATGGCGCTGGGCGGCCGTGCCGCAGAAAAGCTGAAACTGGACGACATCAGCACAGGAGCCTACAGCGATCTTCAGAACGCAACGCAGGCAGCGCATAAGATGGTGACGGAATACGGCATGAGCGATTCCATCGGACCGATTTTCCTCGGCAGTCACGGAGAAGTGTTCCTGGGCAGGGATTTCGGACAGCAGAGGAATTACTCCGAGGATCTTGCCGCCCGGGTCGATGAAGAGGTCCGAAAGATTCTCGACACACAGTTCGAGCGGGCGATGCAGGCGATCGGCGAGGATATGGACGCGCTGGACCGGGTCGCGAAAGCCCTGATGGAGAGGGAACGCGTAACCGGAGAAGAATTCAAGGCAATCTACTTCGGGACGGATGCCGAAAAGAAAACGCAACCGGCTGCTGAAGAAGAGATTCCGCAGCAGGAACAATCCGGAGAGACGGACATAGCGGAGCAGGACGCTCCCGCCCAGGAGGCCGAAGGCCCGGAGAACGAATAACAAGACAATCGGACAGCAGCTGTCCCGGACACGTGTTTCGGGACAGCTTTTTTGTTATCCGGACTTTACGTTGGAGCGCGCTCGGGAACGAGAAAAGGAGAAACACAATCAATTTCAATCAATTTCTCTCCGGAAAACGACGGAAAGAGACGGCAGACTGGTTGCCCGCGGATTTTGCACATGCTATAATTTCAGTATAATTCCAGAAAAGGAGAATTACGCGAAATTGTATACAGGTGCGGGGATAATCAAGATCTATGCCGGCAGCACCGGCAGACCATTTGCACAGAAAATGTGCGCTTACCTTGGGACACAGCTTGGCGACGCTACGACGATCAAGTTCTCCGAAGGTAATATTTTTGTCAGGGTCAACGAGTCTATCCGTGACAAGGACGTATATATCGTTCAGCCTATCGGACGCGATCCGAATACCGAGTTTGTCGAGCTTCTGTTCTGGATCGACGCGTTCAAGCGCGCCAGCGCGAACTCTGTTACGGCAATCATTCCGTATTTCTCCTATGCGAAAGGCGACAAGAAGGATGAGCCGCGCGTATCCATCCGTGCGCGCGTGTGCGCGGACTGCATCGAGGCAGTCGGAGCGGACCGAGTGATCACCATGGATCTTCATGCGCCTCAGGTGCAGGGATTTTTCAAGATCCCGGTGGATCATCTGTACGCCAAGTCGCTTCTCTGTGAATATGTGAGGCGACAGGGGATCCTCGATGAAAACCTCGTTGTAGTTTCCCCTGATGCCGGCAGCGCAAAGCGGTCGCGCGAATATGCGGTCGAACTGGGATGCCCCGTCGCCATCGGCGACAAGGCACGTTACGGGCATGACGAAAACGCGAAGGTGCTCGAGATCATCGGCGACGTTGAAGGGAAAAACTGTCTGGTCGTGGATGATTTCTCCATTTCCGGCGGAACCATGGTGGAAGTGGCGGAAGGCCTGAAGAAAAAGGGAGCCAACAAGATCTACGGAGCGCTTTCCCACTGTGTCCTGTCGACCAAGGGAATCGAGCGGATCGAAAACTGCCCTTACGAGTTTATCGTGGCGACCGATACGCTGGAATGCCCGGAGGCTGCTGGCTCGTCCAAGATCCGGTTCATCTCCGCGGCCCCGATGTTTGCGCAGGCAGTCAAGATCATTCATGACCGCGCGCCGATGAGCACGATGTTTGACCATCAGGTCAGCAGGCGGCTTCTGGACATGAGCTTTATGGAGCAGCAGACGCTGCTGTAAGACAACGGATGAGAACAGTCCTTTCCAAAGGACTGTTCTTTGATTTTTTCAGTTTCATTCCCGGGGGTAAAGAACAGCTAATTTGACAGAAACCCACTAATTTGGCTATAATTTAGAAAAACCGCAACGCGAAAGGGTGTTGAACTGTGTTCCGAATCGGAGACAGGGTCTGCTATCCAATGCACGGAATAGGGGTCATAGAGGCAATCGAAACGCAGACGATACTCGGGGAACAGCAAGAGTACTATATTCTACGGTTCGCGTTTGGCAGTATGACGGCAATGGTGCCGGTTCATATGGCCGAACAGGTTGGCGTGCGGTTTCTTGCGGATCTGAATCTATGCAATCGTGTTGAGGAATACCTGTTGAACGGCGAACCACTCGAGGGAAGTGACAACTGGAATCAGCGTTATCATGACAACCTCGAAAAGCTCCGGACCGGGGATCTTCTTTCGGAAGCGCAGGTCGTGAAGAGCCTGGCGGACCGCGACAGAAGAAAAGGGCTTTCCACGGGGGAACGGAAAATGTATCTGTCATCCAGGAAAGTACTTCTGGCAGAATTGTCGGAGATTACGGGAAAAGACGAATCGTATTTCGCTTCTATCATAGACGCCTGATACAATCACGGAAGGATCATGAATTCTATGCGGAGAGTCCTTCGTTTTATTTTTACGCTGATCGGAGCGGCGCTGGGATGCGGACTGGTTGCTCTGGTCGTGTCAAATGTGCGTTTTCCGGGATACTCCTATCCAATGAAATACACGACCGTGACATCGGTGCTGAACGGACTGTATATTGCGTTCGGGATCGGGTTCGGCACGCTGTTCTATCTTTCCGCCCCGAACATTTTTGACTGGGTTTCCGGAAAAAGGCAGAAGCTTGAGAACTGGTTACACGACGCGCCCGCGTTAAGCATCCTTTTCGGCACGCTGGGTCTGCTTCTGGGACTTCTCCTTGCGTTTCTGATCAGCCTTGTAATCCGGACCATCAACGTTCCGGTCGTTCCGGAGATCCTCTCCATCATACTGTATGTCCTGCTTGGTTATCTGGGCTGCCGTTTCGGGATCACCAGAAAGGAGGACATCCTGAGTGGTGGAAAGTCCTCAAAGGGATCCAGGGCACGGGCGAAAGTCCTGGATACCAGCGTGATCATCGACGGCAGGATCTATGACATCTGCAAGACCGGTTTTCTGGAAGGGGACCTGATCGTTCCCGAATTTGTGCTGAAGGAACTGCGGCATATCGCGGACAGCAGCGATCCGATCAAAAGGAACCGTGGCAGGCGCGGGCTTGATATCATCAAGCACATGCGGGAAACCGCGGCCGGGCAGGTGATCATCAGCGAAACAGATTATGAAGATATTGAAGAAGTCGATCTGAAACTCCTGAAACTGGCGCAGGAATCGGACGGCATTCTGGTCACCAATGATTACAACCTTAATAAGGTCGCTACCGTGCAGGAAGTGGATGTGCTGAACATCAACGATCTTGCAAACGCCGTGAAGCCCATCCTGCTCCCGGGAGAAGAGATCTCGCTTGCGATCGTAAAGGAAGGCAAGGAGAACGGGCAGGGGATCGGGTACCTGGAAGACGGGACCATGGTCATCGTGGACGGCGGGAAGCAGTGTATCGGCGAAGAAAGAAAGATCACGATCACAAGCGCGCTCCAGACTTCCGCGGGCAGAATGGTTTTTGCAAAACTGGATCCGGAATTGCCTTCTGCAGATAAAAGTACTTGACACGTCTCCCTATCGTCCTCTATAATGTCAAAGGTTATCTACGCGCACGTTTGAGTTGCGTGACAGGGGGGTTCGGCCGCCCCATATATAGTAATAAAGAGAGGTGTAAGGGATGGTACGGACATTTCAGCCGAAAAAAAGGCAGCGCAGCAAGGTGCACGGATTCCGCAAGCGCATGCAGACTGCGGACGGACGCAATGTTCTGAAACGCAGACGTGCTAAAGGGCGTAAGAAACTGAGTGCTTGACGGCAGCCCTGTATTTGCGTAAGAATCAGACAACACTTATTGCGGCGGGCCCGTTGCTTGCCGCATATTTTTTTCATCGGCGCAGTTTAGATAGTTCTGATGGGATACAGTGAAGCGGGAAGATTCTTTAAAAAGGAAAAAAGAATTTCGTTATACTTATCGCACCGGCAAGGCGACCCAGCATAAGTATTTTTCTTGTATCGTTGCAAGAAGAAAAGCGGGGCCGAGCCGCATTGGCATCTCTGTAAGCAAGAAACAGGGAAACAGCGTTACGAGAAACAGAATCAAGAGACGCCTGCGGGAGGCGGTTACACCGTTTATTCCGCATATCAAAGAAGGATACAATATCATCTTTGTGGCCCGCAGAGGTATTCCGGAGGCAGAATTCATCAAGCTGACCGAAATGGTCAGAGACGCTCTGAACCAGTCGAAACTGCTGGATCAGGAGGAAGTCGTATGAAGAAGTTCCTGATTTCCGTTATCAGAGGATATCAGTTCTATATTTCTCCCAGACATCCTTCCTGCTGCAGGTTCAGACCCACATGCTCACAGTACGCATTGGAAGCAATTGAAAAATACGGTGCGGTGAAAGGCGGATGGCTTGCATTTAAACGCATCCTGCGCTGCAACCCGTTTTGTAAGGGCGGATACGATCCCGTTCCGTAAGATATAAGTATTATTAACGCTACAGGAGGAGGGAAACCGTGCAAGGCGATTTCTTTTTTACCCAGTGGGTATTTCTCGGAATGAGATGGCTCTATGAGCACGTCACAGGACAAAGCATTGTTCTGACGATCATCATTTCGACGATTTTCATCCGCGCACTGACTATTATCGGAGACATCAAATCCAGACAGTCGTCCATGAAAATGCAGGCGATCCAGCCCGAAATGGACAAGATCCGTGCGAAGTATAAGGACAATCCCGAAAAGATGAACCGAGAGAGCCAGAAACTGATGAAAGAGCATGGCGTATCCATGTTCGGCGGATGCCTTCCGATGCTCTTTACAATGCCCCTGTTCTTCATCTTCATTGCCGCGTTCCGTCAGTGGGGCAATGAAATGATGGTCAAGCTGATCGTAACGCTTCATGAAAACGAACAGGCGGGCATCGAGATGTTCCGGAATTTCCGCTTCCTCTGGGTTCACAACATGTGGATGGCGGACAGCGGCCTGCAGCCTGTCATTCAGTCGGCGACCCAGCTGTTCTCGACGACAAACAATATCAACCGTCTCCTGATTTTCCAGGAGCATCCGGAATATGCCCAGCTGTTTGAGGAACTCGGCTTCTTTGTGAAGGACGCCGCATCGAAGAGCGGTTATGCGCTGAACGTTGTGCAGGGGACAGCAGCCTCCACCGGGTGCGCATGCGGTCCGACATCAACATCCGTGCTTGCCCCGGCGGCTGTCGAAACGTATAACAAGCTTATCCAGCCGTGTATCGATCTGTATGCCGGACTGAACAACGGATGGTTTATCTTCCCGCTGGTCTGCGGAGGAACAACGTGGCTTTCTTCCTGGATCATGACCAAGAACCAGCAGGCAACGGATACGACCGGGTCCACCAAGATGATGCAGTGGATGATGCCGATCATGACCTTTGTGTTCTGTATGACGACCAACGCATCATTCGCGCTGTACTGGACGGTCAGCAACTGCGTTTCGATGATCACAACGATCCTGATCAACAGGAGGTTTGCAAAGAAGAGTATTGTTCCGGAGGACGAAAAGAAATGAGAAGCATGGAATTCTCCGGAAGAACGGTAGACGAGGCGATTTTCGTCGGTCTGAACGAAATGGGCGTAACGATCGATGAAGTCGAGATCGAGACCCTGCAGGACGAGACAAAGGGGCTGTTTGGCTTCGGCGCCAGACAGGCGCGGGTCAGGCTGACGGAAAGAGAGACCCCGGTTTCAATGGATTTCCAGCACATCCGTGAGGAACAGCCGCAGCGCGAGAAAAAAGACAGACCGCAGGGACGCAGGGGCGAAAGCAGGAAAAACAGCAACAGCAGGCGGAAGGGCCACCGGGATACGCGTGACGCCGGCCGCAGAGAGCCTGCAGACCGCTATCAGTATGACCGGGATCTTGTCAAAGAGGTGCCCGGCTCGAAGTTCCTCGCAGACCTGCTGGTGAAAATGGGCGTCCATTCCGCGCTTTCCGCAGTCAAGGCGGACGGCGGTTACCGGATCTGCATCGAAACGGATACGGACGGTCTGCTGATCGGACGGCGCGGGGAAACGCTGGATGCGATTCAGTACCTGACATCGCTGGTTGCGAACCAGGGAAGAGAAGACTACGTCCGGATCACGATCGATACGGAAGGGTATCGGTCGCGCAGAGAAGACACCCTGAGACGGCTTGCAAAGCGGGAAGCCGTCCACGTGCTTGAGACGGGGAGGCCCGTTGCGCTTGAGGCGATGAATCCCTATGAGCGCAGAGTCCTGCATTGCGCTCTGCAGGACATGGAGGGGGTCGTCACCTACAGCGAGGGAGAGGAGCCCGACCGGCACGTCGTGATCGCTCCCGCCGAGACGGACGCATAAACTGCATGAACGGAAACGCTGCCACTGAGGCGGCGTTTTTTTGAGGAGAACGATGGGATACATTCAGGACACGATTTTTGCTCCTTCCACAGCGATAGGCGGCGCGATCGCCGTCATCCGGATTTCCGGGCCGAAAGCGGGAGACGCAGAAATGCTTCTCGAGAGGAGCGTCACCGACAAGCCGGGGAGGCTGCTGTTCACACGCCTGAAATCCGGTACAGAGGTCATCGACGACGTGATGGCCGTTTATTTCCGCGGTCCTCACAGCTATACGGGCGAGGACATGATGGAGATCAACTGCCACGGCGGCCCGCAGACCGTACAGAGAACCCTTCAGCTTCTTTCCTCCTGCGGATTCCGTCCTGCGGAGGGAGGCGAATTTACGCGGCGTGCTTTTCTGAACGGGAAGATGGACCTCAGCCAGGCGGAGGCCGTTATGGACATCATCACCGCAGATGCCGAAAAAAGCAGAAAGATCGCGCTGGAGCAGCTTCACGGAAGCGTAAGCAGAGCGGTCCACTCTGCCGAACAGGTCCTTCTGGATGCGCTTGCGGCAATGGATGCGGCAATCGATTACCCGGAAGAAGTGGAAGAGGACTGCATGGAAGAGCTCCCGCATCAGATTGCGGATGCGAAACGCGTTCTCTGTGATCTGATCGCAAACGGACGTGCGGGAAGAGTGCTCCGGGACGGGGCGCGGGTAGTGATCCTCGGAAAGCCCAATGTGGGGAAGTCGTCCATACTGAACGCTTTTTCCGGACGCGACAGAGCGATCGTGACAGCCATTGCCGGCACGACAAGGGATGTCCTGGATGAAAAGGTCGTATTCGACGGGGTCCCGATCCGCCTGATTGACACCGCGGGCATTCACGGGACAGACAATGAGATCGAGCAGATCGGCATCGACAGGGCGATGGGCGAGGTGGAAAGGGCGGACGTGATCCTTGCCGTTCACGACTGCAGCCAGCCGCTGTCAGAAGAAGACCTTGAACTGATCGAGACCGCGAAAAACTCCGGCCGCGAATGGATCCTCGTCGGGAACAAGTGCGATCTTCCGCATGTTCCTGATCCCGGTACGCTATATGTGAGCGCAAAGACGGGAGAAGGGCTGGAACAGCTCAAAAAAGAGATCACCGAGAGAGTCATACCCGGGGAGACGGAAGATCTGTGCATTACGAACGAACGTCATCTTCTTGCGCTGGAAAACGCGCTGGCTGCGGTCAACGCGGCCGGGGAAGGAACAGAGATCGACTGCATCGCGACAGACATCCGCACCGCGCTCCATCATCTGGGAAGCATCACGGGATCGGACGTGGACGCCGACGTAATCGACAGGATATTTGAAAAGTTCTGCGTAGGAAAATAGAATTAACGCCGCTTCGGTACGAATTCCGTATCCACCCGTTCAAAGACACCCGAGTGTCGTTCCGCGAGGCCGATGGCGGATGTGGTAAGTTCTGTCAGGCGTTCCTCGGTTGCCGGGGAGATGATATGCAGGGAAATACTGTAGGGAAGCTGATAGGACTCGATGCAATCGACGGAGCCTATGGCGAATCCGAGCCGCTTCGCGTCTTCAAAGAAGGAGTCATCCTTGCCAAGGACCGGAAGACATACGTGAACGCTGACGCGCCGGGGCTGACTGAGGTCATCCCCGCGTTTTTCGAGTGACTCCGCGTAGATCCGGTTGTTGTGAGACTGCCATCTGGCCGTATCCGGACAGAGGAGCTTGTAGTATGTTTCGTGGCCGGGTTCGTCGGATAACGTGCAGGTCCACTTTGCGGAGCGGATCCCGGAAATGATCTCATGGATTCTGACGAGAAGTCTGGAATCCGAGGTGTAATAATAATACCAGGTGTAGTCGGGCAGTTCGATATAACCGACGAAGACGGAGGACTCCCTGACGGAGGCCTCTATTTTTTTAAGCACTGCCTGCGTTTTTCTCTTTTCGAAGAAGGATGGTTTCTTGCTCGTGGCGCATGAAATGCTGATCAGCCTGTTCCGGGTGTTCAGGATTTCCGGCTCCGGAAGAAACTGCATATCAACATGAAATTGCGCGGGAGTGCCGCGCAATTTCCAGTTATATTCAAACCAATTCTCATTATTCATGGATCAATACCGCTTTGATGCGGCGAACGCCCGCGGAGGACGCTTCTTCCTTCTTGATCTTGAAACGCCCCAGCTCCCCGGTATGGGTAACGTGAGGACCGGCGCAGATTTCCTTGCTGTATCCGGGAACCGTATATACGGTGACCTTTGCGCCGTACCGGCTCTCAAACAGTCCGATCGCTCCCGCGGCCTTTGCTTCGCTGACGGTCATCTCCTCGCAGGTGACGGGGATATCGGCCGCTATGGCCTCATTGACGAATTCTTCAACCTTCTGAAGCTCTTCCGGCGTGACCTTGCGCGGGAAACTGAAGTCGAAGCGGAGACGTTCCGGCGTGATGTTGCTGCCCTTCTGTGAAACGGAATCATCGTTCAGAACCTTGCGGAGGCCTGCCTGGAGCAGATGCGTAGCGGTATGAAGGGCGACGGTTGTTTCGGAATTGTCCTGCAGACCGCTTTTGAACCTCTGCTCTGCGCCTGCATGCGATTTTTCCTGGTGTGCTTCAAATGCGGCCTTGAAGCCGTCCATGTCGACGGTCAGGCCTTTTTCGGCAGCCAGTTCGACGGTGAATTCGACCGGGAATCCGAACGTGTCGTACAGATGGAACGCATCCGGACCGCTGATCTGCGTCCCCTCCATCTTGGAGACGAGGGACTCGAATTCGCGCGTTCCTTTCTTCAGGGCGTTCGTAAAGCGCTGCTGCTCCTTGTCCAGTTCGGAAACGATCTTGTCCCGGTTCTCCTCTAGTTCCGGATATACGCTTCCGTACTGATCGATGACGGCGACTGCGATGTCGGACAGTTTTCCGTCCGGAATGCCCAGCTGGGTGGCGAAGCGGATGGAACGCCTGATCAGCCTGCGGAGGATATAGCCCTGGTCCACGTTTGAAGGCGTTACGCCCCGCTGGTCTCCCAGCATGAAAGTGGCGCAGCGGATATGATCGGCGATGATTCTGAACGCGCGGACCGTTTCCGGGGAATCCTTATAATGCTTTCCGCTGAGGTTTGTGATTACGGAAAGGATGCCGGCAAAGGCATCGGTGTCGTAGATGCTTTCCACACCCTGCAGGGTCGCGACGGTACGGTCGAGCCCCATGCCCGTGTCGACGTTTTTCTGGTCAAGTGGCAGGAACACGCCGTCAGCCACCTTGTTGTATTCCATGAAGACGTTGTTCCAGATCTCAAGGTACTTGCCGCAATCGCAGCCCGCCTGGCAGTCGGGACCGCACGGCGCCTTTCCGGTGTCGTAGAAGATCTCGGTGTCGGGACCGCAGGGACCGGTCTGACCGGCCGGACCCCACCAGTTGTGTTTTTTCGGCAGGTATACGATATGGGAAGGATCGACCCCCATTTCGACCCAGCGGTCATGCGCGACCGTATCGCGCGGCGCGTCCTTATCCCCTTCGAAGCAGGTAAAGGAAAGCTTTTCCTTCGGGATGCCGAGCCACTGCTCGCTTGTGAGAAATTCCCACGCGTACGCGATCGCTTCTTTTTTAAAGTAATCTCCCAGGGACCAGTTGCCCAGCATTTCAAAAAACGTGCAGTGCGAAGCGTCCCCGACCTCGTCGATATCACCGGTGCGCACGCACTTCTGGACATCGGCAAGCCGTCTTCCTTCCGGATGCTTCTGACCCATCAGATACGGAACGAGCGGATGCATGCCGGCCGTTGTGAAAAGCACCGTGGGATCGTTTTCGGGAATCAGAGACGCGCTGGAAATGATAGCATGCCCCTTGGATCGAAAGAACTCCAGATACAGTTTCCGAAGTTCTGAAGACGTTAAATTTCGCATGAAAAAGGTTATCCTCCGAACGGTTTTTTTAAAAATATCTTGCATTAAAATATATAAGAATTGTAGAGTGTTGTCAATAAATCTAGGGGGTCGGACGGCCGGAAAACCCCACAGATTGGGGGTTTTTCAGGTTCAAAAAAAAACTAAAAAAAATTTGAAAAAAACTGTTGACAAAGGAAAATACCAGAGGTATACTAACAAAGCTGTCGCAAGTGAGACGCACGAACGAGAGCGCAGCACCTTGAAAACTATATAGTGCATCAAATAACAAAACAAGCCAGTAAATCTTGACAAGTTCAAGATAAACTAAACGCAATGACATTGAGAACCAAGCGAAGTAAGTGAGCTGCAGTTCCGAAAGGAACTGTTAAGATTAAACTCAAGAGTTTGATCCTGGCTCAGGACGAACGCTGGC
>JAFRNW010000019.1 GCA_017429985.1 Clostridia bacterium | reverse complement strand
GTCTAACTGTACGGCGTACGTATATCCCTGTTCCGCGTACTCCTTTACTTTTCCGATTGCCATCTGAGCACTTCTGTTCGGTCGGTAGCCGTAGCTCCCTTCCGAAAACAGCGGTTCATAGATCGGTACGAGTACCTGTGCAATCGCCTGCTGGACGACTCGGTCTACCACCGTCGGTATCCCCAACTTCCTGACTCCACCGTCCGGCTTCGGGATCTCCTTCCGTCTCACGGGGTTCGGCTTGTACCATCCGCCCCGTATGCTTCCCAGGAGTTCCTCGCGATGCTCCTTCAGCCACGGCAGCGCCTCTTCCACGGTCATTCCGTCGATCCCCGGCGCTCCCTTGTTCGACCTGACTCTCCGGTACGCCCTGTTCAGATTGTCTCTGTCCAGTATCCGTTCCATTAAGTCCTCTGCATTGTCCTGTTCTTCCGTTTCCATTCGTTCGCCACTGTGCGCTTCTGCATACTCTTCGTGTTCCACACTATCCCTTTGCAGGAAGCCGCCGTTTCCGGCGTATTCTGCTTTCTTCATGGCGTACTCCTTTCCGTCTGTTACTTTGGACTGTTGATTGTTCGACCCTTCACCCTTTGGCTACTATGGTCTCTGCTGACTCCTTGCAGTTCGTTGTTACTGCGGTTTCCCGTCTGCAAGGCCTCCTCGGGTAAGCGCGATCACCTTCACCTCATCTATCTGCCGCATTTACGCTTCGGAATTCGGGCAGTATTGGACTTCGTTTTGTGTAGGAAACTCGTCCGTTCCGAATACGCCTTCTATGCGGTTTCTGTTCGTCAGACCGAGGTTTTGCCTCCGACTTCCTTCAGATTCCACCTCACGGTGGACACCCTTGTCTTTGGCTAACAGTTCCTACTGCCAAGCCTGTAGCGGACTCTCACCGCCTAGTGATTCGCGCATGCCGAGCGCACTACAAAAGGGGGCTGCCTCAGTTCATGAGGCAGCCTCTTTTGACAGTAAGCTGTTTTTGCAGATTAGGGATCAGTCTTTTCTCTGGTCCAGAATGTAGTTGTAGCATTTGATCACATTCTTTTCCTGAATGTAATCCATCATCTCGTCCTGTCCGATATCCACGGGGAAACGGTCGGCAAAGCTGATACGCTTGATGCATTCGTCCAGATCCCAGCCCTTGTTCATTCCGTCACGGACCGTTTCGATCCACTCAAAGATGAACGCGCGCTGTTTCGCGATATACTCTTTTCCGACTACCGGCCCGTGTCCGGGAACCAGGTAATCGAAGTCAAGCGTCTCGATGAATGCCAGGGATGCCAGCAGTTCTTTGATGTTGGCGGAATGCAGCCACGTCTGGCACTCGACAAATACCGTGTCCCCGACAAATACGGTGCGCTCTTCCGGAGAATACACGCACAGCTGCGCATCACAGTGACCGGGGGTATGGTAAAGATGCACCTTGTGACTGCCGAGATCCAGTGTCATATTCTGGCTGAACGTGATCTGCGGACGGTTTACGATATAATCTTCCTTGGAAGGCATGAATTTCAGTCCTTCGGGATCCTGACGCTCCAGAACATCCACGCTGTATTCGTAGCAGGGAACGTCCCCCGCCACAAGCCAGAACATGTCATTCAGTCTTTCATGTCCGATTACCGGGCATTCTTTCGCAAACCAGTGGTTTCCGAAAATATGGTCGATATGACCTTCCGTATTGATCAGGTACTTGATTGGTCCGCGCTTCTTTGCGAACGCGATCATTTCCAGAAGCGGAGTGATCCACTGTGCGGTATCGATAAAGACCGCACCGGCATCCGTAAACAGGATGCTGGGATTGCATCCGCGGATCGTAGTATCCGTATATACGTTTTTCGTTAACTGCTGCATGCTTTTCACCTACTTATTTGACAGCAGCGGCGGCATCGAGGATCGCATGATAGACTTCCACTTCCACGATGTCCTTTCTGTACCACGCGGAAGCACGGGGATCGCTGATCGGTTTTGCCTCATCACGCGCGATCTTTCCCGCAGCCTTGGCAGTTTCCTCATCCGGTGTTTTCCCGATCAGGAATTCTTCCGTTTTCACTGCGCGCATCGGTGTCGGCGCAACAGAAGCCAGCGTGATCCTCGCGTCTGCGATCTTTCCGTCTTTCAGAAGCAGTCTTGCGCCTGCGCCGACAATGGAGATGTCCGTGTCGCCGCGGATCGCGAATTTGCGATATGCGGCGCCTGTGCCTTCCTCGGGAGCCGGGACGAAGAAACTGACGACGAATTCTCCTTCTTTCAGATCGGTTTTGCCCGGTCCCTTGAAGAAGTCAGCGATCTCGACCTCGCGGTCGCCATTCGGTCCGGCGATGTTCACGATGGCATCATAGACCATGAGACCTTCCACGGCGTCCGCAGACGGGGAAGCGTTGCACGCATTTCCGCCGAGGGTGGCCTGGTTGCGGATCTGCATGGAAGACACGTGACCTGCAGCCGCTTTCAGGGCGGGCCATTTGTTCAGGTCTTCGCAGAGGGACAGCTTGCGCAGCGGCATCAGTGCACCGATCGTGACGCCCTTGTCGCACAGTTTATATGTTTCCAGCCCGGGAATCTTATGCAGCGAAATGACGGCCTTGGGTGCCAGCACCTCCGCCTTCATTTTCGGGACGAGGTCCGTGCCGCCGGCAAGGAGTTTTGCGTCCTTTCCGTATTCCACAAGTAATTCGCAGCATTCCTTGATGCTTGCAGGTTCGAAATATTTCTCAAATCTCATTTTCAGACCTCCCCACAGCTCTCTTTATACTTCCCGTCACGGACATCCAAAATGGCTTCCATGATCTTGGTATACCCTGTGCAGCGGCAGAGATTTCCATGAAGGCCATCTCTGATCTCCTCTTCGCTCGCATTCGGGTTTTCATCCAGAATGGCTTTGGCTGTCAGGATCATAGCCGGCGTACAGTATCCGCACTGGACCGCAAACCTGTCAATGAACGCCTGCTGGAGCGGATGGAGTCCGCCTTCCCTTTCCAGGCCTTCGATCGTCGTGATATCGCAGCCGTTTGCCAGCGGGATGAGCATCGTGCAGCTTTTGATCGCCTGTCCGTTTACCAGAACCGTGCAGACACCGCAGTTAGAATCGTCGCATCCGCGCTTCGTTCCGATCAGGTTCAGATCCTCACGCAGCACTTCCAGCAAAGTCTTGCACGGAGAAACATACAAAACGTGATGCTTACCGTTTACAGTCAATTCGACTCTGATTTTTTCTATCTCGCTCATTTCGCTGCCTCCCTTGCCTTTTTCTCTTTAATGGCTGCCAGCACTCTCTCCGCGGTCATCGGGTAGTAGTTGAGGCGAACGCCGACCGCCTGGTAGATTGCTTCTTCAATTGCCGGACCTACCGGAACCGTAATGGATTCGGCCATACCCTTTGCGCCGTACGGTCCGTCGGGCAGGGGATCCGGGTTAATCAGCGCAAATACGTTCTCGTTTGTCGGCATCTCGCCAATTGTCGGGAGACGATAGTCGCTGAAGTTCGCGTTGGACTGTGCGCCTTTCTCATCATAGAGGTGCTCTTCCATCGTGGTGAACCCGATCGCCATATGAACGCCGCCCTGGATCTGGCTCTTGACGATTTCCGGATTGATCGGATTGCCCGTATCCGCAGAACTTGCGATCTTGACGACCTTCACAACGCCGGTCTCTTCGTTTACCGCGACTTCAACGGCGCATGCGCTGTACTGGAACCAGTTCCAGACACGGTCGGATTTGCCGTCGGGCCCCCACTGATGGATCGGAGCCGGGCAGTATACGCCGTATCCGACGACCGGGCTGTACTGCTGGAGTCCCCAGTTGCCCTGCGTGAACATGGTCCAGTGTTTGAACAGCGGAGGAATGTCAACTTCCTGGACGTAGGTTCCTTTCAGGATCGCCTTCTTGCCTTTGATTTCAACATTCTTCGGATTCAGTCCGTATACGCGCGCAACTTCCGTTTTCAGCTTGTTGATGCAGTCCGCGCACGCGATCATAACGGCGTTGCCCGTATTATACGTCGTACGGGAAGATGCGGAGTAGTTGTCGTAAGGCGTGCAGAGCGTGTCGCCCTTGATGACCTTGACGTCCTTCAGATCCACGCCGAATTCGTTCGCGCAGATCTGGCCCATCGCCGTGGTCGCACCCATGCCGTTTTCATCGCAACTGATAAAGAGCTGGATCGTTCCGTCACTGTTGTACCAGACTTTTGCTTCGCTGCGTCCGAGCGGCGTGTTCTGTTTTCCTGCGACGGCACATCCCTTGCCCCTCTTCCATACGGAACCGTCCTGCACCGGTTTTTCTTCGACTTTGATCACTTCATTTACGCCGAGCAGACATTTCTTTAACCCGATGCTTGTGATCACTTCGCCGTAGATGTCCCTTTCGCCGGGATCGATGATGTTTTTCAGGCGGATATCGACAGGGCTCATCTTCAGTTTCTCCGCCAGACGGTTGACCATGATCTCGATGCCCCATTCCGCTTCCGGACATCCGAGTCCGCGGTACTCAGCGGCAGGAACCGTATTCGTCGCAACAGCGAACGTATCCATCCGCATATTGGGGAAACGGTAGCACGGCGCTGCGCCGGAGGAAGACAGACGGCCGGAGAAGAACGTGTTGTTCACGCATGCGCCGATTTCCTCGCAGAGGTAGTAATCATGCGCAATGATCGTTCCGTCGTTCTTTGCGCCCATCTTGACCTTCGTTGTGCAGGACCAGTTGGACGGACCGGCTGTAAAGACTTCCTTCCTCGTGAACCGGTAGGAGACGTTTCTCTTGATCCGCATGGCCATCAGGGCAGTCTGCAGCTCCACATAAGGGGAAAGCCTGCTTCCAAAGCTGCCGCCCATATACGGCTGAATGACGCGGACCTTGCTTTCGGGCATCCCGAGAACACGGCAGATATGCTCTTTAATGACGCCGTGCACGCCGGCGCCGTTGGAAATCATGGTCAGACCGCCGTCCGGCTCGTATTTGCAGATCGCGGTCGCCGGTTCCAGCGGGCTCGCCGTCTTCTTTCCGACAGAAAACTCATCCTCCATGATGATATCCGCTTCCTTGAATCCCTGTTCAAGGTCGCCGGTATGCATGTAATAAGCACCGACGATGTTCGGGGAAACACGGTTTGTTGCTCGGTCGGCGGGACGGTCCTGGAATCCCTGTGCCCTCGTTTCGTATTCGGGGTCAATGACGGAAACGGGATCCGGTTTGATTGCCTCGTAATAATCCGACACGAACGGGAGTACTTCGAACTCACAGTCGATCAGTTTGACGGCATCTTCCGCGATCTCCTCAGTCTCGGCAGCAATCAGGGCAATTGCCTGCCCGGCCCACAGCACCTCATCCTTCGCTATGATCGCCATCTTGGGAAAGTCATCCCAGCGCACGTCTTCATATCCCGTCAGGATATAGATGACGCCGGGAAGGGCTTTCGCCTTCGTATAGTCGATCTTTTTGATCTTCGCGTGAGCGTACGGGCTGCGGAAGGCTTTGATGTATGCCATATGCGGAAACTGATTGTAGTAGTCGCTCGCATACAAGCCTTTCCCGGTTACCTTGTCGTAACCGTCAATACGCTTCTCGCTTTTTCCTATCAAGTTTGCCATGCGTGATATAACCTCCTTGTTCATATCATTGTTGATATACTTTTATTCAACATTTCAAACCCAAATGGATATTTGTATCGGGAATCCGGGGCGGAATCCCGTTGTTTCCTTCTTTTGCCGTTTCTTTGCCCCGGCACGCGTAACGGACTCAAGTTGAAAAGCACCTGCCTCTGTGTTAAGATGAGACCACACAATCCCATCTGAAGGAATCCGAAGATCATGACAGACCGAATTTCAGAAATCAGACTGCCTGAATCGCATCTTCCGATCCGGGAAGCACTGACAGAGTACTTTAAAGATGCCATCCTGTCCGGGGAACTTGGTCCTGGCGACCGCATCGTGGAGACCCAGTGGGCCAGGAAACTCGGCATCTCGCAGTCCCCCGTCCGCGACGCCCTCCGTTCCCTGGAAAGCCTGGGGCTGGTCGAGACGATCCCCTACCAGGGAACTTACGTCAGCAGCATCACCTTCCAGGATCTTGTCGACGCCCACACGATCCGGGGGAACATCGAGGCGCTTGCCGTACACTACGCCATTGACCGCCTTACGGACGAGGATCTCTCAAAAATGCATACGCTCCTCATCGAAATGGAAGACGCCGGCAAGAACGGCGACATGAACCGCTATGTTCACAAGGATACGGAGTTTCACAAGGCCATCGTTTCCGCGTCCCAGAAGAAGATGCTGATCCGCCTGTTTGAACAGTGCAACGTGTATGAATGGACATACTACGGAACGCGGTTCTCCTCGCTGGATCTGGTCCAACTCGCAAAACGGCACGAATCTATTTACAGAGCTCTTGCGGTGCGGAACGAGGAAAAGGCCAAGGAACTGGTCGTGCTGCATCTGCAGGAACTCATCGAGATGATGCGGAGGATTCTTGCCGAAAAGACCCCTATCAATTCACTCGGCAGATAGCCTGAAGAAGCACTCAGCAGCTTCCGGAAAGGATTCGGAAGCTGCTTTTTTCTTATCTCTTTTTCTTTTCGCGGACGTATGCGATCAGAACCGCCAGCAGAACGACGCCGATCCCGACCCATTTCCCCGCTTCGCCCAACCCAAGGGCGTAGAACAGGTTTGTCAGAGTCTGCAGAACAATGGCCCCGAGGATGACGCCGATATAGTTTCCGTCGCCGCCTGCCATCGACACACCGCCGACTACGACCGCCGCGATGCTCGGCATGACGTATGTCGATCCCATATCCTTGAACGCCATATTCATGTAAGCCAGCAGGGCAACGCCCGTAAACGAGGCAAGCACTCCGGAAACGACATACGCCGTGAACCGAACGCGCTTTACGTTGATTCCGCACAGATAGGCGGAGGTCTCGTTAGAACCGACGGCAAGGAGCTCCT
The DNA here is from genome assembly GCA_017429985.1 of Clostridia bacterium. Lineage (GTDB taxonomy): Bacteria > Bacillota > Clostridia > Christensenellales > CAG-138 > JAFRNW01. The sequence continues at coordinate 111,087 of JAFRNW010000019.1, read as the reverse complement.
GTCCCCATTTTGTCTTATAGATGATGATCATCGCAATGATTGCCATCACAGCAAGCGGGATCAGGATATTCGGGAAAACACCTGTCATTTTCGCGAATATCGTCACCAGGGCAGGGGAAGGCTTGCCGTCAATCTTGGCACCAGCCGTGTAGACGTTGATGATGCCCTGGATGATATTCGAGACGGCCAGTGTGATGATCAGCGCTGGCAGCCTCAGATAGGAAATGAAGAACCCGTTCACTGCGCCGGCAACAAGGCCGATCGCCAGAGCGACCAAAAGGCCGACAAGCATATTCTCATTTTTGCCGTCCATGAACCGCGCGGCAAATATCGCCGCGATCGTGGCGACATAGCCCACGGACAGGTCCAGGCCGCTTGCGCCGGAAGCGGCGCAGATCATCTGGCAGAGGCCGAACATGGCAACGAGCGCTGCAACCTTCACGGTCAGGAAAAACTGATCGATGGAGAGGAAATGACCTGTCGCGATTTCTCCGATAATGAACAGGGCCAGAATAATAAGCGCGGCAATGATCTGTTTCTGATACTTGGTCCAGAAGGCAAGTAATGGATTCATCTTATCTGTCCGTCCCATTATTTCACCACCTTCAGTTTCTCGCGTTTTTCAATGAACTTGAAAATCAAGGATGCGGATACAGCCAAAAGAACAACAATTCCGGCTACCAGCGTCTGATAGGAGGATGAAATATCCGCAAAGAAGATAATCTTGGTCACGATACTGTAAATGATCGCTCCGACGATCCCCATATACACGCTGCCTTTTCCGCCTTCCAGCGCGATTCCGCCGATGACGGCAGCCGCGACTGACTTCAGCGTCAGCGGGTTCCCCATGCGGGCGTCACCCGACTGGTTCTGGGCAGCATAGAACAAGGCACAGAGAAACGCGAACAGAGCACAGAGGATATACGCTTTCAGCTGTGTTTTGGAGGTGTTGATTCCGCTCGCATAAGCATTCTCCCGGTTGGAACCCACCGCATAAATGTAGCGGCCGGTCCTTCCTCTCCGGACGATGCCCCAGACGATGCAGCCGATCACGATCAGCCAGAAACCCGGAGCCAGTATCTTGGAAAGATCCTTGAGACCCTCCGGAAGATTCGGGATCGCTGAAAACGTATAGAATGTGCGCACCCACGGAATGCAGGTTCCTTTTGGGGACGGCGCAATGAAAAGACCGATGCCCAGCCAGATATAGGACGTCGCGTATGTAACGATCAGCGGCGGGAGTTTCAGATATCCGACACAGAGCCCGTTTATGGTGCCCACCAGGATGCACGCCACAAAGGCGAGCAGAATGGCCGGAATTGCGGACTCGGGTTTGTCTTTCTGCATCACATTCGTCAGGATAACGACCATCATGGACGTCGCATATCCGATCGAAAGGTCAAGACCCCCGGCGATGATGACAATTGCCTGTCCCATCGTCAGAAGGATCAGCGGCGCAAAGGAATTGATATTGCTGTTGATCGTATTCGGCTTGAAAAAGCCGGGCTGCAGGGATGCCGTGATCACCAGCATAACGATCAGGATGCAGATCACAATGAAGCTCGGCGATTTCAGAAGCTTTCCGATCTTTGGCAGAAATGGACTCTTTTTCGTTTCTGTCATACCGATGCCTCCTTTGGTTCCATATGCATGGATTTTGCGACAAGGTTCTGATCCGTGATCTCTTCCTTGTTCAGCTCGGCAACGATTCTTCCCTCAAACATCAGCAGCACGCGGTCGCAGTAACTGATCAGCTCGTCATTGTCCGTTGCGTACACGATCACGCCGAGATCATTCTCTTCTGCCATTTTTGAAACAAGTTCGTACATGTCCCGCTTGGCAATAACGTCAACGCCTTTTGCAGGGTCAGCAAGAAGCAGGACCTTAATATCAAACGGAAGCCATTTGCCGACGACCACCTTCTGCGCGTTTCCGCCGGAGAGGTTCCCGACCGGGTTGTCGATGGAGCTCGTCACGATATTCAGACGTTTTACGATCTCCTCGGCTTCCTCACGGTATTTCTTGTCAGGGGTAAACAGCGGCTGTCCTTTCAGCGCGAGTTTCGGTATCCGGATGTTTTTGTAGACGGAATTGTCCACGAACAGCCCTTCCAGATTACGGTCCCCGGGCACCAGGACGATCCCATTCCGGATCGCGGTCTTGGGAGATTTCAGCGGGACTTCCTTTCCGTCAACGACCGCGGTCGCGCGTGCATCCGGAACCGCGCCGGCAATGACATTAAGCAGCAATTCCTGCCCCTGCCCGGCAAGCCCGCCGATCCCCAGGATCTCGTGCTTCCGGAGTTTGAGGCTGGCCTCCAGCAGGTTTCCATATTTGAATTGTTTGATTTCCAATATGTCTTCATCCGGCAGGTCGTGATAAACTTTGCGGGTTGCCTGGTCAGCCTTCTGGCCCGTGATCATTTCCACGATCCTGTCAGGATCCTTTTTGTCGACTGAAAAATCTAGTTTCCCAACATTTTCGCCGTTTCTGAACACAACGATATCATCGCACAGCTCAAGCACCTCGTTCATCCGGTGGGAGGTAAAGATCATCGCGATATCCTGGCTCCTGAGTTCATTCAGATAACGGAAAAGGGCTCTGACCTGTTCCTGCTCAAGAGCTGCCGTCGGTTCGTCCAGAATCAGCACCTTCGGTTTGACCGTAAGCGCCTTTGCTATTTCAACGATCTGCTTTTCCCCGGGGGAAAGTGCAGATACTTTGGATTCAATATTGATTTTCGGATACAGCCGATCCAGAATTTCCCTTGAGATCCTTCTGGCATCCGCATTGTCCAGGAAAATCCCTTTTCCTTTTTCCATCCCCAGTACGATATTCTCCCAGACCTTCATGTCCGGTGCCAGACTCAGGTTCTGGAACACCATTGAAATGCCGGCCTTCTTTGCATCAAGCGGATTTTTAAAGACGACTTTTTGTCCCTCAAAAAAAACATCACCGGAATCCGCACTGTAAACGCCGGTAATGATCTTTGATATCGTGCTTTTCCCGGATCCGTTTGCGCCGAGCAGTCCGGTTATCTTTCCCTTGTCACAGGACAGGCTGGTGCCGGCCAGCGCAGTTACGCCGCTGAAATGCTTTTTGATATTCCGCGCTTCCAATATTGCCATAGCGCTCTCTCTTTCTGTTCTCATGGATGCATGTCAGAGGGGAAATCCCCTCTGACATGCAGTAAGTATTCGTGATGTGAATCCGTCACAAAAAGCGCGTTACAGCTATCGCTTATTCGAACAGCGCATCCGCAGCTTCTTCTGTGATGTACTCGGAAAGGAGATATCCATCGTCCTTATCTTTGATCTGCTCATAAACTTCATCAAAGTTGCTGTCATCGAAGAATGATCCAACCTGATAGTAGAAGATCTGATAGCCATCCTGTGCGGTCACGGCGTCGGCCTTGATGGTTTTGCCTTCTGCCTGACGGACAGCAAGCGCAACACCGGTCGCCATGATTCCCGGAGGATTCGGGCGGCTGCATGCTGTGAATTCAGCGCCCTGATCTCTCAGTTTTTTCCACTCTTTGTAGAACGCCGTGCCCGGATCGCCGAACATGACCTTCGGGAGCTTGCCCGCATCGAGGAACGCGGAGAGTACGCCGAAGCCCATGCCGTCCTGCGTGAACGCGCCGTCAATCTGCTGGCCGGAAGCGATCATCGTGGTGGCGACGGTCTTCGCAGTCGTCTGATCCCACTGACCAGACTCACGGGCGATCAGTTTGACATCGTCATACTTGGCGAGCGTATCGTCGAGAGCGTTCTCACGGAGAACGTCGGCCGGATGTCCGTCCAGACCATGAATGTCGATAACGTTGCCGCCGCCGTATTTGGTGTGGAGATAATCGCAGACATATTCAGCGGTCTTCAGATACCAGCTGTAGTGGTCAAGCGTTACATTGAGGATACCAGGGGCGGTAACCGTGGCGTCCGCGGAGACGACCAGCTTGCCGGCATCGAGTGCTTCCTGGATAACGCCGTTCAGACCGTCTGTGGAGTTCGGGTTGACAACGATTACGTTGACATCCGGATCACTGATGAAGTTACGGATCAGGTCAGCCTGCTCTGTAGCGTCACCGTTGTTGGTGTTGTGCGCCCATTTGTAACCGGCGATTCTGCCTTCCGCAACATATTTGTCGCAGAGTTCCGTTGCATCGCTGATCATGATGTCACGCCATACCGTGCCGGAAGAACCGGAAAGAAGTCCGAGGTAAATCGGGGCTTTCTCTGCCGGGGCTGCTGCCGGCTCTGCTGCCGGGGCTGCTGCCGGCTCTGCTGCCGGGGCTGCTGCTGCAGCGGGCTGCTCGGCGGGCGCCTGCTCTTTGGCTGCACATGCTACCAGCGCGAATACCATTGCCAGTGCAAGTACGATCGCAAGAATCTTTTTCATTGCTTACTCCTCCATTATTTTTTTGTCTTTTGGGTTGAACCCAAAACTTTCTGAAACGCGGAACAGTCCGCGGTCAACAACAGGTCAGATGGTTGATTTCCCCGTCCGGGAAAGGAAGTGTGTCGGGTTTTGGATGCGTTTGAAACGGAGATTGCAGTGGGGATAATCGATTATCCCTCGATATCTAGAATACAGATAACGGTCGGCGGTGTCAATTCTTTTTTCGGTTCCGCGTGTATCATAATATTGCTATTCCGGGGTTCAGCCCAGAAAGCGGATACACACCGGAGACCCCCACGGAATCTGCGTTTTCTGAGAAAGATCCCCGTCCTTTCCGGTCTCAAATACGGCGATGCTGTCGCTCTCCTGATTTCCTACGAGCAGGTATTTTCCTTCTGGATCCACGCAGAAATTTCTGGGCGTTTTCCCTCCGCACGGAACGATGTGTGCAAGTCGCAGGACCCCGTCTTCCCCGATGCCGAACACCGCAATGCTGTCATGCCCGCGGTTGGAGGCGTACAGGAATCTCCCGTCCGCCGAGACGTGCAGGTCCGAGCAGGTGTTGGCGCCGCAGAACCCGTCGGGAAGCGTGCTCACCGTTTCCTGAACGGCAAGTTCTCCGTCCCGGTACGAAAGCCGCGTGATCGAGGACCCGATCTCATTGATCAGATACAGATTCCTCCCCGCTTTGTCAAACTCGCCGTAGCGCGGTCCGCTCCCGGGGGTAACGCGCACGTCCTTATCGGGAATCCTACGAACTTTCCCGCCTTCCCAGGAATACGCGCAGACGCAGTCCATTCCGAGATCCGGCACATAGAACCGTTTTCTGTCCGGTGCAAAGATAGTGCTGTGCGCGTGGGGCCCCTTCTGGCGGACCGGGTGGACCGACTTTCCCTCGTGCTGGAACACATCCTGCTCCCCCGTCATTTCGCCTTCACCGTTCAGATAAAAAACGGTAACGGCCCCGGAGGCGAAATTGGATACCGCAACGAACGTCCTGTCGGGCGCGGTCTCAATATGGCAAGGATCCGTCCCTCCCGTATTGAAATCCCGTTCCGCCGTCATGGAATAATCCTGGCCGTACGAGATCTCCGTCGCGCCGCCGCCGAATCGGGATTGGTATTCCTTCATTTCATTGACGCAGTACAGCTTCCTTTTATCCGGATGGCTGCAGACGAACGAAGGGTTGCGGACCGGCAGTGTCCCGATCTCGGTGATCGCGCCGTCCTCAAAGCTGCAGATGCTGAGGCCTTTCCCCTGTCCGCGGAAAAGCTGTCCGGTCCCGAACAGGATGTCCTCCGTATACGTGCCGATCATTAACAGCTGTTTCATGTCTCCGTTCACTCTCTCTTTACGGATTGATCACGACTTTGACCGAGCCTTCTTTCTTATGCTCGAAAATATCCACGGCCTTCTCATACTCTTCCAGCGGGAAGCGGTGCGTGATCAGCTCCTCGGCGCGGATGGCGCCCGTGGACATGAAATGCAGCACCTTGTCGGACACGTTCGGATTTGCCTTGGACCCGACGATGTGGATCTCGTTGAAGTTCACGGTGTTGGCCGGGATCAGAACATCCCCGTCATGATAGGTGGCAATGATTGCGACCGAGCCGGTCTTCCGGACCATCTGGCACGCTTTGTACGGTGAATCCTTTGCGCCGGAGCACTCCATGACTTCGTCCGCTCCGATGCCGTTCGTGAGTTCCAGAACGCGCGCAACGGGATCTTCCTTTTCAAAGTCGATGCAGATATCCGCACCCATTTCCCTGGCTTTTTCCAGTTTTGCGCCGCGGCCGATCATGATCACGCGGCCGGAACCGAGCGCCTTGCATTCCATCATGGCATTTAACCCGATCGCCCCCGGACCGATCACCACGGAAGTACCTCCCGGCGTCACGCCAGCCAGTTCCACGCCGTGCATGGCGACTCCCGCGCAGTCACACATGGAAGCCGCGTCAAAGCTGACGTTATCCGGGATCCTGTGCAGCACAGCTGCCTTGTATACATTGTATTCGGCGTTCGCGCCCTGCCAGTAGAACCCGTAATGCCTGTGACCCGTGTCCAGTCCGCCGTCGTGGCCGTCCTTCCCGTAATTCAGGCACACGGTGTAGTGACCCCGTTTGCAGTTGTCGCAGTCTCCGCATCCGTGATGTGCTTCTCCCGCAACGCGGTCTCCTACCTTCCAGCTATCGACGCCCTCGCCGAGCGCGACCACCTCGCCTGCCCATTCATGTCCCATTACGAAGGGATAATACGGCGGCCAGTTGGCGAACTTATATCCTCCGTGAATCATTTTCGGATCGGAACCACAGATCGCAACCGACCGGATCCTGCAGAGCACTTCGCCCGGTCCTGGCTGGGGAACCGGGAGCTCCGCCATCTCCAGGTGGTCGTAGGCCGTCAGCGTCATCGCTTTCATCGTTTTGGGAATTCTGTATTCCTCCATCGGACTGTCCTCCCTTTATTCGTCAAAGTAATAGTCGAATACCGTCTTGTCATAGGAAACAGAGGTCATATATTCGCGAACTTTCAGATGCTCCGGATGATAAATGTAGGTCTCCAGATCCTTTTCGTTGCGGAACACGGCGTCCACGCAGATATGATACCCGTCCTGATTGTAGTTCAGCCCGGCTCTAGTCTCGACGATTTCCGGAAGAATGCTCCTGAGATGGTCCGTCATCCCGCAGAACGTTTCAAAAGCCTCCTGCCTCAGTTCCTCTTTCACCTTCCAGAATACGATATGCTTGATCATTCCTGTTTCTCCTTTTCAGCCGAAATATACTGCTTTACCCTGTCGATCAGAAGCGCAAGATGCTTATCCATGAAGAAAGCCGCTTCGTCCGGCTTATGCCTTTCGATGCTTTCCATGATGATCCGGTGATAATAGTTGGAATCGATATCCTCGCCCTGTCTCGCGAGAAAATCCTGCATTTCGGGGAGGATCATCCGGTTGATGATCCGCATCAGCGTTTCCAGCATCCTGTTTCCGGATATCTCGGAAATGATGGCGTGGAACCGCGTATTCGCCGCCGCCAGCGCGTACATGTCCATTTTCGCCGCCTGCCGCCCGCATTCCTCGTACGTCGTGCGGAGTTTTGCGGTATCCTCTTCCGAAGCGTTGACCGCAGCGGATCTCGCAGCCTCCGTCTCGATCGCCTTCCGGAGCTGCATCAGCTCCAGAAGATCGGGGTTGTGCGTCAGCAGCGCAGGCACAAAGAAGTTCAGATACACATTGCTGTCGACCGCCTTGACAAAAGTGCCCCCTCCCTGGCGCGTTTCCGTGAACCCGAGCGCAGAGAGTTTGTTCAGTGCGGCGCGGAGCGTGTTTCTGGAGACGGAATACATCTCGCAAAGCGTTTTTTCGGGAGGGAGGCGGTCGCCCGGCCTCAGCTCTTTCTGAACGATCATGTCAAAGAGCTTTTCATACACCTGTTCTGATAGGGATGCGGCCATATTCTTTTCTTTCTTGATAAATAATGGGAAAAAGGGAAAGTTGTTCTACAACTATATTAAATTCCATAATCGCTCATATGTCAAGAAAATATCACTCTTTTCCCGAAAATTCTGAACGGTTTTTTGGCAGGCAGAAGAAGAAACGTAAGAGAAATGATGGGATTTGTTCTACATATTTCTTTCGATCAGCCGGAAACCGGAGTGAAGCGAAGCAATAAAGAAAGGTCTCATTGCCGCATGGGGTCATACCGCAATAAGACCTTAGCCTTTCACGAGCGCTTCCCGGTTGAACCCTTTCGGTCCAGGCCGGACCTTTTCTTATGCGTCGAGGAAAGCTGCGCCGATCAGGCCGGCGTCGTTCCCGAGCGTCGCTTTTACGACCTTTGTTTTCGGCAAGCTGTATTTCGCCAGATCCCTGTTCGCAATCTTTTCCCTCAACGGTTCCAGGAACAGGTCGTCGTCCGCGTTGCTGATTCCGCCTCCCAGAACGATGACATCCGGCTGAAGCAGATTGATGATGTTCAGGAGCCCTTCGCCGAGATAGGTAAGATATTCATCCAGAACTTCCCGCGCCCTTTCATCACCGAGGCGCACTGCCTGGAATACGGTTTTCCCGGTCACTTTATCCAGGGAGTTTTCCGCTGCTTTCCAGAGAAGGCTGTCTTTGTATGTGAGCATCTTATCAATGGTAAGACGGATCAGGCCGCTGGCGGAAGCATACGCTTCCAGGCAGCCTCTCCTTCCGCATCCGCAGACCAGTCCCCCGATGTTCAGGGAGATGTGACCGCCTTCCGCTCCCGCCTGATTACATCCCGTCCACATTTTCCCGTCGAGGATGATGCCGGTGCCCACGCCGGTACCCAGCGTCAGAAGGACAAGGCTGTTATAGTCCTTTCCGGTACCTGCGCGGAATTCGCCGAGAGCGGCGCAGTTCGCGTCGTTGCCCATGCGCAGCGGCAGCGGACAGTACTCCAAGAAATATGCTCTGATCGGAGCCTCCTTGATCGGCATGTTCGGCGCGAACAGGAATAACCCCTTTTTATTGTCGACGGGTCCCGGAAAACCGGCTCCGACATACGGGAGATCAGAAAAAGACAAGTGGCAGCCATCGAGCAGTTCCCCGACCGCTTCCGCCATCGTTTTTGCGAGATAGCGGGGAAAATCATCATGACGAATTTCTACGGGGATGCTTTTATATGCGACGATATGCCCGCCGTCGTCCACAAGACCCGCCTTGATACTGGTTCCTCCAACATCGATTCCGCAATACATACCGTCCGCTCCTTACCGTATCTGTTTCTTCGCTTCTTCCGCGGTGCAGCCGAGCACGACCGGTGTGGACCTGTATCCGATGCCCATCCGGTCGATCCCCATGTCAATGAGCTCCAGAAAATGCTCTCTGGTCCTGATACATCCGGACCCCTTCACCTTGATCTTGCCTTCTCCCGCTTCCATCATGGTGGCAACAACTTCCGTCGTCGCCCCGACGTTCTCCTTTCCGGTAAAAAAGCCGGTGGAGGATTTGATGAAGTCCGCGCCTGCCTTGACAGCGCATTTCGTTCCGGCAATGATCTGCTCTTTTGTAAGGGAATCCGTTTCGATAATAACCTTGACATTCGTGCCATATTTGTGGCAGACGTCCACGACCGCTTTGATGTCTGCGGTCACATAATCGTAATTCCCGCTTCTCAGCTGGCCGTAATTGGCAACGATGTCCAGATCCTCGATCTGATATTTGCTGCAGTACTCCTCGGCCTGCTTGACCTTGGACTCCGTCGTGGATAGACCGAACGGGAAATCGCATACAACGCAGATGCCGGTCTCCGTGCCCTCGACCATCTTGGAAACGAGATCCAGCGAGGCGGGGTTGATGCAGATCGTCGCGCATCCGAAATCGATTCCCTCCTGGGAGTACTTTATAATGTCTTCCTGGGTGAATTCCGGTTTCAGAACAGACTGATCGATATATCTCGCAAGTTCCTTTACCGTCATCTCAGACGCTTTTTTTGTTGGTTTCATATATCCCTCCAATGTGATCCGAAGAGTAGAAAGCGTTAAAGCTTCAGCCATCTTTCTTCCCTTGCGGAACGAACGATGATGTCGCACAGCTCCAGCTCGCGGAGACCGTCCGCAAACGTCGGATGGCCGGAGTTTTCAATGCCGAGAATATGCTGATAGATCCTGAGGATCGTCTGCTTCGACGTGTCCGCGAATCCCTCGTTGTGTCCTCCGGGGTAACTGTCGTATCCCCTGGCGATCCCCGTGAGCAGGGAAGGATCCTTCATCATGATCTGGTTGTTGCCGTCCCGGTTCCCGATCCACAGCTCGCACGGTTTCTCGCTGTCGAACACGACCGAGCATTTGCTCCCGTAGATCTCGAAATACATCCGGTTCTTGCGGCCGGCCGCAACTTGATTGACGGTGAACGAGCCATGCGCCCCGTTCGAGAACTTCAGAAGGACCGTCGCGTAGTCTTCCGTGTTGATCTCGACGTCCGCGTAATCCTCCGGCGTCAGGATCTTTCCGGAATAGGTCTCGACGGGCTTCAGCGGTTTTTTGCGCGTTTTATAGAACGTCGCGAAATCGCTGCAGACTTCGGTCACGCGGATCCCGGTCACGTATTCGACCGCATCAAACCAGTGTGTTCCGATATCCGCGATTGCCCGGGACTCGCCGGAATACTCAGGCTCCAGCCTCCAGCTGTAATCGGTCTCCTTGAACAGCCAGTCCTGCTGATACGACCCGTTCACCGCGAAGATCTCGCCAAGTTCGCCGTTTTTGACCATCTCGTGCACCTGCTGAACGAGCGGATAGGCGCGGCAGTTCAGATGCATGGCGCAGACCTTCCCGCTCTTTGCGGCAAGCTCTACTAGCTGTTTGCCTTCCTCGACGTTCATCGCCAGCGGCTTTTCGCAGACGACATGTTTCCCCATAGCCATCGCTTCCTTCGCGACGGAAAAGTGCATATTGTTCGGCAGGCAGATATGCACGACGTCGATCTCCGGATCCGCCAGCAGATCCCTGTAATCCCCGTATGCTTTCGGAATCCCGAGTTCCTCCGCCTTGGCCTCCGCCCTCGGCTGGCTGATCTCGGAAACGGCGACGACTTCGGCGAGTCCGGTCCTGCGGACCGCTTCCACGTGCACCGGCCCGATAAATCCTGTTCCAATAACTCCCGTTCTGAGTTTTTTCATAGTAGTATGCTCCTTTCGCGCCGTATTAGTTGCGGATGTACTGTCTCATGAAGTCTCTTGCGAGAAGGATCGCGTTGATCTTGTCCTCCATGGTGTCCTCGTATGCCTTGTCTTCGATCTCCAGGATCATCGGCCCGTTGTAACGGATGTCGTTCATGGCGGATACGACCTTGCCCCACTGGATATCGCCCAGTCCAGGCAGTTTGGGGGAATGATACGCGAGAGGGTTTGCAAACGGACCCACATCGTCATATTTATCCTTGTAGAATTTGGCGTCCTTGACGTGGAAATGGAAGATCCTGTCCTTGAACTCAGCGATCGGCTTGATATAGTCCGTCTGCTGCCATACATGATGCGAGGGATCGTAATTCAGACCGAAGTTTTTGCTCGGGATGCGGGCAAACATTTCCCTCCACGCCGCAACGTTGCTGGCCAGGTTGTCACCGTTCGGCCATTCTGTCGCGAAGAACATGGGGCAGCCTTCGATGCCGATTCTTACGTTGTGCTCTTCCGCAAATTTGATGATATCCGGCCAGACTTTATCAAAAAGCTCCCAGTTTTCTTCCGGCGACAGCCTGCGGTTGCGGCCGATGAACGTATTGACCAGATTCACGCCCAGTTTTTCCGCGCCGACGATGCACGCCTTAATATGGTCGATCGCCTTCTGCGCAACGGCGGGATCGTCGCTCAGCGGATTGGGATAGTATCCGATCCCGCTGATCTCAACCTTCCTGGCAGCCAGATATCTCTTGATGTAAATCACTTTTTCGTCATCAAGGGTGCTCATGTCGATATGCGATACGCCCGCATACCTGCGTGTGGCTTTTTCAATCGGCCAGCATGCCAGTTCGACATATGCAAAACCGTTGTCAGCCGCAAAGTCGATCACCTGCTCAAAGGAGAACTCATCAAGAATGGCGCTTAAAAATCCCAGTTTCATACAAGTGTTTCCTTTCTTTTTCTATTCTTTATTTCCAAACCTATATCGAAGTACAGATGGTTCAGCTTCCGAAGTTTCTCGCTCGGTGCGATCAAAGGATCTTGATGCGGTCTCACGCAGATTATTAATTGGATGGACGTTCGTTTATACGATGAATCTGATGACTCTCCCTGTTTTCAGTTGTTGCGTTGTCAATGGGGGCCATGAAAATGCGAAAAATTCTGTGAAGAAGGCTTTCCCGCACGATTTAGAGACAGGTTCCGGGCCGGAGGCCTCTGGTTGATTCCCTCAGCCCGTTCACTATTTAGATATCAGAAAGAGCAGCGTGATGTCAAGGGGAGCCGGCATGGCGGACGCGCTTTTCCACGCCGAGAGTACTGATTCAAGTTTCCGTGAAGACACCGCGTGAAACCTGGATCCAGTCCCTGCTCTGGACCGGTAACGTTTTTTGCTGCATCATGCAACAATGCCTTCTCCCGGTAAAAGAGAAGGCATTGCAGGAATTGTACCGATGATTTTCCGGTCAGACGACCTCGCCGCGTTTGCGCATCCGGGACCTTCTGATCGCTTTCCCGAGCTCAAATACCGGAATGGCGGAAACCGCCAGCAGGACCGAAATGGCGAGCTCGAGCGGCTGGAACGTGCCCGGCTCGATCCCGAACACGGTGCAGAGCCCCGGAATATAGATCGCCGCAAGCGTAAGCGCGGTTGTTACGACCGTCGCGCCAACGAGCCACCAGTTCGTGTTCTTCAGCATATCCTTCGTGAGGATCGATCCGATGCGCGAGCGCATGTTGATCGCGCACATCATTTCCGCAAAGTTCACCGTCAGGAAGGCCATGGCCATCGCGTTGACGCACTCCACGCCGGTAAAGAAAATCCGGCCTGTCGGATTCTCAAGCCTGAACCCGATGAAATAGGAAGCAAGCTCGATCAGGGCGAGATATACGCCCTGCCAGACCATGTCGAACCCGGCGCCGTTGGAAAAGATGCCGTCGGTCGTAGGTCTCGGCTTGCGGAGCATCAGATTCCCCTCCGCTTTTTCCATGCCGAGCGCGAGTCCGGGCAGGGAATCCGTCACCATGTTCACCCACAGCAGATGAACGGGAGAGAGGATCGTGAAGTGCAGGATGGAGGCAACGAACATGATGATGATCTCCGCCATGTTCGTCGACAGCTGGAACTGGAGCACTTTCAGGACGTTGTCGTAAATCTTCCTGCCCTCTTCCACCGCGTTCACGATCGTTGCGAAGTTATCGTCGGAAAGGACCATGTCCGCGACGCTCTTGGTAACGTCCGTTCCGGTGATGCCCATCCCGATCCCGATATCCGCGGCTTTGATGGACGGCGCGTCGTTGACGCCGTCGCCGGTCATCGCGGTGACCATCCCGCGCGCTTTCCATGCGCGGACGATACGGGTCTTATGTTCCGGCTGCACGCGCGCGTAGACCGAATACTTGAGGACCTCTTCCACCATTTCCTCATCGGAAAACTTGTCCAGCTCCGCGCCGACGATTGCTTCGGAATCATCCGTAATGATCCCGAGATCCTTTCCGATCGCCACGGCGGTATCCTTATGGTCGCCCGTGATCATGATCGGGCGGATACCGGCGAGGCGGCATTCGCGGATCGCGTCATATACTTCCGGACGGCACGGGTCGATCATTCCGACCAGACCGATAAACACAAGGTCATGCTCAAGATCCTCCGGCTCAACGGAACCGGGCATCTCGTCGTATTTTCTGTATGCGGCGCACAGGACCCGAAGCGCGCGGTCCGCAAAAGCTTTGTTCTCCTGTTCGATGGCTGCGCGGAATTCCTCCGTCATCGGGAATTCCTTCCCGTCCTGCAGATACCGGCTGCAGCGGGAGATCATGACATCGCAGGCGCCCTTGGTGTACTGGATGATATCGCCGCCGTCCTTGTGGATGGTGGACATCATCTTCCTCATGGAATCGAACGGCGCTTCCCCGACGCGCGGCTGTTCCGCCTCAATGACGGATTTCGGCATCCCGAGCTTGTTCGCGTAGTTTACGAGCGCGCATTCCGTCGGCTCCCCGGTCGCTTCCGAAGCGCCTTCCTGCAGTTCCGCGTCGGAGCAGAGAGCCATCGCTCTTCCGAGAAGCTGTTCGTCGGACGTAAAGGCGTCCACGACCGTCATCTTGTTCTGCGTAAGCGTGCCGGTCTTATCCGAGCAGATGATCTGCGTGCAGCCGAGCGTCTCGACGGCGGTCAGCTTCCGGATGAGTGCGCGGCGCTTGCTCATCGCGGTCACGCCGATGGACAGGATGATCGTAACGACGGCAGGGAGACCTTCCGGGATCGCGGCGACGGCCAGCGCGATCGCAGCGATGAACGTCTTCAGGCCGGCGTCACCGAACAGGCGCCAGGTAAAGCCTTCCGGAGAGAGGAGAATGGATTCCACCATTCCGACCGCGAACACCAGGATACAGATACCCAGCACAAGCTTGGTAAGGAATTTGGAAAGCTCCGCCATCTTCTTCTGAAGCGGCGTCTGCTCTTTCTCGGCCATGGAAAGGGCGTCCGCGATCTTTCCGATCTCTGTGTCCATTCCGGCGGCGGTCACGACAGCCTTGCCTCTTCCGTATACGATCGTGGAGCCGCTGTAAACCATGTTGTGCCTGTCACCGAGGGGAACTTCCTTCCCGGGCTCGCGGCACATCAGCACATCGATCGCCTTATGCACCGGAACGGATTCGCCGGTCAGCGCAGCCTCTTCAGACTGCAGGCTGTGCGCTTCGATGACGCGGCAGTCTGCGGGCACGGCGTCTCCCGCTTCCAGGACAACGACGTCACCGACCACGACGTCCTCGCTCTTGATCACATTGATCTTCCCGTCGCGCAGGACCTTGCTGGTCGCAGCCGTCATCTCCATCAGCGCATCCATAGCGGCTTCCGCCTTGCTTTCCTGGACCAGACTCATGATGGTGTTGATGATGACAACGACCAGAATGACGAGCACGTCCGCGAAATCGCGGAATGTCGGCAGTCCGCCGGCCTCGATCACCGCGACCACCGCCTGGATCAGCGCGGCAACAAGCAGCATGATGATCATCGGATCCAGAATCGAGTTGATAAACTTACGGAACAGCGTTTCCTTCTCCTGCTCCTTCAGTTTGTTCTTTCCGTTCCGTTCCAGTCTCGCGGCGGCTTCTTCCGCCGTCAGACCGTTCTGGTTCGTTCCCAGCTCCTGCAGGACTTCCGCCGTTTCCTGATAATATCGTTCCATTCAAACCTCCCTCGTCCGTTGTTGGCAAAAAATGGCAGTCGTTCGACTGAGCATCTAAAAAAAAAGCCTTAACATTCTCCGCCAGAAAATGTTAAGGTCTCGTTTGCGTCTTAAAAAGAGCACCGCATACCAGCCGGAGAAACCGGCGGCTGTTGACATGCGGTCGAGAAACTACTCCCCTGTAACCAAGTTAAAATATCATGAACAATACGAAAAGTCAAGAACAATCGGGGCAAAACAGGGTACAATTCTGATAGGCATAATGCGGGATAATTCCCGTTTCCGCCACTTACACAAGGAGTAACGCATGCGCCGCCAGACAGCAAGCACAACCCGGATGCTCCGGGTCATCACCGTTCTTTCTATTGCAGTCCTCTGCATGCTTCTTTCCGCCTGCATGGAAACCGGGGCTGCCGTCTTTGAAGCGCCCGACACGCCGGCGCCGTCCCTTCCTCCGACGCCTACGCCGGAACCCTTTTCGGTCTCTGTCACCGCAGAACCGCTTCCGACCGACGCGCTCGGCCAGATCGTGGAATCCGACGGCCACTATTATGACTATATTTCCTACGGGGACATCCGCATATACGAATACGATACCGGCACGTTTCTCGACGGGATCTGCTTCAGCAGTTACCCCGAGCCGCTTGACGGTACCGTCCGCATCCTGTTCCGGGACAAGGACGGCCGGATGTGCGGAGAAGGCACGCTCCATAACGCGCTCGGAACGACCGTCATGCAGCCCGGCGCAAACACCATATACGCCGAGATCCTGACGGATATCAGCGTCCTTGAAATGGACTTTACGCTGGAAGTCGAGCGGCAGTTTGCTCCTTCCGTCCGGGTAGAATGAGACGCTTTGCTGCTGCCATTCTGATACTTGCCCTCCTTTTCTGTTCCTGCTATTCGGAACCGGACGCGGGCAACCCGTTCCCGTTCTCGTTTTCAGTTTCCTTTTCACAGAACAATGCGGAGAGCGGCCGTCCGTACGAGGACGCTTTCTATGCGCACGGCACGGCTTTCGTCGTCGCGGACGGCGTTTCGCGCACCGACACCGAGTATCTTGAAATGACGGAGAGCCCCGCCGCCTTTGCCGCGCAGCGAACCGCAGCCATCGTCGGAAAAACCCTTCAGTATTCAAAGGATCCCTCCTCCGCCGCGCAGACCGCCGCCAGGCTGGCGTCCGCGGTGGTCGGCCGCTACAACAGGCAGACGGGTCTTGCCGTTCCGGCCGCGACCTCCTATGTCTCCGCAGTGCTCCGGAACGGCTCCCTGTTCTATTCCTATATCGGAGATAACCATCTGATCCTCCTGAGAAACGGGACCGCGGAGGAAATCTGCGAAAAGCAGACCGATGCCGTTCACAAGGCGGGGGGAGCGTACGGCCTCGGGATGAGCAGGGAAGAATACTACCGGACCGTCGTCAACAACGCGGCGTATCCCGGCGGGCTTGGGTACGGCGTGATCACAGGTTCGGCAGGCGCATTTGATTTTCTCAGGACAGGCAGCTTCGCCCTGATCCAAGGCGACAGGATCCTGCTCTCCTCGGACGGCCTCGATACTTTCCTGGAAAACGTTGCATACGCGGACTTGACGTCATTCTCCGCAGAGGAACTGCTCGAGGCGTCCGTTCCCTACGACAGCCCTCCTTACGGATCCTACGCGCATGATAAAACGCTGATCGTGATCGACATCGGGTAGCATCGTATCTTTTTGGTCACTTTTGGTCTCTTTTCGGCATTTTCCTGCATTTCAGCCTTTCCTCTTCAAAATAATATATGATATAATGTTCGATATTATTTTTTCAGTCAGGATTGCCTGACTGGTTCAGTCTGGAGGGAAGGAATTCATGAAAAAATTCTTTAAAAAGGAAGCGCTCTTCATCAGGGTTGCGATCGGGTTCGTGCTCGGCATCATTCTGGGTCTTGTCGCTCCGCAGTTCAGCATCTCGACCAAGGTCGTCGGAGACGTATACCTGAATCTCATCAAGCTGATGATCATCCCCATCGTTGTCTGCGCGGTGTTCTGCGGTATCGCAAACATCCAGGACGGCGCGCTGCTCCGGAAGATCGGGATCCGTACCGTGATTCTGTACGTGCTGATGTTCTTCGCGTCCGCAGTGGTTTCTCTCGTCATCGTTTATCTGATCCGTCCGGGCAAGGGCATGACGCTCGCGTCCGACGTGGTCTTTACCGGGGATCTCGCCAATACGACCGTTTCCGGATTCCTCACCACGATCGTTCCGACCAACATCGTTCAGTCCATGGCCAACGGAGCGACGCTCCCGGTCATCCTCTTCACGGCCGTTTTCGCGATCGCGATCGTAGCTCTGGGCGAAAAAGGAAAGCCCGTCACCAACTTGATGAACAGCGTATCCGCGGCATTCTTCAAAATGCTCGGCTATTTCATGGAGATTTCCCCTCTGGGCGTCATGTCTCTCATGGCTTTCAGCGTGGCGAAATACGGCTCCGGCATTTTCAGCGCGCTCGCAAAATATATCGTGACGTGCTGGATCTGCTGCATCGTCGTGTTCTTCCTCTGCATGATGCTGCCCACATGCCTCTATACGAAAGTCAATCCCGGCAGGTTCCTGAAGGCCTGCGGAAAGATCTCGCTGGTCACCCTGTCCACGACTTCCTCCGCCGCAACGCTTCCCACCACGATCAATGTCAGCATGGAAGACCTCGGGGCGCCGGAAGGCATCAGCAAGTTCACGCTGCCGCTCGGCTGCACGATCAATATGTGCGGCGGAGCCTGTTCGTTCTGCTGCCTCGCCGTCTTTACCGCGGATATCTACGGCCTGAACCTCAGCCTGGGAACGATCATCTTCATGGTCGTCGTCGCAACGCTGATCAATATGGCTGCCCCCGGAATCCCCGGCGGAGGCGTCATCCTCGGCGCTTCGTTCCTTTCCATCTTCGGTCTGCCCTTCGATGTCATGGCGCTGATCAGCGGCTTCTACAGGCTGCTTGACATGGCCTTCACCACGATCAACGTGGAAGGCGATGTCGCCGCCAACCTGATCATCGCAAAGAGCGTCGGCGAGTATAACGGAGCGAAGGCGCAATGAACGAACCGCGTATCGGCTATCAGGGCATCCCTGGCAGCAATTCGGAATATGCCGCCGTCCGGTTTGCCGGACAGCTGGGTCTTGATTCCTACGAACTGATTCCGCTCGTAACCTCGAAGGGCGTCGTGGACGCCCTCCGCAACGGAGTCGTCCGCTACGGGGTCATGGCATCCCAGAACATCGTCGCCGGTTCGGTCGAGGAATCCCGCCTTGCGCTTGAAAACCTGAGCTACAAGGTTCTTTCCTCCATGTGGGTGTCTGTCCATCACTGCCTTTTCGTCAAAGACGCCTCCGTTGCCGAACTGTCCGGAATCGCTTCGCATATCCAGGCTTTCCTTCAGTGCAAGAACACGCTCCAGGAACTGTACCCCGGAAAAGAGCTGCGCGAAATGGAGGATACCTCCATTGCGGCCCAGTATCTTGCGGAAGGCAATCTCCCGCCTGATTTCGGCGTGCTGTGCAGGAAGAACGCGGGAGAAATGTTCGGTCTTCATCTTCTGAAGGAGAATCTCGAGGATGACAGCAAGAACATGACGCAGTTCATTCTGATCGAGCAGCAGAAGCAGATCCCGAAAACCGTTGTGGTCGCAGGACTGGGCCTGATCGGCGGCTCGATGGCGAAGGCGCTGAAAAAACATACCGGCTATAAAGTCTACGGATGGAACCGAACCCAGTCGGTGGCGGAAACCGCCCTCGCGGACGGCGCGATCGACGGGATCGCGGACGACGCGATCATCGCGTCCTGCGACATCCTGATCCCGGTGCTCTATCCCGAATCGACCCTCAGCTTTCTGAAGAAGCATATCCCGTCCATGAAAGAAGGCGCGATGGTCGTCGACCTGGTGGGCGTCAAGACACGGATCTGCAACGAGATCGAGCCGGTCGCCGTGGAGCACGGCATCCGGTTTACGGGCGGTCATCCCATGGCGGGCCTTTCGAAAGCCGGTTACAGCCGCTCTTTCGCGGACCTTTTCCGCGGCACGAGCATGATCCTTGTCCCGACCGACGCCACGGCGGACGGCGACCTCGAATATCTGACGGATCTGTTCCTGTCCCTGGGATTCGGGCGGATCAAGGTCTGCGACCGCAAAACGCACGACCGCATGATCGCCCATACGTCCCAGCTCGCGCACGTCGTTTCCAACAGTTACGTCAAAAGCCCCGTGTCGCAGGATTATGTCGGCTATGCCGGGGGCAGCTATAAGGATATGACCCGTATCGCCTGCCTGAATGAGAAGGTCTGGCGGGAACTGTTCATCTGGAACAAGGACGCGCTCCTTCCTGAGATCGAGAACCTTCTCCATGAGATCAACAAGATCTACGACGCCATTAAGAGCGAGGATTACGACGGCCTGGAAACGATCCTCCGCGCCGGGCGCGAAGCGAAGGAGCTCATCGACATGGCGAACCCCTCCATGCCTTCGGACTGATCCTGCGGATATCCCGGTCCGGATACACCCATAAAAACACCGGCAGAGTTTCTCAAACTGAGACCTCTGCCGGTTCTTTCTTCCGTTCGTCTGTCCGTCAGTTGATCTTCACGCAGAAGATCTTTGGCGCGTCCCCGTTTCCGCCTTTTCCACGCGTGCCGACAACGAGATAGTTCTCGAACACGGTGGGAGTCGAATCGATCCGGGATCCGAGATTGATGGAGGAAAGCTCGGAGCCGCTCAGCGCGTCATACATTTTGACGAATCCGTCGCGGTCGCACTGGAGCAGGAACCCCCTTCCGCTTTCCGAATACACAAGCACCGGCGAAGACCAGTAATCCGCCGACTGCTCGACTGTCCACACCTGTTCGCCCGTCCGCTTGTTGTAGGCGACGATCTTTCCGCCCAGCGTATAGGCCTCTTTCGGCTGTTCCTGCTGATCACCCGCCGCGGGTTCTTTCTGAACGGAGGTTATGCTGCTCAGCGCGGTCAGATTCATGGAGTAGAAGACCATATTCGATACGTTCCCCCGGCCCACCTGCGGCGTCGCAAGCGTTCCGCCGCTGCTGTTCTCGTCGCCGGAGGACGCGATCCATTTCTGCTCCCATTTCAGCGCTCCGGTCAGACCGTCTATGCATCTGTGATAGGTATAACCGTATTTTTCCTCCATGGTCGGATATTTCACCTGGCTCGCGCAGTATAAATAAATCGTATTGTCCTGATAGCTTTCATCGATCACGACCGTCGCGTCAGCGTCCTCGCTGACATCGGCGACGTACTCCAGACGCATGCTGTTCAGATTCACGCACTGAAGCCTGCCGCCGTTATCCGTGAAATAGACATACTCTCCGTATCCGGCGACCGAGCTCTCAACTCCGTACCAGCGTTTTCCCGCGGTGTCCTTGTCGCTGTACCCGTTTCCGGAATAATTGTATTTCACGAGGCGTTCCGGATCGATCGAAACGGTTCCTGCTTCCGCATTGAACGAGGTGTGCAGTCTGGATGTATAGAGGACGCCGTTCTCGCCGGCATATACCAGCGTGTCGTCCACGATGAGCGGGCTGCTGTCATAAGCCTGCCATTCGCGGAAGCTGAAGTAATCATGTCCCCCGAATCTTGCGACCTCCTCGTTCGTGATCAGGGAGATCGCGTGCACATAAGCGACGCTGAGCTTCTTCTCCGTCTGGCTCTGTATGCTCTGGCCGACATACAGCATCGGCCATCCGTGCGGATCAAGGCAGGGCGTGGATTTGACCACCACGCCGAGATTGATCGGTTCCCGCGTTTTGGTTCCGGTCGTCAGTTCAAAGAAATAGATCTTTCCGTCCATTGCCGGGTAGATCACCTCGGTAAACCCTTCCTTTTCCTTGAACTCCTTCGAGACGCCGAGCACCGCACGCACTTCGTCCGACCAGCGGATGACCAGCGGTTCCCCTGTCCATCCGGTTCCCGTCCAGCTGCCGATCCCGCCTACGCTCTGTTCCCATGCTTTCCGAAGCATCTGCTCCTGGACTTCCACCGTCCCGAAGCTGAATGTGTTCCGGTAATTGTTTCCGCCGAACGTCAGGATCCCCTCCGCGTCCGTGTATTCGTCGGAATGGTGGAACGCGACCGGGTCTTTTCTGGTATAGCTCGATACTTCTTCCCGGGCCACCTCGATTCCGGAGGAGAACCCGAACAGAGAGGGATTCGCTTCGGATGACGCGTGAACGGTCAGGTTGTCGGGAAGGTGCGGATCCGGCGTCGGGGTCGCTTCGGCCTGCGGTGTCGGGACGGGCGTCGCCTGTACGACAGCCGCCTCTTCCGTGCCCCTGTTTTTCAGTTTGTACACAGCAAACACTGCCCCGGCCGCAATCAGCAGAACGACCGCGATAAACACGAAAAACTTCGGTTTTACTCTCCGTTTTGCCATTTCTTCCGTCAGCTGATTCGGATTCCCAGGATCTTATGATCCTTGTTCCCGATCACAAACATGTTTCCGTAGGCGATGCCGGTCGCTTCATAATTCTTCGACTTCGTGTCGAGGATGCAGTAGCGTTCCCCCGTCAGACCGTTAAACAGATAGATGTCCCCGTGGGAGTCCGGCTGAATGATATAGCCGTTTCCCGCCTCGTCGTATACCGCCACAGGAGAGCTCCAGGCAAAGTTTGTCTTCTTTTCCCAGACCGTCTCCCCGGTATGCTTGTTGATTGCCACGGTATATCCGAGTCCCGCGTTCTCGGGATCGGACTCGATATACGTCTTCTCATACGGGATCACGATCAGGTCGGACATGTTTCCCTGACCGAGGACGGCGGTCGCCTGGACGCCGCCTCTCGCGGAACTGTTCGTATGGACCTTGCGTTCGTTCTTCCACAGGATCTCGCCTGTGACAGCGTCCAGTTTGTATACCGGCGCATATCCTATATCGTCCGTGCCCTGCGTGAAATGGACCGTCTGCGCCGCGTACAGATACGCGGTGCGGTTCGGTTCGTCCTCCTCCAGCACGAGAGAACTGTTTGAATCGTCTCCGATATCCTGGATCCAGACCGGTTTCAGGGTATTGATGTTGATGCAGTGAACAAATCCGTCATTGGAGGCAAGATACATGTACTCGCCCCATGCCGTTACGCTGGATTCGAATCCGAGCCAGTATTTGTCGGACTCCGCGCTGTTCGCGGAAGATCTCGACGTGTTGTACCTGTATTTCGCGACCTCGTCCGGGTGCACGGAGATCGTTCCCGCCTGCTCGTCGTAGACCGTATTCAGGTGGATGGTATAGATGATCCCGTTCTCGCCCGGATAAATCAGCGTATCCGTTTCCGCGCTGACGAGCGGGGAGCTGTCATACGCGTGCCATTTGCGGATCGCGAAGGGGTCGTATGCTTTTCCGAATTCGTACAGCACGGTCCCGTCGATCAGGCTGACCACCATCGCGCGGGTCTGCATGTCCGGATAATCGTCGTACATGTCTCCGCTGCCGAGGTAGAGAAGCGGATATCCTCTCGGGTCAAGCGCGCCGGCCCCTTTGAAGGGCATGTTCAGGCTGATCGGGTCGCGCGTCGGCTCACCCGTGTAAAGGTTCAGGAAATGAATCTTTCCGCTGGCGGTCGCGTAGATGACTTCCACCAGTCCCGGATCGTTTTTGGCGGAGTCGTACATGTTCATGATGCGTTTTGTACTCTCCGGCCATTTCACGGCAAGCGGCTGCCCGCACCAGAGGGAACCGGTCCAGAATCCGGAATAGTTGGCGCTTGTCCCGCGCATGATCTCTCCCGTTTCGACCGTCCAGGCGATGCTCAGGTTCTTCTTTTCCACCGACGCGGTCCCGTAGGATCCGGTATTCCGGAAGTTGTTGCCCCGGAACGTCACGATCCCTTCCGCATCCGTGTATTCGTCGCCGGTCCCGAAAGCGATCGGCTCCGGACGCTGATAGGAGGAGACCTCCGTTCCGTTCACCTCAACCCCGGAAACATATCCGAAGTTTTCCGGCCTTGTCGCGTCCACCGCGTGCGGAATGTCAAACTTCGGCGTCGGCGTCGGGGTCGGGGTGGGCTCCGGCGTCGGGGACGGCGTCGGAGACGCTGTGACGAACAGCGACGAGATCGTATTCGGCTGCTTTTGCTTTTCCTGTTCTCCCGTTTCCGCAGGTTTGCGGAGAAGCAGGAACAGGACCGCAGCGAGGATCAGGAGCAGCAGGGCGATCAGGATATAGAATGCCGGTTTCGCGCGTCTTTTTTTTCTGCGCTTCCTTCCGTTTTTCCCTCCGCGGTAAGGACCGGACGGTTTTCCGCTTCCGGAACTCACTCTGCCGGATGACGCGCTACGCGGGGCACGCGCGGATCTGCCGTATTCGCTTCCGGTCCCGTACTCCCCTCTTGCGCGGGGATCCCGGGCATACTGTCCTGAGCCAGACGGTCCTCTCTGTCCCTGCCTGGACGGGCCGTTTCGGCTCACACCGCGTCCGCTCTGCGCGCGCATATCTTCTCCAAAGTATTTCATCGGATCGAATTCATCCGTCTGACGACTGGGCAAGCTGTTTCCCTCCAAATGTTATCAGCATTATTACAGTATTATATCAATTGCAAAAATCCGAATTGTTGTCGTTTTGTGAACTTATATGGAACTCGGCCGGTATCTCCGGATGATCCGCTCGGAAGCCCGCATTCCGTCGATCGCGGCGCTTACGATGCCTCCCGCATATCCCGCGCCTTCCCCCACCGGATAGATGCCCCTGACCGAAACGGACTCTCCGTTCTCGTCCCGGAGGATCCGGACAGGCGAACTGCTCCGGCTTTCCACCGCTGTCAGCACCGCGTCCGCCAGATCGTATCCCTTCATCTGTCTGGAAAAAGAACGGATCCCGTCCCGGATCCCGTTCGCAACGTAATCCGGCAGACACTCCGACAGATCCGCGGGACGCACGCCCGGCCGGTAGCTCGGATGCACGCTGCCGAACGCGCCGGACTTCCGGCACGCAAGAAAATCTTCCACTCTGCTGGCGGGAGCGCGGAAATCTCCTCCCCCCAGCAGGAACGCGTCCCGCTCCAGCTTTTCCGCATACGCGACGCCGGAAAGCGGATCCGTTCCGAAATCCCCGGGGCCGACCTGGACGATGATCGCCGCGTTCGCGTTCTCCGCGTCGCGGGCATAATCGCTCATTCCGTTTACAACGACCTGGTCCTGGCCGCTGGACGATGCGACCACCTTCCCGCCCGGGCACATGCAGAACGTATAGACGCCGCGGTCTCCGCTTCTCCCGGTCAGGCGGTATTCCGCCGCACCAAGCTCGCGCGCGGCAGCCGCGTCCCCAAACTGAATGCGGTCAATCATCTCCTGCGGGTGTTCGATCCTGCATCCGACCGCGAACGGTTTCGGCTGCATGCTGACTCCGGAAGCCAGCAGCATTCTGTAGGTGTCCCTTGCTCCCTGTCCGATCGCCAGGACAAGCGCGTCGCAGGGCTCCTTTACCGTTTTTCCGTCTTTGCTGACCACGATCCCGGTCAGTTTCCCGCCTTCACAGACGATCTGCTCCAGTCTGCAGGAAAACCGGACTTCTCCGCCCATTCGTTCAACCGATTCCCGCATTGCGCTTACGATGCCGCGGAGCTTGTCCGTCCCGATATGCGGTTTGGCGAGATACTCGATCTCCTCCGGCGCGCCGTGTTCCCTGAATATCCGCAGGACTTCCGCGCCTCTGGCATCCTTGCTGCGGCTTGTCAGTTTCCCGTCGGAAAACGTCCCTGCGCCGCCTTCCCCGAACATCACATTGCTCTCGGGATCCAGTCCTGCCCCGCACCAGAAGCCTTCCACATCCCGGACGCGCTCGGCAACAGGCCTTCCCCGTTCAATGACGAGAGGACGGTACCCGTACTTTGCCAGCATATACGCGCCGAACAG
The DNA here is from genome assembly GCA_017429985.1 of Clostridia bacterium. Classification (GTDB taxonomy): domain Bacteria; phylum Bacillota; class Clostridia; order Christensenellales; family CAG-138; genus JAFRNW01. The sequence continues at coordinate 85,976 of JAFRNW010000019.1, read as the reverse complement.
TCCCGCAGGGCCAAGCCCGACAACAGCTACACGCCCATTCAGCGGCTCCGTGCCTGCCGGGATCTCCTCCGCGACGGGCGCTGCATACGGAAGGATCCGGGCGTCGCCCAGTCCCAGTGCTCGCCTTTCCTTTCCCGGCTCCATTCCGACCGCTGCGGATATCAGATAGACGATGTCCTGCTTTTTTCTCGCGTCGAGCGATTTCTTCAGCATGCGCGCTGATTTCAGATCCTCTTCCCTGACACGGCAGATCTTGGCAGCATATCGCTTCCACTCTGTTCCCGCCTCCCTGTAGGGAACGCGGATATCATTCACCTGGATCATTCTGCCTCCTCAAGCAAAAGGCCCGGACAATCCGGCTTGCTGCCGCTGAATGCCCGGGCCGTATCCCGCTTTTGAAACGTTACTCGATGACGACCGTAACGGACTGCACCGTAGGACTTGTCGTCAGTTCCATCGTGATATCGTCATTTCTTACATATACCGTTACCGGCAGCTCATATCTGCCCGGACCGAGGTCCGTAACGTCAACATCGATCTTGATGTCGCTCCGCTTCAGAACAGACAGCAGGCTGACGCGTCCCGTCAGGGTCAGGCCCGTGGTCTCCGGCTCGGCTTTCGCAGAATACTCCTTGCCGAGGCCGGTGATCTGGATCGGAAGCTGGTCAAACGAGAGGGAGTCCACCTTCTCCGTAATATCAAGCGTTACCTGTACGATGGGATTGTCCAGCAGCTGGACATTGTCCGGAACAAGCAGCTCCGCCTCATAGGTGATGCTCTCTTTTGCTCCGCTGATGCTGAACGGCTCCAGCGAGAGCGACTCGACTTCCTTCAGTGCGGATTCCGAACCGACGATCCGGACGTAAGAAGGAGCGGTCGCATAGGATGTCAGCTCATAATTGGCTGCGAGTTTGTCGGCACCGAGCAGGGAACTCTCCACGTCGATCGGCACCTCCTTGATCGGATAGATGGGAAGCCGGACCGTGGAGGAAGGAACCGTTCCTACAACGATGGAAGAATCGATCACCTGATTCTCCGCATCGTAAAGGACTAGATCAAAGGTTCCGAAAATCGTGGACGTCCTGTCGGTAAGATCGATCAGACACTCGGCGCGGGAGATCCTCGCCACATCCGTTCTGGGTCCGGAGATGTCCAGCCTGGCTGTGCTCGAAAGGCTGTTCATGTCCGCCCAGTACCCGTCCTTGACCTCTCCGGTAAATTCGCAGGAGACCGGAACCGTTTTGCTCACCAGGGAATCAATCTCCACTTTTGCGGTGGAAGGCATGACCTGCTGGATGATCCCCAGCGCAGATGAAATGCTCGCCGTGATCGGAAGATCATATACGGCCGCTTCGCTGATATTCCTGAGGTTGATGGAAGCGGTCACCGCGTTGGAGGAAAGCGAAGAATAGTTCTTGATCTGCGTCCGGACGGAGGCGGACACGCTTTGCAGCATCTCCTCCCTGTCCCCGCGGACGCACAGGCCCTTCGCCATCAGTTCCGCCTCGCCGTCAAAGCTGACGGAAATATCCTGGAGCGTCTTGACCCGGTACGGGTTCAGGTCGGCAAGCACATAGCCCCACAGCATGACGGCAAACAGCAGCGCAACGATCTTCACACCGATATTCTTGGTAAAGATGTTCTTCAGCGACTGAAGGAACCATTCCTTTGTAAACTTACGCATCCTACTGTGCCCTCCGTTTGATCCAAGAGAACGGTGCGTTGGCTTTCTGAATGAACAGCTGGGTCAGCGTATCCTTCAGCGTCCTGGCGTCCACATGACGTATCAGGTTCCCGTCTCTCGCGATCGAGATCGCGCCGGTCTCCTCCGAGACCACGATCGTAACGCTGTCCGAAACAGTGGATACACCAAGCGCAGCGCGGTGCCGGGTGCCCAGTTCCTTCGCAATGGACATATCGTCCGACAGGGGGAGAAAACATCCTGCCGCCACGACTCTGTCGCCGCGCACAATGACAGCGCCGTCGTGCAGCGGCGTGTTCGGTTCAAAAATATTCTCCAGCAAGCCGCCGGAAAGCAGTCCGTCGATCCTGGTCCCCGTGGCGATCAAATCATCCAGCCCCGTTCTCTGCTCCACGACGATGAGCGCGCCGATCCGCCGCCTTGCCATGGCCTGGATCGAAGACTGGACATTCTTGACAAGTTCTACCGAGTCCTGCGTCTCCTCATCGAACAGCGCCGCTCCCAGACTCTTGCCGCCGCGGCCCAGTCTTTCCAGAACTCTGCGGAACTCCGGCTGGAACAGCACGACCAGCACGATGATGATGGAGCCGGATTTCAGGAACGCATCCAGCAGCCAGCTGACCGTGTTCAGCTGAAGCAGCTGGCTGAGGACGGAACACACGAAAAGAATCCCGATTCCCTTCAGAACCTGATACGCGCGCGTGGCTTTTGTCCAGATGATCAGCTTATATATCAGGACGCAGATGATCAGAATATCAACTGCATCGATCCATGTGAACTGCACAAATCCACTCGATATGGTTTTGAACAGATCTGCGAATGATGACATCTTGTCGCTCTCCTACAACTCGGTACGGCATGTACCCTTAACTTGAAATATTATACCATATCCGGCCGTCCAATCCGCATATAAATATGACGAAAGAGAAACATTTTCGGGCACCTCATTTTTCAGAGCAAATGCAGGTGTGGACGCGCCGGGCTTCCCCGCCGTGTTTCCTGACCGCGGACGTTATGCTATAATCAACATGAATCTGTTTTCAGGAGGTCAAGATGCTGATTCTAGGAATTTGCGGTGCGAGCGGAAGCGGAAAAAGCACGCTTGCCGAACACGTCAGGGACGCCCTTTCCTGTTCCTGTCGGATTATCGGGCTGGACTGCTACTATCACAATTTTCCGGAACTCTCCTACGAAGAGCGGTGCAAGCTGAATTATGACGAGCCCGCCATCTTCAATTTCGAGGAACTGTATCTCGACATGCAGAAACTCATCCGCGGCGAGCGGATCACGACCAAGGGCTACGATTATGTGCAGTATCTGCGCAACGACAAGCCGGACCTGATCAGCCCCCCGGACGTCCTGATCCTGGAAGGGATCCACATGTTTTATGACAAACGGCTCTGCGAGCTGATGAACCTGAAGGTCTATCTGCAGGTCGATGCGGATATCTGCCTGCTGCGCAGGATCCGGCGCGACCTGCTTTCCCGCGGCCGCACGATCGAAAGCGTATCCGACCAGTACCTCAAAACCGTCAAACCGATGTATGAGCAGTACATCGCGCACTATATCTCGGACGCCGACTTTGCCATCATGCGCGGCGGCGCCAACGAAAAAGCCTGCACGGCGATCGTATCCTATCTGACCGCGGAACTTGCCGCCGCAAAAGCGGGCGGCATACCCGCGCCGTCAGCCGGATAAGCATCCCACCAGATCACGAACGGATAACAGAAAGGAATCGGAACATGAAACAGTATGTCATGGCACTTGACGCGGGAACCACGAGCAACCGGTGCATTCTCTTCGATCATTCCGGCAATATCGTCAGCGTCTCGCAGAAGGAATTCACGCAGCATTATCCCCGCCCCGGCTGGGTGGAACATGATGCCCAGGAGATCTGGGGAACGCAGATCATGGTCGCAAAAGAGGCTCTGAAAAAGGTGCAGGCCTCCGCGGATCAGATCGCTGCCATCGGAATCACCAACCAGCGTGAAACCGCCATCGTCTGGGACAGAAAGACCGGCGAACCCGTATATAACGCGATCGTCTGGCAGTGCAGGCGGACAGCCGAATACTGCGATACGCTGAAGCAGAAGGGATTCGACAGCATGATCCGGGAAAAGACCGGCCTGCTGATCGACGCATATTTCTCCGGAACGAAACTCCGCTGGATCCTGGAAAACGTCCCCGGTGTCCGGGAACGGGCGGAGCGGGGAGAACTGCTGTTCGGGACCGTTGACACCTGGCTCATCTGGAACCTTTCCGGAGGAAAGCTGCATGTCACCGACTATTCCAACGCGTCCCGCACCATGATGTTCAATATCCACACGCTGCAGTGGGATCAGGAGATACTGGATCTGCTCGGGATTCCCGCCTGCATGCTTCCGGAAGTCCTGCCGTCCAGCTGCGTCTACGGCAGCAGCGATCCCGCTCTGTTCGGCGCGGCGATCCCGATCGCAGGCGCTGCCGGGGATCAGCAGGCCGCTCTGTTCGGGCAGGCATGCTTCCATCCCGGTGACGCAAAAAACACATACGGGACCGGCGGTTTCCTTCTGATGAACACCGGAACGGAAGCGAAGCGTTCCGGCAACGGCCTCATTACGACGATCGCCTGGGGGTACGGCGGAAAAGTCGAGTACGCGCTGGAAGGCTCCGTCTTCGTGGCGGGCGCCGCGATCCAGTGGCTCCGGGACGAGGTCAAGCTGATCGAATCGGCTCCGGACTCCGAGTACTTCGCCAACAAGGTTCCGGATACGAACGGATGCTACCTGGTCCCCGCTTTCGTCGGGCTCGGCGCCCCTTACTGGGATCCTTACGCCCGCGGATGTCTGGTCGGCCTTACCCGCGGCGTAAACCAGGCGCACATCATCCGCGCGACGCTGGAATCCCTTGCGTATCAGTCCTATGACGTGCTGAAAGCCATGGAACAGGATTCCGGCATCACGCTCTCTTCTTTAAACGTGGACGGAGGCGCGTGCGCCAACAATTTCCTGATGCAGTTCCAGTCGGATATCATCGATGTCCCCGTCTTTAGGCCGCAGTGTGTCGAAACGACCGCCGCCGGAGCGGCCTATCTTGCAGGCCTCGCCGTCGGCTACTGGAAAGACCGGGATGACGTGTCCCGCAACAGAAGCATCAACCGTACTTTCCATCCCGCCATGCACCGCGATAAGCGCAGCGAGCTGCTGCGCGGCTGGCATGCCGCGGTCGAGCTTTCCAAAGGATGGGCAAAGCCTTGAAGAACATGATCCTCTTTGATCTGGACGGAACGCTGTGGGACGCGAGCAGGGAGATCGTGGACGCGTGGAACCTCTGCTTTGAAAAGCTTGGGCTCCATCCGATCACCGTTGCGCAGCTCTGCAGCAATCTCGGCAAGCCGCTGGATGAGATCCTTCGGAATCTGTTTCCGGAAGAGCCGGAGGAAACGCGGCGCACGGTCCTTCCGGTCTGTTCGGATTTTGAACTGGATTATCTGAGAAAAACACCCGGGAAGCCTTTCCCGGGTGTACGTGAAACCTTATTGGAACTTCAGCGTCTGTATGACCTGCGTTTCGGTATCGTGAGCAACTGCCAGAAGAACTATATCGAGGTCTTTCTGGATACCTGCGGATTCCCGGAACTGTTTGCTGACCGGGAGTGCTCGGGAAACACCGGCCTTTCAAAGGGAAGCAACATCCTTCTGGTCATGGAGCGCTGCCATGCCGGAAAATGCATTTTCGTGGGAGACGCCCAGACGGACGCGGACGCTGCAGCGGAAGCCGGCGTTCCCTTCATTCATGCCGCGTACGGATTCGGGAATGCGGCGCATTCCGATGGTTCCGTCCGCAGCTTTGCGGAACTCCTGACGGTCATACCGTCTCTCCTTGGGGACTGACGGGATCAGTCGTCGTCATCCTGCCCGTCATCGTCCGGGCCGGGTTCCGGCGCGTTTTCCGCCATACGCATCATATTGAACGACACGTTCTCCAGCTGTTTCATCGCCGACCGGATATCCGAGATCTGCGCCGCGGAATAATTCTCCGGCGCAGTTTTCACCAGCAGTTTCCGGAGCGCGGCAACGGACGCCTTGATCTCCCGCTTCTCTTCCTTTGAAATCTGCCTGCGTACCTTACGGAGCGCATATTCTGTCCGGTTCGCCTGGATGTTCGCCTCGCTGTGCACGGTGATCGCGTCGCGCCTCACCTTGTCCTGCGACGCGTACTGCTCCGCGTCGCGGATGGCGTTGTTGATTTCCGCGTCGGACATCCTGTCGTTCGCGGTAATGGTGATGGACTGCTCCCTTCCGGTATCCAGGTCCCGCGCGGAAACCTTCAGGATCCCGTTCGCGTCAATATCAAACGTGACTTCAATCTGCGGAACGCCCGCGGGCGCGAGTTTGATCCCGTTCAGCTGGAACTTCCCAATCGTCTTGTTGTCGCGCGCCATCGGACGCTCTCCCTGCAGAACATGGATCTCCACGCTCCTCTGGAAGGAAGCCGCCGTGGAGAAAACCTGGGAATAATGGATCGGAAGCGTTGAATTCCGCTCCACCAGCCGGGTCGCGACCCCGCCGACCGTCTCGATGGAAAGGCTGAGCGGCGTAACGTCCAGAAGGAGGATCCCCCCGCCGCCGTTCCCGGATACCGTCTGCAGCGCGTGGCCGGCAAGCGTATCCGCCTGGATCGCCGCTCCCTGCGCGACGCATTCATCCGGATTGATATTCTTGGAGGGAATGATCCCCGTCAGCCGGCGCACTTTTTCCTGAACCGCGGGTATCCTCGTGGATCCGCCGACCAGCAGCACCTTGCTGAGTTCCGATGCCGCGATCCCCGCGTCGTTCAGGGCGTTTCTCACGGGTCCTTCCGTCCTCTCGACCAGAGAAGCGGTCAGTTCGTTGAATTTCGCGCGCGTCAGCGTGTATTCGAAGTGTGTGACGTTTCCCTTGATCTGTGTAAGATACGGCAGATTGATCTGCGCCGTTTCGGAAGTCGAAAGCTCTTTCTTCGCCTGCTCGGCCGCTTCACGGATCCGCTGCATCGCGGTCCTGTCCCCGGTGATGTCGTACCGGTAGCGGTTCTTAAACTCCTGGGCAAGATATTGCACGATCTTTTCGTCAAAATCGTCTCCGCCGAGATGATTGTCGCCGTTCGTCGCGAGGACTTCGATGACGCCGTCCCCTATCTCGATGATCGAAACGTCGAATGTTCCTCCGCCGAGGTCATATACCATAATCTTCTGAGATGACTCGTTGTTGAGACCGTACGCAAGCGCGGCGCTGGTCGGTTCGTTGATGATCCTCAGGACATTCAGTCCCGCGATCCTGCCCGCGTCTTTCGTTGCCTGGCGCTGGATATCGTTAAAATACGCGGGAACCGTGATCACGGCGTCCTTGACAGGTTCCCCCAGATAGGCCTCCGCGTCCTCCCGAAGCTTCCGCAGGATCATCGCGCTGATCTCCTGCGGGGAAAAGGTCCTGCCGTCCACCCGGATGTTCCATTTGGTTCCCATCTGCCGTTTGATGGAACTGACCGTCCTCTCGCTGTTCACGGCAGCCTGCCTGACCGCCGCTTCTCCGACCAGACGCTCCCCGCTTTTCGTGAACGCCACGACGCTCGGCGTCGTTCTGCTTCCCTTGTCGTTCGGGATGATGACGATATGCCCGCCTTCGATCACTGCAACGCAGCTGTTTGTCGTACCAAGGTCGATACCGATTGCCTTACTCATGACACTCTACCCTTTCTGGCTTCAGAACCGCGGAATGCCGCACATGAACAGATTCGAGATCAGCTGCAGGATCAGGAAGCCTATGAACAGTCTCCAGAGGATCGTTCCCGAGCACCCGGGGGCCGCCGTGTATTCGCCTCTCGTATAGGAAGTCTGGTCTTCCTGCCGGTATTTGTTCAGAAGAATATGATAAGTGCGGTTGTTCGGATCCATCTGCACCGCGCGGAGCATGCACTCGATGGCCTGGTACCTGTTGCCGGCTCCGTAGAAGGCGACGCCGCAGAGATAATACCATCTGGCGTTTCTGCCCGTGCTTCTGATCTGGGACAGAATGTTCACCGCGTCCCGGTACCGTCCGGTATTGATGGCGGAAACCGCATTGCGGATCTCTAGCGTGTCCCCGGCCTGCTGGGTCGGATTCGTGTTGACGGAACCGCTGTTGGCGTAAGCACCGCCGAAGAAATCATTGAAATCGAATCCTCCGAAATCACTGTACCATCCGCCGGTTCCCCTGTATCCGCCGTTGTTCCGGTACTGTCCTCCGTAATAGGAGCCTCCTCCGTACTGGGACGACCTGTTGCCGTAGGGGTTGTAGGAACCGTACTGGCCCGAGGACGATCCGTTTCCGTACTGGGAATAGGATCCGTACTGGTTGGAATACTGCTGACGGCTCTGCTCCTGTCTCTGGCGGGAAGCATACTTATCGGGGTTCATGAGCATATCGTACGCTTCATTCACCTCGTTCATTTTTTCACTGGCTTTCGGATCGTCCGGGTGAAAATCCGGATGACATTCCTTTGCCTTTTTCCTGTATGCTTTTTTGATCTCGTCCTGCGTCGCGCCTCTCGGCACGCCCAGAACTCTGTACGGGTCCTGAACCATTTATTCCCCCTGAAACAGCGGTCCGTTCCGTGATTAGGTCTTTTTAATGATTTCCCGTCCGCACTGCGGGCATCTGACTTTCAGCGTCCCCTTCCCTCTCGGAACGCGCAGGATCTTCCCGCAGCCCGGGCATTTGAAATAAACGTGCGTTTTCCGGTCCTTCCATTTCTTCTTGAAGAGCATGATATACGACGCGGCCTTGGAGCGGATCCCGAGATACCAGTTCCGTTCGGCAAGCCGCTTGTCCATGTTCTTCGAGTAGACGCGGAACAGGGACAGGATCAGGATCGCCATTGCCGGAAACCACAGAAACGACAGCTTCCGGAAGAAGGAAAGAACCAGCAGCACCGTGCCGGCGATCGTCATAAACCGGGACAGCTCGTCCGTTCCGTATCTGCCCTGCATCCACTGACTGAATCTGTAACCGATATTCTGAAAAAAACGCTTCATAGTGATCGCTCCTGATTTCGCTTATTCCATATCATATCATACCTGAAAATTGTTAAAACAAATACAAATGTAATTGTGTGAATTGTGACATTTTCAGCCCCTTCCGGCGCCTCATCCCGGGATGGACATAATGTTAAAAAATAGAAAACTGTTCCCTTCGCGCATGGATGATTCCTCCTCCGCATGGTACGTTTATGCTGAAATATCAGCGGGCGGTTCACGATGGATACGAATAACCTGGCAAACGGAATACTGCGAGTGAAGCGGGCGGCGGAAACGGTCGTTATTTCGGTCTGCCTTGCGCTCTCCCTCGCTGCCTGCGCCTCTCACGAGGCGGTCGTGGCCGACCCTCCGGAACCGACCGCGTCTCCGTCGCCCGAACCGGTTCTTGTGGATCTCTCCGTCGTCCGCGCGGCGTCTCCCGTACCGTGCACCCCCACTCCGACGCCTTCCCCGACGCCGACGCCGGAACCGACGCCTACGCCGGAGCCGACCGAGGAACCGACCCCTTCGCCCAAGCCGACAAAAACGCCCCGGGCAAAAAAGACGGAATCCCCGAAGGATACCCCGGATCCGGACGCAACGCCGAAACCCGCTTTCTATCTCAATCTTTCCGAAACGGACATTTACGGCGGCGGCGTCTGCCAGCTGATCTCATACTGCTATTCGGACGACAACGAGTGCAGCACGACGACGTGGAAGAGCTCGGATAAGTCCATTGCGCTGATCGACGAGTACGGCGTCGTGGTCGGGCTCAAAAAAGGGACCGCCACCATCACGGCAAAAGCGAACGACGGGACGGGAAACAGGGCCGTCTGCAAGATCCGCGTCACTTCCGACCGTCCGCAGCCGAACAAGACGATCAACATCAAGAACTGCCTCTACAGCGGGACGAAGCTCACGCGCGAAAACGCGGACGACGTGCAGGCGTACATCGACTCTCTCGATGAGACCCACCATACCGGCGAAGCCATCGTTCTGTCCGCTCTCCGATATACCGGACGGTACTACGGTACAAGGGAAGGCAACATCGACTGCAGCATGCTTCTGTTCTATGCGGGCCTGGACAACAGGATCACGCTCCCGAGGCGTTCGGACTGGCAGGCGGAAACGCTGAAAAAGCACGAGGTCAAGTATACCGATCTGAAACCCGGGGACTTCATGTTCTTTGCATACAAGCCCGGCATCGTCTGCACCTGCAGCACGGCGCCGCACTGCAAGCGGTATATGGGCATCCACCATGCCGCCGTCTATCTCGGTGAAGTGGACGGGACCAAGTATATCGTGGAGGCAAGCAGCAAGGTCGGCCGCGTCTGCGTCAGGGAATGGGACGGGTCATCCGATCATGCCGGCATGGACATCGTCTTCTGCGGCAGACCCGGAAAGCTGAAATGATCCCGCAAGCAGCAACCAAATGTCTTCCGATCCTGTTCCGGTTTGCAAAACAGACAAATGAAAAAGGCTGCCCCGTTCGGGCAGCCTTGTGTTATCCGATTCTGTCAGGCAGGTCAGCCGGCTTTCACAACGGAGGTAATGTGCGGGTTCGCGCCGTTGTACCAGTACAGGAATCCTTCCAGATCCACCTTGTCGCCGATCTTCAGGCCTTCGACCGCTTTGTAGACGTCCGTATCCTGGCCGCACTCGTCGGACTCAACGCAGAGATTGTAGTTGACGCCGTTCACAGCGACATTGAAATACAGGTCTGCGTTCTCGCCGGGCTGTGCCGTATTCTCCCAGCCGTACCAGAACACATATTCCGTCGCATCGCCCTCGATCGGGGAGGCAACGACTTCCGCTCCCTTGATGGCGATACGCTGATTCATTTTCTGGACCAGTACGTCCTCTGCGTCCATATCGTCGGTGACGTCAACCGCCGGCGCGACATAGTTTCCTTCCAGAAGCTCATAGGTGGCCGTCCCCTCCGCGACTTCCAGCTCGCCGGACCAGGATCCTCTCTGGCCGGTCACTTTGATCTTGGATCCAACGGTCAGCTTTGCAGCATCCGCGTCCGTGCAGGGCATTCTGTACACATAATATGCGCCGTCTTTATCTGCGAGGAACAGAGAAGCATTGCCATAGGTTGCATTGTAGGCGATCGCCTGCACAAATGCTTCAATCACAATGTCAGCTCCGTCTTCCGCAGCGACATAATCCGCATAGGACATGACGCCCTCGGATTTCGCGAAAATATCCTTTTCCGCTGCCGGCGCCTCGGTCTTCTTGGCGCAGCCGACTGCCGCAAGAGCCATCAATAATACGAGCATGCATGCAACTATCTTTTTCATTTTCTGATTCCTTCCTTCATTTTATCGTTCATCGAACAGTTTCATTATACTGAAAAGATTCGACAAATCAACAATTGTCACATGAAATTCCGCATAAATTCGCATTTTGGACGATGAAAAGCGCCTATGCGCGTCCGCGGAGGTCCACGCCGATTTCCTTCAGTTTTCTCAGCAGCTCCCCAGCGTCCTCATGAAATACGATGCCGCGCATCCCCCACCGGGTCGCCGCTTCCACGTTCAGAGGAAGATCGTCGACGAACACGCACTCCTCCGGCACGAGGGAAAACCGGTCGATCAGGATCCCATAAATTTCACGCTCCGGCTTGATGCATCCCACTTCCGCCGATACGACCAGCCCGTCGAACAGATCGCTCCCCGGGATCCTCGTCCAGTATTCGCCGTGGTTGGTCCCGGCGTTGCTGAGCAGATAGATTCGGTAACCCGCCGCCTTCAGTTCGCCGATCAGATCCGCCATGCCGGGCATCGGCAGGATCTCGTCCGCCCATCCGCACACCAGTCTGTCCACGAAAGGCCGCAGATGTTCCGGAACCCGGGGCTTCATGATCCGCGCCGCTTCATCGGGCGTCAGGGAACCGCGGTCGGTCTTCGCCCATTCGACGGAACGGAAAACCTCCCTGTCCATCCATTCCCTGTCCGAAGGCTCCGTCAGGCCGACACGGTCCATAAAGCGGTCCGGGTCGAACCGCAGGAGCACATTGCCCATGTCAAAAACGATGTTGCGGATCATTCCACACCTCCCGGTCTCATTCGCCGCAGGATCCAGTTCATTTCTTATCCTTTTTCCTCAGCCTGTTCACGAGGACATAGACGCCGATCAGCACCCATGCGGTACAGAGTGCGGCCAGCAGGGCCACCGACGTCTTCGGCAGCGGTCCGAGATCCTTTCTCCCGGACGTATTTGCGCTTGAAAGCTGATTGAGCCTGTAAAGCGCAGTCACGTCGTCGAACAGCTTCTCAAGATACGCGTCGTCGATCTTCTCCTTCCGCCTGACCGATTTGGCAACGTTCTCAATCATCTGCCCCGCGGCGTCCCTGAGCGAGGTCGATCCGTTGAAAACAGGCGTAACAAACGTATTCCCGGTATTTTCCATCAGAAGCTTCGACGCGCGGATCTTCACGTCGTAATAGGTTTTGTTGTCCTCTCCCTCTCTCGAAAGGTAATCCTGATACTCCGCCGACTGTTCCGCCCGGAGCGTTACGGGAACATACCCTTCCGTTTCGGCATAGGCGGTCTGCACGCCGTCCGTCAGCAGGAACTGGGCGAACAGCCACGCAGCGAGCACTTCCTGCGGATCCTTCTTGTTGAACACGCAGATCGACGGTCCCTGGGAGATCATTTTCGGATGCGCCGGGTCGAACTGCGGGATCATTCTGACTTCCGTCTCGAACGGGACGACCTTGTCCGCGCTGATATCCATCAGCGGCGCGTTGGATCCCATCCATGTCGCTCCGGCCGTCGAATCGATGGCGAAGATGCACTGCCCGGCGTTCAGGAAGTTCCCGGGATAGCTGGAGATCTTGAACGTGGAGAACGCGCCTTTCCCCGCGTGCTCTCCCACCGTGTACAGGATCTCCTTTGTCGTGTCGTTGAAGATCTCGATCCCGCCTTCCGCATCGGAATAGCCCGCGTTGCGCTGCTTCAGCATCTGGATCATCATATTGTCCGTGGATTTGTATATGAACGGGATCATGACCTTCTGCCCGTTCACCTTGTATACGCCTCCGGCGTCCTTCTCCGTGGCGGCGTCCGCCACCTCCCAGACGAAATCCCAGGTCGGCACGTCCGGGATCTCATACCCGAGTTTCTCCACATAGGTCTTGTTGATATACAGCGCTTCGGTGGAGCGCATGAAGGGGATCGCGTAGAAATGCTCTCCGATCCGGCATTCGTTCAGAAACTCCGGAACGACCTCCTCGGTGCGCGGGGCTTCAAACCGGACCTCGCTCCCGCCGAGGCCGTACCGGGCGTCCCGGAACAGATCCTCCAGCGGCACGACGGTATTGACGCCGGTCAGATAGGTCGCGATATGATCCGGATAGCTGATACACACGTTCGGGGTCGTGCCCGTGGCGATATTGCTGATCACGTCGTTATAGATCTTTCCGTAATCCGTGTACAGTCTGAGATTCACCGTAACGTTCGGATAATACTCCTGAAAATCCGCGATTGCCTTCCTGTAGATGGCAACCTGCGTCCGGTTCGTGTCATTCTTGGCCCAGAACGTAATGGCATACTGCCCCTGCGTATCGAATTCCTCCGGAATGGCGAATGCGTCCGCCCCGACCGAACCGTGGCAGCCGGCAAAAACGTCGCACAGCACGGCAAGGGCAAGGATCACGGCGGCGGACTTCCGTACTCTGCTCCTCATCCTTTCGTACCCCCTCTCGACACGCCGGCCATGATCTTCTTGTGAAAGATCAGGAACAGAACGATCAGCGGAACGGAAATGACCACGACCGCCGCCATCATCGCGGGAATGTTCTCCCTGCCGAACCCGTTCTCACGGATCTCCTGGATGCCGTTCGAAACGAGGAAGTACGCTTCATCGTCGGTGATGAGGCGCGGCCACACGTAGGAGTTCCAGCATTCGATCACCTTCAGGATCACGATCGTGACGATCGTGGGCTGGCAGATCGGGATCATGACCTTGAACAGGTATTTCAGATCCGAGGTCCCGTCCACTTTTGCGGCTTTGTACAGCTCCTCCGGAACCTGTTCAAAGTTCTCCTTGAGGAGATATATGTAAAAGACCGACGTCACGGACGGGAGGATCAGGCCCCAGAACGTGTTCCGCATCCCCAGATTCGTGATCGTCTGGAAGTTGGTGATGATCACCAGCTCGTTCGGGATCATCATCAGGGCGAGGAACGCCGTGAACACGAGGTTTTTCCCTTTGAAGTCCAGCCTTGCGAACGCGAAGGCGGAAAGCACGATCACAACGAGCATCAGGAGCGTTGTCGCGACCGTAAAGATCAGCGTGTTGGTAAAGTATCTTGCCAGCGGTACAGTTGTGAACGCGTCGACATAGTTCTGAATCGTCGGGGACAGCGTGAAAAAGCTCGGAACATATTCCCCGTTATACGAACTGTAGCTCTTTACGGAACTCAGCACCATCCAGTAGAACGGGAACAGCACCATGACCGCCCAGAATGTCAGAAGCGTATAGGTGACCGTGTTCCCGACCCGTTTTCTTGTTCGGGCTCTTTTTTCGATTCTGTCGTATTCTGTCTGTTTTTCCATGGCGGTCTCCTCAGTACTGGACGTTTTTTCTGCTGACCAGCAGGTTGATGCAGGTGATGGTGAGCACGATGGCAAACAGGATCAGCGCGGCTGCGGAAGCGTAGGACGGATATCCGCCGCTGTTTCCGTACAGCATGTCGTATACATACCCCACGATCGTATTCATCCCTGCCGCGTTCAGGTCCGTTCCAAACAGGGCGACCGCGTCGCTGTACGCTTTGAACGCCCCGATGAAGCCCGTGATCACAAGGTAGAAGATCATGGGAGAGATCATCGGCAGCGTGATCTTCGTGAAGATCCGCCATTTGGACGTACCGTCCACCTTCGCGGCGTTATAGTAGACTTGGTCGACTGACGCCAGCGCGCTGGTCAGGATCAGGATCTTGAACGGGAGAACGATCCAGATCGTATAGAAGCACATGACGAACATTTTCGCCCAGTAGGGACCGTCGATAAAATCGACCGACGCCCCTCCGAACAGATTGATCAGGAGATTGACCATGCCGTCCGTGTACGCCGTTTTCTTGAACAGGATCATGAAGACAAGTCCCACCGCGAGGGTGTTCGTGACATAGGGAAGGAAGAACACGGTCTGATACAGGTCTTTCAGTTTCTTAATGGAATTCAGTCCGAGCGAAATCAGCAGCCCAAGCCCGGTCGAGATCGGGACCGTAAAGATCACAAGGATAAACGTGTTCTTGACCGCCTGCAGAAAATACGGATCGTGCAGCACGTAGGAATAATTGTACAGCCCTGTCCCGAAGAAGGTCTGCGACGCGGAGTTATATCCCTCCTCGAAGGAATATACGACAACGTCGACAAGAGGATAAATCATGAAGGCGCCGAGAAACAGAAGCGCCGGCAGCAGGTACAGCCACCCTTTCATCTGATTGTTCTTCATCTTCTTGCCCCTCAGAAACGGAAGCGGATCCGCTCTTCCGTATCCCTGCTGTAGATCAGGGTCTTATACGGCTTCACGGAGAAGCGGACCGTCGGCAGGGAAGTGTCGATCCTGCATTCGGTGCTCACAATGGAACGGATGATAGCGCCTGGCGCGGCGGGATGCGTGGAAACCACGCTGGTATCGCGGCCCATGACTTCGATGCCGGTCAGCCCGCAGCAGAGAGGCCCGTTCTCGTCCGGGATAAATCCCTCCGGGCGGATGCCGGCATATACCTCCTGATCGGGGATATCCCCGACGTCCAGGATGCAGTCATCCCCGACGTACAACTTCCCGTCGCGGATGCTTCCGTCAAAAACGTTGATCGCGGGCGTTCCGAGGAACTTCGCGACAAACAGATTGACGGGATCGTCGTAGACCTCCTGCGGTTTCCCGATCTGCTGAAGGATCCCCGCTTTCATGACCACGATCATATCGGAAATACTCATCGCTTCCTCCTGGTCATGCGTGACAAACAGGGTCGTGATTTTCGTCTCTCTCTGAATCCTCCGGATCTCCTCCCTTGTCTGGAGACGGAGACGCGCGTCCAGATTGGAAAGCGGTTCGTCCAGCAGGAGGACCCTCGGCCGTTTCACCAGCGCTCTGGCGATCGCCACGCGCTGCTGCTGGCCGCCCGACATCTCGCCGGGCTTGCGATCCATCAGCTGTTCGATCTGCACAAGGCGCGCCGCTTCCAACGCCTTTTCGCTCATCGCTTCCTTGGAAAGCTTCTGGTCCCCCTTGAGATTCTGCAGCGGGAACATGATATTCTGCGCCACCGTCATATGGGGATACAGAGCGTAGTTCTGAAACACCATCCCGACTCCCCTGTTTTCCGGGGGCAAGTCCGTTACGTCGTCCTCTCCGAAGAAGATTCTCCCTTCGGTCGGCTTCTCGAGACCGCAAATCAGGTTCAGCATGGTGCTTTTCCCGCATCCGGAGGGCCCCAGCAGCGCGACCAGCTGCCCGTCCGGAATCTCAAAATCAAAATCGTTGACTGCAATTACATCCGGGTCGCCCTTTACGCGACTCTTGAAGCGTTTCGTGAGATCTTTCAGTACTACCTTCATATTGTTCCGCCTTCCCGTCGTTCTGCTTGTTCCGTGCCGGACACCGCATTGATAACTTGTTCTGATTATATCATATCCCCCCCTGAATCAAAAATCCCTCGCCGTTCCGAGTTTCCGCAGATATCTGTTCTCCGGAATCCCGTCCGTGGTATCATATAGAAAAAACGGAGCGAACGCCCATGAACGCAACCTTCGACCCTGTCCGCTACAACAAAGGCGATATTGTATTCCGGGAGGGAGAATACGGTTCCTCCATGTACGATATCCGCTGGGGTTCCGTCGGCGTCTACGCAGGATACGGCGGGCCGGATGAAAAACGCCTCACCGTCTTGCATGCCGGGGAATACTTCGGAGAGCTCGGCCTTCTCGACACCATGCCGCGTTCTGCCACCATCGTCGTGGAAGAGAACGGAACACAGCTGCTGGAGATCACGATTGACGGGTTCAGCGACTATTTCAATAACAAGCCGGAAAAGATCCTGAAGATCATGGAACATATGAGCATCCGCATGCGGGAACTGACCGACGACTATCTTGACGCCTGCCGGACAATCAGCGAGTACCTCGAGGAGGCCGAGCAGGACACGCCCAAGAAGCGCACCCTGCTGGAAAAAATGAAGCGGTTTGCCCTGCGTTACAGGCAACTGGGGAGGTAGTCCATGCTGCAGATTCAGCCTTCCTATCATGAAAAGGAAAAGTGGGCCGGCCTGGCGGCCAAGTATTCGTTCGCGTTTGAAACGCACGAGCTGACAAGGATCCGGGCAACGGAATCCGCGGAAGAGTTTGAACGCTGTCTCGGCTGGTATTTCTCCTGCGGCATCACGGAGTCGGTACACGGAGCCTACATCGATGTCAATCCGTTCAGTGCGGACAGAGATTTCGCTCTTCTGTCGCAGAAGCGGGTGCATGAAAGCTGTACGATGGCCGTGCACGTGCATGCGTCCAACATCGTGTTCCACTGTTCCTGTTTCCCGTTTCTCCGGGGTGACTATCTGGTTCGCCACGCCGAACTTGCGGCTTCTTTCTACACGGAAATCGCGGAACAATACGGACTTCGCGTCTTTCTCGAAAACAGTTTCGATCTGGATCCGGATCCGCTTTCAGCAATTATGAAACACGCCGACCGGCGCCATGTGAACTGCTGTCTCGACATCGGCCACGCCAATTATTCCCGGGTTCCTCCGGAAAAATGGTTCGACGCGCTGGGAGACAGAATCGGGTATCTCCATCTGTCTGACAATCACGGTTTTTTTGACGAGCATCTTCCGCTCGGAGAGGGATCCATTCCGTGGGGCACGATCGACCGGCTGTACAGGGGTCTGAATAAAAACATCCCCGTCACGCTGGAGACGGGGAATCTGGAAAACACAGAGCGTTCCATCCGTTTCCTCTCGGAAAACGGTTTCTTTGTCTGATTCAGGAATCAGTTTTTCAGGCTCTGAAGAGGTGCGGGAATTCTTCCTCCGCGGCGGATAAATGCCGAGGAGGATTTCTTATGTACGGGCATGATCGGGGCGGAGCCCAGAAGTCCTCCCATCTCGATCCGATCGCCGACGTGCTTCCCTTCGACCGGCAGTATCCTGACCGCAGTCGTTTTGCTGTTGACCATCCCGATCGCCGCTTCGTCCGCGATAATGGCCGATATAGTTTCTGCATCCGTATCTCCCGGGATCGCGACCATATCGATTCCGACCGAACAGACGCAGGTCATTGCTTCCAGCTTATCCATGTTCAGCGTACCGTCCTCCGCGGCCGCGATCATCCCCTCGTCCTCAGACACGGGAATGAATGCGCCCGAAAGTCCTCCCACATGTCCGGAAGCCATGACGCCTCCTTTTTTTACGGAATCGTTCAGCAGGGCAAGCGCGGCGGTTGTTCCGTGCGTTCCGCACGTTTCAAGCCCCATCTCTTCCAGTATCCGGGCAACACTGTCCCCGACCGCCGGCGTCGGCGCAAGGGAAAGGTCCACGATACCCATCTCCGTTCCGAGGCGTTTCGAAGCTTCCGCGGCAACCATCTGGCCCATTCTCGTAATCTGAAACGCAGTCTTTTTCACCGTTTCCGCGACCACGTTCAGCGGCGCTTCTCTGCATCCCTGAAGCGCATGGTATACCACGCCCGGTCCGGAAACGCCGACATGAATGACCGAATCCGCCTCGCTGATTCCGTGGAATGCGCCCGCCATGAACGGATTATCCTCCACCGCATTGCAGAAGACCACCAGTTTTGCACACCCGATCGCATCTCTGTCCGCAGTCAGATGCGCCGTCTCTTTCACGATCCTCCCCATCATGGCAACGGCGTCCATATTGATACCGGCTTTTGTAGATCCGATGTTGACGCTGCTGCAGACAAGTTCCGTCTCCGACAGCGCACGCGGAATGGTCCGGATCAGTTTCAGGTCGCCGGGGGTAAAGCCCTTCTGCACGAGCGCGGAAAACCCACCGATGAAATTCACGCCGCAGGCTTCCGCTGCCCGTTCCATCATCTTCGCGAACACGGTATAGTCGTCCGTGTCGCAGCCCGAGGCGGCGATGGCGATCGGGGTCACGGAGATCCTTTTGTTCACGATGGGGATCCCGTACTCGTTTTCGATCGCTTCTCCGACGGAGACCAGACGCTCCGCCTTTCTTGCGATCTTATCGTACATCCGCTGCACGCATCTTCCCGTATCCTCGCACGCACAGTCCAACAGGGATATCCCCATCGTGATGGTGCGGATATCCAGATGCTGCTGGTCAAACATGGCAATCGTGTCAAAAATATTGTTATGGCTGAGCATTCCTTACTCCTCTACAGCTGGTTCATGGCGTCGAATGTATCCTCGCGCTGGATCCGGATGGACAGGCCTCTGGTATTTCCGTAATCGGACAGCGTCCCGCTCAGCTCCCTGAACGGAATGCTGCATCCGTCCAGATCCACGATCATCATCATCGTAAAATATCCCTGCATGATCGTCTGGCTGATGTCCAGGATATTGATCCCGAACTCCGCAAGGATCTGGCAGACTCCCGCGATGATCCCGACACTGTCTTTTCCGACGACTGTTACTATCGCTTTCATTTTCATACCCGCCGGCCGCGCCGGCTTCTCCCTTCTGTGATCCGTAGACGGCTGATCGGAATCAGTATATCAAATTTACCGCCCTTCCGTGCATACTTCTCTTACTGTCGGCGATGAGGTTTCTTCCATGACATGCCGTTTTCCGATCCTGCACGGTCTGCCGTGCGGAGCGATCCGCAGGGCTGCAGGTAAAGAAAATACGCACGGCATCTTTCAGCGGTGCGTAGTTTTTTCTCTTGCCGTGATTCCCGGACTTCCGGGCGGAAGCCCGCACATGGAGGACAGGCTTATCCGATCGCAGCATTCTGAAGCGCAAAGAGTGTAAGGATCCCCGTCTTTCCATATTCCAGAATCGTGTCCAGTTCCGTCCGGCTGAATCCTCTCCCCTCGCCGGTTCCCTGCAGTTCGATATAATCCCCCTGTTCGTTCATGACGATATTCATGTCCACCTGCGCTCTGGAATCCTCCTGATAGCAGAGATCCAGCAGCACGCGGTCATCCACGATGCCCGCCGACACCGCCGCAATCTGATGAAGGAAGGGATCCTCCTGGATCCGCCCTTCCTGCAGCCACTTCCGGATCCCGAGCCGGACCGCGACATACGCGCCTGTAATGGACGCAGTCCGCGTCCCGCCGTCCGCCTGGAGGACATCGCAGTCGACGTAGATGACGTTCTCCCCGAGCCGAATCAGATCAACCGACTCCCGGAGGCTTCTGCCGATCAGACGCTGGATCTCCGTCGCTCTTCCGTCCGTTCCCCTCTTCTTCCTTGCGCCGGTGGAAGACGGAAGCATGGCATATTCGGCTGTCAGCCACCCTTTCCCCGTGTTTTTGAGGAACGGCATCGTACCGCTTTCCAGAAGCGCGGTGCAGAGCACCCGCGTGTTTCCCCAGCTGATGAGCGCAGATCCGCCGGCAGTTTTCGTGTAATCCGGAAGGATCGAAATCTCCCTCAGCTCACAGTCGTTTCTGTTGTCCGTACGCACCGTATCCGGACCTCCCCTCAGTAATCTTCAATCATTTCCGAAAAAGCATCGCTTTCGATGGAAACCAGATCGTCCAGCGGAATCCGCGTTCCGTCTGACAGAACGAGCTCCCTTCTGTACAGGTCGACCCGGCTGGCGCTGCCTCGCTTCGTCCGGTATTCCCCTCCGGCTTTCTTCCCGTCCTCCGCGAAATACCGGAAGTCCGCCTCCGGTCTGTCCTCTCCGCGGTTCAGCAGAAAACGGAGCCTTCTGTCCAGTTCCTGCCACGCGTCCTCCTCCGGCTGCACCCTCTCAGCCGTTTCGCGCGAGGTCTCCCGTATCACGTCCCCGTAACCGGACAGGGCGTCAAACGGAGCAAACTGCGCAGCCCGTTTCATCAGCGGCATTCTTGCGTGTTTGACCGATTGATGATGGGGAAGCCCGATAATATCGTCGTAGGGTCCGGATCCGTTTTTGATTCCTTCATCCATACTCAATAAAACGTGGCAACGGGTTCTTCCGGCTCGGAAGACGGCCGGATCGAGCTGAGAACCAGAACGGGGCCCTTTTTGCCGTAAAGAGATGTAAACCGTTCTATTACTTTCGCCTCAACCTTATACCACCGTTTGGAACAGATCTGCTCCGGATGATCGTACAGGCAGGCAAGTCCCGCAAACTGGATATCCTCCACGCAGCACTGCATCAGCTGCCTGCCGACCGCGAACGTTTTCCTGGGCATTCCCTTCTCCGAGAGCGCCATCACATTCAGGCTGACCGTTTTGTTGACATATGTTTTCGTGTTCTCCATCAGATCCACGTAAAACAGAGCGTAGTCCTTGTCTTCGATCTCGATCACCGGTGCATTGACATCAAAGGGCAGCGGATCGACAATCTCATCGTATTCCGCCTTTCCGTTTTCATCGGAGTAGACGATCTGCGCCTGTCTGTTCGCTCCGCGGACGATTTTATGCAGTTCCATCCGGTCCATGGATTTGGGAACGCGGTTGAATACGATCATCTCCGCTGTGTTCAGCTTGTTGAAAACAAGCTGGCGCATATTGGCGTTATACTGCAGAAACGTCGTGCTGTCCGCGAACATGGTCTCGCCCGCGATGACCCACTCCCTCGGAAGGATCTGGAAGAAATCCGTCAGGAGCCACATGCCGTTGTATTCCACCACGACCTGCTCCGCGTCATATTTGTTTGTCAGTCTGTCCAGAAGCGCTTCTGTCAGTTTTTTCTGATCCAGTACCGTTTCAATGAACACGTTGTCGCTGGAGGCGAACTCCGAGGGATCCAGTTCCTCCTCCCCCTCCTCGCACTGCAGCACAAGGATCCGCTGACCCTTGTTGAAGCCCGGATCAGAAAGCACGCTCTGGATGAATGTCGTTTTCCCGGAATCCAGGAAACCCGTGAACAGAAATACCGGGATATCCGTCATACGCCGAACAGCTCCTTCAAAGCGTCTTCTTTCAACTGAGACCCGATCACGCAGATCCTGCCTGTCACGGACGTTGCCCCGCGCCGTATATCGGTCTCTTCGGGAACATAGTCGAAATAAATCCATGTCCCGTCGGTCGAATCGACCGCGCCCTTGCTGCGGAGAACGATTCCGTACGTCTCCGGGTCATCCAGTTTCGCCAGAATGGCTTTCAGTTCCTCTTCGGAATACTTTCTTGGCGTTTCCAGTCCCCAGCTTACGAACACCTCGTCCGCGTCATGGCCGTGATGATGATGGTGATGCCCGTGCCCGTCATGATGGTGGTGATGGTATTCATGCTCGTCCTCATCCTCATCTTCGTCGTGGTGATGGTGGTGATGATGCTCATGTTCGTCCTCATCCTCATCCTCGTCGTGATGATGGTGGTGATGATGCTCATGTTCGTCCTCATCCTCATCCTCATCATGGTGATGGTGATGATGTTCTTCATGTTCGTCCTCATCCTCATCATGGTGATGGTGATGATGTTCTTCATGTTCCGCCTGTTCAGCCAGTTCTTTCAGCGCTTCCGCAAGCGTGTCTTTCTTTTCCATGGCGGACAGGATCGTCTCCCCGTCGAGCTGCGGCCACGGCGTCGTGATGACCGTCGCGTTCGGATTGTGCTGTTTCAGAAGCGCAACGACGTCCGCAAGTTTCTTTTCGGAGATATCATCCGTCCGGCTGAGCACGATACAGCTCGCAGCTTCGATCTGGTTGTTGTAGAACTCGCCGAAATTGGCGATGTATGCCTTTGCTTTTTTGGCGTCCACCACGGTCGTCATGGAATTGATCACGAGATCTTTCGCGCCGGACGATTCCACCGCCAGCGTCACGTCGGAAAGCTTGCCGACGCCGGAGGGCTCGATCAGGATCCTGTCGGGCGCATAGGTGTCGACCACCATCTTGAGCGCTTTCCCGAAATCACCCACAAGCGAGCAGCAGATGCAGCCGGAGTTCAGCTCCGTTACTTCAATCCCCGCATCCTGCATGAATGTCCCGTCGATACCGATCTCGCCGAACTCATTTTCGATCAGAACCAGTTTCTCGCCCTGATACGCCTCCCGGATCAGTTTGCGGATCAGCGTTGTTTTCCCTGCTCCGAGGAATCCGGAGAATATATCAACTTTCGTCATTTTTATGCCTCCATAGATACTGTTCCTTTTTTTCGTAAATTATATTATATCATATGATTTTCACTTTGTTGAAAATGCTGTTATCCGTGATACACTGTAACCATGGCAAAAACGAAGACAGTTTATATCTGCGGGGAATGCGGGTTCGAGAGCATGAAATGGCTCGGGCGCTGTCCCGCATGCGGCAGCTGGAACACCATCGTGGAAGACCAGCAGATCAAGATACGTCCGGCCTCATCCGGCGGAGCCGTTCAGCATCTTTCCGAGGTGTCGGTCCGCCATACAGCCAGGATCTCGACCGGCATGTCCGAGCTTGACAGAGTGACGGGCGGCGGACTGCTGTCCGGCATGGTCGCGCTTCTCTGCGGGGATCCCGGAATCGGAAAATCCACGTTACTGATGCAGGCAGCTGACTCCATGTCCGCAAACAGCACCGTGCTGTACGCGTCCGGAGAGGAGAGTTCCGCCCAGCTGAAGCTCCGGGCGGACCGTCTGAAAGTCAGCGGGGACATCCTGCTGCTGTGCGAAACCTCTCTCGAACGCATTCTGGACCAGGCCAAGGCTACCAAATGCGACATCCTGATCGTCGATTCCATCCAGACCCTTTATTCCGAGGAATCCGAAAGCGCGCTCGGAAGCGTCAGTCAGGTCAGGCTCTGTACCGCCGAACTGACCAGATACGCCAAGGAAAACGGCACGGTCGTGCTGATCGTCGGACACGTCACAAAAGAAGGCGCGATTGCCGGTCCCCGTGTTCTGGAACATATCGTCGACACCGTTCTCTATTTTGAAGGAGACCGGCACGCAGGGCTCCGCCTCCTTCGCGCGGTCAAGAACCGTTTCGGGTCCACGAACGAGATCGGTGTCTTCGAAATGACGGATACCGGCATGCAGCAGGTCACCGACCCGTCAAGGCTGTTCCTTTCCGGTGAACGGTATCCGGGGTGCGCGGTTACCTGCACGGTGGAAGGTTCCAGGCCAATGCTCGCGGAAATTCAGGCGCTGCTGAATCCGACCTCCTTCGGAAGTCCCCGCAGAACCGCCTCCGGAGTTGACGCGGGCAGATTGAGCCTCCTGCTCGCCGTTCTGGAACAGAAGGCCCAGATCAGGCTTTCCGATCAGGACGTGTACATCAATGTCGTCGGCAATCTCCGTCTGGATGAACGCGGCGTGGATCTTGCGGTCGCTCTCTGCGTTGCCTCCGCTTTCTACCGCCATCCTCTTCCTCCCGACACCGCCTGCATCGGAGAACTCGGACTGACCGGGGAACTCCGAAGCGTGGCGCAGCTGGACACCAGACTGAAGGAATGCGCCCGGCTGGGATACCGCAGGGTCATCGTTCCGAAATCGGCGCATCCGAAAGCTGCCGACGGCGTTACTTTGATTTCCGTCGCGACCATTGAAGAAGCGATCGATACGATTCGATATTGTCCTGACTGAATCGATGTGATATAATTATTTTCGCGCGCAAAACCATCGCGGAAAGATCCGCGGGGTGATCACGAACGGGTCACGCTTCCGGTACGCCGGTCCATGAATCCCAGCCGCGCCCTGTGCCTGTAGCTCAGTTGGATAGAGTGACAGACTCCGACGCTGACGGTCTATGGTTCTTGAAAAATGCATAAACTTTATTGTGTGCCTGTAGCTCAGCTGGAAAGAGCGTTGGACTCCGACTCCAAAGGGCAGAGGTTCGAATCCTCCCAGGCACGCCAAAAAAGTCCCGAAAAATCAACGTTTTCGGGACTTTTATTTTTTCGCTTCCGTTATTGATGGGGGTACAACTCGGATCAGCATCAGCCTTCCATTCTAAATGCATAAACCGTGCTTTTATACATTTTCAACGACCATTTTCTAAGCTGTTTTTTCAGATTTACTACATTTTACTACATTTTTATTTTAATCATGTTTTTTTGACAGGTATTTATCGTCTTTTTCCCGGTTGTCTCCTCCCTCATATATACAATGATTCCGAATGAAAATTCATCCGATAAAGTCATTGAAAACATTGACTTCCCGCGGTTGCGATGACATTCCTTCTTTGGGATAATGATCTCAGCTAATCGGGATTTGAGGAGGAAATGAAATGTCATTCAATATGATGCATTGTTCTGAAGAAGACGCTGAATACATTGAAGAACAGGCAGGCCGGGTGTTCGATACCATCGCTCCGCCTGAAGAAGGTGCCGAGGAAGAAGAATTCGTGTATAAAGTCACAGATGAAAAAGGAAGTCTTCTCGGCGGATGTATTCTGACAGTCGATGAACGGAAGACAGCGTCGATATTCGATCTGTGGGTAGAGGAAGCATACCGTCGTCAGGGTATTGCCTCCGCGCTGATCAAGGAGACTGAGAAGAGAGCAAAAGAGCTTGACTGCTATCTCGCCATGGTCGGAACTTTCGATTTTCAGGCAAAATCGTTCTACGAAAACCACGGCTATATGGTGAATGACACGATGACGGGTGTTCCGAAGGGACATGAGCACTATTTCATGACGAAAAGGCTCGATCAAACCGCAATTGAACACGATCCTTCAAACACCAATAAATATGAGATCGTCCCGGGCGGCAAAGAGGATGCGGAGTTCCTCTCCGGCAGACTGCGCAGACACGTCGAAGCATTCGCGCCGCGCGGGCACGAATACGTTTCCATCGAGAAAAAGGTCACGGATGAGAACGGCAGGATCATAGCCGGTCTTGTCGGTGGCGTAGACGGATGGAACGGCACGGATATCGATGCGCTCTGGGTGGACGAGCCATACCGGGGGCAAGGGATCGGTACCCGGCTGCTCCGCGAGTATGAGCGGGAGGCCAAAGAAAACGGGGCCGACGTCGTGTTTCTTGAAGCATATGATTGGAACGTTGGGTTTTTCCGAAAGAATGGTTATGGGACAGTGACCGGCGTGCTTGAGGATTATCCGAAGGGGCATACCATGTATTGTATGCAGAGATCACTTTGACCGGCACACTGACAAATTCCAGTTTGTCTGGTTAAACGTCTGCTTTGCAGGCGTTTTTCTTTTACCAAAAAAGAGGAGACAGAGATGCAGATCAGCAACATGAAAGAATGAAAGAGATTACGGATGATCTCGAGAAGGGTATCCGTGTGGTCCTATGTCAAGATTTAGCGCAAATTAAAATGAGAGATTTTCCACATAGAGAATAAATACTGAGAACAGGTTCCTGGTCATCCCCTTAAGCAACGGTGAGCTTGCGGTAAAGCTTTTCGAACTGATCAGGGGACATGTAATTACAATGGCTATGGATTCTGACGGTATTGTAAAAAGCTTCAATGTACTCAAACACGAGTGTATAGGCGTGTTTCAGGTCAAGGATCTTAAAACGGTTTATCCGATCAGTACCGGAAAGCTGGAAGGATTCAATAATAAGACCAAGGTCACGAAGCGTGTCGGCTGCGGATACCGCAATGACGACTACTTCTTTACCTTGATCAAATACCTATCACTGCCTTCAACGAGGCAAGCTTTCCACAACTTTTGTTGAAGATCCTAAATTTTTGATAAATTACCTTTTTATTCTGCTTTTTTTGATTATTTTAGTGACAGCACCCCGGTTAGACTAAAGACATGAAAAAGAGATCTGCTGCGGCGGATCCGAAACCGGAGGTTCCAAATGAAGTCGTTTTTGAAGAGAATCCTTTCCCTGACACTCGCTGTTATGATGCTTGCGGCGCTCGTTCCGACGGCTCTTGCCGACGGATCCGATGTGTCGGACATGCCGTCTGAACCGATCGCAGATAAGTCGGCGGTCAAGGAGACGGAAAAAGCTTCTGAGTCTTCGGAAATGAAAGAAGAGATCCGTCCTGCCAAGCAGGAATCAGAAGAGAAAACCAGCACAGCTGAGGAAGCAAAGGCGGAAGACGTCGCAGACAGGGCCGAAAGCAAGCCGGCTTCCAGCGAAATCGCGGCAGCTGCCGAAGAAAAGAAAGCGGAAAACGCCGAAATCAAAGAAGCGGATTCCGTTAAGGTCAATGAGGCTTCAATCCGGGAAGAGAAGGAGGAGGAGCAGGCTGCTTCTGAAGCCGTCGAAGAGGCTGGCGACAAGGAGATTGCCGATCTCTCCGAGGCCCTGAAAGAGGAGAAAGCCGAGGAGTCCGCCGCGGAAGCTTCCGGAGCGGATACCGATAAAAATGCAGAAGAGCTTTCTGAGGTGAAAGAAGAAATCGCAGAAGCTCTGCCCGAAGCTCTCGAAACCGAAGAGGAAGAAACGTTCAAAGACGCGGAAGAGGAAGAGACCAAGCTTGTTCCCGTGTTCTATACCATTACCTGGAAAAACGCGGACGGAACAGTCCTTATGACAAAAGAAGTGGAAGAGGGAATTATTCCCTCGTATACTGGCGCAGTCCCCGAGAAAGCGGCTTCTGCGAAGTGCAGATATCAGTTCAAAGGCTGGACTCCCGCGGTCAAGGAAGCGGACAGCGATCAGGTCTACACCGCGGTCTTTTCGGAAATGTACCTGATCACCTGGACAAACTGGGACGGATCAGTGCTGAAGGAAGAATACGCCGCGAAGGGTTCCATTCCCGCATACAGCGGAGAGACGCCCGTCCGGGAATCTGCTGAAAGCGACAAAAACTACTATGTCTTTTCGAAATTCACGCCGAACGTCGTGTCCGTCAGCGGAGACAAGACCTATACCGCCGCATACGACACGCTCAGCAAAGGGTCCATCGTCGTTGCGATTACCGGCATCTATGACGCAACCGTAAGCGCTGTCGGCGGAAAAGCAGTTCCTGCGACAAAGTATGTATCGTTCACGGCATCCAACCAGACCAAACTGATCAGCGGATTCTTCTCCTATGTGGGCGGCAAGAACCGGACAGCTTCCGGGATCGGAGCGAATTACAAGTTCCTGAACGCATTCACGCTGGCCGGCGGCAGCAGCGAGATCTCCAAGATCGCGTTCCGTTGCAACAAGTCCTCCGGCGGTGTCAACGAAGCAACGGTCTACTTCACCGATGGTTCGACAAGACTGTTCACCGAAGATGAAAACGGCGATCTCCGCATCAGCATCTCCCCGGTATACGAAGTGACGCAGAACTGGTATTTGAACTACCGTTATATCGACAACGTTTCTACCGGTTCCGGTTCCTGGAGCAATCTTGATTCCGCCTCCAGCTTCACCCATACGTTCTCGGATCCGTCGAAAAAGACACCGGTCAGTCACTACAGGTTTGTTCACTGGTACAACACCGATGACGGTTCGATCTATACTGCCGGACGATCTTTCACCTATGACGGCGCGGATCAGGCGCCCGGGAGCACGAAGACCATTACCTTCCTTGCGAAATGGCAACCCTCCGTTACGGTCAACTGGTATGTGAAAGGCACGCTGGCACACAGCGAGGAGCAGTTCAAGTCCGGAATCTCCGTGTACAGCTATGAGCCTTCCCTGACGAAAGAAGAATCCAAGGCGGATATCTCGTTCAAGGGCTGGTACAACGAGAAAGGGGAACTCCTTTCCAAGGGATTCGAGTATAAACTCCCCGCAGTTACATCGAATGCGAATACTGCGAAGGAATACAACGTCTACGCGAAATACACGACAAGCTTTTCCGTCCGGAAAGTCTGGAACGACGCGGACGACAAGGACGGGATCCGTCCGGGCAGCGTCTCCGTGCAGCTTCTTGCAAACGGAAAACCGGTCAAAGGCAGGACAGCGGTCCTTTCCGAAGCAAACGGATGGTCTTACACCTTCTCGGGTCTGGACGCCTATGCTGCCGATCAGCTGATCCGGTACAGCGCGGATGAAACGGAAGTTGCGGACGGATATGAAAAGGCCGTTGCAAGCGATGGCGCAAACCGCGCAGTGATCACCAACAGCCATGTTCCGGCCTCCCTGTACACGGTCAACCATTACCTCGAAAATGCGGACACAGACGGATACACGCTCGCCGAGAAGAAAGAAGAAAGCGCTCTGACCGGAAAAGCGATCAGCGTGGACGCCAACAGCTACGAAGGTTTCCGCTACAATGAAGCAGCGTCCATATCCGACGGAACGGTCGCACTGGACGATTCCCTGGTCCTGAACCTCTATTACGACCGCAATCAGTACACGGTTTCCTATGAGTACTCCGGCAAGGTTCCTTCCGGTGCATCCGAGCTTCCGGAAGCAACGGCCAGAAAATTCGGCAGCAAGGTCGTTATCGCGGAAAACGCTGTCGCGAAGGGGTATACATTCAGCGGATGGGACAGTGAGACCTTCACGATGCCGGCGCAGGATGTAACGATCCATGGTTCATTCACGGCGGAAACGAAAAAAGATACTCCGACCAAAAAATCAACCACCACGACCATTGCGGACGAAGAGGTTCCTCTCGGAATGATCGGCTCGATGTCTTTCATCCTCACCTCGGATACTGATCTGACAGCGGGTGGAAAACAGGCGGAAGCCTACCAGGCAATGATCCGGTATCTGAAAGAGAACAGATTCCTTGGAGCATCCGCTCTAATCGGGACGGGGAACGCGGTTGCCGACGGCAAGGACGAAGCCGCCTGGAAGCTGATCCGTGATGCGCTGGACGGGATGAACAGAAAGAACGGCGAACTTCCCTATCTGAACATCGCGGGATGCAACGAAGTCGGTGCCGACGCAGATTATACGGATTATCTCAGCAACGGTATCTTTGAAGCAGCAAAAAGAAACAGTAACGGCAGCGTCTGGGTCCATCCGTTTGCCGACAATCAGGTCCTTATGGTAGGCATCGGAAGCCAGAAGGTGCTCGACGGGAATGCCACAGATGAAGAGCGCAGTGCTCAGCAGGCATGGATCCAGTACGTAAACGACATGCTTGCCGCGTATTCGGAATATACCGTGATTCTCCTTGTAAATGACTTCATCGAAAAGAATCCGGCAGACACGCTCGATCATGGAACGCTGACAGCGTTCGGCAAACTGGTCGAATCCGAGATCGTCGCTGTCAACAGCAACGTTTCCCTGATCCTCTCTGGCAATGCGGAAGGCGCAGCGCGCTGGAGCAAGGCCTATGAAGACGGACGCAGCGCGAACGCGATCATGTACAACTACGCTTCAGACGTAGAAAACGGCCTCGGCTTCTTCCGCATGATTACCCTGAACGCCGAAGCGGGAACGATCGCGGTAGCGACCTATTCCCCGGTCCTTGACAGGGATTCCTACGACGAGGCGCACCCGGAATACGACTTCTTCACCATTGAGAATGCGTTCTGATGAATTGGAACCTCCGACGAACAATGAACCACAGCTAGTCTGCAGAAGCCCCAGGAACGATATTCCTGGGGCTTTTGCTCGTGTTGGCAGGGGTCTGGCTTTTCCGGTTCAGTAAAGCATGAGGTGATATGATCCGATCCGTAGAAAAGCTTTGACGCGCAGGATCCAAACTGTTACAGTCGTAGTGCCATAAAGAGCGTGCGAGAGACAATCTCGTTGACCGCACGGCAAGGTGCCAAAGCTTGACCGATGGCGCGGAGCGGATATGAAGCGCCTGTCGGAACGATGGGCTTTTTTTGTGGTTCATCAACGATTTTTGTGGAAAGCTTGAAAACTGAATAGCGGAAAAGAGATTGAAAAAGAACACGGAACGTCTCATCGTTTTTTGTTAGCAGACTCAACCGAAAGGAAACGAACACGTGTTAACGCATATAAATGGATGTCAGAATATGAGATGTTTGACACCGTTATCTCGATAAAAAACGTGCGTACAGATTCCGTACGTGGTAGAATGATTTGTTACTACTGAACAGAAAATCCGCACGTGTTTGACGTTTTCGCGGATGAAATCGGGTTTTTTCGCGGAAAACCTCCGCGACGAAGGAGATCCAAGTGAAAGAGCAGGAAAACGTTCTGTATGTAAGAATGCTCGGAGGCTTTTCTCTCCGTTGGAACGGGAAACTTGTCGCCGGCGGTTCCAAGGCGATCGATTCCCAGAACACCAGCCTTCTGCAGATCCTCATCCATGAAAAGGAAAAGGGCGTGTCCCGGGACAAGTTGGAAGAGCTGCTGTTCAGCGACAGGGACATGAACAACATCCATCATGCGCTCCAGAGCGTCATCTACAACACCAAGCAGAAACTTCTGAAAGCCGGGATTCCGGCGGAAAACTGCATCGAACAGACAAAGGGCGTGTTTCGCTGGTCGGATTCCGTTCCCACCGTCGTGGATGCCTTCACCTTTGAGGAATTGTTCCACGAGGCGGAGAATACAAAGGATCTGGATGAACGGCTGTCCCTCTACCTACAAGCATGCTATGCCTACAGCGGAGAGTTCCTGACATTTCATACGAGCGCCGTTTGGGCTGCGCGGGAAGCCAGAAGATACAAGGAGCTGTTCTGCACCGCTGTCGAGCGGGCGTCTGAGCTCCTCCGAGTCAGTCAGGATTATTTCCAGATGGAGGACCTTGGCCTTTATGCCGCCCGGATCGATCCTCTCGCGGATTGGGAAACGATCACCATGGAAGCACTCGTTTCACTTGGACGCGCGGAAGATGCACGGAAGCTATATGACAGCACGGTCCAGTTTTATTTCAACGAGCAGGGTCTGAGGCCGTCGAAGAGGCTCATGGAGCAATTCGACCGGCTCGGGGAAAAGATGCAGTACCGGCACGCTGTCTTGGATCAGATCCAGTCGGAACTTACCGGGGCGCACGACAGATCGCAAGGCGGATACCTTTGCAACTACCCGGTGTTCCTTGGAATCTATCGCATGGTCGAACGCATGCTTGAGCGCGGAGGACAGTCGGTATACATCATGCTGTGCACGATTGTGGACAGTAAAGGCAATCCCATGCGCGAGGGAGATGTCCTGAATCAGCTGGTCAGCAGGATGGGGGATGCAATTCGCCGTTCGATCCGCCGCGGTGACGCAATGTGCCGCTACGGAAAAGGACAGTATCTGGTGCTCCTTATCAACACCACGCGCGAGAACTGCAATGTGATCCAGAAGCGCATCAATGCGCACTTTCTCGTCGGCCGCCAGCGCACCGGGATCGAGTACTATGTGAACAGCGTGTTCTGGACACCGCAGGAGTGAGGTGCGCATCTATGGAACAGCATTCACAGTGGTATATCGCAGCACCAAACGCCGTCGTCGTCTGTATCGACCACAGAAACGACTGGGAATTTACGGGGGATCTTTTCCACGCCTACCAGACGGATCCCACGCCTTTCTCGGACCTTGGACAGATGACGCTTCTCATGGAAAAGTTGTTTGATGAACTGCAGTTTCCGCATCCTGGGACTAACGAACGAAGCTTTTTCCCTCAAAACAAACCATTTTCATCACATCAGGAAAGGACCAAAGTCATGAGCGACGAACAGCTTCTCCAGAAACACGGAGATATCGGCACTTTCATCATCCGCGTCCAGCACAGGCAGAACAGCAGCTGGCAGGGGCGGATCACTTGGATGGAGGCGGACAAGACCATCCAGTTCCGTTCCATATGGGAAATGATCAAATTGATTGAGAACGCCGTGGATATCGTCAGCATTTCCGAAGAGGGGGACGAGCCCAGCTGGTCCGACTGACAAGGAAAAGACTGAAGCGGAAAGCCGTAAGAAGAACGGGATCCGGATCTGAACGCTGTATCAGGGCTTGATCTCCCGTCCGGGGCAGTCCCGGATCGAATCGCCCCGTCCAGTATGGCATCAATCACGATGCTTGCTGCGTCGAACAGGTTGTGCATGGCCGGCACGAAGATATCCACCGTTTCTGCATTTTCATTTTCAACCTTTTCATTGAAGCTCTGATACTCTCCCCATGTGCTTTCGGGCGTTTCGTCATCCATGAAAACGTCCATATTGACGATGACGCGGAGAGAGATCAAGCGATCCAGCATATCAAAGCATTCCGTTGTATTCGCGACAGCAATCTCCTCCATTTCAGTGGCGCAGTACGGATCCGGACAGCCGTAGTACTGCGCAATAAAGTTTGCAGTCACATGCCCGTAGATCCCTTTCCAGTAATTGTCCCCTGACAGTGCAGTCCCTTTTTTGACAGAAGGAAGAAGCCCGTCCTCATCACGTGCCGGAAAATTCTCCGCCATAACGGCTTTCGCCTGTTCTGTCGTCTGCAGCGAACAGTTCTTGATCCTTTCGTATGCTTTTTCACGAAGTTCGGCATTCAGAATCTCGAATTCATAATCCGCATAGGCATCGTCTGGAAACCACATGATGCGTGAATTCCCGTTCGTTTTTTTCATGCGCGTCGACATGATGCCCGAGATCATAATCACAGACCGCAGAAACAAGGACCACATCTCCAAGTGTGCACATCGTTGCGCTTCCTCCGGAGCAACCGACAGAGACGATATACGTATCGGAGAAATCATACAGATCCGAGGAGAGGACCGACATGAGTGAAAGCCCGGCGGCTGTTTTCCTGGAACCCGTCACAAGGATCCCGACGCCGTTTTCCTCATTGACATAGAGATGCCCGCTCGAAGGAATATGCGGAATTTCGATCTCCCTGCATCCGGGACAGTAGCGCTCATAGAACAGCTGAGCTTCTCCGGGAAAGTCGCCGTTCATCTCCCCGATCTCGAATTTCGGAACGATAATCGCACGAAGAGCTGTTTTTCCCTTAGCGTGTGAACAGGATGAACAGGCGGCAAGACATATCAGAAGCCCCAGAACGGGAAGAATCTTTCTTTTCATAAACTCGACTCCAAGCATTTGTACATACGATGGTTCGCAGTCATTATATTCTCGCTACATTAGTTGCGTTTTGTACTATAGTTTGGTTGATTCTGAATTTCGCTGTTTTGCCTAAAGTTTATTATAACAAAGCTACAGAATACAAAGCTTCCGGTGATTCGTTTAATGCGCTGGTCTATTACCAGGCGGCAGGCAATTACAAAGATGCAGCAACTCAAGCTTCCATCTGCCGCAGGAATAATATTGCAGCCGATAGCACTATTATTTACGTCATTAAAACAGATGGATCTGTGCTAGCACCAGGCAAGGAAATAGACAATTCCGCTATATCAAAATTAGAAAATATAGTCTCCATTTCAGCAGATTCCAAAAACTTTTATGCTATTGACGCAGCCGGAAACGTGACCTTTGTCGGGACGAACGTTTTCGGCGAAGGAAGAGTTTCAAAATGGTCTGATATTATTGATGTTTCCTCCTCGCTTACGCATGCGGTAGGCGTAGATAAAAATGGGCATGTTTTTTATGCTGGGGAAATAGATAAACACGATAGCAGTCCAACAAATTGGAGAGACATCGTTGCTGCTGGGACAGCGTATAGCGTTACCATAGGATTAAAAGCTGATGGACGAGTTGTTTCATCAAATAAGAGCATGAATGTAAAACATTGGAGTAATATCGTAGCCATCTCTGTCGATGAACGTCTTGTTCTTGGTCTTAAAAAGAACGGAACTGTTGTTGCTGCTACAAGGTATGGTTTAGATGATTACAAAATAGAACAAGCTGTCAAAACATGGGATAATATTATAGCTATCTCTGTTAAAAACAATGACTGTATTGGGCTAAAAAAAGACGGGATAGTTGTCGTTGCGGGAGAAAACAGTAAGTCATATGATGTTTCAAACTGGAAAAACATAGTTGCAGTTCGGGCAGGAGATGATTACATTGTTGGATTAAAACCCGATGGAACACTAATCATTGAAAGAGCCCCGCTTTCTTATAAGTTTGATGTATCACAATTGAAAGATATTCGGGTTTCATAGCTTATGTTCTATAGCTGAAAACATACTACATTTTTACTACAGAACTAATAAAAAAGGCCTTTTTTAACAAGTCTCTTTATCATGTATTTTGACATAGCCAATCCGTCAAAAATCGCCAAAAATAGGCGTTTTTCCCCAAGCTACTAACTTTTTTTCGAATCGTTATCCTTACTCCTCCGACTCTTGAGGTCAGAGGTTCGAATCCTCCCAGGCACGCCAAAAAAGCCCCGAAAACACTATGTTTTCGGGGCATTTGTTTTGCATTTTTGTAGCAGATTTTTTCTACAAAAAAGAATTACAGTCTATTGTTCAAAATGCATATCCTTCTGTTTATGCATTTTCAAGAAAGCCGTTTTTCGGTCCTAAAATCCAGATTTACTACATTTTACTACATTTTCTTTTGAACTATATTGCTCACCGGCATAAAGAAATTAAACAACAGGGAGAAAAAAGCAGGATAAAACTGATTGGAACACTTCGTTGACCTGATTTGCACGCGCCAATACTATATGAAAAACATTTGCCTCTGGATAAATACTAGAGGCAAATGCTTTTACAGGAAGTAACGCTCCAGAATCTGCACCACACCATCCGCGTAATGCGGCGGAGCCACCGCTGTTGCCCTATTTTTGACGGCAATATCAGCATTTCCCATCGCAAATGACAAGCGACAGAAACCCGTGTAGGATAGCTTCCTCGTTATGAATGCCCTTTTGATAGGATTGACAGGGCGTTTCAGGCAGGACGTAGCCGTCCACGGTGATGTAGTGTTCCGTATCCATGGATCCCGCGATTGAATCTTCGGGCAGTCTGCGCAGATCCGATACGTTTTTTGCATGGTATCGTGGAAGAACTTCTTTTCAAGAAGGCAGTGCTTCCTCCATGGAGCAGAAGGAATGAGGCGGCTTCCGGCTAGCCACGATGGAGCTTTCCAGAATGACCCAGCGGAACAGCCGCAAGAGACGAAGTACAGAGGACGCTCACGGAAGAGGCGCCAGAGGATTCTCAAGCCACGGTGATGTTATCAGGATCGCCACCGAAGGAAGCGATATTGTCCCGGACCCATTCCAGCGCCTTGATCTAATCCAGAAGATCGTGGTTTCCGGTCGTGCAGTGTTCAGATTCCGCGGCAAGTTTGTCCAGAGCAAGAAATCTGAATGCGCACAGACGGCATCCTATATTGACGACGATGACGCTGTCCCGCGCTAGGCATTCGCCGCTGTAATCCGCGTACCAGGGCTGGCCGGACAGCAGGGAGTAGCCGTGAACGAAAACCAGTACGGGAGATTCTTCTGTTCTCCCGCGGGTTTCCTAACATTTTCGTAAAGCGAGTCCTTAGATGCCGTAGCGATATAGTTGTCACTGAAATCTAGCCAGCTGTAATCGTGATTGTCTATGATATTCGTGAGGGAGTCTATGATTGGGAGCTTCCGGATCTGCATGGACATGGCAGTAAAATGATTTGCTTTTAGGGTCCCATCCTAGGCGGTCACGTCCTGCGGTTCCTTACAGCAAAGATCTCTCATGGGTGGAGCAGAGTACGGGATGTCCGCGTCGCTCCGTCCGCCCTCATGACACCGCTGACTTTGCCGTCCTTCATCGCTACAGCGCCTGTTTCTCTGCAGGTTTTTCTGTTAATCGCATCGACCTGATTATGGAAGGGAACGTGATGACAAGAATGAGCGCGGTAAGGAGGATATAGCCCGTCCACGCTGCTGCCTTGCGGAATTCCCGGCAGAAGTTTCGCTTCGAACAATATGAAAATCGTAGTGGTCAAATGAACGGTCAGAAACATACCCCATGTAAAATGCTGATTCAGTTCCAGAAAAAGCATCACAATGAGTAACAAGACAACGGTGATGATTCGTCTCGCAATCATAGTCAGGCTCATGTAGTTTCTGTGTCGATCATTTTGAAATGCATTCTGAACTCATTTGAGCGTTCATGCTCCGGAGATTATCAAGACCAGCAGGGAGGATTATGAAAACAATTATTCTTCTTCAGGTTCGGTCCCGCGGTTTTTCAGAATATCCTCCCACTTTGCATAAGCTTGATCGCCACGGTGATCCTTGAAAATGCCTTGCTCTTGCAGATACTCTGACAGTACCAAGGAAAGTTTGACTGCGCCGCTGTGGTTCAAATGGTCGCCCTTGTCGAAAGTATCCCTGCTCCAGTCAATTTTGATACGGTCGTTCATGAGGTTCATGTCGATGTATTCAATACCCAGTTCCTCAGCTACTGCCTGAATGCCATTGTGCAGAGCATAATTCCAATTGATGGTGCTGGGCGTACTCAACAGAAGAAGTCGGGATCCGTTTTTTTCACAAAGTGTTTTAATGGCCCGGACATAACGTCTGTTCAGCAGTGAGACGCTTGATTTGTTATCCATGGCACCCATGTACGGCTCGTTACTACCGGGATCAACCTTTTTTGTATTCCAATATCCTTTGCTGTCATTGGTCCAGACTGGCAGAACCGCACCACCAAAATCATTGGCATGCAAACATTTCCATCGATCATGATAGCGGAGAACAGGAAGCCTATGATATAATATTTCTTTAACCGCGTCTTCCAATGACATCTCCCGGAAAATCGCCAGCGTCTCAAGAATTACGATTTTTGGCTTTTGTCGCTGAAATGCGCGGTCGAGCATGGTATAACTGTAAGAAAGCTTTTGGGCTGCTGTCGCACACACATATGTGGTGAATCCGGTTTCTTTCCAAATTTGCATGGGACATATGGCGCAACGGGATTCGCTGTCACCAATGATCAAAACATCAATCGTGTTTTCCGGCTCACCCAGAATACCGTTTGCAAGTGTTTCCTCCATCCCTGCCGATGGGATGTTGTTCTTTGGCTTGAAAATGGCAGAGGCAGCAAGCAGTATTACCAGCAGCCCCAGCAGGAATAACATGACACAGCCCGTTCGTTTTAGATAAATCATTAAGCCGTTCCTCCTAGAAGCCTGCATAGATTGGGTCAACCGGAATATATCCGGTACCGTATGCGCCGAATATCACGATAAAAAGAATCAGAAGATACCACAGAGAAAGACGGACCGCAAGATTTCTCTTTTCTATCCACTGTCGCACGGAAACTCCTCGTTCCTGGATGCACCCGACCGCCAGAATCAACGCCAGTGTCACGACAACGATTAAAAAATCATGCTTATCTGCACCATGGGAAAAGAATGTGTTATCTTTAACTCTTGCCAGTGTAAAATCAGTAAATATCTTTTTAAACATGGCAAACCCCGCTTTCAGGGAAGATGCCCTGAAAAACAGTTCGCCGATGCAAAATAGTACGGCGGTGCGGACGATCTGCATACATCGGTACAGAATGCCGTCCCGGTTGATATGGAGCCTTTTTGCCAGCCAGACAGCAGGGGGTTCCATTATATTTTCAACAAGGATCAAAGCAAAGTGGTACATCCCGAAAAAAATAAAGTTCCAGCCTGCCCCGTGCCACAGACCGTTACATAACCATACACAGAACAGGGCGGGTATACTGGAAAAAATGAACCCGTAGGTTCTTCCCAGCCGTTTTTGTAGCAGGAGAGGCAGCTTTTTTATTGGAGCGCTGAGTGATATAGGATAAAAAACGTAGTCTCGGAACCATGCACCAAGCGTAATATGCCAGCGACGCCAAAACTCCTGAATCGTGCGTGAAAAGAAGGGGCGCTGGAAGTTTTCCGGCAGTTTGATGCCGAATATCTGTCCGCTGCCCAGCACAAGATCCATGGTGCCGGAGAAGTCCATATAGAGTTGAACTGTGTAGCACACGACAGCTGCAGCAATCATGAATCCGTCGTAGTGGACATAGTTGTCAAACGCTTCAGTGATTAACAGATTCAAGCGGTCGGCAACCACCATTTTTTTCATGATGCCCCACAGAATGCGTTGGAGGCCTAACATTAAGTTTTTCCAACGCATAGGCGGAGCGTCCCAGAGCTGCTGCGCGGTTTCTGAATATCGGCAGATCGGCCCTTCCATGAGCTGGGGGAAAAAACTCATGTAAAGAGCGAGACGCATCAGATTTCGGTCTGCAGGGATATTCTCTCGATACACATCCAGCATGTAGGATGCTGCTTGCATGGTATAAAAGGAGATGCCAATCGGCAAAATGACGGAAGGGACAGGTAGTTTCACTGTAACCTTCATTAAGTCAGCAAGTTCGTTGAAGTTGGAGATGAAAAACGCCCCGTATTTCAACGCCAGCAAAATACCGAACTGCACAGCAATCCCAAATGCTACTATTTTTTTCCGTCTCTGCTGAGTCCGTGCCCGAATGTCCTTTCGCGTTTCTTTCGGCGCAGTCTCAAGCAGCCTGTTTGCCTCGAGTTGGGTATTCTCCAACCACAAGCCGATATGATGAACCGAGATAGTGGAAAATAGAAGATAGCACAGCAGTTTCCCGCTGACGAGCCAGAACACGGCGTAACTGCTCAGCAAGAGTACTGCACGACGATATTTTTGCGGAAGGACAGTATAAGCCAGCACGGTTCCCGGCAACAGTATTGCTAGGTAAAGCAGTGAGAAATAGGAAGACAACGGGAGCATTGTATTATTCTTCTTTCAGCCGCAGCACCATTTCCCAAAGACTCTGGGCGGAGTTGAAGTTTTTCGGAGTTACCTCTACTGTTGAGATCACAATGTCGAATGCTTCTTCCAGTTCCGCCACTATAGCGAGGATGGAGAGGGAATTAAGGTAACCGCCGTCAACCAAATCGGTGCAAGTATTGTAATCCACGCCCGGATTGACATCCTCCAGAATCTCAATTAACTGTTTCATTTTTTATTACTCCTTTCATAATCTGGTGCATTTAAGAAAGCTGTGGAGATATGGCCCCGCACAAGGAGAGGCGTGCCATTGCACTGAAATAGCACCACGGCGGGTAAGTCTCGGCTGAGAAACAGGGATATTCCCTCGGTCATACAGTATGCGCCTGTATTCTCAAACACGAGCGTATCCCCGACATGAAGCCCCGGCAGGGGAAGGCTTTTGACTAGCACGTCGTTGATGGTACAGAGAGAACCAAATATATTCCATTCCTCCTCGCTTCCGCGGATGGAGGGGGACAGAATACGCACGTGAGGGCGCTTCATGGCCATAAACTGACCAAAGTAGACCAGCTGGTGGATGCCCCCATCCACAATGGCGTAGTTTCGGCCCTTGTTGATTTTTGTATCGACCACTCTTGTCAAGTAGTAGCCGCAGCTGGCCGCGATGCTTCGCCCAATCTCCAGCGTAATCAGTCCTCCGAAACGCATCCCGGTCAACAGCGCGGAAAAGCTCTTAAAAAACTCTGGCTCCGCCAGTTCTTCCCCTTGAAAATAGGACACCGGGAATCCGGGCCCAAATTCCAGCTCCTGAGCACGGTAACCATAGGAGGTCTGCAACCGTTCTAGAAAGCTGTCCAGGTATTCCAGTTCCCGCTCAAGTCGCTTCAGCGAAGTCTTCTGGGTTCCGGAGAAGTATTGGATTCCCCGGATATCCAGGTGCACATCATGCTGGTAGTCTGCAATCAGCTTTTCCGCATCGGGCTCATCCAAACCGAATTGATTACCGCTGGTAAGGCGCAGCAGGACAGGGATCCGTTTGTGTCCGCTTTTAGCCTCCTCGTAAAGAAGGAAAAACTGTTGCAAAGACTCCACCGTGAAGAGCCCCGTCGCATCGTCCCGAGCTATCATGTCGTGCATCAGAGAAGGTGTTTTGTAAACACCGGATACTACGAATTGTTCCTGCGAAAGGCCGAGATTCTGACAGATGCGATACTCTCCCGGAGAGCAGATTTCCAGCCGTTCCACCAATCCGCTGACCTCCTGCGCAAGGAACGGATTTGCTTTCACCGCATAGCAGATCAGGACGGATGCCGGCAGATGGTTCCTCAGGAAACAAATCCTGTCTGACAACTCTGACAGGTCAAAAATATAGAGAGGAGTTTTCTCCAACTCCAGAACCGCCTTCAGTTGGGAGTCGTTCATAAACTATTCCTTTCGTTCCAGTAATCTCTTTCGGTCGATCTTGCCGTTTTTGTTGAGAGGCAACTCCGACAGCTGGCGCAAAGCCCCGGGCACCATATAGAGAGGAAGTTCCTGCTGGAGCCGTCTGCGTAGCTCGTTAGGCTCTGCAAGTCCGACATAAAAGCCATACAACTTGCTTTTCAGCGGATCAAATATACAGCAGCATCTTTCCACGTCTGGCATCGCGCCGATGACACGCTCGATTTCCTCCAACTCGATCCGGTGACCCATATACTTGATTTGAAAATCCTTGCGTCCGCAGAACATGAGTTCGCCGAGATCATTGTATTTGCCCAAATCGCCAGTGCGATAGATCAACTCCGGATAACAGATATTCAGAGGATTCTGTGTAAAGGCTGCTGCTGTTTGTTCTGGGGCGCGACAGTAGCCCAGTGCAAGTGCCGTGCCACGAACGCATATTTCTCCAACGACATCTTTCGCCTTGACCTCCTGATCATTTGAATCCAGCAGAAATACGTGTTCGTTGGGGAACGGACGTCCAATGGGAACGCCTTCGGTATAATTGAGGTTTTTGTCCAGAATGTAATAGGTGCAGTTGCAGGTGATCTCCGTCGGGCCGTAGAGATTGACGAACTGGGCGTCGGGCAGATGATCACGCCATGTCCGCAGATGCTTCTCCGGTATCATCTCGCCGCTGAACAGCACATTTCGTACCGTTTCAGGTGTTCGGTAGTCAAGACCGTGAAAGGTGCTGACAAGGCAAAGGGCGGAGACGGCCCAGATCAAGGTTGTAATCTTGCGGTCATTGAGCCAATCCAGCAGCTCTTTCGGATTCGAGAACAGACGCTTTGGCAGGATGACCAGCGTTCCGCCCACATAGACGGACGAATAGATGTCTTTGACGGAAACATCAAAATCAAAAGGCGCTTGATTGCCGAAAACATCCGTATTATTCAGACGGAATAGTTCCGTAAAGACATCAATAAAATCGATTACAGAGCGGTGATTGACCATCACGCCTTTTGGAATACCGGTTGAGCCGGAGGTGAAGTTGGCATACAACGGGTCGGTATCGATCATGCGGTTGCGAATCCTTTGCAAGACTTCTGCCTGGATCGGCCCGTCGGCCAATTCTTCGATTCGACATATTGCGTTCTCGGGAAACAGGGTGCGGGCCAGGTTGTGATGCCCGGCGTCCGTGATGACAATGGGAGCCTGCAGGACTTTCTGGATTTGCCCCAGACGCTTCTCTGGAAGGTCGGGATTTAACAGAACATAATAGCCACCGGCATAAACGATTCCAAAGAATGCCTGGAGAACGGATATGCTTTTTTCCATTAGTACCGCCACCGGAGTACCAACAGTAATCTTGCATGCCAGAGCCGTCCCGATCTTTTGACAGACAGTCCGCAGTTCCAGATAAGTGCAGGCTCCAGAATCATCTATAACCGCCGTTTTGTTTGTGAATCGAGCGCCGCTGTTTTCCAAATACTCCAATACGTTTTTTGTGCGCACTAGTTTTAACCTCAAATAATCAGAAAAAAAATCATTTTAATTGTATTATTATACTCGAAAACTCATTAGTTTGACAGAAATAATTCTAACGATGCACAGAAAAGCCTTATGCTCATTAAAACACAGTTCCAGCAATTATATCGTATATGATGTCAGGCCGTTTTAGAATATCTGAAAACCTATATTAGACAAAAAGAATATGCGGCTAAATACAATAGGCATTGCTGATACTCCTTATAAGGATATCTATAGCTGAAAACATACTACATTTTTACTACAGAGCTATTAAAAAAGGCCTTTTATAACGATACTCTTTATCATATATTTTGACATAGCCAAGCTGTCAAAAACCGCCAAAAATAAGCGTTTTTCCCCATGCTACTAACTTTTTTCTAATCATTATCTGTACTTCTCCGACTCTGTAGGTCAGAGGTTCGAATCCTCCCAGGCACGCCAGAACAAGATTGCTGTTTTATCAAAAACGGCAATCTTTTTTTGTTTGAAATGCCGGAAAAACGGTCTCCGGCCCCGCACAGCAAAAATGCAAAGAAAACTTTGCAAAAAGTATTGACAAGTTTTCTTGGCATTGCTATGATATCGGTGTGCCAAGTAAACTTTGCACCGGGGAGGTTTGGATAAAATGAATCGAGAAGAAATTCTGGCGAAAGCACAGAGCGAGGGAAAACAGCAGGACTTGCCGGACCGTGAAGCACAGCGAAACGGCGCCTGGACGGCATATATCCTCGGCGTGGTGCTGCTCATCCTTGTGGACACCGTGAACGGCTTTGTGCTGCACTATGTGAACCGCGGCGCGGACTTTGCGCTGTTTTCCATGGCGTTTGCGATGTTTCTGACAAAGTACCTTCGCCTGCGGAAGAAGCATGAGCTGATTATGACGATCATCTGGGGTGTGCTGGCGTTCTCCATGCTGGCTGTATGGATCCTGCAGTTGACGGGGGTGCTTTAATGGAAGACGGACTTGTCCTGCACAATCACCTTGCGCTTGTGAGAAAAGAGAAGGGACTGTCCCAGACGGAGCTTGCAAAACTGGTCGGCGTTTCCAGGAATACCATCAGTTCCATTGAAACCGGACAGTTCAACCCTACAGCCAAGCTGGCGCTGATCATCTGCATCGCGCTGGATAAGAAGTTTGAAGAGCTGTTCTACTTCTGAAGAAGGAATGCACAGCGAATCCCGTCTGAGGATCCTGCTGTTCTTTCATACGAAGAAGCAAAAACCCTTTACGTTGCGAAAGTCTGCGATGCGGGTGCTTTTGTTAACGTTGTGATCCAGAGCCAAAAAACACCGAGAAACACAGGGCTTTTCCGAAGTTTTCCCGGTGTTGTTTTTTGTTTTCACGAAAACGCGTACATTCCATTCGTGCGGAAGCCCGGGACAATGCGCTCCGGCATTCAAAACAGATGCTTAAAACGCCCCGACGATTGTTTGTGTCGGCCGGGGAGGATACGGTTTCCCGGCGCTGGATCCGTGTCCCCCCGGAGGAAAACCTGTCAAACAATTCAAAAAACGGGTATACTAATCCCTGTATTTGACTATTATCCGGGAGGGATACCGCATTGGAATACATTGTGAATCTGGTATTACTGTTCTTTGCCTATTCGCTTCTGGGCTGGTGTATTGAGGTGACCCTCAAGTATTTCCAGTTCCACCGGTTCATTAACCGCGGCTTTTTCACAGGCCCCATTCTTCCGATCTACGGCAGCGGCGCCGCGCTGATCACCATTTTCGTCGGAGGGCTCTCTCCTTTCGAATCCGCCTACGGGACCACCTTTGCCCTGTCCTTTCTGATCTGCGGCGCTGTTGAGTATCTGACCAGCTATTTCATGGAGAAACGGTTCCATGCCCGCTGGTGGGACTACAGCCAGAAACCCATGAATCTGCACGGGCGGGTCTGGATCGGGAATCTTATCCTCTTCGGACTGGGCGGCGTCGCG
Source organism: Clostridia bacterium (assembly GCA_017429985.1). Classification (GTDB taxonomy): domain Bacteria; phylum Bacillota; class Clostridia; order Christensenellales; family CAG-138; genus JAFRNW01. Next base: position 41,905 of record JAFRNW010000019.1, on the reverse strand, counting down.
ATCATTCATTTCATCAATCCGGTCCTTTACCGGATCTTTGACTCCATCCCCCTCTCCGTCAAGGAAGCCGTTTCATGTGTTCTGCTCGCGCTGTTCTCCGCGGACTTTATCCTGACCCATTTTGTGCTGAAACTCGTCAAGATCGGGGTCGAAAAGAGCGAAGCGGACAACACGGAAGAGATCCGCAAGGAAGTCTATCTGCTTCTTTCTGACAAGTCCGTTTTCCACAAGCGTTTTGCCGACGCCTATCCTGAAGTGACTTACCGGACGGAACGGATCAGCGCCCGGATCGCGGAAGCAAAGGCCGAAGCAGAAAAGATGCGCAGGGAGGCGGAAAAGCGGCTGGCAGAGTACAGGGAAACGGTATCCGACAAGCTGGAGCCTTCCGTTCTCATCAACAGCGAAATCATCAGCCGGCAAGACGCCCTGATCGCGATGCTGTATGACGAACAAAACGCCACCGACGAAATGAAGGCTTTGAAAGAAGACATCGATCGCGATAAGGCCCGGTTGGAAAGCCGCCCCATCAGCAAAATCGTTTCCTCCCTGAAGTGAGGATCCGCCGGAGTGACGCCTATGGATGAGAAAGCAGACAAAAATAGAGCCCGCCTGTCCGAGATCGACTCCGAACTGCGGGAAGCCAGGGAAACGTACCGGCGGCGCAGGCGCGACCTCAGGGAGAAACGCCGCGCCGTGCTGCATGACTGGTCTGAGGAGAAGGAGCGGGAAAGGGCGCAGTATCTCACCGCCCGCAGGGAACGGACCGCCGAACGGAGGAAAAGACGCCGGCTGCTTTCGGAACCTCCCGTCCGCACCGTCCTGGAAGAGGTCGGTTCCAGCGTGACCCATGGGGCCGGCGCGGCTTTGAGCATCGTCACGCTGATCCTTCTTCTGCTGAAAGCGGACCGGCCTGAAGCGGTCTTTTCCGGCATCGTTTACGGCGGCTGCCTGTTTCTGATGTTCCTCATGAGCTGTCTCTATCATGCCTTCCGCACCGGAAGCACCGTAAAGCGGATCTGGCGAAGATTTGACTATTGCTCGATCTACCTCCTGATCGGCGGGACCATCACGCCGATCCATCTGCTGTTCATTGGCGGAACGCCGGGAACGGTCCTGTGCATCGCCATGTGGGTTCTGATCGCCGTCGGCGTAACCTTTGTGGGAGTTTTCGGCCCGATGTTCGTGCGGGCTCTGCATTTTGCGCTGTTCTTCGCCATCGGATGGAGCGCGGCAGTTTTCATACCGCGTATGTGGTCTGCCAGTCCGGCGCTGCTGTGGTTCATCCTTTCCGGGGGCATTGTTTACACGCTCGGGATGATCCCCTTTGCGTGGAAGGTAAAGGGTTCTCATTTTATCTGGCACATCTTTGTGCTCGCCGGCGCACTGCTCCAGTGGCTGGGCATCTGGATGTACGTATTCTGAACAAGGAACCGGTGCAGACGGCCGTGCCGTCTTGACAAACCGCGTATCCGTACGTACGATTTGTAATACATATCATACTTATGAGGTAAACGAAAATGAACGCTCCGAAAGGCAAATATGCATGGACGGCAACCGTTGGCGAAAAGGGCCAGATTGTAATACCCAAGCAGGCGCGCGATCTGTTCGGGATCAGGCCCGGAGATACCCTGCTTCTGCTTGGCGATCAGGACCGGGGCATCGCGATCCCTCCGAAAGGGGCGTTTGCCGAGATCCTTGAAGCGGCATTCCAGGATAAGGGAAGCAGCGGCAAATGAAAAGAATCGCTCTATTCTGTATCCCCGCGCACGGACATACGAATCCGATGCTTCCCGTTGCGGAAGAACTAGTGAAGCGCGGAAATGCCGTCCGGTTCTATTCGTTCGGCGAATTCAGGCAGAAGATCGAAGCAACGGGGGCGGCTTTCGTTTCCTGCGACGGATTTCTGCCGTCTCTGACAGAGCGAGAAAAGCAGGGTCTGAACACGGTCTCCTCCACGGAACTTGCGGTGCAGGACATCCGTATCACGCTCGCTATGGACGGGTTTCTTGATGGGGAGTTCAAATCATTCCGGCCCGATGTCGTATACACGGATTCCGTATGCTTCTGGGGAAAACTGAATGCCTGGAAGCATAATGTTCCGATGGTCGTTTCCACCAGCACGTTTGCCTTCAATCAGGTATCCTCTCAGTACATGAAGAACTCTCCCAAGGAGCTGGCCGACATGATACTGGGGCTCCCGAGGATTTCCAGAGAGCTGAAAAGCCTTGCGCCGCTCGGCTATCACGTCAAAAGCGCCCTGTCGCTGGTGCAGAACGACAACAGCACGGATACCGTGGTATATACATCCGAGGGATTTCAACCGTTTGCTGAGAGTTTCTCCGATCATTTCGCCTTTGTCGGCCCTTCGGTCTTTTCAAAAGCCGAACCGGATAAAGAGCACCGTCCGCTCGTCTACATCTCCATGGGAACGGTCATCAACGACAGGCCCGATCTCTATCAGAAATGCATCCGCGCGCTCAGGGATGAGGACGTTGACGTTGTGATCTCCTGCGGGAATTCCATAGACAGCGGCTCTCTCGGTCCTCTGCCCGCCAATATCCGGGTTTATCCTTACGTCGACCAGCTTGACATACTTTCAAAAGCAAACGTCTTTATTACCCACTGCGGCATGAACAGCGTTTCGGAAAGCCTTTACATGGCGACCCCCATGATTCTGTATCCCCAGACAAGCGAGCAGAAAGCGGTGGCTGCCAGGGCAGCCGATCTCCATGCGGGCATCCTTCTGCGTGACGATTCGGAAAACGGCATACGCTCTGCCGTGAAGGAGATTCTGGCGCATTCCGCGTATGCGCACGCAGCACGGGAATGCAGTGCGGACTTCCGCTCCTGCCCCGGACCTGCCGGCGCAGCCGAGTTTATTGAAAACGCGCCGCACACGTCAAACGGCTTTGATATGATCAAAGAGCTCAACCGGAAAAACCGCAGGTTCAGGGGGGTGTATTGGGCAGCCGCGGCAGCGCTCATGGTTCTTGCCGGAACGCTTGCCGGATGGAAGCATGTCTGGATCGTCGGCGTCGCCGCCGGCGTTTTATCCGATCCGATCGGAAGGCTGTTCCAGAAGAAGTCCTATGCCGTTTTGCTGGATAAGCATAAAGCGGATATTTCCCACGGAATGCATGCTGTTTAATAAATCCCGAACGGAACCCCTGTTCTATCAGGTTAAGCAACAGTCCCGGAACGCAGCGTTCCGGGACTGTCTTATTTTGAATATTGCCGAACTTGCCGGCGGACGCATCAGTCCTCTCTGTCTGCAGGCAGATAGACAGCCTCCAGCCCGCCGTGATCGTCGACCGTGATCCGGAGCAGTCCGTGGGATGGGACGGGTTCTCCCTCCGGATCCGGAGGACAATCGGAAAACCACAGCTCGGCGCCGCCCTTCCGGATCAGCCGGAGCAGATCGGGATGCGCACTGTTGTACAGCCGGTCGCTCGAAGCGCAGCAGACTACGGCCTTCGGCCGCACTGCGGAAAGCAGCCGCTCGTCCGCTCCGTCGATCTGGCCATGATGCCCGACCTTATAAAGGTCCGCGCAAAGCTCCTCTTCCGCGATCCCGTCAAATCCCGCCTTGTTCGTGTCTCCCGGAAGCAGGACCCGGGTCTCCCCGTAATCGAACCGCAGCATGAGGCTCACGTTGTTCATATGCCCGTCCAGGTGGCGGAGCAGCCGCTGATCCGGCACGCCGCCTTCCGCCGTCCGGTACAGTTCCGTCAGCTTTGCTTCCAGTTCGTCCGCTTTCGCAGCGCTGGGAGCGAGCGCGAATGCGGTCATCCCGTCCGGAAAGGAAATCGAGTCTCCGGCCAGCACCTGCCGCACCGTTCCCCCGTAGTCGGAGGTGATCTTCATGATTTCCCGGAAGTCATTGAGGCTCTGCGTGAACTTGCGAAGCGAGACCGTTTCCCCCGCCTCCGCGCTAAGCTTTCTCATCTCTTCCCGCCAGAAATCCGGAGGGAGCGTCTGATACACCGTTTTGGGCGGAAACGCTTGAACAACCGGCAACAGTCCGGATACGTGGTCCTCATGGATATGGGAGATGATGACCGCGTCGATATGATCCGTACCGATGGATCTGAGATGCTCGACAAACGGACGTCTTCCCGCTGCCCGGTCGGCAAACGTATCGGGGTCTGCCCCGCCTCCATCAAACAGAACAGAAAAGACCCCCCGTTTGGAAGAGGGGTCGGATAACTCGATCAGCATGGCTTCGCCATAACCGACGTTTGCAAATGTCAGGGTAAAATGTTTCATGCCGTCTCCGTCAATTCATCGCGCGCTTGATGTAGACACTGGCAAGCATTAGGACGATCAGCGTCATAACGATGGCGCCGGCGCTCGCGTAGCCGAAATGGTAGACCTTGATGCCTGTATTGTACAGGTACTGCGTGATCGTCGCGGTCGAGTTTGCAGGTCCGCCGCCGGTCAGCAGGTTGACCTTGTCGAACAGTCGGAACGAGTCGATCGTACGGAGCAGCGCGCACAGCGCAAGCGAGTTCTTGATGTTCGGGATCGTGATGTAAAACAGAGACTGGAAATAGTTCGCTCCGTCCAGCTTGGCGGCTTCATACTGATCCTCGGGAACGGCCTGCAGCGCGGCGTACATCAGCAGGAACACGAACGGGGAGCTTTGCCAGATATCGATCACGAGAATCGCCCGGAACGCGGTTTTAATGTCGTAAAACCAGTTGTAGACCGGAAGATGCAGCGCTTCGAGAACCTGGTTGACAATGCCGTAGTTCGGCGAAAGCATCATGCGCCAGATCAGCGCGACGGTGACGGTCGGCAGCAGGTAGGGGATCAGAAGCAGCGTACGCATGACCTTCTGCCCCCTTTGGAGCCGGTGCACAAATTCCGCCATGATGAAGCCAATGAGCATTTCAAACACTACCGCGAGCAGCGAAAAACGCACGGTGTTCCATATCGCGTTGCGGAAATAATAGGTGGACAGCAGCTTGACATAGTTGCCGAATCCGACGAACTTGGCCGGCTCTTTCAGCACCTGCAGCAGGTCGTAGTCCGTAAAACTGTAATAAAACGTAAAAATCAGCGGATACGCCGTCATGATGGCCATCACGATCAGCGTCGGCGTGATCATTTCGTAGCCGAAGCGCTTTGCCTGCAGGGAGCCGCTGACAAACCGACCCGGATTCTTTTTCTTCATGGCTCATTCTCCCATGGACAGATTTTGTTCGAAACCGGAAGGAAAGCATTCCGCTTTCCTTCCGGACATCTGTAGGTATCGTTTACTTAAGAAGGTCGTCCAGCGCTTTCTGTGCATCGGCAAGACCTGCGTCAACGGTCTTGATGCCGTTGATGATATTGCCGAGTTCGGAACCGATGATCTCATACATCTGCGGCCATTCTTTCATGATCGGACGATAGACGCCGCCCTCGAGAGCCTTGCAGACAACTTCGAACTGCGGATGATCCTTCAGAACTTCCGGATCCTGCAGGCAGGAATAACGGCAGGGAACGCCGCCGCCGGGGATCGTTGCCTTCTGCACATCCTTGTCCATCAGGTACGTAAGCAGCTTGGCGGAGAGCTCCTTGTTGGGGGCATTTGCCGGGATACCAACCAGCCAAACACCGTAGACGTTCGCGTTGTAGGCTTTGCCGCCGTCATGGGCAACACCGGTGATCGCGGTATAGTCGCAGCCCGTGAAGTCCGATTTGTACCAGCCCGGCCAGCCGATGCCCATCGTGCCCGCTCCGCCTTCGACGGAAGCGATCAGGTCATCCTTCTTCTCCGCATCGCCGGTTGCAATGAGTTCGAGATAGAATTCGATGGCTTCTTTGAATTCCGGCGTATTGACGGTGGCCTTCTTGTTGTCGTCGACGACCCAGCCGCCGAAGCTGGCAAGGATCGACAGGAAGTCAACGGTCAAGTTGTTGTTCGTGTCGCCACGGTAGATGAAGCCTTTCTTTCCGGCATCCTTCGATGCTTTGCAGATCTTCATCATGTCGTCGAGGCTCTTGATGTTCTCCGGGGTGTATCCGGCCGCTTCGACCAGCGCCTTGTTGTACATCAGAACCGTCACGTTGCCGCCGTACGGGGCAAGGTAGGTCTTCCCGTCGTAAACGCACGCTGCGGTGGTGGCGGGGATGATGTCGTCGTCAAACGCATATCCGAGAGAACCGAGGTCCGCCAGAACGCCGGCGTCCGCGAATTCCGCCATCCAGGACGCGTCGGCCATCACGAAATCGTACGCGCCTGTTGCGTTGGTGGCATCCAGCGCGATGGAGCTGTGCAGATCGTCCTCGGAGAGCTCCATGGCTTCGATCTTCACGTTGTTGTCTTCTTCAAATTTCGGAAGACAAGATTTGATGGCATCGCCGTATGCGCCTGCGCGCAGGGCGATCGTCATTTTGGCCGGCTCGTTGGAAGCGGCAGCAGGCTTTTCGGTCTTCGACCCGGAGCAGGCGACCAGACTCAGCGCCATGACCAGTGCAAGAACCAAAGCAAGCAGTTTTTTCATTTTCTTTCCTCCTGTTTTATTTTCCCCCGGTGTCTGGGGAAGATTCTTGTTATTGTTAACCTTTGACAGCACCGCTTGACAACCCGGAGATCAGGTAGTTCTGTGCAAAGATTACAAACAGAGTGATGGGGACGACAGAAATCACGCCGCCTGCGGCCACAAGGCCGAAGTTCGTCAGTGCGTCCTCGGTGTTCAGCAGCGCCAGTGCGAGCGGGACCGTGCTGTTGGCGGGGCTGCGGGTAAAGATGACCGAGTAGGTGTATTCATTCCATGCGTACATGAACGACAGCATCGCGACCGCCGCAATGCCCGGCGCGACCAGCGGGAGAACGATCCGCATAAACATCTGCCATTCGCTGGCGCCGTCGATTTTCGCGCTTTCCTCGATCTCTTCCGGCAGATCCCGGAAGAAACTGACCAGGAACCAGATGATCAGCGGCACGTTGATCAGTACGCAGGCTAGCAGGACCGGAAGGCGCGTGTTCAGAAGCCCGAACTTGTTGAACATGATGTACAGCGGGATCGTGAATGCGATTGGGGGCAGAACGCGGACGAGGAGCACCCAGTAAGTCAGCGGCTTCTTAAGCCCGAACCGGAAGCGGCTGCGCGCCAGGATGTAGGAGCAGCAGACGCCGACGATCAGGGAGACCAGCAGCGAGCCGAACGTGGTCTGAAGGCTGTTGACCAGTGCCGTTCCGAAGCCCTTCTCCGCAAACAGCTGCGCAAAGTGCGTGAGGGTAAAGGACTGCGGCAAAACCGGAATATGCCCGCGCATTTCGTCCGTTTCCCGAATCGCCATGGCAAGCAGCCAGTAGATCGGGAACATCGCGATGAAAAGCAACAATGCTCCGAACAGTATTTTCAGTACAGTGAAAATGCGTTGTTTGACTCTTGTGTTCATGAATTCTCTCTCCCGTGTCTGAATCAGGAAAAAAATAGAAGTGTTTTTTTGATTATATATCGTCAGAGGGAAAAGTTCAACAAATCACCATGCCCGATATACAATATATGATTTACTCCGCTCTGTGCACGGAAAACATGCCCCGTCATCTGCCCTGTATCAAATGTCTCCCTGCATTTCGTCCGGATCAGACCCGCCGGCGGGAAGTTATTCGGGCAGAAACCGCTGCCGCAAGTGCAGGGTGCCTCCGTACAATACCGCAGGCTATGAAAAACTCCCGGCATTTCAAATTGGATTCCGTCATCGTTTCCGTTATGCTGAATACAGACAGAATCGAAAAAAGGAGATGCAATACGATGGATGGAACATATAACCTGAACGACCTCGCCCTGATGGCCGGATTTACCACCCGGACACTGCGCAACTATCTGAATCAGGGACTCCTGAAAGGAGAAAAGACAAACGGCGTATGGCAGTTCACGGCGGAAGACGTCGACCGGTTCTTCGGGGAACCCTTTGTCAAAGAAGGCCTGCGGATCAAACGGAGCAGCGTGGTTTTTGATTTCATGGCCGACAGAAACAAAAAAACGGACCGTTCCTGCGTCATTCTGGATATTCCCGCTTCCGTAGCGAAGGGTAATGCGATCTCGGCGTTTTTCTGCGACCGGATGAACGAGACCTCCGACGCCGTTTTTTCATACGGATGGGACCGCGGAGTATGCCGCGTGATCCTTTCCGGCGCTGCGGGTTCCGTTGCGGATATCATGAAGGCGTACTGCGCTGCGGTGTTCTCCGACTGATCTCGCGGCATGCGCGCGAATCACATAACGAATTATAAAGCAAAAGCCGGTCAGCTAACCGACCGGCTTTTGCTTTGTTTATCATTGCGCTTTTGTGTTGCCCTGCGATGCTCCCGAACGAATTTACAGAAAAAAGCTCTCCGGAGCAGATGTCCGGATTCGTTGCTTCCTTCCCTTGCCTCGCCTGCCCCCTGCGTCCGGCAGAAATCCCGTTCCCTGTTGGCGTGATAATAAAGAAATACCGCAGATTTTCCGTTTCAGCGGAACATTTGCGGTATTGTCTGTTGTATCCGTTACTTATGTTCAATTAGGCTTGGAAGGAACCCAGTCCGGATACAGATGCGTGTCAAGTCGAATGGAATTGAACGTATCCGTCGGAATTTCATAATCCAGATATGCGTTTTTATGCTGGTAGGACCAGTCCCCGCCGTCCTTCAGCGTAAATACCGTGCATCCCCTCTGAAGGCCATGATAACGGATGTCGTCATACGCGTTGTTGTCCACCGACAGCCCGTAGCCGAGTATGACTCCCTTGTACCGGACCACCGCGGAATTCACATGATCGTGACCGCAGAAACATGCTTCAAGCGTGTCGATTCCGTCCGGGCCAAGCGTCTCAAAGAAACCGTCGGCGTGTTCCGGCTTCTGGTCCGTATGATGGCATCCGCCGAACCAGATCCTGCCTCCCATCTCATCGTCTATCTTTTCGTCCCAGACTCCTTCAATATACGAACTGTTCTCCGTATCCTGAAAATCGTTCAGGAAAAGCTCCCGATATGCCGTTTCATACTCGCCGATCGGAATATGGAAGAAGCACAGCGTTTTCAACGTCTCTCCGTTTCCCGTCCCGGCTTTCCGGGACAGCGCAAGGATCTCCTCCTTCGCCCAGCGGATCTGTGACTCGTGGATCGTGTCATATCTCCAGTTGAGCGTCGATGAAAAGCTCCCGTCGATATAATCATTGGTGTCCATCAGAAGGATCAGTTTCCCGATGCTGCCGTCCGCGTTCTTCACGACGAGGATCTGATTCGTGACGCTCGGCCGGTCCGCCTCCGGATCGGAAAATTCCGACCGGAACAGGCTGTATTTCAGCTTGCTGTTCTGGTAGGTCCTTCCCAGATGGATCCGGTCCGTATATCCGAAGGCCTCCGTGTCATGGTTTCCGAATACGGTCGTGAAATAGACTCCTTCGTGTTCAAAGATCTCGATCACGTCCTTTGCGGCCATGTTGTTGTTGAGCGTACCGCCGCCGTTGAAAAGCGGCCCCGGCACGGCGAAGGTGTTGTCCCCGCAGAGGATCACCAGATCCGGCTTCTCCTTCCGGAGCATGGAGATCACTTCAAAGACGGTTTTTTTATCGTTCCTAAAACTCCAGCATCCGCCTCCGATGTGGATGTCCGTCAGCATCATGATCTTCAGGTCCCGTTCCGCCGTGACCGTGTAATGACCGAGCGCCTCGTCATATTCCGGCACGATCCTGTCTGTGTCCGCGTATTCGACCGGCTCAAAGGAGCGGACATAATGGCGGAGCGCAAGAGAGACCCCCCAGTTCGTCAGCAGCAGGATCAGAAAGATCCCGGCAAGAATTCCAATGATGATCAGCAGCACTTTAATAAAAGATCCCTTTTTCTTTGTTTTCTTCACTGACTGTTCCTTTCCGTTCCATGCCGTCCCCGGGATATGCAGTAACGATTGTCACCGCCCGGAACATTCTTTTCATTTCGCCATGCTGAGAACGATCAGCAGCAGTCCGGTAAAATAGGTCAGGCTGTTGGCCCGGACGATCCATTTGTTCCCTCTCACGATATAGCGGTCCAGCGTCAGGATCATATCGGATACCATGAACAGCAGAGAGCCGACGCCCATCATTGCAAACCGGGTTCCCGTCAGCAGGATGACCGCCGCGAGACCGCACATGCCGTGAGAAAAGATGGAGCACAGATAGAGCGTCATCGGCCACCGCATCTTGCCCAGCTTAAAGGTTTCCGGCTTGAACTGGCAGCCCAGAATAAATCCCGTAAGCATGACCCACGCCAGAACAAACGCCCACCAAAAGTCTCCCAGTGTGTACCCCCGGTCATAGAAAGTCAGAATGTAATAGGTGATGAACGCATAGTTCCCGCAAAGGAAAAAGTCCCGCCCCTTCCAAAATCGAAGACCAGGAAAACATCCCCCATCCACGCCAGGAACAGCGCCAGCAGCAGGACGGTCTCATAGCTGACCAGTTCATATCTCTGATGAAACGTAACGAACGCGAAAACCAGGTACATGGTCGCCATGATGTATTTGTTAACGGCCCTGTACTTTTTATTGCCGGACGTTCTTGTGTAGAAGTAGCAGCATAATGCCAGCAGGTAAACAACGATAAACAGTGTCATTCCGTATTCTCCTTACGGCTAAACGTTGAAAACCGGTATCTCGATCTCCATATCGGATTCCGGATAACTGCAGCACGGATGCAGGTAGTTGAACTTGATATCCGCCGCGCGGCGGTGATCCTCATGATCGTGAACGGTAAACATGCCCTTCACCAGTCTGCTGTGGCAGAATCCGCAGACGCCGCTGCGGCAGCGGCTGACCGCAGGTATCCCCGCTCTCTCCAGCGCCGTCAGAAGCGTCTCGTCGTTGCGCGCTTCCAGAACATACCGCTCGTCCCGGATGTGCACCGTAAGACGGAACACCTTCTGTTCGGGAACCTCGCGCATGCCGATCGAGTTGTGCTCGCGGCGGACCGCATGCGGTCCGATCCCCAGCGCTTCCAGCTCTCCGCCGACATAGCGGTACATGGCGTCCGGTCCGCACATGAAGACGCTTGTTTCCCCGTCAATGCAGTCTTTCAGCAGATCCCTGGTAATGAACCCGTGCCGGAAGCCCTCTCTCTCCTCTTCAGACAGGATCAGTTCGATCCGGATTCTGTCGTCCCGGAACGAATCCGGGTCGAACAGCGCGTCGTCCAGTTTTCTGACGCCGTAAAGCAGCGTCAGCCGGAAGTCCTCGCTGCCCTCCCGGATCGCTTTCATCATGGACAGAAACGGCGTGACGCCGCTCCCTCCGGCAACGGCAAGTACATGTCCCCGGTCTCTAATGCTGTCATGATAGAAATCACCGCTCGGCTCCCCGACGCTGACGGTCTCTCCGGTCTTTGCCTGATGCAGAAGGTAGCCGGAATAAAGTCCGTTCTCCTGGACAATGATCTCCATGACGCCTCTGCGCGCTTCGCCGGGGGAAGACGCGAGAGAATAGGCTCTGGTCAGGAAACTGTCCCCGACACGGCTGGAGAGCGTGACAAACTGACCCGCCCGGAAATACGGGAAATGCGTACCTTCCGCCGGCAGAAGCGTTATCTTCGCGGCGTTGCACCCAACCGGTTCCTTTCCTGCGATCACTGCCCTGAAAATGCCGGGATGCAGTTTCTGGGACAGCTGATTGACCGCAAAATCCGCTGTCGGAAGAGCGTCGGAGCTCTCATCGATCAGCCTGCGGCGCTGGGAGGTCATGGACAGGAAACGCCGGATATCCTCGCCGGGAGTTTTACTGCGCTGAAAAATCATATTAGCCATCCTCCCTTGCCATATCTCTTAAGGTCCTGCCGGCTTCGTTGACGCCGGACTTGTAGCTGCTGGGATACCCCAGCAGTCTTTCTCCGTATCCTCCGGCGATTCTGAGCCCCGGAACGAACCGGTCCTCTTCCACCATCTGGATCCGGTTCATCAGTCCGTCATAATACTGCGATTCGTAGCCGTAGATCACTCCCTGCGGATGGCCGCAGTAGCGTGCGTAGGTCTGCGGGGTCGCGACGGCGATCTCCTCAATGTGGTCGTGGAGGTTGACCCCTGTCGCTTCCTCAAAGCGCCGGATCATGGACGCGGCGATCTCGTTTTTGGTTTTGAAGTAGTCTTCTTCCCGAACGCCGCTCCAGACATCGTCGGTGAACAGCGTCGTCATATAGACGATGCAGGTTCCCGCAGGAGAGCAGTCCGGATCGGCATTGTTGAGGCAGACGGTCGCCTGGGCTGCGGAGTTGAACAGCTCCTTCATGCTGGCGTACTGCTTCATGTTGTTGCTCGTGTCGTAAATGAAATAGTTGTGATCCTTAAGCCCCAGCTCCTCCGCTGTTTTGTTCAGCCCGAGGAACACCGTGAAACCGCGTCCCGCGAATTTGCGGAAGTTGGTCAGTCTGCGCGCCCTTTCCGGAACCGCCTCCGGATCCATCATCCTTCCGTAGACCAGATGCGGGGAGCAGTTGGCAATGACGTGGCGGCTGGCGATCTCTCTCCCGTCCTTCAGCCGGACTCCGCGGACATGTCCGTTTTCGTCCGTCAGGATCCTGGCAACCTCGCTGTTGAACCAGATCTCGCCGCCGAGTTCGTGGATCCTCTCCTCGAAGGCAAGCGACAGTTCGTGGGAACGGTGTTTCGGAATTGCCGCCCCTTTGGAAAAATAACTGTAGACCATGTTGGCGTAGTGCAGAAAGCTCATGCTGTCTCCGTCCGCGCCGAGATAGCACCAGTAGGTGTTCAGATTGTCAACGATCGCCTTGGGATAGCCCAGCGCTTCGAACGCTTCATTGACGGAATACGAACCGCACGCCAGATAATTGGGGAACCGTTCCGCCATGACGTTCGGATCCGGTTTTCCCTTCATCTCCCCGATATAGGCCATCGCATTCCGGATCTCTTCGCACAGCGCGAAAAACTCCCGGATGTATTTCTCTCCGTCCGGATCCAGCATATTGTTGGCTTTCGCGAATTCCTCGTATCCGAAGGGCATGACAAAGTCATACCCTTCCTCCTTGGATATCAGATGATAGGCATCCTTCAGCTGGATCCACTCGATCTTGTCCGCGACGCCGAGCTTCATAAAGAGCTCCCGGGTACTGCCGGGGTGTTCTGGCGTTCCGATCCCGTTGAATTCATGAAGGGAAGCCTCGAACTCGAATCTTCCTCTCACAAAGCTGGTCGCGAATCCCCCGGGGATATTGTGCTTTTCACAGACCAGACAGCTTTTCCCCGCATTCAGCACGGTGCAGGCCGCGGCCAGACCGCCGTTCCCTGCGCCTATGACGATAACATCGTACCGTTCCATCCCTTATACCCCTGTTTCCACGGTATAGGTCAGGACGTTTTCGACCACGTCTCCGTCGATCTGCAGCGCGCAGGGTTCTTCAAAGGATACCGTTACCTTTTTCCCCGTCTTGACCGTGATCCAGTCTTTCTTCTTGACGTGTTCGCCCTTGTTCAGAGAGGGAAATCTCATCAGGGTGATCAGGCGGCTCTTCTTGTAAATCGTCACGGACGTAACGGTGCCTTCCTCATTGAGCCTGTCCTGGTCCGGCGCGACCATCAGGCCCCCGCCGTAAAAGCGCCCCTTCATCGTCGAGGCAAGCCAGACATTCTCGTATTTAGCGGTGACCCCGTCGACCGTGACGGTCGCCTTGTTCAGCTTATAGCCTCCCAGCAGCAGTTTGATTGCGATGCCGGAGTAATTAACGGGCTTGTCGGAAGTCGCTCTCTGGACATCCCCTACCCTGCAGGTCTCACCGTCCAGGCCGTAGCCGATGCCGTTCAGGAACCGTCTCTGGATCCCGTTCACGGTGACCAGGGGCAGGTTTTTCAGAAACGGGCGCAGATCCAGCCTGTCCTCTTTTGCGTATTTCTCGTTGTCCCTCCAGAAATCGTTTCCGCTTCCGCATTTTGCGTAGTAAACCGGATTTCTGAATTCGTATCCGTATATGTCGTTGGCGAAGCGGTTGACGGTTCCGTCCCCGCCCGTCAGGATCACCTCGTCGCCTTCTTTCAGGCCGTCAAGGTACCCTTTCATGTCCCGGATGTCCAGAAGGCTGACGAATTCACCTTCGACCTGATGCGCTTTAGCCCACTCTCTCGCATCCTGTTCCCCTTTGGAGTTGTTTGCCTTCGGATTGAATAGTAAGTAGATCATAGAGAGCTCCTTTCGAAACGTTATATCAGATGACCATCTTGACAGAAGTGAACGGCCCGCTGCTGCGGAGGATCCGTCAGCCAGCCTAAAAACATCTTATCACGAACGCGGTCAGATAGCATCCCTTCTTCCGCAGTTCAGGGTGGCAGGATCATACGGCAGGATCATACGGTCAATTCTCCGAAAGCCTATTGACTCTTACGTAACGTCATAGTTTATAGTGATCCTGTACGGAGGTGATCCTTCCATGATGACGGTCAACGAGGTCAGCAAACTGACGGGAATCAGCATACGCACTCTTCAGTACTACGACAGGATCGGTCTTCTGCGTCCTGCGGAACGTACGGAATCCGGGTACCGTCTGTATGACGGCGCTTCCCTGGAAACGCTTCAGCAGATCCTGCTTTTCCGGGAACTGCAGTTCCCCCTGAAAGAGATCCGCGCCATCATGACCGTCCCGGGTTTTAACCGGGATAAGGCTCTGGACCAGCAGATCGCGCTGCTGAAGCTCAGAAAGGATCATCTGGAACAATTAATACGGTATGCGATAGAACTGAAAGAAAAGAGGGAAAACGGGATGGATTTTTCAGCATTTGACACAGCGAAGCTGGAGGAATACGAGAAACAGGCAAAAGAGGAATGGGGAAGCACGGACGCCTACCGGGAATACGAGGGCAGAACCAGAAACTGGACGCGGAGCGATTACAGCGCCTTTGCGGATGATCTGATGCGGCTGTTTGCAGAATTCGGACAAATGAAAAACCTGCAGCCGGACGATCCGGAACCGCAGGCGCAGGTGAGGAAACTTCAAAAGTTTATTACGGACCATATGTACCGCTGCACGGACGAGATCCTGTTAAGTCTCGGCGCCGCGTATGAAAGCGGCGGTGAGTTCACGAAGAACATCGACGCGGCAGGCGGCGAAGGAACCGCCCGCTTCACGGCAGAAGCAATCCGGCGCTGCTGCGGGAAGCAGTGATTCTGCGGGAACTGTCTCAGGTCGCGGACAGATAATTGCAGGCGTTGATCGCGGCGTTGGCGCCGTCGGAACAGGCCGTTGCGACCTGTCTCAGCGTCTTGGACCGGCAGTCTCCCGCGACAAATACGCCTTCCGTCCGGGTTGCGCCAGTTTCATCCGCTTCAAAATAGCCCCAGCGGTTCAGCAGTGCAAGATTCGCGAACGGGCCGTTGTTCGGAATCAGTCCGACCGCAAGGAACACGCCGTCGCAGCTGACCTTCTTGTTCTCACCGCCCTCGATATAGGTAACGCCTGTGAGTCTTCCGTTCTCCGTTACGTATCCCGTGACCGTCGTCGAAAGATGCGTTTCCACGTTGTGATGGGAAAACAGCGTCTCCTGCGATTTGGCGTCCGCCGTGAATTTCGGCAGATCCTGCAGCATGGTCAGCTTCCCGGCAATCGCGACGAGCGTATTCGCTTCGACGAACGCGGAATTGCCGCCGCCGATGACAACGACGTTTTTATCTTTATAAAGATCGCCGTCGCAGACCGCGCAGAAGTGGATGCCGTCGCCGATCAGATCCTCCTCCCCGGGCAGTCCAAGAACACGGTGGGTCGTTCCCGTTGCGAGAATCAGGCTCTTTCCCTGATAGACGCCTCCCTCTTCCGTGTTGATGACGAAGATCCCGTCTTTCTTTTCCGCTTCGGTTACGTTTTCGATCGTCACTTCGGCGCCCTGCCCCATCGCCTGGTCGAGAAGCCGGTCGGCAAACTCATCGCCGCTGATCTCGGCGAATCCGGGGATGTTTTCAACTTTCGGCGTATTGACGATCTGGCCGCCGAACACGCTCTTCTCGATCACCAGAACGCTTTTCCCGTTCCTTCTTCCGTAGACCGCCGCCGTCAGCCCGGCAGGCCCTCCGCCGATAATGATCATGTCATACATGTTTCACGTTCTCCTTCTTCCGTCGCGACGGTCTCAGTGCAGCGCGCTCCCGCGTCGCAGACCGCCTTTTATAACAGAACCATGCACCGGGTCATGCCGCAGCGCATGGTTCTTCTGATCTCTTTCGGCGTTCCGGATCAGCTCACTGCCGCCCTGTGCATCTTGATCCAGTCGATCGCCGCGCTCTCGCCGACGTATCTCGTTCCGTCCGGATCGATAATGGTCGGTGTCTGCGTGATCCCGAGCTCTCTGGCAATCTCCAGATGCTCCGAGCAGTTGACTGTCTCGAACGCCACCTTTGCAAGGCGGAACCTCTGTTCCGCGCCCTTGCACTTCGGGCAGTGATCCTTGACGTACATGACCGGGACGCCGGATACCGGTGCGGCCGCCGCTGCGCCTGCGTTTGCCGGCGCCACAGGTTCCTTGACCTCCGGTCTCGGCTCCTTCATCCTCATGCAGCAGGAATTTGTAACGTCATAAACGAGCCGGTCTCTGAACTCCTGCGCCTTCCCGTCGTTCCAGTTCTGGACAGGACGGTAGTATCCGGTAATGCGGCTGTACACTTCCGTCTTCTGGCCGCAGATCGGGCAGACGTACTGCTCGCCGGTCAGATAGCCGTGGTCGCTGCAGACGGAGTAGGTCGGGGACATGGTGTAGTACGGGAGCTTATAGTTCTCCGCGATCTTCCTGACCAGCGACGCTGCGGACTTCCAGTCGGGCAGCTTCTCGCCGAGGAACGCGTGGAACACCGTTCCGGAGGTGTAGAGCGTCTGGAGGTCGTCCTGGACGTCAAGCGCTGCAAAGATGTCCTCCGTATAGCCGACGGGCAGGTGGGACGAGTTCGTGTAATACGGCGTGCCGTTCATGTTGGCGGTAATGATGTCCGGATACTGCTCCTTGTCGTGCTTGGCAAACCGGTAGGTTGTGGATTCGGCGGGAGTAGCCTCCAGGTTGTAGAGGTCTCCGTATCTCTCCTGGTAATCGCTCAGCCTGTTCCGCATGTGGTTCAGAACGTCCTGTGCGAACTGCTGCGTTTCCTTGTGCGTCAGATCCATGCGGAGCCATTTCGCGTTCAGCCCGACCTCGTTCATTCCGATCAGGCCGATCGTGGAGAAGTGGTTCGCGAATGTTCCGAGATACCGCTTCGTGTACGGATAGAGGCCGTTTTCCAGCAGTTTCGTAATGACGTCGCGTTTGATCTTCAGGCTGCGGGCAGCGATATCCATCAGCTTGTCAAGACGCGCATAGAAGTCCTTCTCGTCCGTGGCAAGATAGGCGATGCGCGGGAGGTTGATGGTAACGACGCCGACGCTGCCCGTTGATTCGCCGGAGCCGAAGAATCCGCCGGATTTCTTGCGCAGTTCACGCAGGTCGAGACGGAGTCTGCAGCACATGGAGCGGACGTCGCTCGGTTCCATATCCGAATTGATATAGTTGGAAAAATACGGCGTGCCGTATTTGGCGGTCATTTCGAAAAGCAGACGGTTGTTTTCCGTATCCGACCAGTCGAAATCCTTTGTGATCGAATAGGTGGGAATCGGATACTGGAAACCGCGGCCGTTCGCGTCTCCCTCGATCATCAGCTCGATGAAGGCCTTGTTGACCATATCCATTTCCGCCTTGCAGTCGCCGTACGTGAAGTCCATGTCCTCGCCGCCGACGATCGCGGGAACGTCCTTCAGGTCGGCAGGAACGACCCAGTCCAGCGTGATGTTGGAGAACGGCGCCTGCGTGCCCCATCTGGACGGCGTGTTCACGCCGTAGATAAAGGACTGGATGCACTGCTTGACTTCCTTGTAGGAAAGATGGTCCACCTTGACAAACGGGGCAAGATAGGTATCAAAAGAGGAGAACGCCTGCGCGCCGGCCCATTCGTTCTGCATGATGCCGAGGAAGTTCACCATCTGGTTGCAGAGGGTGGAGAGATGGCTTGCGGGGGAGGAAGTGATCTTGCCCGGAATGCCGCCGAGCCCTTCGCGGATCAGCTGCTTCAGGCTCCATCCTGCGCAGTATCCTGTCAGCATGGAAAGATCATGGAGGTGGATCGCGGCGCTGCGGTGCGCGTTTGCGATTTCGGCGTCATAGACTTCGCTCAGCCAGTAGTTCGCCGTGATCGCGCCGGAGTTGGAAAGGATCAGTCCTCCGACGGAATACGTGACCGTTGAATTCTCCTTGACGCGCCAGTCGTTGACGCGCAGGTAATTGTCGACAAGCTCTTTGTAGTTGAGCAGTGTGGAATTGACGTTGCGGACGTTTTCCCTCTGTTTGCGGTAAAGGATGTATGCTTTCGCTACATCAGCGAATCCCGCCTCGGAAAGGACTTTCTCGACGCTGTCCTGAATGTCCTCGACCGTGATGTGTTCGTCCCGGATCTTGCTTTCAAAATCCGCCGTCACCTGCAGGGCGAGCATGTTGATCACCGTGGGATGATACTGTTTCTCGAGCGCGTCAAACGCTTTGGTAATAGCCACGCGGATTTTGTCGATATCAAAATCTACGACCTTACCGTCCCTTTTCACTACCATGTACATTGTTTTTACCCCTCACATTCCTCTATAAGCCCGCCAATCGGCTTTGACCGTAGCATAGTATAGCAACGTTTCCATGCCATGTCAACGAGAAAATACAAGATATTGACAGATTATTCATAAATGACCACAAGATATAGTTATCCGCGGATTCTGATTTTTTCGGTCACCGGGGCCAGAATCTCCGCATATTCCGCCAGTTTTTCCCTCTCCGGCGCCTTCAGCCCCGCAAAAGGAACGCTGTCCCGGTCCACAAACGGCTGCAGATAATACTCCGGGATCTTCCGTCCGGTCCGCGCTGTCAGCGGTTCAAGCATGGTGCGGATCGACCTCACGGATTCCGCCGTATGCAGCGGCTCGACGACCGTCGTCCTCAGTTCGAACGGAACCGAGGACGTCAGTAGCAGTTCGATGCTCCTGAGCAGATTGTCCGTATCGAACCGTTCCGTTCCGGTTGTCGCGGCGTACTGCTCGGGCCCGTTTTTCACGTCGACCGCCACATAATCAACCACGTTCTGACTCAGCGCTTTCTCAAGGTGTTTCGGAAAACATCCGTTTGTATCCAGCTTCACCGCGAATCCCGCCGTCTTGATCTGCTTCATGAAATCGCACAGATCGGGCTGCAGGCAGGGCTCTCCCCCCGTAATGCACACGCCGTCGATCTTTCCCTTCCGTCCGGAAAGGAACCCGAAAAACTCCTCGGGCGTCATCACGGCCGGCGGCGCTTCGAGCAGACCGCTGTTGTGACAGAACGGACATCTCAGATTGCATCCCCCCGTGAATACGGTGGAGGCGACTCTTCCGGGAAAATCCACAAGGCTGAGCTTCTGCAGACCTGCAATAATCATGTTTCTTCCTCTTACCGGTTCAGTATTTCAGGAGTCTTGACCGCGCATCCTTCTGACACACGGGCGGCAGCCGTCTTCCCGCGCTAGCGGAGTCGGGATCATTCGGCGCCATATCCTTCCGATTTTATTATCTCAAAATCTTCCTCCTGCCGCAATCGGGTCGTGCTGTTTTTTATGATCAGAAGGTTATGATCGGGCGTCCTGTTCCGGTCGGACTTTTCCTGCCCGCGCAGGAAGTACTATAATCAGAATCATCATCCTCACGAAAGGGGATCCTGTATGAAGATCATGGTCAGCGCCTGCCTCATAGGCGAAAAGGTGAAATACAGCGGCGGAAGCAACTTCTCTGAACCGTTGTCGGCGTTCCTCCGGGGACACGCCGTGATCCCCGTCTGCCCCGAGATCCTCGGCGGACTCCCGATCCCGCGCGAGCCCGCGGAAATCGTGAACGGAACCGTCCGGGACAGGACCGGCAGGTCGGTCGACGCGGAATTCCGTCTCGGCGCACAGGCCGTTCTGAAACTCGCGGAGGAAGAAAAGCCCGACCTGATCATCCTGCAGTCCAGGAGCCCGAGCTGCGGCGTCCGTGAGATCTACGACGGATCCTTCCGCGGCAGGAAGATCCCGGGCTCCGGCATAACAGCACAGCTCCTGCTGGAACGCGGATATCCGGTCATCGATGTTGCGGATGTTCCCCTGTACGGGAACGCGGAAAACGCCGTTCCCTATTTCATCATATAACGGAAAAAATCTGTCATCCCCGCCTTTCGGCGCATGCGTGGAAAAACGGGGGCACGCATTTCTGTATGATCATATACAAAATCTTTTACAAACGCGCGATTGGTATGTATAATATGGTTTAGATTCGGGAAAATATGTCGGAAAACACTTTTCTACAACAAATCTAATGGGAGGTATTTTTATGGAAGGTATGCAGATCCAAATTGTTCCGCTCATTATCGTAGTGGCATATCTGGTCGGCATGTTGGTCGTCGGCTTCTTTGTAAGCAAGCTGAAGATCAAAAACTCTAAAGACTACTTGGTAGCAGGCCGTCGTATGGGTCTGTTCATGGTTGCATTCTCTCTGTCCGCGAACAATATCGGCGGCGGCTGCACCACCGGCGTCGCGCAGAAAGCGTTCGGCAACTGGGGCCTGTCCGCATGCTGGTATGTTCTGGCATGCTCGATCGCCATGATCCCGCTCGCCTACTTCGCGCCGAAGATCCGTAAAACGCTGGCTATCACGATCCCCGAAGTTGTAGGCCGCCGTTTCGGCAAGCTCTCCTCCAACTTCACGGCGATCCTGTCCGTGTTCTCGCTGTTCTGCCTGACTTCGTCCCAGATCCTGGCATCCGGCTCCGTCATCAGCGCCCTGATCCCGTCGATCCCGCTGAATGTCTGCCTGATCTTCGCCGGTATCGTCATCATTCTGTACACGACGCTCGGCGGCATGATCGCTGACCAGATCTCCGACTTGGTCCAGTTCATCATCATCCTCGTAGGTCTCGCAATCGCGACCCCCATCGTCCTCAAAAATGCAGGCGGCTGGGGTGCCATCGCTGCGAAACTGCCGGGCGAGAAGCTGAACTTCACGCAGATCGGCTGGGCATCCATCATCGGATACATCTTCCAGTACATCTGCACATTCCTCGTAGGACCGGAAATGGTAACCCGTTTCGAGACTGCGAAGGACGAGAAGACCGCACGCAATGCGTCTTTCCTCTCTGCTGTGCTGATGGCTGCCATGTCCATCTTCCCGACCCTGCTCGGTCTTGCTGCGTTCGCGCTCAAGGATCAGATCCCCGGCATCGCGGAAAATGGTTCCAATGCCATGATGATGGTCACTGGAACATATGCACCGGGCTTAATCACAGGTCTTATCTCCGCAGCTATCATCTGCGCGACGATGTCCTCTGCTGACTCCAACCTGCTGTGCATGTCCACGATGATCATCAACGACCTTTACAAGGGCTTTGGCGGAAAGAAGCAGCTCTCCGAAAAACAGATCATCTTCTGGACACGTTTCAGCAACGTCATCGGTGCTTTAATCGCCATGGCGATCCAGCTGCTCGGCATCGCCGGCAGCATTATCGCGCTGAACACCTTCGCATTCGGTATCCGCTGCGCAGGTCCGTTCTCCGCTTATGCGCTCGGCCTTGTTGTTCCGAAGGCGACCAAGAATTCCGGTCTCTTCTCCATCATCACCGGTACGATCGGATTTATCGTCTGGCAGTTGCTCCCGAGCGTCAACACCTACCTGATGCCCGTTGTATTCGGAAGCCTTGTCTCCGTCATCACGTTCTTCGTCGTCAACTGGATCGAGTGGGCGAGGGGTGTCGAACCCGCGCCGTCCGCTTATCTCTCGGATGAAGAAGCCGCTAAGGTCATCGCTGCCGAGCAGCAGCCCATGTAATGCATGAAATAGTCTGACAGTATCCCGAAACGACACGGAACCGTTCCTCCCGGAACGGTTCCTTTTTTATGCGCATTTTCCCTTGCGCCCGGAATTGGAAACTGTCCTGAATCGGGAAACTATGGTATGATTAAATATCATCTGCTGCTGAAGGAAAGGGCAACCGAATGGCATACCGCGCATTATACCGTGAATACCGTCCAAAGCTATTTCAGGAAGTGATCGGGCAGTCGCACATCACGACGATTCTGCAGAACCAGATCTCGGCGGAACATGTGGCGCACGCCTATCTGTTCTGCGGTTCCCGGGGAACCGGCAAAACCAGCACCGCCAAAATATTCGCCCGCGCCCTCAACTGCGAAAGTCCCGTCGGGGGAGAACCCTGCGGCGTCTGCCGGGCGTGCGTACGCTCCGCCAGGCAGGACTGTCCGGATATCGTCGAAATGGACGCCGCCACCAACAACGGCGTCGACAACGTCAGAAGCCTGATCGAAAAGGCGCAGTACACCCCGCTCGAACTGAAAAAGAGGGTCTTCATCATAGACGAGGCGCATATGATCACCGGTCCCGCCTTCAACGCGCTTCTGAAAACGCTCGAGGAACCGCCTTCCCACGTCGTATTCATACTCGCGACAACGGAGCCGCAGAAGATTCCCGCCACGATCATCTCCAGATGCCAGCGGTTTGATTTCCACCGGCTTACGGCCGCGGATATCGAATCGAACCTGAGAAGCGTTCTGAACCAGGCAAACGCACAAGCGGATGACGAGGCGCTCTCTATCATCGCGCACGCGGCGGAAGGAAGCATGCGCGACGCGCTTTCCCTCGCAGATCAGTGTCTCTCGTTCTGCGGGGGAACCATCACAAGCGCGGATGTCAACGACATCCTCGGAAGCATGGAACAGAATTTCCTGTTTCAGCTTTCGGAAGAACTCATCGCCCTGAACGCGGACAAAACCCTTCAGATGCTGGATAAAGTCGTCCGCAGCGGAAGAACGCTTCCCGTCTTCTGCCAGGATCTTGCGGGTCATTTCCGTTCGCTGCTGCTCGCAAAAACATGCGGCAGATGCGAGGACATTCTGGAATGCACCCCGGAGCTGATGGACCGTTATCTGCGCCAGGCGGAAAAAGCGTCCGGAAGCTGGCTTCTGTCGTCTCTGGAAACGCTCCTCCGGGTACGCAGCGAACTCCGGTATTTCCTCTCCCCGCGCATTCCGCTGGAATCGGCTCTCGTGCGCATCTGTCACCCGGAAGCGGCTGTCTCGGTCTCAAACCTTGAAACCAGGATCGCCCTTCTTGAAAAGCAGCTCTCGGCGCTTGCTTCCGGAGCAGCCGTTCTCGCGCCCGTTCCGCCTTCTCCCGGTCCCTCGGCGGGTCCCGGTCCTGCGGACCCCGCGGAAGATTCTGCCGTTCAGACGCCCGCGGATATCTCTCCCGCCCCCCCCGCGCTGCGCACGGAAAAAGCGCCGGAACTCCGTTCCGCACCGCTGAGGAACGACGCCGGCGCGGAAGCGGTATGGAACGCGGTCCTGATGGCGGTGGAAAGGAACAACCCGCTGGAAGTCGAATTTCTTTCACATGCTTTCCCGCAGTCCCTGCAGAACAATGTGCTGACCGTCGGATATGACAAAAGCAGGGAGGCGCTGTATAATATCGTCAACACGAAAACCCATCAGGATAAAATCAGCCGTGCTCTGGAAGAGGTGCGGCCGGGCACAAGACTCGCTACCGTACTGACCACCCGTCAGCCGGTTTCCGACGAAACGGAAGCCCGTCTCCGGGCGGAATTCGGAGACAAACTGACGATAGAAGAATAACGGCAGATACCGGTCCGGAGGGACTTGAAACACTACTTTTTGGAAAACACAGGAGAACAGATATGGCAAAAGGCGGCGGATTCCCCGGAATGGGCGGGGCCAACATGCAGCAGCTGATGCGTCAGGCCCAGAAAATGCAGGCCGACATGCAGCGGTCGCAGGAAGAACTGCAGGCAAGGGAGTTCTCGGCTGACGCGGGCGGCGGAATGGTTTCCGCGACGGTCACCGGAGGCCGGGAGCTGAAATCCATCACGATCAACCCGGCGTGTGTGGATCCCGACGATGTGGAAATGCTGCAGGATCTTGTCTGCGCTGCGGTAAACGAAGCCATGCGCAAGGCTTCCGAAGAAGCGGAGCGCGTGATGGGCAAAATCACCGGAATGAACCTCGGTTTCTGACAGGCAGGAGCGTCCCGTGATCACCATCGAACCGATCGAAAAACTGACGACGCAGCTTTCGCGCCTTCCGGGCATCGGAAGAAAGACCGCACAGCGGCTTGCGTATCATATCCTGAGCGTACCGGAAGCGCAGGCGAAAGAACTGGCGGACGCCATTACGGAAGCACGTGAGAACGTATGCAACTGTCCCGTCTGCGGAACGTATACGGACGTCGTTCCCTGCAGAATCTGCTCGGACGACAGGCGTGACGGTTCCGTCATCTGCGTTGTCTGTGACCCGCGCGACGTGGCAGCCATGGAAAAAGTCCGCGAGTTCCGCGGAAAGTATCATGTGCTGCACGGTGTGCTTTCGCCGATGGAAGGCATCGGTCCAAACGATATCCGCATCCGCGAACTGGTGGAGCGCGTCAGCGACGGCACCGTGAAAGAAGTGATTCTCGCCACCAATCCCGACGTGGAGGGGGAGGCGACCGCTTCCTACATTGCGAGGCTTCTGAAACCTATGGGCATCACGTGCACTAGGATCGCCCACGGCATTCCGATCGGCGGCAATCTCGAATATACCGACGAAGTAACGCTCGCGAAAGCTCTGGAAGGCAGACGTCTGCTCGGATGAACCGTCTCCGCTACATATTATTGGTCTGCTGTTCCGCTGCGGCGCTTTTCTGTGCCGCAGCCTGCAGGTCTGCGGTTCCTTCCGTTCCTGCTGAAATCGCCACGCAAGTCCCGACGCTCACACCCGTTCCGGTCACACCCTCCCCGGTTCCGCCTTCTCCCGAACCTACCGCCTCCCCGACCCCGGAACCCACTGCCGTTCCTCTGTCCTATTACGCCCCCACGACCCGAATGTCCTTCGAGGAACTGGTCGGAGACAACGGCAATTACGATCTCCCGCTCGGATACCCCTCGCCCGACACCTACCGTGTCGTGGTGGATCTCTGCCATCAGGTCGTGATGGTCTACGGAAAGGACGGCTCCGGCAATTATACGGTGCCGGTCCGATACATGCTCTGTTCGTCCGGACTGAAAGGATCGACCCCCTGCGGGACCTTTCATCTGCTCCGGTACCGCGTGCGGTTCGGCTTCTTTCAAAAGGACAGGACCTACGGCCAGTACTGGACGCTGATCAAGGGCAGGATCTATTTCCATTCCCTTCTCTACTCGGAACGGAACGCGGACACCTACATCGAATCTACCTACGACGCGCTCGGAACGCCTGACTCCCACGGATGTATCCGGCTTACCGTTCCGGACGCGCGGTTCATTTTCTACAACCTCGGCTACGGTACGGAAGTCGAGATCCGGGAAGGGGATCCGGACGATTCCGAGACCGCCGCGATCCGGGAGGCGCTTGTTCTGTCGGAACGGCCGGAAGAGCGCGTCAGCCTTGTTTCAGGAGAGATCCCTTCGACCGATAACTGGCGGATCGAGGATGTCCCGCTGGAAATCCCCTATGAAGAAGGCAGTCAGAAACACCAGAAATAACGCAACCTAAAAAGGCATCCGAACGGATGCCTTTCTAGCGTCTTGCCTATTTATGCGGATCTGTTCAGTTCATGCCCTTATGCTTCTGGAAGCATTCGCTGCAGTAAACGGGTCTGTCGTTGCGGGGCTGGAACGGAACCTTTGTGGGTTTTCCACATTCCGCGCAAACTGCATCAAACATCTCACGCTCGCCGCCACGCTGAGTCTTGCGGGCAGCACGGCAAGCTTTGCAGCGGACGGGTTCATTCTGGAATCCTTTTTCCGCGTAGAACTCCTGCTCTCCTGCGGTAAAGACGAACTCCGCGCCACAATCTTTGCACACCAACACTTTGTCTTCGAACATGTCTCTTTCCCCTTTTGGCCTGTCAGGCTGATGATTATCAGTATCCGGCAGTGTCTGACCTGGCTTTTACCCCCACACCCGCCAACTGGAAGGTTCGCTCCTAAGCCGTTCGGCTCCCCACTACTGCTTCTCTCGGATCGCTCCGGTTGGACTTACATCTAGGCCGCACTATGATCACGGAAATTTTCCCGCTTACGTGGATCGTTTCGCCTGCGACTGGCTTCGACTTTCAACCACAGACCCACTGCGCAAATACTTGTTACATTATATATTACGTATTTGAAATTGTCCAATACTAAATATATACAATTCCGGAAGGGTTACACACAAAAGATGCCGTTTGATACCTTTTTATGCGCCGCTTCCGTCCGGGTAATGCGCGCGCGGCCCTCCGACATACCTCGGCCTTGTCCGCGCCATTACGATATTGGCCTCCCCGATCTTCCGGAATGCCGTGTGAACGGGAACGGCCACCGGTCTCAGATGCATTCCGATCAGCGTATCCCCGATATCCATCCCGAGCGCCGCTCCGGAACGCAGATTCTCCACCATGACCGCGTCCTGAAGCGTTCCGAAGACCTCCGTCACGAACGCGCCGCCCGCATGCAGCCAGGGTTCCACGCAGACCTGCTCAAGCCCGTACTTCTCCATGCAGGATCTGCTGACGCACAGCGCGCGGTTGATATGCTCGCATCCCTGCGCTGCGAGAAATACACCTGCCTCTTCCAGCGGCGGGAGAATACCGTCGAGAAGCGCTGCCGCAACGTCCGCGCTGGAATCCGACCCGATCATCCTGCCCCGGACCTCGCTCGTCGAGCATCCTATCACGCAGATATCCCCCCTGCGGGGCTTGGCGGAATCCAGAAGGATCCGGATGGCTTCCGATGCCTGTCTCGTAATGTCAGTGTAATTCATGGCGGTCCCTCTTTTCCTGTAATCACGGTTTCTTATTATAGCACAGGGTTCCGGTATGTTATACTTGTTTCTATGCAGAACGAATGGGTTCCTCAACTGACCGAATGGTATACGCAGAACGCCCGGGATCTTCCCTGGCGGCGCACCTCCGACCCGTACAGGATATGGGTCAGCGAGATCATGCTGCAGCAGACGCGGGTCGAGGCCGTTAAAACCTATTATCTGCGGTTTATCCAGCGGTATCCCGATATCCCCTCTCTCGCGTCGGCGGACGACGACGAACTTCTGAAACTCTGGGAAGGTCTGGGTTACTACAGCCGCGTGCGCAACATGAAGCGTGCCGCGGAACGCATCGCGGATTCCGGGAAAAGCGCTCTCCCGGCGGATTACGACGGGCTCCTCGCGCTTCCGGGTATCGGCAGCTATACGGCAGGCGCGATCGCGTCCATCGCCTACCGGCTTCCCGTTCCCGCCGTCGACGGAAACGTGCTCCGCGTGCTCGCGCGGCTGCACGAGGATCCGTCCGACGTCAAGTCTCCCGCCTTCCGCAGGGAAGCGGAAACATTCCTCAAATCGGTCATCCCTCCCGATATGCCGGGAACCTTCAACCAGGCTCTGATGGAGCTGGGAGCGACCGTCTGCCTTCCGTCCGGCGCCCCGCTCTGTGGGGGCTGTCCTCTGCACAGCCACTGCGCTGCCCATCAGAACGGCAGCGAGCAGAAATACCCGTTAAAGCAGTCCAAACCCTCCCGGAGAACGGAAAACAAGACCGTTTTTGCTCTGTCGCTGAACGGCCAGTATCTCGGTTACCGCCGGCCGGAACACGGTCTTCTGGCGGGTCTGTATCAGCTTCCCGACGAAGTCTCGTTTCTTCCGGATGAATCGTTCCTTCCCTATCTGAAGGGGCACGGCCTGAATCCTGCCGGGGAGATCCGCATCTACAGCAGAAAACATGTCTTTACCCATATGGAATGGCATATGAAAGTGTTTGCCGTTTCCGTTTCACTCCTTGCGGACCGCCTGCCTGAAGGCTGGCTCTCTCTCGATCCCGATCTGCATTCTCTGCCGACCGCATACCGGATCTGTCTGCCGGATCACGATTCCTGAACAACTTACCCGTTTGCTATTGACAAATATTCCCTTTTTTGAAAAAATAATGGATAAATTATCGGAAAACTGGATAATTTCTTCTTTTTGACAGCCAGTATCCGATTTTTTGCTTCTATTCTCTTCGAAAGGGGGCCGTCCGGTGCAGATCAAGGATATCGAATTGTTTCTAGAAACCGCCAGTTCAAGAAACATAACAAAAGCTTCCGAGCAGCTCTCCATGTCCCAGAGCGTTGTAAGCACAAAGATCAAAAAACTCGAACAGGAACTTGGCTATCCGCTCTTTGTCCGGAACAGGGGCGGACGCGAGATCGAACTGACCCGGGAAGGCCAGGAATTCACCAGCGTGGCAAGGAGATGGCTGGACCTGTTTGAAGAAGCGGAACTGATCGGGGAAAACGCGCAGATGGTCCTTCGGATCGCCGCTCCCGAAAGCGTATATTACGATTACCTCGAGCCGCGGCTGATCCCTTTCCTGGAAAAGAACCCGGATATTTCGGTGAAGCTCCACATCTGCGATTCTTCCGAGGTCTATGACATGATGGACAGCGGGATCGCGGATTTCGGCTTCGTATCCTACGAATCGGCCAGATCGGATATCGTGCCGATGCACCTTTACGACCAGTCCTTCCGGATCGTGAGCTATGCAGATCTCCCTCTTCAGAACGGGCTCCTGTCCCCCGCGGATCTGAATCCGTCCCTGGAGATCCGGCTGAGCGGGGGCAATTTTTCAAGCGTTTCCCTCTGGCGGGAAAAATGGTTCCCCGGCAGGAATCCCGCAAAAACGGAAATCAACTCCCCCCATATGATGGTCGGGCTTCTAAAACTTCCGGGCGCGTGGGCGCTCCTCCCGACCGTTTCGGCGAATGCGCTCCGGGATCTGTACGGGGTACGGCTGTACGAGCTCTCGGACCCTCCGAAAAGCCGGAAGATCCTTCTTCTCCGCCATGGCGGAAAGCCCCGCACGGATGCAGTTGCTCTTCTGTCGGACGAGCTGGGAATTCCCCGCTGACCGACCGAATATATCGAACAGTATAATAAACGGAGGTAAATAAACATGAAAAAATCAATCGCTCTTCTTCTCGTTCTTTGCATGGTTTTCGGACTGTGCGCCTGTTCTTCCAAGCCGAAGACCCTGACCTTCACCACAGGCGGTGAATCCGGCACCTATTACGCTTTCGGCGGGGTTCTCAGTTCTTTTGTCTCCGGCGCGACCGGTCTTGACATCACGGTCGTCTCGAGCACCGGTTCCAAGGCAAACATCGAAGATATGGCCGCCGGAAATGCCCAGCTCGGATTCTCCCAGAGCGACGTCATGAGCTATGCCTACAGCGGCTCCCGTCTCTTTGACTCCGCCGTCAAGGATTTCTCCGTAGTCGCGGCGCTGTATATGGAACAGGTCCAGATCGTCACCATGAATCCGGACATCAAGACCGCCGCCGACCTGAAAGGCAAAAAAGTCTCCATCGGCGCCCGTGGTTCCGGTGTGTACTTCAACGCCATCGACGTCCTGGAGGCGTACGGCCTGACCGAGTCCGACATTGATCCCGTTTACCAGTCCTTCTCCGACAGCGCGGAATCCCTGAAGGATAATAAGATCGACGCAGCCTTCATCGTTGCCGGCGCACCGACGACGGCCATCACGGACCTCTCCACAAGCGGCCAGGTTTATCTCGTCAGTATCGACGACGAACATGCTGAGGCGCTCTGCGCATCTTCACCCTACTACACAAAATTCACGATCCCCGCAAGCACGTACGGTCTCACGGAAGATGTCAGCACGGTTGCAATCGCAGCAGTCGTCCTGGTGCGGAACGATGTGAGCGAGGATGACGTCTACAAATTCGTCTCCACGATCTTCAACAACATCGACAAGATTTCCGAGCAGCACGGAAAAGGCGCGGAGCTGTCCCTCGAGTTCGCTTCCTCCATCACGGACGTTCCCTACCATCCCGGCGCGGCAAAATACTTTGCGGAGAAAGGTTTCTCTGTCTGATTTCCTGCCGGTAATAACCTCAAAAGGAGATTCAAATGTCTGACATAAACCGTCAAAACACCGGCACCGGTGCGGAACAGGATGTCAAGGATATCATGCGGAAATATGACCGCGAGTCCAACACCCGTATCTGGGAAGGAACGCCCGCGTTCATAATCCGCTGGATTATCGTTGTATTCTCCATATACTGCATCTGGTCCACGCTGTTTTCCACGGCTGCGCTGGAAAAACGTCTTACCGTATTCCTCGCGATGATCATCGTCATGGGATATCTGACCTATCCCGCCAGCAAAAAACATGTCCGCACCAACTATATCCCCTGGTATGACATCGTTTTGATGGCCGTTGGGGCCGCGTGTTTTCTGTACTACTGTTTCGCGTATGATTCTCTTGTCATGATTCTTTCATCCGCGTCCAAGATGACCCCCTTCTTCATCACGGTAGGTGTCATCGGGATCCTGTGCCTGATCGAACTGTGCAGGAGATGCGTCGGCATTCCGATCCTTTGTGTCGCCGGCGCGCTTCTGATTTATACGTTCACGCAGAAAAAGCTCGGGCAGGTCATCTACACGCTGTTTTATTCCACTTCCGGTGTGATGGGCACACCGGTGCAGATCTGCGCGAAATATATCTTCATATTCATTATCTTCGGCGCTTTCCTTGAAAGGACAGGCATCGCCGCCTTCTTCATCGACCTTGCGAACGCCATGGTCGGCAGATTCGCCGGCGGCCCCGCAAAAGTCGCGGTCGTTTCCTCCGCACTCTGCGGCATGGTTTCCGGCTCCTCGGTCGGCAATACCGTCACGACGGGATCCGTCACCATCCCCATGATGAAACAGACCGGTTACAAACCGGAATTCGCCGGCGCAGTCGAAGCCGCCGCCTCAACCGGCGGGCAGATCATGCCGCCCATCATGGGCGCGGCGGCGTTTCTGATGGCCGAATACATGGGCATCACCTACGGTGAAGTCGCTCTGAAGGCGATCCTTCCGGCTGTCCTGTATTTTGCCGGTATTTTCATCGCGGTGCATCTTGAAGCGAAAAAACTCGACCTGAAGGGCATCCCGCGTGAAAACCTTCCGAAATTCGGAAAACTGCTGGGAAGACTCTACCTGCTTCTTCCCCTGGTCGTTCTGGTCTGGCTGGTAACGACCAACACTCGGACCATGCAGTTCTCCGCTTCCGTCGCGATCCTTGTCGCGATTGCCGTCAGCCTGTTCAACCGCGAAGACAAGATCACGGTCGGAAAGATCCTCGAAGCGCTCGAAGCGGGTGGAAAGGGCGTCATAACCGTCGCCGTCGCCTGCGCCATGGCGGGCATCATCTCCGGCTGTATTACCGCGACCGGGCTTGCTTCCAAACTCATTACGGCGGTCGTTTCCATCAGTAATTCCGTCGGCCTTGTCGATCCGACGCTCATCGCCCTGTTCCTGACCATGATCTGCTGCATCATTCTCGGCATGGGCGTGCCGACGACGGCAAACTACTGCATCATGGCTTCCACCTGCGCCCCGATCCTGATCACGATCGGCGTTCCGAAAGTCGCGGCGCACTTCTTCGTGTTCTACTTCGGGATCGTCGCCGACATCACGCCGCCGGTGGCGCTTGCCGCGTACGCGGGCTCGGCCATCGCAAAGTCCAACCCGATGAAGACCGGCGTCAACGCGACAAAGCTGGCGATCGGCGCGTTTATCGTTCCCTATATCTTCTGCCTGAATCCGCAGATGCTGTTCATCGACGCCGTTCCCGTCAAGGTCATCCTGATCATTGTCACATCGCTGATCGGAATCTTCGGCGTAGCCGCCGCTCTGAACGGATACCTGTTCCGTCCGATCGCATGGCCTCTCCGCATCATAATCGCCGCGGCGGGCCTTCTGATGATGGATCCGAATACGGTAACCGACCTGATCGGCATCGTGCTGTTTGCGATCGTTTTCTGTTTTCAGTATTTTGCAGGGCGAAAGCGCGGACAGACCGCCTGAAAAACCGCATAATAAAAGAGAAATGCCGGATCGCTCCGGCATTTTTTTAATGATCTGAATCTGTTATCCGATCTTATAGCGTACGGTCACCTGCGCATTGACGGCGAGCGCGCTGCTCTCAAACGCCACGCCGATCAGCTTCGTTTCATCGAACGCGGTCTCTACGATCCCGATCACGTCACCGAGCCGTACGCCCGTCGATTCCGCCATGGTCTCCGCTTTGCTGCGCGCGTCGTCGATCGCGGCGGAAAGCGCGTTCCGGTAGGCTTCTGAGGATTCCGTAATACTGTAAGTCACGCCGACAAGTTCATTGTTCCCCGCGTCGACAAGCGCGGCAACGATCTGCTCGGTCCTGCCGACCTGCGTGATCGTCAGGGTGATGACGTCTGACGCAAGGTAGGTCGTGGGGTTCTTTCCCGTTTCGTCCGTGACCGGCACGATCTCGATGCCTCTCTGCTGGAGGTTGTGTTTCAGGATGTGCAGGGAAATCGCCGCGCTGTTCAGTTTCTGCGCCTCCTCCTGGCAGGCGGCGGAAGCTTCCTCCGCCGTTTCTCCTGATCCGGTTACGCGCAGTGTTACCGTCGCAAAATCAGGCACGGCGATGATCTCCCCGTTGCCCGTAACCTCAAAATAATGCTCCGGTGCGCTCTTTTCCCGCTCCAGGACCACCGTCTGCTGCTCGATCTTCGGCGTTGGAACGTTAACGATCTCATCTTCCGCCTTGCAGCCGGTCAGAAGCGCTGTCAGACAGACAGCGCAGATGATAGGCAGAATCTGTTTGTTCATCGGCATACTCCCGTTTGTAGATATCCGTGGCCCCCGCAGAAGGCGCGGCCGGACCGGCGTCCGCCTGCCCGCGAAGGAAAATCTAACGACCGTTTGGGTCCATACACAGTTAGTATACAAAGTCCGGCGGCGTCTTGCAAGGCACTCAAGTTGCGCGCTTCGGCGGTCTGGGATATAATATAATAGATAAAATAGGAGATTATATTCATGGCTTCCAAATCAAAGGCACAGAACAAGGAATCCCGCTCCGCCGCGGCGCAGAAGGCTGCGGCAGCGCGGGTCGAAAAAAGAGAAGCGATGCGCAGAAGCAGGGAAACCCGGGGCATTATCTGTCTCGCGATCGCCGTCCTTCTCGGCATATATCTTTTCATCTCAGGCAGCGGCGTCCTCGGAGAGACCCTGAGCAAACTTCTGTTCGGCCTCTTCGGCTGGCCGGCCTATATCCTTCCGGTCCTGTTTCTCGTCACGGGTCTTCTGATCATCCGGAGTGCGCGCGAAAGCCGTTCCCTCAAAAACGCCGACTGGATGTTCTTCGCGGGCATCTGGGACATCGTGACCCTTGCGCAGGTCATCCGGAATATCCCCTATTCCGGTGTCGAATACTTCAAGTACATTTCAACCGCGTTCGAAATCGGAAGTCAGTACAGGCAGGGCGGAGGCGCGGTCGGCGCCATCATGTGCTATCCCTTCCAGCAGATGGGGGGCAGCGCGCTTGCCTACGTTATTCTGATCGCTCTCCTTCTGATCATTCTGATCACCGTTACCCGGTTTTCCCTGCATGACGCGGGAGAAAAGGTAACAAAGCGCGTCCAGTCCGCAACGAAAAGCGTGTCCGAAAGAGCGCACAACAAGCTCTTCACCATGGAACTGGTCGACGACCGTCCTGCGGAGGAGTACGACAACCCGTTCCTCCCCGGCAGGAAGCAGAACCCCGAATCCGATCTGGAGGGTTTCCATTCCGTCGCGAACAGCATTCCCAGAAAAAAGAAATCTGCCTCCGGCCTTGAGTCGTTCAACAGCATCGCCGACGCGCTGCCCGCAGACCGTGAGGCGTCCGCGGAACCGCCGATCCGGACGCGTACAACCGTCAGTCATTCCAAAACCCCGAAGCAGGTCGTTCCCATCGAGGAAACGCCTTCGTTCGCTCCTCCGATCAAACCCGCGCCGCGTCCCCGCGGCAAGGAGGAATCCGTGACGGATCAGGTCTGGAATGACCTCGACGCGAGCATTCCTGCCCGGCCGGTCTCCAAGCCGGTTTCCCAGAAGCCGAAAATCAGCCAGAAGGAGCCCGCGCCGTTTGCGCCGCTGTCGCAGAGTTTCGAGGTCCCGTCCTTTCTGAATCCGACCTCTTCCGCCTCTTCCGCGCCGATCGTGCCCGGATTTATCGCGGAGCCGAAAGAGTCCCCTGCGCCGAAGCCCCAGCCGGAAACTGCGCCGAAGAAACGTCCCGCTTCCAAGCCGTCTTCTCAGAAGAACCCCTCCGGGGAAGGCGCGTCCTCCGCCGCGGAGCCCGCTGCGGAGATCACCGTTTCGGCGCCGGCAGCCGTATACGCGCCGCCGCCGATCAGCCTGCTTTCGGAACCGAAACAGGGCAGCTCTGCCGGCGAGAATCCGTCCGAGGCGGCGAAGATCCTCGTGGATACGCTTGCCAGTTTTAATATCGCGGTCAAGATCACGGACTACAGCGTCGGCCCCGTCGTCACGAGATTCGAACTTCAGCCCGCGCCGGGCGTCAGGGTCAGCAAGATCATGGGGCTCTCCAACGATATCGCCCTTGCCCTGGCGGCTCCCCGCGTAAGGATCGAGGCTCCCATCCCGGGAAAGGCTGCCGTCGGAATCGAGATCCCGAATAAAAAGGCGATCCCGGTCGTGCTGCGCGAGATCGTGGAAAGCAGGGAGTTCAGCAAGGCCTCCTCCCCCATCACGCTCGCGTTCGGAAAAGATATCGCCGGAAAAGTCATTACCGCAGATCTGGCGAAGATGCCGCATCTCCTGATCGCCGGCTCGACCGGTTCAGGAAAAAGCGTCTGCATCAACGATCTGATCGTTTCCATGGTCTACAAATCGTCTCCCGCGGAGCTCCGCATGATCCTGGTCGACCCGAAGGTCGTGGAACTGAGCGTCTACGGATCGCTTCCGCACCTTCTGATACCGGTCGTCACGGAGCCCAAAAAGGCTGCGAGTGCGCTCAGATGGGCGGTCAACGAGATGATGAAGCGCTACAAACTCTTCTCCGAGGTCGGCGCGCGCGAACTGGAACGCTACAATTCCCTTCAGAAGGAAGCCTCCGCCAAACTCCCGAAGCTGGTCGTGATCATCGACGAGCTTGCGGACCTGATGATGGTTGCCCCCGACGAAGTGGAAGACAGCATCTGCCGTATCGCGCAGCTCGGCCGCGCCGCCGGCATCCATCTGATCGTCGCCACGCAGCGTCCTTCCGCCGACATCATCACAGGCCTGATCAAAGCGAACATCCCGTCCAGATGCGCGTTTGCCGTCAGTTCCGGAATCGATTCCAGAATCATCCTGGACGCGATGGGTGCCGAAAAGCTTCTCGGCCGCGGAGACATGCTGTTCCATCCGACCGGTGCAAGCAAGGCGACCAGAGTCCAGTGCGCATTCATTTCGGATGAAGAGGTCGAGCGCGTTATGGATTACTTCTCCCGTCAGGAGCAGGCGCCTACGTTTGACGAACAGTTCATCTCCGAAGTCACGACGGATTCCGCAGGCGGCTCTGCCGGCGCGTTCGGCGAAGGGAAGCAGGAGGACGAGCTCCTTCCCGAAGCTCTGAAGGTCGTTCTGGAAAACAACTCCGCCTCCATCTCCATGATCCAGCGCCGTCTCCGTGTCGGCTATGCGAGGGCCGCCCGCCTGATCGATATCATGGAACAGCACGGATACGTGTCCGGCTTTGAAGGCAGCAAGCCCCGCAGGGTACTGATCAAGCAGTCCGAATTCAATCAGCTGTACGGCGGCGAAGCGGGCGCGGTCGAGGAAAGCCCCGACGATTTCCCGGATGAAGACGTGTTCGGCGATTACGAAGAGGATCCGGAAGCATGAGTCAGATCGGCGTTATTTCCCTCGGATGCGCGAAAAACCAGGTCGATACGGAACATATGCTCGCCTATCTTCAGGCGGCGGGCCATGTCTTTGTGTCTGATCCTTCCGAGGCGGACATCCTGATCGTCAATACCTGCGGATTCATCGAGCCGGCGAAGCAGGAGTCGATCAATACCATCCTGGAAATGGCGGAGTACAAAAAGCACGGTCGCTGTTCCCTTCTTGTCGCGACCGGCTGTCTGACGCAGCGCTATATGGAAGAGCTGCGCAGCGCGCTTCCGGAAGTCGACATCTTCCTCGGCGTCCATGATTACGCAAAGCTCCCCGGTATGCTATCCGGCTCCGCATCCCCCGCCTGCGCCCCGTATGCGGGCCGGGTCCTTACGACCCCGCCCTACAGCGCGTATCTCCGCATCGGCGACGGATGCAGCAACCGCTGCACCTACTGCGCGATCCCCCTGATCAGGGGACCGCTGTACAGCGTTCCCATGGAGCAGCTTGCGGAAGAGGCGGAAGTCCTCGCGGAAGGCGGCGTAACGGAACTGAACATCATCGCCCAGGATACCTCCGGTTACGGTCTGGACCTTTACGGAAAGCCGATGCTGCTCCCGCTTCTGGACCGTCTTTCCAAGATTTCCGGACTCCACTGGCTCCGCGTCCTGTACACCTATCCGGACACCGTCACGGACGAACTGCTCGACGCCTTCTCTTCCAACGAAAAGATCCTGAATTATCTGGACATCCCGCTCCAGCACATCAACGACCGGATCCTGAAGGCCATGAACCGGCGCGGAAGCCGCGCGCATATCGAATCCGTCCTGGATCACCTCGCCCCGTACCGCAGCAGGTTTACGCTCCGTACGACCATGATGGTCGGGTTTCCCGGAGAAACGGACAGCCAGTTCCGGGAGCTGATGGAATTCCTCAGGAATTATCCGTTCGACCGCGTCGGCGCTTTCGCTTTTTCTCCGGAGGAGAACACGCCGGCGGCCGAAATGGAAGGACAGATCCCCGACGATGTCAAGGAAGCGCGTCTTGACGCGCTCATGACGCAGCAGCGGGGAATTTCCGCGCGTCTGAACAGGGCAAGGATCGGGCAGACGGTCGAAGTGCTGATCGAAGGAAATGACGAAAACGGTCTGTTCGGCCGTTCCTTTGCGGAAGCGCCTGACGTGGACGGCGTGATCCATCTGCCATACAGGCCCGGTCTCAAATCCGGACAGTATATTTACGCCAGGCTTCTGGAAGCAGGCGATTATGACATGAATGGAGGATATCTTCTGTGAATCCCGCTAACAAGGCGACCATGCTCCGCATCATTCTCATTCCGTTTTTCGTCGCCTGCTTTTATCTTCCCTTTCCGCATGCACGGGTGGCCGCATGCGCCATCTTCATCTTTGCGAGCCTCACAGACGCCTGGGACGGCTGGTACGCAAGAAGCCATAACCTTGTGACGGACTTCGGAAAGCTGATGGATCCCATGGCGGACAAGCTCCTTACCTGCACGGCGTTCATCATGCTGCTCGGGATAGGAAAGCTCCATCCCGTGTTTGTCATCATTTTCATAGGCAGGGAGCTGATCATCTCCGCATTCCGCCTGATCGCGGCGGAGAAAAACATCGTGATCGCCGCGGGGAAACTCGGAAAGATCAAGACGGTGCTTCAGTGTCTCGCCATCATCTTCCTTCTGCTGGACAATCCCTTTTTCAATAAGATCGGCTTTCCGTTCGACCAGGTGCTGGTCTGGGCGGCAGCCGTGTTTACCGTCTGGTCCTGCATTGACTATATCGTACGAAACAAAAGCGTGGTGAGCAGCAAATGATTGCAGAAATCGTATCGGTCGGCACGGAGCTTCTCATGGGGCAGATCGTCAACACGGACGCGCAGCATATCGCAAAAAGTCTCGCTCCGCTCGGCTATATCTGTTACTACCAGGTAACGGTCGGCGACAACGCGCAGCGTCTGACGGACGCCGTCCGCACCGCCCTGTCCCGTTCCGATCTTGTGATCTTTACCGGGGGCCTCGGTCCGACGGATGACGACCTGACAAAGGAGACCGTCGCGGAAGCGCTCGGTCTCTCCTGCGTCCCGATTCCGGAGCAGGTGGAGATCCTGAAAAAACAGTTCCGGAATGCCGGCTGGTCCATGACGCCGAACAACCTCAAGCAGGCGTCATTCCCCGAATCCGCCATCATCCTGAAGAACGATCACGGAACCGCCCCGGGATGCATCATGGAAGCGGACGGAAAGGCCGCCATTCTGCTTCCGGGTCCGCCGAACGAACTGTTCCCCATGTTCGACCATTACGTGCTCCCCTACCTTGAAAAGCGGGGCAACTGCCATCTGCATTCGCGTCTTCTGAAGATCACCGGCGTCGGGGAATCCCGGCTGGCCTACGAGATCCGCGACCTGATCGCGTCCCAGACCAATCCCACGATCGCGCCCTATGCGAAAACCGGGGAAGTGGAACTCCGTCTGACCGCGAAATGCGCGACGGACGAAGAAGGGGAAAAACTGATCGCTCCCGTGATGCAGGCCATACTCGATCACTTCGGAGCCAGCGTGTATTCCGTGGACGGAGAAACGCTGGAGTCCGTCTGTGTGAAAGCGCTGGAAACCTGCTCGAAAACGCTTTCCGTGTTTGAATCCGGATCCGGCGGGCTCGTCTGCGCCGCGCTGACCTCCGTGCCCGGGCATGAACGTTTCCTGAAGGAAGGCCGGGTCGTATGCGGACACGACGCGCAGATCTCTTCCGCCGATCCGTACAGCCAGGAATACGCCCTCGCGCTGGCACGCGCTGCAAAGGAAGCCTCCGGAACGGATCTCGGCCTTTCCGTCGGGCCTGTCAGAACCATGGAAAACCCCGGTTCCCGCATGACGGGAACCGCCTATATCGCCATTGCGGACGGGGATTCGGAGAAAGCGGTCGTCCTGAACATGATGGGATCTCCCGACAGACTCCGCAGGATCTGCACGCTGAAAGCCATGGATCTGCTGAGGAGAAAATGCTTGAACCAGCCTCTAGATATTGATATAATCTAGTCGCTGTTTACACAGAATATTGATGAGGAGCTTGAATTGTATGAGTGTTGAAAAAGAAAAAGCGTTGGAAATGGCTCTGAACCAAATCGAAAAGCAGTTCGGTAAGGGAACCATCATGAAACTGGGCGATGCCGGGGCCAGAATTGCTGTTTCCGTCATTCCCACCGGCTGCATTCAGCTGGACTATGCGCTGGGCGTCGGCGGCGTGCCGCGCGGAAGAATCATCGAGATCTTCGGGCCGGAATCTTCCGGCAAAACGACCATCGCCCTGCACATCATCGCACAGGCACAGAAATCCGGCGGCACCGCCGCCTTCATCGACGCCGAGCATGCCCTCGATCCGGTATATGCCGGAAACCTCGGCGTAAACGTCGACGACCTTTACGTCTCCCAGCCCGACACGGGAGAGCAGGCGCTTGAAATCACGGAAACGCTCGTCCGGAGCGGGGCCATCGATGTGATCGTCATAGACTCTGTCGCGGCGCTTGTTCCCAAGGCGGAAATCGAAGGCGACATGGGAGATTCGCACGTCGGTCTTCAGGCGCGTCTCATGTCGCAGGCGCTCCGGAAACTGACCGGTGCCATCAGCAAGTCCAACACCGTCGTCATTTTCATCAACCAGCTTCGTGAAAAAGTCGGCGTCATGTTCGGCAATCCCGAAACAACGACCGGCGGCCGCGCCCTGAAGTTCTATTCTTCGATCCGCATGGACGTGCGCAGGGTCGATACCATCAAGAGCGGTACCGACGCGGTCGGAAACCGTACGCGGGTCAAGATCGTAAAGAACAAGGTCGCCCCGCCTTTCAAGTCAGCGGAATTCGATATGCTCTACGGACAGGGCATCTCAAAAGAAGGCTCCCTGCTTGATCTCGCTACCGAAAAGGGCATCATCAGCAAGACCGGTTCCTGGTTCTCCTACGGGGATATGCGGATCGGACAGGGCCGTGAGAACGCCCGCGCGTTTCTGAAAGACAATCCCGAGGTCATGTCCGAGATCGAGAAGACGCTCCGCGGCCTTCTGGATCATGAGCGGGAAAAAGCGGCGGAAGAAGCCGCAGCGAAACAGGCCGCAAGAGCGGGAGCAACCTCCTGAACCCGCGCGTCTGATCCGTCACCTTCTGCCTCTACTCTTCAGGGAAAGCGCCGCAACCGCTTTCCCTGATGTTATTTTCCGCCAAATTACCGCATTTTTTCTCATAATTCCGATTGACACGGTATATTGGTTTTGATAAACTAACGATTGTGCGATTTTGCGCGGTTATCCGCCACAGCCCCGGAGGGTTTCTGCTGAAATAGGCACAAAAGCATTATTTTATTAATTAAGGTTGGAGGAATCGCCATGAAATCCTATATGGCTAAGGGCGAAACCGCTGAGCACAACTGGTACGTGGTCGATGCCGAGGACATGATTCTCGGACGTCTTTCCTCGCAGGTCGCAGCTATTCTCAGAGGCAAGCATAAGCCCACTTTCACTCCCCATGTTGATACAGGCGATCACGTCATCATCGTGAACGCTGCCAAAGTTCGCATGACAGGGAATAAACTTGATCAGAAACTTTATCGTCATCACACCGGTTATCCGGGCGGACTCCGCGAAATCCCTTACCGTACCCTTCTCGCTGAGAAGCCGGAATTCGCAGTCTATGAATCAATCCGTCGCATGATGCCCAAGGGACCCCTTGGCCGTCAGATGCTCAAGAAGCTCCGTGTTTACGCAGGTCCCGAGCACAACAACGCTGCTCAGAAGCCTGAAACACTCGTGCTGAAATAATAGAGGAGGAACGAACAATGGCTACTACTCAGTATCTTGGTACCGGCAGACGGAAAAAGTCAGTCGCGCGCGTTCGGTTGCTCCCCGGCAAGGGTGAAATCTCCGTCAACAAGCGTGATCTTGATGACTATTTCGGTCTTGAAACGCTGAAGATGATCGTCCGCGCTCCTCTGGTTCTTACGGACACTCTCAGCAAATATGACGTATTCGCGAATGTGTACGGCGGCGGCACAACCGGTCAGGCCGGTGCGATCCGCCACGGAATCTCCCGTGCTCTGCTCAAAGTTCAGCCCGAACTTCGGGGAACTCTGAAAAAAGCAGGATTCCTCACACGCGATCCGAGAATGAAAGAGCGTAAAAAGTACGGCCTCAAAGCCGCCCGTCGCGCTCCGCAGTTCTCCAAGCGTTAATCGAGACCAAGTCAGATGCGAAAAACCCTGGAAATTCAACGTTTCCGGGGTTTTTTCTTTCCCGAATCTTTTTGATTAGATCTGAAAAAATCTCGCGAAATCTGACAAGAAAAAAGTAGTTAATACTGAGGGAACCGGCCTTTTTAGACCCGTTTTAGTTAAAAATTGAGGGAAAAATCGGCGAATGACAGAGCGAAAGAAGTCCGTTTGATCTCATTTTTCGAGCTCCGATTTCTTGGTCAGGTGTTCCTTTTTCTCAAACTACAATGACCAATCTTGTGCGACAGGAACGATTGAAAGATTCTGACCGAATCTGATATTTCGTATTCTCGTTTATCCTCATTTAAGACGTTCAGCAGAAAGCTCTTCTGCCGGGCGTCTTTGTCTTTTCAGAAGAATAAGCCTCCATTACATAGCCCGGTGACTGATTATGACGGTGACCGGGCTTTTTTCTTTTCTGCAGGCTCTGCAGAGGAAATCTAAGAAACGGAGGATATACCATGAACAAAGAAACCATTATCATCGACGGCGTGCGTTACTACGCTGACCGTCCCCAAAGCTGCAGAGGCTGCTTCTTCTGGAAAAACCGCAAAGTCGGCTGCTCTCTCAAAAAGGAAAACTGCTACTACCTGGCAGAGTCGCCCAAACCCACTTCCCCTTGTGTGGGTTGTTGTTACGGCCCTTGTGTGAGTTTCTGTATGAAGAA
The DNA here is from genome assembly GCA_017429985.1 of Clostridia bacterium. Lineage (GTDB taxonomy): Bacteria > Bacillota > Clostridia > Christensenellales > CAG-138 > JAFRNW01. Next base: position 262 of record JAFRNW010000019.1, on the reverse strand, counting down.
ATGTATGAACGAGGTCTTTGGGACCCGGATGGAGGTGACCAAGAATGCGTGAAACAGAAAACCTGAACTTCTACAGAAACCTCATGAAACACGAGGTCACCGTGGATCGGAACAAAGCGACTCCCAGATGCAGGAACTGCTGCTAAGGTGCTGCCTCGTTCGTAAGGCAGCACCTTTCTGATTTTTCAGTCCAATCCAGAATCGTCATCGTACTTGTGCAGATTATGATCAACCGCTTCGGACCGGACTAACTTAACGTATT
>JAFRNW010000018.1 GCA_017429985.1 Clostridia bacterium | reverse complement strand
GGTCCCTATCCATCGTGGGCGTAGGAGATTTGAGAGGCGCTGTCCCTAGTACGAGAGGACCAGGATGGACGCACCTAGGGTGAATCAGTTGTCACGCCAGTGGCATGGCTGGGTAGCCAAGTGCGTAGTGGATAAACGCTGAAGGCATCTAAGCGTGAAACCAACCTCAAGATAAGATCTCCCATTCTTTATGAAGTAAGACCCCTTGCAGACTACAAGGTTGATAGGTCGGAGGTGGAAGTATGGTAACATATGCAGCTAACCGATACTAATAGGTCGAGGGCTTCTTTTGATCAATCCATGAATTACTGTATGCAGTTTTCAAGGTGCTTACGCACCACAGCTTTCCGGTGGTTTAGCTGAGAGGTTCCACCTGTTCCCATTCCGAACACAGAAGTTAAGCTCTCATACGCCGAAGATACTTGACTGGCGACGGTCTGGAAAAATAGGTAACTGCCGGGATCTAACAAGAGGCTATGCGAATAGCCTCTTTTTTTATTTGTATAAATCATTTTATTTGTATAAATCAATCAAAAGGCGGTTGTCCCGGAAATGAAATCAGGTGTGTTTTCATGAACGGTTCTGAAATGTGCTTGTTTTTCGGCTGAGCGATGTATCCTTTTCATGATTTCTCTTACATCTTGTTCGACTTGACCGGAGAAAACATGAAACAATTCCGGCTCAAATATATAATTTTACTGCTTTTTGCTTCTGTTGACTGCCGTTCACAATAATAGTAGAATATTCATTGCATCCGGCACAGCGAAGCTGCGTTATCCGCGGATGACAATCTGGTCGGTTGTTATTTCGGTACGATCTCTTTTTATCAAGGCTTTCAGCCGAAAGGCTCAGCAATATTTATTATAAGGAGAAATCAATCACATGAAGAAACTGGTAGCAATTGTTCTCTCATTGGTTATGATTCTTTCTCTCTGCGCCTGTGCGAAGAAGGAGAGCAAAGGATCGGTTTATTGGCTGAACTTCAAGCCGGAATCAGATGCTGCTCTTCAGGAAGTAGCTGCACTGTACAAAGAGAAGACCGGTGTTGAGGTTAAGGTCATCACCGCAGCGTCCGGCGAATATCAGTCCACGCTTACAGCTGAGATGGACAAGAGCGAGCCTCCGACGCTGTTTATTGTCGGAAACACGGAAGCCGTCAAGACCTGGGGCGATTATTGCTATGATCTGAAGGATACCGCTGTAGCGAAAGAACTGAATACAGATGCGTACAACCTCTATGACACATCCGGAAGACTCTGCTCAATCGGTTACTGCTATGAGTGCTTTGGCATTATCGTGAACAAGGCGCTCCTTGCGAAAGCGGGCCATTCTCTTGACGAGATCAAGGACTTTGCGTCTCTGAAAGCGGTTGTGGAAGACATTCACAGCCGTGCCGCAGAGCTTGGTTTTGATGCGTTCACATCTTCCGACATGGATCCCAGCTCTAGCTGGCGTTTCTCCGGCCATCTTGCCAATGCTGCCCTGTACTATGAGTCCAATGATGACGGCGGCTGGACCGAAACCCCTGCTACGATCAAAGGAACCTATCTTGCCAATTTCAAGAACCTGTGGGATCTGTATATCCAGAACTCCGCTTTTGAAACTTCTACGCTTGCAACCGGCGGTCATGATGCGGAAGCAGAATTCGGAAAGGGCGAGGCGGTCTTTTATCAGAACGGCAACTGGGAGTACTCCGCGCTGCATGACACATACGGCATTGCCGATGAAGATCTCGCGATGATTCCCTTCTACTGCGGCGTGGACGGCGAAGAGAATGCCGGTCTGAACTGCGGAACAGAGAACTGCTGGGCAGTGAACGGAAGAGCGAAAGAGAAGGATATCCAGGCAACGCTGGACTTCATGTACTGGATGGTAACCGACGCGGATGCTACAAAGAAACTTGCGGATACATTCGGCGCTATCCCCTATAAACAGGCTGCAGCTCCTGCGAACGTATTCCTCAAACAGGCAAACGAATATGCCGGCGCTGGAAAATACGTCATGACTTGGGCGTTCAATTATACTCCGAATGTAGACGAGTGGCGCAGCGGCGTTGTCTCGGCAATGAACCTCTACGATGCGGACCCGACAGATGCAAACTGGGAGTTAGTAAAAACCGCGTTTGTGGAAGGCTGGGCAGCACAGTATCAGGCGGCCAATGCCGGCTGATCATCTCGGACAGTAAATGGCGGGGCGGACTCTTTTCGCTCCGCCATTTTCAAATGGCATGTTTCAACGCATAATTACTTGACTGCGGGGAGCGTTGTGAAATGGGAAATAAAAAAAGAAAAGTCTTGTCAGGCGATTCGCTGATTCAGAAATCTCTGCGAAAATGGTTTCCGCTTTTTCTTTTACCGATGCTGCTATCATTTATTATCGGTTTCGTTTATCCGTTTCTGCGTGGAATCTATCTGTCGTTCTGCACGTTCAGAACGACGAGCGATGCGAAATTGACCGGCTTCGGAAACTATGCAAAGGCCTTAAATGATCCGACTTTCATGCACGCGTTCTGGTATACGGCATTATTTGCGGTAGTGTCTGTCGTGTTGATCAATTTATTTGCATTTGCTGTTGCCTATGCACTGACACAGAAAATCAAGGGCAGAAATCTTTTCAGGACGGTATTTTTCATGCCGAACCTGATCGGAGGTATTGTGCTCGGATACATCTGGTCGATGATATTCGACGGCATTCTGTCCTCCATGAACACATCCATTCTGCTCGAGACCAAATACGGTTTCTGGGGACTGATCATCCTGATGCTCTGGCAGCAGATCGGTTACATGATGATTATTTATATCGCCGGTCTCCAGGCGGTGCCGGACGACATGCTGGAAGCCGCGAAGATTGACGGCGCGAATCGCTGGCAGACACTGTTCCATGTTACGATCCCGAATGTTATGCCGTCCATTACGATCTGCATGTTCCTGACGCTGTCCAATGGATTCAAACTGTTCGATCAGAACCTTGCATTGACGGGAGGCCAGCCGTTTATTCAGAATGCGGACGGAACCGTTGTCAAGACAACGGAAATGCTGGCGCTGAACATCTATAACACATTCTACGGAGCGAATGTCAGTGCAAGAGGAACTGCCCAGGCAAAGGCGGTCCTGTTTTTCATCCTTGTGGCGGCCATCAGCTTGATCCAGCTTCAGTATACGCATAAGAGGGAGGTGCAGCAGTAATGAGAAACGAGAAACGACTCAGCACATTTATGACAGTGCTTTTTACGGTCATTTGCGTGATTTATGTGTTGCCGATCTTAACTGTTGTTCTGAACTCCTTTAAGCTCAACACATTCGTGAAAACGGAGACGTTTGCCTTTCCGACCGCGCAGTCGTATGCGGGATTCAAAAACTTTGAAACCGGCATTACGCTAGGAAACTATCCTTTTTTTAAGGCCGCATTCTACAGCCTGTCCATTACGCTGACATCAACTTTGCTGATCCTTGTCTGCACTTCAATGGCAGCGTGGTATATTAACCGGGTTAACAGCCGTTTTTGTAAAGCAGTATACTATACGTGCGTCTTTTCCATGGTCGTTCCGTTCCAGATGGTCATGTTCACGCTTTCCAAAACGGCAGACGAGCTGTCGCTGAACACCCCGTGGACGATTCCAATCGTTTATCTCGGATTCGGGGCGGGACTAGCCGTCTTTATGTTCACAGGTTTTGTTAAGACAATCCCGATCGAAATTGAGGAAGCGGCCTACATAGACGGCTGCAATCCCCTCCAGACATACTTCCGTGTCGTATTCCCCATGCTGAAACCGACCATGATTTCTGTCGGCGTACTGGAAATCATGTGGGTATGGAACGATTACCTTCTGCCCTATCTTGTTTTGGACAGGAAAAAGTATATGACCATACCGATTCTGATTCAGTTTTTGAAAGGCAGTTACGGAACAGTTGACCTCGGCGCCACGATGGCTCTGATTCTTCTGAGTATTATCCCGGTGATCGTTTTCTATCTGTTCTGCCAGAAATACATTATCAAGGGCGTCGCGGCAGGCGCAGTAAAGGGTTAAGACAACATGAATAGAAGTTCAGGTATATTGGCTGCGGTTTCTTCCCTTCCCTCTCCGTATGGGATCGGGACACTGGGGAAAAAAGCATATGAATTTGCGGATTTTCTTGCCGAAGCAGGTCAGAAATACTGGCAGATGCTTCCGCTCGGACCAACCAGCTACGGCGATTCTCCCTATCAGAGTTTTTCCACCTATGCAGGGAATCCATACTATATTGATCTGGATTTCCTGATCGAAGACGGACTCCTCCAAAAAGAGGAGGTCCTGGCGTGCGATTGGGGAACCGACCCGAAACGGGTGGACTACGCAAAGGTCTATCAGCACCGTTTTCCGATTCTCGAGAAAGCAAAAATGCGGGGATGGGAGCGGGACAGGGAAGCTGTCAGGCGGTTTGAAGAGGAGAACGCGTCCTGGCTTCCGGATTATGCCCTTTTTATGGCGTGCAAGCGTCATTTCGGAATGAAGGCATGGACGGAATGGCCGGATGAAAAGATCCGCATGAGAGAGCCGGAAACAGTGAACCGGTACAGACAGGAACTCCGGAAAGACATTGAACTGTTCACATACATCCAGTATCTGTTTTATCAGCAGTGGGAAAAGCTGAGAGGCTATCTGAAACAAAAGGGAATCAGCGTGATCGGGGATGTTCCGATTTATGTCGCGATGGACAGCGCCGATACCTGGTCGGAAAAGCAGTTTTTTGAAATGAATGAGCAGGGGATCCCGGATTCCGTCAGCGGCGTTCCTCCGGATTATTTCACGGCAGACGGACAGCTTTGGGGCAACCCGCTGTACCGATGGGATAAAATGGAGGAGGACGGGTTCGGCTGGTGGATCCGGAGGATCGGAGGCGCATCCAGACTGTTTGATGTGATCCGGATCGATCATTTCCGCGGATTTGACGAATACTGGGCGGTTCCGTACGGCGAGAAGACCGCCAGGATCGGAGAATGGCGGAAGGGTCCGGGAATGAAGATCGTCAGCGCGCTGAACGGGTGGTTCAAGGACACGGAGTTTATCGCGGAAGATCTTGGCTATTTAACCGAAACGGTCAAAACACTCCTGAAGGAGAGCCGGTGGCCGGGCATGAAGGTCCTGGAATTTGCGTTTGACTCAAGAGAACCCAGCGACTATCTCCCTCATAAGTATTCCGAGAACTGTATCTGCTATACCGGGACACATGATAATATCACGCTGGAATCCTGGTTCCATGAGGCTTCATCCGACGACGTCGACATGGCGGTAAAGTACCTTGGGCTTAACGCCGGGGAAGGGTATGAGAACGGGATGATCCGCGGCGGGATGAGTTCGGTCGCCAAACTGTTCGTGGCGCAGATCCAGGATTATCTGCTGGACGGCAGCCCCAGGATGAATACGCCCGGAAAAGCGGACGGCAACTGGCAGTTCCGGATTTCGGAGGGAGCTCTGACCAAAGCACTTTCCAAGAGAATCCGCGAGCTCACAGAACGATACGGAAGATGCTGAACAGCTGTTTCCTGGCGTCTGCGGGGAGGATTTGAAACGAACGGACCAGGCTTCTTGCCGACATCGGCGAGAAGGCCTGGTTCTTTTGTGAATTCTGAAAAATCTCATGGAAAAAAGCTCAAAAAAACACCGATTTATCTGAAAAAATCGATTGACACGGTTCCTTCCTTATGGTAACCTAATCAAGGTCCCCTTTTTCGGGGTCTATTTTAATGTACAAGAACCTATGGGGAGGATACATATAATGCGGGTAAAGATTTGTTTGGCATGTACTGAATGCAAGCAGAGAAATTACAACACTTTCAAGAACAAGAAGAACGATCCTGATCGTGTTGAGTTCATGAAATACTGCCGTTTCTGCCGCAAGCACACGGTGCATCGCGAGTCCAAGTAATCGGTCTGGAAGGAAATCATTATGGCCAAGACTGACATCAAAAATCAGGATCAGTCCAAGAAACTGAGCAAATCCAAGAATCAGGACAAAGGGCAGAAGGGCCTTTCCCGTTTCCGTATTGTCCGTTATCTTCAGGAGATGATCGGTGAAGTCAAGAAACTGACATGGCTGACCAAAAAAGAGCTTGTTTCTCACACGATTGCTGTTTTTGTATTTGTAATCGCTATGGCTCTCATCATCTACGTGCTCGATTTTATCTTCAGTACTGGAATCGGCGCGCTGGAGAGCATTCATATCGGGTGACATTATGGGCCAGGAAGCAAGATGGTTTGTTGTTCATACATATTCCGGGTATGAAAACCGCGTCAAGGAAGACCTTGAGAAATCCATTGAAAATCTCGGAATGCAGGACACAGTTCTTGAGGTGAAGTATCCGACCGAGGAAGCGATCGAAGTAACCGCGACCGGGAAGAAGAAGGTAGTTCAGCGCAAGGTGTATCCTGGCTATGTCATGGTAAAGATTCTTGTAGATACCGTTGAGAAAGAACGCAGCGACGGCGGCGTCAGCGTGGAATGGGTCATGAATCCCAGAACATGGTACGTGATTCGAAACACCCGCGGCGTTACCGGATTTGTCGGCCCCGGAAGCAAGCCGGTCCCGCTTTCCGATGAGGAAGTGACGGCTATGGGAGTCGAGAGGATCCCGATCGTTCTGAACATTGACATCGGCGAGGAAGTCCGCGTCGTATCCGGACCGCTCGAAAACTTCATCGGCAGAGTCGAAAAACTGGATCCTGAACGCCAGAAAGTCAAGCTGACAGTTTCCATGTTCGGAAGAGAAACCCCTGTGGAACTGGATTTCGTTCAGGTTCAGAAGATCTAATCGCCCAGTATATGCCGCTTTCGGCATATTGGTAATAGATGTGGAAGGGGAGGCACCCCGTTCGCACCACAAAATTCAGTAGGAGGAACCGCTATGGCAAAAAAAATTGTAGGCTATGTGAAGCTGCAGATTCCGGCGGGAAAAGCAACACCCGCGCCGCCGGTAGGCCCGGCACTTGGCCAGCACGGTCTGAACATCATGGGATTCTGCAAAGAATTCAATGAGAAGACCAACAAACAGGTCGGATTGATTATTCCGGTCGTGATCACTGTTTATCAGGATCATACATTCTCTTTCATCACAAAGACGCCTCCGGCCGCTGTTCTCATTAAGAAGGCAGCGAACATCGAAAAAGCGTCTGGCGTACCGAACAAGACTAAGGTCGCAACGATTACCAAGGCTCAGGTTAAGGAAATCGCCGAGCTGAAGATGCCTGATCTGAACGCGGCATCTGTCGAGGCGGCTATGAGCATGGTCGCAGGCACTGCCCGCAGCATGGGCATCGTCGTCAGCGATTAAGGAGGTACAGGATGAAACACGGCAAGAAGTATATTGAAAGCAAGAAGTCTATCGACAATCTCAGACTGTATGACCCCAGAGAAGGTCTGGAAGCCGTTCTGGCCACCGCTAAGGCGAAATTCGATGAAACGATCGAAGCTTCCATCCGGCTGGGCGTAGACCCCCGTCATGCTGATCAGCAGGTCCGCGGTGCGGTCGTTCTCCCGCACGGTACCGGAAAGAAAGTCCGCGTTCTTGTTTTTGCAAAGGCAGACAAGGCACGTGAGGCACAGGAAGCCGGAGCAGATTACGTGGGCGATGAAGAACTGGTCAAGAAGATTCAGACAGAAAACTGGTTTGATTTTGATGTCTGCGTTGCGACCCCTGATATGATGGGTGTTGTCGGACGTATCGGCCGTATCCTCGGACCGAAAGGCTTGATGCCGAACCCGAAGAGCGGTACCGTCACAATGGATGTTGCGAAAGCTATTTCCGACATCAAAGCCGGTAAAGTCGAGTATCGAGTAGACAAAACGTCCATCTGCCACTGCCCGATCGGAAAAGCTTCCTTTGGCGTCGACAAGCTCGAAGAGAACCTGAACACGCTGATGGACGCGATCATCAAGGCAAAACCGCAGGCTGCAAAGGGAACTTACATCAAGAGCCTGGTCATTTCTTCCACAATGGGCCCCGGTGTCAAGTTCAACGCAATGAAGTTCTGATTACGGTATTGACAGCTTCCGCTGCGTTATGATATATTGCGCAGTGGCTGAAAAAATGAATATCGCCGCAGACAGCCGGTAGTATCCTAGGATATGTAAATCCTGCCGAGGCAAAAAACATCATGGTGTGTTTGACGCTTTCTGTCTGTGACGGGAAGCGTTTTTGTATGAAATCAAAAATCTTATGAGGAGGTGAAACACAGCATGGCAAACGCAAAGAATATTGAAATCAAAGCCGCTCAGGTGGAAGAAGTGAAAGAAAAATTTGCGAAAGCACAGACCGTCGTCGTATTTGATTACCGCGGAATTACCGTTGCTGAAGATACAGCACTGCGTAATGAAATGCGTAAATCAGGCGTGGAATATGTCGTTCTGAAAAATCATATCGTCAAACGTGCCTGTGAAGCAGCCAATGTTGATGCGCAGTTTGAGCAGCTTCTGAAGGGACCTTCCGCTTTTGCGTTTGGTTATCAGGACGCGGTTTCTGCTGCAAAGGTACTGAAAACGTTCAGCGACAAGAGCAAGAAGTGCGCGCTGAAAGGTGGAATCGTTGAAGGCGAGTTCATGGACACGGATGCTATCCGCAGCATCGCCGACCTGCCGTCCCGCGAAGTGCTTATCGCACGTCTGCTCGGCAGCATGATGTCGCCGATTTCCGGACTTGCAATCGTACTCGATCAGATTGCAAAGAGCAAAGCAGAGTAAACAGGATCTGCTGACACACAAATTTTAGAATAATAATTATTGGAGGATTTTAAAATGGATAAGGAACAATTGATTGCTGATATCAAAGCGATGTCCGTTCTTGAGCTTGCAGATCTCGTCAAGGCTCTGGAGGCTGAATTTGGCGTTTCCGCGGCGGCGACCGCGGTTGCAGTTGCAGGTCCCGCACCGGCAGCAGAAGTTGAAGAGAAGACCGAGTTCGATGTTATTCTCAAAGAGATCGGACCCGAGAAGATCAAGGTTATCAAAGTTGTCCGTGAGCTCACCGGACTTGGCCTCAAGGAAGCGAAAGACGTTGTCGATAACGCTCCGAAAGCCGTTAAAGAGCAGGTTTCCAAGGAAGAAGCCGACAAGATCGTTGCTGCTTTCAAGGAAGTTGGAGCTGTTTGCGAAGTCAAATGAGATTTTTGATCGATTCATGTGCTCCGGGTTATCCCGGAGCTCTTTTTATAAGATTTTAAGAGAAAAATTCCCCACACACATATATATAATTATTAAATATCAAGAAAAATTCCCCACATATACTGAATTTGCTGTTTTGGCGTTGCAACTGCTGATTCCCTGTGATAATCTATGAAGCAATTCAATTCTTTTTCGCAGGGCGGTGAATTCAAATATGCCGGAAACAATCGTACTGGAAGCTTATCCGATGTTCGGGAAGGACGTTTTTTCTGACAGCGTGATGAAAGAACGGCTGAAGCCTGAGGTATATGCCGCACTTCAGAATGCTGTGAAGAACGGGAACAGCCTTGAGTTCCGGGTCGCCGGTGAAGTAGCGGACGCGATGATGAAATGGGCGATCGAAAAAGGCGCTACGCACTATACGCACTGGTTTCAGCCTATGACGGGGACCACTGCGGAGAAAAGGGACGCGTTTTTGCAGCCGGACGAGCTGGATCGTATGCCGATCACCGCATTTTCCGCAAAAGCATTGATCCGCGGGGAAGCGGACGGATCCTCTTTTCCTTCCGGAGGCCTGCGCGCGACATTTGAAGCGAGAGGCTATACGACATGGGACTGTACCAGCCCGGCCTTTATCAAACGGAATCCGGACGGATCCGCATGCCTTTGCATTCCGACAGCTTTCTGTTCCTTCTCCGGAGAAGCCTTGGATGAAAAAACCCCGCTTCTGCGTTCCATGGAGGCGCTGAACCGTCAGTCCCTGCGTGTCCTCAGAGTTCTCGGGGATACGGAAACGGTAAGGGTCACGCCGACTGTCGGAGCCGAACAGGAGTATTTCCTTGTTGACAGGCACGCGTTTCTGAAGAGAAAAGACCTTGTATATACGGGCAGAACGCTGTACGGCGCGGCACCGTCAAAGGCACAGGAGCTTGCGGATCAGTATTACGCTGCAACGCCTGAAAATGTCATGTCCTTCATGCGCGAGTTGAATGAGTCCCTGTGGAGAATGGGGGTTCCGTGCAAAACGGAGCATAATGAAGCGGCCCCATCCCAGTATGAGCTGGCGCAGCTGTTTGTCTCGGCAAATCTTGCGGTGGACCAGAATCAGCTTGTCATGGAGATGATGCGGAGAATTGCGGAAAGACACGGCATGATGTGCCTCCTGCATGAAAAACCGTTCCGGAACGTGAACGGGAGCGGCAAGCACAACAACTGGTCCCTGACAACGGACAGCGGAAAGAATCTGCTCAGACCGACAAGAAAGAACGAGGACGGGAGATTATTCAGCACGTTTCTTTTGGCCGTCATCTCCGCTGTGGATGACTTTGCGCCGATGATGCGGATGTCCTGCGCAAGCCTGGGCAATGAATGCCGCCTGGGCGGGAACGAGGCGCCGCCCCAGATCATGTCGGTATTTCTGGGCGAGGAACTGCAGAAGAAGCTGGAGCATTTCGTGTCGAGCGGGAACGTGGATCCTGCGAGCGCAAACGTGCTGAATATCGGCGTGTCCACAATAGCGGACATAAAGAGAGACAACAGCGACAGGAACAGGACTTCCCCGATGGCGTTTACCGGAGACAAATTCGAATTCCGTATGGTCGGCGCCGTCCAGTCCCTCGGTCTGCCCAATACCGTGCTGAACACGATCGTCGCAGAGGAGCTTTGCCGCATAGCGGACCGCCTTGAAAAGGCGGATGATTTCGACGAGGAATGGCTGCGCGTCTCGGGAGAACTGTATGACAAACACAAGCGCGTCATATTCAACGGAAACAATTATGATTCCGCCTGGGTGGCGGAAGCGAAGAAACGCGGGCTTCCGAATATTGACAACACGGTGGATGCGATCAAGGTCTTTCTCTCGAAACAGACCAGAGACGTATTTAAAAAGCACGCTGTTTTCTCAAAAGAAGAACTTCAGGCAAGATGCGAAATTGCTTTGCAGAACTATACAAAGCTTGGATTGATCGAAGCGGTTACCATGGTCAAAATCGCGAAGCAGATGATTATCCCGGCAGCTGCGGAATACAGCGGAATGCTCGCGGATTCTGTCGCGCGGTGCCAGCAGGTATCCATTGAAGCGCCGACGCAGGCCGTGCTGCTGCGGGAAATCAACCGGAAAATGAACGAGTGCAGACTGGCTGTGGAAGCGCTGGACAGCGCAATAGCGAAACTTCCGGACGCGGAAGACGCGAGCGAACGGGCGATCCGATTCAGAGACAAGGTTCAGCCCAAAATGGAAACGCTCCGGCAGGCAGCAGACGCGATGGAATGCATCATAGGGAAGAATTTCTGGCCTCTTCCGAGCTACGGCGAAATGCTGTTCCGAATCGCGGAGTGAATAATTATTAATCCGTAATCACGTCATCTGAGGACGGGTCCGTATCGGGATCCGTCTTTTTTTGCGTGAAAAACGTTTCGGATATGCGCTTAGCGATCAACACGGCGGAGCGAATAATTTTTGCAGGATAACGGAAGCGGTTCCGAAAATGAAACTGTACGAAATAGGACAGATATGTGTTTTTGCCCAAATATTGGGAACTGCTGGGCGGCTGGTGCGCGGAGAAGTGACGGTTTGAGATGCTTTTTGAAAGAGAAACGGATGCTGTTTGAGATTAATTATGCAGGAATCAAGATGACATCCTGCAAAAATGGACACTCCTTTCATGTGTTCCATAATACGGAACATATGAAACATATAGTTCCGCATTATGGAACGATGTAAAAATATCCCCAAACAATGGGAAAAACTAGCATTTCCTAATGGAGAAAAACGGGCAGGTCAAAAAGAATCCGACAAAAAACGGGACATCATTGGCGAAAAAATAATGCAAGAATGGTATAGACAAGATTGCATTCCCGCGTTAGAATATATTTGGACCCCGGTCTGGGGCAAGTCTTAATTATCACATCAAATCTTTAAGGAGGCACACACAATGGGTAAGTATGACATTATCGTCGACGAAATGGAAGCAAAGCTTCGTCCGCCAACAATCGGCCTGAAACCGTATGAGCCGAAGGTTATCCCGCTGACAACCGGCGAGGACATGCTGGTTCGTGAAGCAAAACCGGAAGAGATCGAAATGATCGTCGAAGGCATCCGCCCGCTGCTCGATCATCCCAAGGATTTCTATGACATCGTTTCTGCCCGTATTATTGCGGAAGGCCTTGGCATGCTGCGGCATCGTGTACAGGACGAGTACTTCTTCGTAGGTGCTGTCAACGGCGAGATCGCCGGTATCGTAAACGGTCGTCTTGTGAATGAAAAAGTCGGTATGTCCTACCATACGATGACACTGAAACGTGGTGCTCGTGTTGGTGCTCAGCTGTTTGCTGCGAAGATGGAATATCACTTTGACTTCATGAATCAGGATGAGGTCTGGATCGTTGCAGAGTCTCCGAACGGATTCAAACGCTGGATGATCGAGTATGAACTCGAAGATCGTTTCCAGTGCCCGCATGAGCTCGGCGGCGTTCCGACATTTGTTCTTACCCGTGCGCTTTGGGAGAAGCATAAAGCGAACAAGAACGTCGGTATCCGTCCGGCAGCTGAGCTGTTCCCCGAGGTCATCGAAGCAAACGAAGTTCTCCATATGCCCGCTAAGCTGAACGTCTAATCGACAGAAAGGACTTAAGAAATGCGCGAAGTAGGTATCGTTGGCATTGGCCACACCAAATTCGGCAAGTCCAATGTTCCGTTCATCGACATGACCTGCCAGGCTGCGCTTGAGGCCATGGATGATGCAGGTGCTAAGACCGGCCGTAAAAATGTTATTGATCAGGTATTCATCGGAACGATGGCTGCCGGAATGGTTCAGCGTATCAGCGGACTCGCTTCCGCTGTGGTCGACACGCTGAATCTCCGTCCTGCCATGGCTGAGACCATTGAGAATGGTCCTGCCTCCGGTGCATCCGCTGTCAAACTCGGATTCATGGCAATTGCTTCCGGCGTATGCGACTGCGTTCTCGTAGTCGGTGCAGAAGGAATGCGTGCCGTAACCGGCTGGGAAGGAACCGACTTTGTTGCTACGATGCTCCATCCGGAAGCAGAGTACAAATACGGCTGCACACTTCCCTCCTTTGCGGGACTTTTCACACGTCTCTGCATGGACAAATACGGTGTAACTAGCAAGGATCTTTCCATCGTTTCTGTCAAGAATCATGCGAATGCCTGCTTGAACCCCGTAGCGCATATCCGCAATGTCGTTAAACTCGACCGTATCACGGACGAAAGAATCATCAACGCGACCAACCCGTTGGTAGCGGATCCGCTTCGCCAGTTTGATATGTGCCCGGTTTCCGACGGCGCTGCCGCTGTTCTGCTTGTTGCAAAGGACAAACAGGAAGAGCTGGGCTTCGGCGGCAAGAAGTTCATCCGCATCGCCGGTGTCGGTTCCGCAACAGATACTCATGTCGTTGCCAACCGTGAAGTCCCGACAGACCTGCTGGCCGTCCGTCTTTCCGCTCAGATGGCGTACAAGATGTCCGGATTTACCCCGAAGGATATCGATGTTGCAGAGCTTCATGACGCGTTCCAGATTCTCGAGATCGCAGAGTCCGAAGAAACAGGTCTCTTCCCGCGCGGCACCGGCCATCTGGCAGCCCGTGAAGGAAAGACCGAGATCAAGGGCGAGATGCCGATCAATACATCCGGCGGTCTGAAAGCAAAAGGTCATCCGCTTGGTGCGACCGGTGTTTCCCAGATCGTTGAGTTGGTCAAACAGCTTCGCGGCGAAGCTGGTGAGCGTCAGGTCGAAGGAGCCAAGACAGCGCTGGCAATCAACTTCGGTGGTTTCGGCAACAACGTCGTTGCAACCATTCTGACCACGAAATAAGGAGGGAATGATCATGGAAGAAATGAAAATGTATGCTTATAAGTGCAAGAAATGCGGTAAGCTTCATCATCCCCGTTACATCGTGTGCCAGAATCCCGATTGCGACGGCCGTGAGTTCGAGGAAGTACCGCTCGAGGGCAAATGCAAACTGCTGACCTGGACCCGTGTTTATAACCTTCCTGAGGGATACATGGTTCCGTGGCTCAACTTCGGAATCGTAGAATTCCCGAACGGCGTCCGCGCGACCGGCCAGATCGGTTTTGATGACGGCATCGAGACCGGCATGGAGCTTGTAGCGACTGTCGGTCAGGTCAGGGACAAGGTCATCAAATACAAAGAGACCGTTACCGAGCCCCAGTACGGCTTCATTTTCCAGAAGGCGTAATCATCAGGGACCCGTATGGTTCCGCGTATAGTAAGGATCGATGCAGTGTGCGGAACCTTGTTTCGCACACTGCTTATCACGAGCCCGAAAGGCGAAGTTCATTCCGTATTCGAACGTGCAGTCAATCTGGACACGGATATCGGGATGATTTCGATACTATGTAAGGGAAGAGGCTTGCAGCCGTTCTCCTGCCGGACAGCCGAAATGATATCCTTTCTTTCAGAGGGGATCCATACGGGAGATCCGGTGAAAGCGGACGGCGAAGGGATCTGGATCGGCGAGGATCTGTATGTATCTCTTTCAGGGGTACAGCAGGTCGATATGTCGGTTGCCGGTGCGTTTCCTTCGGGATGTTTTGCAGAAGTTGTGAGACCTGATCCGGAACCTTTACTGAAGGTTCTGCGTGAAATCGGAGATGAAAACGGGTTATCGAATCTGGCGGTAGACCTTCCAGGGAATGTGTACGCCGACCTGATCAACCCGAGATTGCCCGAACTATACCGCTCAATCGAGGCAAAAGATCCCGAGGCGGCTGAGCGTGCCGCAGAGAGAATCGCCGGATGCGGAATCGGACTGACTCCGTCATCAGACGATCTGCTGAATGGATTCTTTTCGGTCATGCAGGTGAAAGCGCAGGCTGAAGAGGATTATCTGCTCAGCCAGACCATTTCCCGCGCGGCAGTTGCTGCCGCCGGGAAAACGAACCGCATCAGCGGTACATTTCTATTGCAGGTAAGCAAAGGACAGATATCCGAAGACGTCCTACACCTGCTCAAGCTACTTTTCTACGGCTCGGATGCGGACCTTATCAGCAAAGCAGCGTTTCGGGTTGCTTCATTTGGGTCCACATCCGGCACGGACACTCTTACCGGTATTGTATTAGCTATCATACATACTTCAATATGGAGGGAAAAATAGTGGTTAAACTGGAAATCAGAAAAAATGCTTACTATGATTCCGTAACCCTCATGCTGATCTCCAAAGACCTTAAGAAACTTGACGGTGTGAAAGAAGCACTGGTCGGTATGGGAACCGATCTTAATGTTGAGATTGCCCATAATATCGGACTTGCCACCCCGGAGTTTGATGCAAATGTTACATCCAATGACTTCTTTGTAGCCGTTGAGTGTGATTCGGAAGAGGTTTTTGAAGCAGCACAGAAGAAGGTTGAAGAGCTGCTCAACAAAAAATCCGAGCAGAAGGAATCCACCTATTATCCGCCGACACTGGAAGGCGCCATCAAGGTCGATCCCGATCTGAATATGGCGGTTATTTCAGTTCCCGGAAAATTCGCAGCTGATGTTGCACAGAGCTGCCTCGACCGCGACATTAACGTTATGTTGTTCTCCGATAACGTAACGATCGAAGAGGAAAAGGCATTGAAGGAATATGCCTATGCGCATGAACTTCTTGTCATGGGACCTGACTGCGGCACGGCGATTATTAACAACATTCCGCTGGCGTTCGCAAACGTTGTGCCGAAAGGCGGAATCGGAATGGTCTGCGCTTCCGGTACAGGAACGCAGGAAGTCAGCTCGATCATTGCACAGCTGGGCGAAGGCGTTTCCCAGGTTATCGGAACCGGCGGCCGTGATCTGAAGAAGGACATCGGCGGCCTGATGATGAAGCTCGGACTGGATGCCCTGATCAACGATCCGAACACAAAGGTCATCACGCTTGTTTCGAAACCCCCGGCCGCTGAGATTGCCAGCATGATCCTTGACATCGCAAAAGATGCAGGGAAACCGGTCGTGGTTGAATTCATCGGCGGCGATCCGAAAGAGATCGAGGCGAAGGGGCTTATCGCGGCGAAATCCCTTGAAGATGCTGCGCACAAGGCAGTTGCACTGCTTCGCGGCGAACCTTTGAAGGATTACGTCGACTTTACGATGGGCAATGACAAAGCCGAGGCCATGGCGAAGGAGATCGCCGGCAAGATGGCAAAATCGCAGAAATATGTCCGCGGCTTCTATACCGGCGGAACGCTTTGCGACGAGGCCATGAAACTGATGATCGACAAACTCGGTCATATCTATTCCAATATCCCGCTGCATGCCGAGGATAAGCTGGAGAATGCGCGTACCGGCCCAAGCAAGGAGCATACCTTCCTTGACTTTGGCGATGATGAATTCACCGTCGGCCGTCCGCACCCGATGATCGATCCCAGCCTCCGCGCAGAGCGTGTTATTACGGATGGAAAGGATCCGGAATGCGCTGTTATTCTTTGTGACTGCGTTATCGGATACGGCTCCCATGAGGATCCCGCGGCTGATCTTTCCGACGCGATCCGGACTGCGAAAGCTGAAGCGGAAAAAGAGGGACGTTATCTCTGCTGCGTCGTGGAAGTCTGTGGCACAGAGGGTGACCCGCAGTGCCTGTCCAGGACACAGAAGAAGCTTGAGGATGCCGGTGCTGTCGTACTTCCGTCCAATGCACAGGCCACGCGTTTCGTTGAGCGTGTCCTTGCAAACCTGAAGTAAGGAGGAACGTACAATGAGTAAGCTGAATGATTTGTTCGCAAAAGAACTGCACGTCGTCAACTTCGGTATCGAGTCCTTCTACAAAGATCTCGAGAGCCAGCGTGTTCCCGCGGTCCATGTGGACTGGAAGCCGGTTGCAGGCGGCGACAAAGTAGCTGCCGGAAATCTTCGTAAACTGAAAAAACCTGAACTCCTCGAGAAGATTCAGGAGGCCAATAAAGAGGCGCTCAGACGGATTCTTGCCGCCCAGCCGACGATTGTCGGCGTAGGCATTGCCGGTGAAGTGATCCCCGGAATGACCGAAGACACGATCCTGCATGCCGGACCTCCGATCACCTGGGACCGTATGTGCGGACCGCAGAGGGGCGCTGTCATGGGCGGCCTGATCTATGAGGGACGCGCAAAGGACATTGCGGAAGCAGAAAAACTCGCTGCATCGGGAAAGATCAAATTCGATCCCTGCCATATGCACAGCGCAGTCGGTCCGATGGCCGGCGTCGTCACCTATCATATGCCCGTGTGGATCCTTGAAAACAAGGCGTTCGGAAACCGTGCATACTGCACGTTCAATGAAGGCCTCGGCAAGGTGCTCCGCTTCGGCGCATGCGATGAAGAAGTGTTCGAGCGTCTCCGCTGGATGGAGAAAAAACTGTATCCGGTCCTGCGTGACGCGATGAAACTCAAAGGCGAGATCGACGTCAAGGTCCTGATCTCCAAACTGCTCCAGATGGGCGACGAAGCGCACAACCGTAACGAAGCGGGAACGTCCCTGCTGATCCGCGAACTCGTTCCGTCCATCATGGCTCTGGATATTCCGGAGCAGGATAAGATCGATGCCTTTAACTTCATCAACGGGAACAACCACACGTTCCTGAACATCTCGATGCCCGCCTGCAAGTGCACGATGGATCCGATCTTCGACATCCCGTACTGCACGGTGCTCGCGACAATGTGCCGTAACGGCACGGACTTCGGCATCCGGATCGCGGGTCTCGGTCCCAACAAGTGGTTCACCGGTCCTGCAGAGATGGTCAAGGGCCTGTACTTCCCGGGATTCGATGAGTGCGACGCAGCACCCGATCTCGGCGACTCCTGCATCACGGAAACTGCCGGTATCGGCGGCTTCTGCATGGCGGCCGCACCGGCGATCGTACAGTTCGTTGGCGGCCAGGTCAGCGACGCGCTGAACTACTCGAAGACCATGTATGAGATCACGGTCGGCGAAGGCCAGTCCTATAAGATCCCGGCACTCGACTTCCGCGGCAGTGCGACAGGTATCGATCTGCTCAAGGTCATCGAGACGGGTATCCGTCCGATCATCAATACGGGTATTGCCCACAAGGACTACGGTGTCGGCCAGGTCGGCGCGGGCATCGTGAATCCGCCGGAAGAGTGCTTCAAGAAGGCGCTTGCTGCCTGTGCGGAAGAATGGGCGTAACATGAACGGCAGGGATGGATGACATCGGGTCATCCATCCCCTCAACAAGGCTTTGTGGCACTGATCATGCCAAAAACAATACACACATATTTTTTTAGGAGGACACACAAATGAGTAAATGGTCTGACATCAAGATGTATGATCTTTCAATCCCGATTGGCATCTGCACGCCGCCGTGGCCGACCTATGAGCCGCTTCAGATGAAGTTCTTCAAACGTCTCGCTCCGAACGGTGCAAACGGCCAGCTGCTGACACACAGCAACCATGTTGGTACTCACCTTGACGGTCCGCTCCATTTTGATACAGCAGGCCGCGATATGGCGTCCCTGGAGCTCACAAAGCTCGTGCATCCCGGCGTAGTTGTTGACCTTTCCGATGAGTTCGGCGAGGACGATTTCGGCATTTACACCGCCGAGGACATTGAAAAACGTGTGGAAGTCAAAGAGGGCGACATCCTGATCATCAACACCGGCTATCATAAATATGGCTGGGATGCTCCGGGAACAGCGGATGAAAAACGTTATATGCTCCGTCACCCCGGTCCGAATCTGGACTTCGTGAAATGGGTCCGTGAAAAGAAGATCCGCTGGATCGGCGTTGACTGCGGAAGCGCAGACCACCCGATGAACACGAAGATCCGTGACTGGGAGCCGATGGAAGCCGCAAAGTGCGACAAGAAGTTCCAGGAGAAGTACGGCAAGACCCTGAACGAGATGTATCCGTGGCCGGATCATTATCAGGCAATGCATATCGAACTGTTCTGCCAGCCCTATGAGGCAATTCATGCCGAGTGCCTTGGCGGCCAGATCGATGAGCTGTCCAACAAGCGTGTCGTTATCGGCTGCTTCCCGTGGAAGCTGGTCGAGGGCGAGAGCTGCATCTCCCGTATCGTCGCGTTCGACGGTTTTGAGGATGTCTGATGCATTATTTCGGGGCGGTCCTTCTGCGACCGCCCTTTTTTCAAATGGGCAACAGGAATCAACACAAATCTGTTTTCCTGCGAAGAATGATGAATCAGCGGACAATAAAGTGCGGTCTGACAGATTCGGATGACTTGAAGGGAAAGCCTTATTTGGAGATTACCAAATGAGCAAATGGTCTGATATTACAGTTTATGATCTTTCCTGTAAATTTGGAGTTGGATGCCTGCCGTGGCCGACGATGGAGCCGCTTGAAATGAAATTTTTTAAGAGGCTGGCACCGAACGGGGCAAATGGGCAGGTTCTGACCCACAGCAATCATGTGGGAACGCATCTGGACGGACCGATCCATTTTGATACCGCCGGACGCGACATGGCCTCTCTTGAACTGACAAAGCTTTGTCATCCCGGCGTGGTGGTCGATCTTTCTGACGAGTTCGGTGAAGATGACTTCGCAATCTATACATCCAAAGATATTGAAAAAAGAGTCGAAGTGAGAGAGGGAGACATCCTGATCATCAATACGGGATATCATAAATACGGCTGGGACATGCCCGGGACAGCGGATGAGAAACGGTATATGATCCGTCATCCGGGACCGGATATGGACTTTGTGCAATGGGTGCGTGACAAGAAGCTGCGCTGGATCGGAGTGGACTGCGGAAGTGCAGATCATCCGATGAACACGAAGATTCGTGACTGGGAACCGAAGGAAGCGAAAAAATGCGAGGAGAAGCTTTTCGCCCGTTACGGAAAAACGTTGGCGGAGCTCTATCCCTGGCCGGATCACTATCAGGCGATGCATATTGAACTGTTCAAACAGCCTTATGAAGCAATTCATGCGGAATGCCTCGGCGGTGATATCGATAAGCTTTCTAATAAACGCTGCGTGATTGGAGCGTTTCCGTGGAAGCTGGTCGGAGGGGAAGCCTGTGTAACGAGAATTGTTGCGTTTGACGGATTTGAGGATGCATAATACCGCGGGTTCACTGGAAAAAGGCTGCATTCTCACGGGTAAAAAATTTTTGGGGTAACAAGTTTCATTTTTTGAATCGCTTGAAATAAAATGCGATTTGCGTTATCCTATAACTGATTAACGAGGAAGCTATGATGCGTTTATTTGGCGGACAAGAACCGGAAGAAGCTGTCAGAAAAGCCACCATGGATCTGACGGCCGCATTATACCAGAAGCAGATAAATGACTTCGAGTTTAATGAGATTTCCGAGCTGGAGCGAGACAGTTTCGGTCGTATTCTTGTTTTCACCAGGTTCAAATCCGGGGATTATGATGGTCAGTTATTGCTTATCTTCACATCTGTTGATTCCGATGGATCATTCAGAGCTTCGCCGAAGTGTTATCTTGAGGTACGGACTGCGTCGTTTGGCGCAGGCGTGGAACATCATAAAATCCGTAATTCTTGGAATTGCCCCATTGATTCGATACCTATATTTTGATTGATTGAGCACGCAGTATTACTGTGTGTTTTTCGCAGATACAGAGAGAGCCCGCCCCGGCGGAAAGGATTGGGATCCGGTAAAAGTATTTATGCAGACGGTTGGAGTGGTTCTTGTTGCCGGGATGTCCAGAAGGATGGGCAGATTCAAGCCTTTGCTTCCCCTGAACGGGAAGCCGCTGATCGCGCATTCCGTGGATGTGTTTTTTCAGGCAGGAATCACGGACGTGCGGGTCGTGACCGGGTACAGGGCTGAGGAAATCCGGGAAGCTCTTTCGGACAGGACGGTCAGGTGGCTCCACAATGACCGGTTTGAAACGACGGAAATGTTTGATTCCGCACAGATCGCCATCAGAGACGTGCTGAAGGATCCGGCCGTCGACGCAGCGTTCCTGCTTCCGGGAGATATGCCGGCAGTTCCGCCCAAGATCCTGCCGGGACTGATCCGGAAGATGGAGGAAACGGAAGCCGATCTTGTTTTTCCGAGTCAGGGAATGAAACGGCTTCATCCGCCTCTTCTATCCAGAGCCTGCCTTGAACTGCTCGCGGTTTATGACGGACAGAACGGGCTGCACGGGGGATTCAAAGCCTGCGCCGGAAAAACGGAATACGTTCTGACGGATGACGTTGGATGCGGGCTTGATGTTGACACACCGGACGATTACGACAGTTTATTGAAAATCAGGAGTACCTGATAAAGGGAAATTCTACGATAAATCAGACCTATAAAAAGGAGGTAGAACTTTGAAGGATTTCCAGTATCTGCTTCCCCAGACATTGGAGGAGGCCGTCAGACTCAAGGAAGAGTATGACAAAGCGGCTGTCTTTATGGCAGGTGCCACGGACATAGTTGTGCGTATGCGCGACTATCTGTTGACCCCGGAGTATGTCATCGATTTAAAGAAGATTCCGGGATTGGATGGCATCACTTTCTCGAAAGAGGAAGGACTGCACATCGGGTGTCTGGCTACCATGAATGAGATCGCGGGAAACGAGGACGTTCGGAAATACTATCCGACCCTTGCAGCCGCGGCGGAATCCGTGGGATCCAGACAGGTGCGCAACCGCGCGACCTGCGTGGGAAACATCGTCAATGCATCTCCTTTGGCGGATACGGCGACCCCGCTGTACTGCTATGATGCTGTCCTTGAGATCCTCGGGCCGAACGGCAAGCGTGAGATTCCGATCACAGAGTTTATTCTGTTCGTCCGCAAGGTAGCGCTGGAGCGCGGAGAACTCGTGACCGGCATCCGGGTGCCTTACCGCGAGGCAGAAGGAGAATTCCGTAAGATTGCCAGAAGAGACCAGGTGGATCTTTCCACCGTGTGCGGTACGGTACTGAAATTCGGCGACGAGTACCACATTGCCATGGGTTCCGTTGCTCCGACCCCGCTCCGCCTGAAAAAGACGGAAGAACTGCTTGCCGGCAAGAAACTGACCAAAGAACTGATTGATGAGGCTGCGGAACTGGCTCCGACGGAAGTCAATCCGATCGACGACGTTCGTGCTTCCAAACAGTATCGTCTTGACATGGTCTCGTACATCGTCCGCGATGTGCTTACCAAGCTGGCGTAAGGAGGAACGGAAATGAAAGAATATCTTGTCAAGTTTTTCGTAAATGATGAACCGATCGAGCTCCGCGTTCCTGCAAACCGCACGCTCCTGTCCGTCCTCCGCGAGGATCTCGCACTGACAGGCACAAAGGAAGGCTGCGGCGCCGGTGAGTGCGGTGCCTGCACGGTTATCGTGGACGGCAAGGCGGTCAACGCTTGCCTGATCCTCGCGCCTGAGCTGGACGGAATGCATATTGAAACCGTCGAAGGCCTTGCAAAAGGCAGCCAGATTTCACCGCTGCAGGAATCCTTTATTGAGCACATGGCTCTGCAGTGCGGCTTCTGCACGCCCGGCATGCTGATGAGCGCTGAATCACTTCTCCGTGACAATCCGCATCCGACAAGGGATGAGATCAAGAAAGCCATGAGCGGAAACCTGTGCCGCTGCACGGGATATAAAAAGATCGTTGAAGCAATTGAAGCGGTCGCAGAGAAGGGGGTCTATGACAAATGAGAGTTGTCGGAACATCCGTAGAACGGCTTGATGCCATTAAAAAAGTAACCGGATCTGCACAATTCGCGGATGATATTCAGTTTTCCCGTCCGCTGTTCGCGCAGGTCAAGCGCAGCCCCTATGCGCATGCGAAAATTCTGAAGATCGACACAAGCAAAGCGGAGCAGCTGTATGGCGTTCGCTGCGTTATTACCGGTGAATACTATAAGAAACGTGCCGGCCTGTATCTGGAAGACAAAAACTTTCTGGCGGTCGGTACCGCGAAATTCAAAGGAGAGCCTGTCGCGGCTGTTGCCGCGGAGTCCAAAGAAATCGCGGAAGAAGCCTGCAAACTGATCGAAGTGGAGTATGAAGAGCTTCCCGCGGTGTTTGATTCCCTGGACGGCATGAAACCGGATGCGCCGCTGATCCACCCCGATCTGCACACATACAAGGTAGCTCCGATTTTCTATCCGCAGAAAGGCACCAATATTTCCCACCACTACGTCCTGCGCAAGGGAGATGCCGAAAAGGCGTTCAAGGAAGCATACAAGACATTTGACAACAGCTTCTATATTCCGCACGTGCAGCACGTACCGATCGAGCCGCACGCCTGCACCGCGCAGTATATGCCGGACGGCGAACTGTGCATCTGGGCTGCCTGCCAGTCTCCGTTTGCTGTCCGCCGTGCGCTGGCGGAAACATTCGATTTCCCGCTCAACAAGATTCGCGTTATCAGTAAAGCGGTTGGCGGCGGATTCGGCTGTAAAGCGGGAACAACGCTGGAAGGTATCGTTATTCCGCTGGCTATGCTCTGCCCCGGACGTCCGGTCAAACTGACCTACACCCGTGAAGACGAGTTCCAGTATGCATACGTCCGTCAGGGACTGCATATCCGTATCCAGACAGCGGTCAACAAGGATGGAAAGATCATCGGCTCGAAGAACGTGCTGGCATGGGACGGCGGCGCCTACACAGAGTACGGCGTAAACATCGTTAAAGCAGCAGGATGGGGCTGTGTCGGTCCGTATGATATCGAGAACATCGCGACAGACAGCTACTGCGTCTACACGAACCACCCGGTCGGCGGTCCGTACCGCGGTTTCGGCATGAGTGAGATCCACTTCGCAATCGAGCAGAACCTGGATATGGTTGCAAACGAAATGGGCATATCGCCTCTGGATATCCGCCGTATCAACGGAATCCGTCCGGGCGGCGTCTCCGCAACAGGTCAGGTCATTGATGTTGCCGGCTATCAGGAATGCCTTGAAAAGGCAGCTGCTCTTATCGAGTACGACAAGCCCTGCGAGCCTTCCGGCAATCCGAGAAAGGTCCGCGGCAAAGGTCTGGCGGGCGGCTGGAAAGCGCCGTCCATGCCGACAGATGCACAGTCTTCCGTCATTATCCGCATGAATGAGGACGGAACGTTCATTCTTCTCTGCTCCTGCCATGATATGGGCCAGGGCTCTGACACGGTCATGGCACAGATCGCCGCTGAAACACTGACGGTCGACGTCAGCAAGATCACAGTCAGGACAGGCGATACGGATCATACCCCGTACGAGTGGCAGACGGTTGCGTCCCGTTCCACGTACTGCGCCGGCAACGCGACGAAACTTGCTGCGGAAGATCTCAGGGACAAGATCCTTGAAGTTGCCCAGATCAAGATGGGAACCTGGAAGAAGGACCTGTAT
Source organism: Clostridia bacterium (assembly GCA_017429985.1). Lineage (GTDB taxonomy): Bacteria > Bacillota > Clostridia > Christensenellales > CAG-138 > JAFRNW01. The sequence continues at coordinate 299,890 of JAFRNW010000018.1, read as the reverse complement.
CTGGAAGACGGGTATGTCCGCAGAGTGTTCTATCCGGACATAAAAGTCCCGATCTCCACTTTCGCACTCGGTCTGATGCTTCCGGACCAGAGCGGTATTGCAGGCCCGATGATCGGCGTCGGTTCCTATACGGTTCCGAACAACATCGCGGCGGACATTAAGACCGGTCTTTCCCCGAAACCGGTTGCATTCTGGACGATGGGCGTCAACGGCGCTGAGGTTGAGGTGGATCTTGACACCGGCAAGGTAAAGGTGCTGAAGATGGTATCCGTCTTTGACGCCGGCAAGGTCATCAACCCCCAGATGTATGAGGGACAGGCGGAAGGCGCCATGGTCCAGGCAATGGGAACCGCGCTCTGGGAAGAACTGAAACTCAAAGAAGGAAAGGTCATGAACCCGAGCTTCGTGGACTACAAGATCCCGACATTCGACGATATGCCGGAACTGATCGTTGAGGTCGTTGAGAATGCGGAGCCGACAGGTCCTTACGGAGCACGTGGTATCGGTGAAATCGTCATGGTTCCGGGCGCGCCTGCGATCGCAAACGCGGTTGCCAATGCGACCGGAGTCAGATTCACGCGGATGCCGCTCATGCCGGATGTTGTGCTTGCAGCACTGAAAGCCAAGAAATAAACCTGAGGAATGAAAAGACGGGGGCTCTGCCCTGTGCGGAGTCCCCGATCCGAATTCGTTCCGGAAAGGACCGGAAACAGTTTGCAGCAGTTATCGGGAATTGTCGTCATACTTGCGCTCATAGCGATGATCCTGCTTCTTTCCAAGTACAGGAAGAAGAAGATCCAGCCGTTCATCGATGCGTTTGCGGAAGCCTACTGCACGGTCACGGATCGTGTGCTGAACGGGAGCAATGTGGTTGACAGGGTCAGATATGAAACGGGAGAGGGGGGATACGTTCGCGCGCTTCCTCCGGAAGATCAGGCGAAGAGCATCCGCGAGATATTCAACCGTGGCGTGGATGCCGAGGACATTGAGCAGATCAAAACCATGTTCAGCATGCGGCATAAAACGCAGGAGTATCTGACATCGATCAATCTGATCGGAAAGAAAATCAATCTGATCATGAACCGCTGCTACGATCTCACGAATCTTTGTCTGTCACTGATTGACGATCCGTCCAAAATCAGAGACAAGAAGGATATCGAGGAACTGGAATTCTATTTTTCAAGGCAGAAAAAAATCCGCGGGGAGATGCTGAAGGAAATTGTCTCCCAGGAATGCTACAGCAAAATGAAACCCTACTGATCATTTGATCCATACGTGTTGGCGCGGTGAGCGGCAAAACCGTGATCCGCTTCCAATAAATCACTGAGAAGAAGCAAATAGGTTCCTTGTGAGGAATGGAGACCCTTATCTATTCAATAACAGGAGGTAAACCATGGAAAAGAAAGTTGATGGCGTATACGATGGCTTTAAAGAGCTCGGAACGGGCAAAATGATCGTTCTCGGACTCCAGCACGTATTCGCAATGTTCGGTGCAACCGTTCTCGTACCTATTCTTACCGGCCTATCCATTTCTGTTACCCTCTTCTGCGCCGGTATCGGTACAATCTGGTTCTATTTCATCACGAAGAAAAAGATCCCGATTTTCCTCGGATCTTCCTTCGCATTCCTTGGCGCATTTGCATCTGTTGCAAACGGCGAACTTGCTAAGATCCCGTATGCAACACTTGGTGTTGTCTGTGCCGGTCTTCTGTATGTCGTCCTTGCTGCCCTGATTGCCATCTTTGGACCGAAGAAGATCATGAGACTGTTCCCGCCGGTTGTTACTGGCCCGATCATTGTTCTCATCGGTCTGATTCTCTCCGCTTCTGCTATTAACAATGCGCAGACCAACTGGATCCTTGCGATCCTGGCAATCGTGGTCATCGTCTGCACGAACCTGTTCGGCAAGGGAATGATCAAGATCATCCCGGTCCTCATGGGCATCATCGTATCCTATGTAGTCGGCGCTCTGATCTCCCTGGTTTCCGGCAACGCTCTGTTCGGACTCCCCTGGGTCGACTTCTCCACTCTTGCTGGTTCGAAGATCATTTCGGTTCCGCCTTTTGCAACATACTCTCCGCTCCCGCTGCTCTTCGGAGGAGCGATGGACGGCGGCATGGCAGCCAACGCGATCATCACGTTCGTCGTTGTTGCTGTTGCGGCCATGGTTGAGCATATCGGCGATATCTGCGCGATCGGCGCTACCTGCGGCAAGAACTTCATCGCAGATCCCGGTCTGACCCGTACCCTTCTCGGCGACGGTATCGGCACCTCCCTCGCAGGTCTCTTCGGCGGCCCCGCCAACACGACCTATTCCGAGAACACCGGTGTTGTTGCTCTGACCAAGGTCTATGATCCGAAGGTCATGCTCATTGCGGCATGCTTCACGATCATCTTGTCATTCATCTCCATCTTCGAAGCGTTCATCCAGACCATTCCTGCCTCCATCATCGGCGGTATTTCAATGGTTCTCTACGGCATGATCTCTGCAACCGGTATTCGCACGATCGTTGAGAACAAGGTTGACTTCAAGAACATGCGTAACATCCTGATCGCTGCTTTGATCCTTGTCTGCGGACTTGGCTTCAACACCTATCCGCTCGTACTCGGACCGATCCAGCTCGGCGGTCTCGCCGTTGCGGCTCTCGTTGGTATCATTGCCAACGCGGTCCTGCCCGGCAAGGACTACGAGTTCAAACTCGAAGACTACGAATAATGCTCTCTTAAGACCATTATAAGGAAATGACAAGATTGCTCCATTTCTCAGTGAATAATATGCGTGCCGGCGATTGCCGGCACGCATGTATTTTATCAGGATATTGATTCCCGGTCAGCGCTGCTCGGTACGGATTTCCGCGCAGCTTTTTCCTGTCCTGTCCTTTTTCACGACGATCTGATTATCGATCTGGCTTCTCAGTTCCGAGACATGCGATATGATTCCGACAAGGCGGTGATCGTCCGTCAGACTCTGCAGCGCGCGCATGGCCTGCTGGAGCGTTTCGTCATCCAGCGATCCGAACCCTTCATCCACGAACATGGCATCCAGACGGATCCCGCCCGCGGTTTCCATGATTTCTTCCGACAGCCCGAGCGCAAGGGAGAGGGAAGCGAGGAACGATTCGCCCCCGGAAAGCGTCCTGACGCTGCGTTCCGTACCGTTAACGTGGTCAAGGACATTCAGTTCCAGTCCGCTCTGACTCCGGAGGGATTCGGACGACTTATTGCGGATCAGATCATACTGCCCCGAGGACATCCGCATCATATGCTTTGTGGCGCGCCTTAGAATGTGGTCAAAATACTCGGCAAGGACATACGACTCCAAAGATATTTTTTCCTTGCCCTTCAGATTCCCGTTCGCCGTTTCGGACAGCGCATTCATCCACTGGTATTTCCGGTCCAGTTCCTGTAATTCTTCCGAACAATGCCTGACATTCGTCTGCACGCCGGAATTGGCCTCCAGACGGATGCCCGCAGATTCACGCTTCGCATCCAGCAGGCGGCGGGTGTCGGTAAGGACGGTTTTTTCATGGACCAGGCCGTCAATGTCTTCTTCGCGGGCATCTTTCAGGATGGTTTCCAGCTGATGGATCTGCCCCCTGAATCCGGCGCTGGCGGCTTTACTGCTGCTGTGGTCCTCCCGGAGCTTTTTCATGGTTTCCTCGTACCCGGAGACCTGTTTCCGGAGGGAGTCGATTTTATCCACGGCCTGTTTTTTTGCCGGGTAACGCAGTCCTGACCGGACAGAAGCCGCCTGCTCTGAAAGAGCGTCGAGTTTTGCCTTGTGGGCGGAAACAGCCTCGGAAAGCATTCCCTGCCGGTCGGACAGTTCCTGAATCTCTTTGTCATAATCGGGAAGAAGCAGGCTCAGCTTGTTTTTCCGGGCGACACGGCTCCTTTCCCGCGCGCAATTTTCTTCGCATTCCGAGAGCAGCCGTTTGCTTGTTTTGAGAGTTTCAGACAGAACAGAATCCAGATCGTTCAAATCGTCCGTGCCGGCGAGAGAGACAGCGCGCTCGCGCAGGGAACCGGCCATGGTATCTATTTTTCCCCGAATTTCGTGTGCTTTTTCACTTTCGCGGCTGGCGGCTTCCTGCATGGCTGACGCTGCTTTTTCAGACCGCGTAACTTCTGCTTCGGAAGGCGCGGTTTCGGAAGCGGCGGCTTTATTTGGGTGATGCGTGGAACCGCAGACAGGACACGGCTGGCCTTCCGTCAGGGAAGCGGCCATCAGACCGGCCTGCTCGGCATTGAACTGGGAACGCAGCAGTCTGGCTTTTCCTGCCTGATCGTCGGCACGAAGCTGCGCTTCGCGGAACCTCTTCTGCGCTTCCGTCAGCGCCTGAAGCAGCTGACCGTAACGGTTCAGAGTCTCCTGCAGACTGTTCAGATCGGCGATTTGTTTTTTCAGATTATCACCCTGCTGCGTCAGCCGGATGAGGTTTTCGCCGGCGTCATCGAGCGACTGCAGCTCTTCCTGCAGGGAAAGCCGGTTTGTTTTTCGGTCGTTCAGCTTCCGGCTGACCGTGATGCGGCCTTCAAAATCGCTTTGAAGGGCTTTTTTTGTATCTGTGACGGCCTTTTCGATGCTGTCCAGTTCGTTGTATGCGGTCAGGTCCTTTTCAAGGGAAGCGCATTCTGACGCGATCCGGTCCATATCCTGCTTTCTTTCGGATTCCCGGGTCAAAGCAGCCAGAAGCCGGGATTCTTCCGCTTCCGAACCGGAAAGGGATCTGCGGGCTTCCAGCAGCGCGGCCCTGTTTTTCTGTGCTTCTTCCGCGGCAGATATACGGACCGATACGGCTTCGATTTCCCTATCGGAACGCTCTATTTCCGCCGTCAGCTCCTTTCTGAGATGAATGTCGGAGTCGATCAGCGATTGGATCACGGCATCGATATCCGCAGGAGGCAGTTTTCCCTGGCTCGCCAGATCTGCATCCCGGGAGAGAGGACTGCCTTCATCCCACCGGATGCCGGACAGGTACTGACTGATGCTGTTCTGTGTCGTTTCACACTGGCGGGCGAGATCCCTTGCCCTGAGATTCAGGGCACTCTGAAACTGTTCGAAAACCTCCGTTTTGAATATGCTGCGGAATATCCCCTGGCGTTCCTTCGTATCCGCGGTCAGCAGCTTCTGGAATTCCCCCTGCGCGATCAATGCAATTCTCGAATACTGACTGAAGGACAGGCCGATGATCTCTTCAATGGCTTTATTGACCCGTGAAACCTGCGTTTCCGGAGGACGACCGTCCGGAAAATGCAGCTCGGCATTGGCAAAACAGGTCGTGAATCCGGTTCCGCGCCTGCTTGGACGCTGGTACGTCGGATTTCTTTTTACGGTATAGGTTTTGTTTCCGTATGCAAATACCAGCTCGACCTCGGTAGGCGTATCGGGATCGGCATACTTGGAACGGAGCATGGAGGGGTTTCGGGTCTCACCGCTCGTTTCTCCGAACAGAGCGAACGTGATTGCGTCGAAAATGGTGGTTTTACCGGCTCCCGTGTCACCGGTGATCAGATACAGGCCGCTTTCGCCCAGCCGGTCCAGATCCAGCGTGATCCGGTCCGCATACGGACCAAATGCGGAGACGGTCAGTTTCAGCGGTCTCATCGTTCTCCCTCCCTGATTTTCTCGAAGAGTGCTATGGAATACTGCTTCTGCTCTTCGCTCATCTGCTGGCCGTTCTGCTTCTCATACAGCTCCATAAACAGTTCGATGGCGCTTTTCTGCGCAACGGCTGTACCCGCTGCGAAAGACGCGCTGCTTCTGGTTCTGGTGTTGTCATAATCAAGCGCCAGGATGTTCGGATAGATCGTTCTGAGCCTGGCAAGAGCGTTGGGAACGTCTTCTTCATCGGTCAGGACGGCATGGAGATAATCGTCCACCGCCGTTCCGTCATAATTCTTTTTAAAGGTCAGCTCGTTATAGGTTCCCCGGATCTCACGCATGTCGTGGAGCGGGACCAAAGGAATCTGCCGGACCGAAACAGCGCCCTTTTGCTCCATCTCTACCACCGTTACGGACTTGGTCTGTGTGATTTCGGAAAACGAGTATTTCAGCGGTGTTCCGCAGTAGCGGATGCGGGGATCGCCCGCGATGTTCTGCGGTCCGTGAAGATGTCCGAGCGCGACATAGTCGAACGGGGCAAAGACCGAACGATCCACATTGCCGGCGCCTCCGACGGTTATTTCCTCCGATTCGCAGGTCTGCGCGCCGGTGACGAACTGGTGAGCAACGAGAACGTTTCTTCCGCCCGGATCGATATCCATGTGCGCGATGGCCGTTCGTATGGCGTCGGTATAGGTGGGGACGGGCTCTTCATCAAAAAACTGGCGCACCGTTGAGGGTTTTACAAAGGGGAGCAGATAAAAGGAAACCGTTCCGAAACGGTCGCCGATTTTTACCGCTTTGACGGATCCGTCATATGCCGGCGACAAATGGATCCGCTGATCCACGAACCTGGACCCGAACGCGATCCTCTGCGGCGAATCATGATTCCCGCTGATAATCAGGACGTGAACCTGCCTGTCGTGCAGAGCGGAAAGGAAGTCATCGAAAACCGCGACCGCTTCCGCAGGTGGAGAAGGTTTATCATAGATGTCGCCAGCGATGACGACCGCGTCAGGATTCTCGGAATCGATGAGATCAAAAACTTTACGGAAGATATACTTCTGGTCATCCAGAAGGCTGTATTCCTTGAACCGGATCCCGATGTGCAGGTCGGAAAGATGAAAGAACTTCATGGGTCCTCCGATACAGATAACGATACAAATAAAGAGAAAGCGCCTTGAACGGGTCAAGGCGTTGATTGTTTCAAGGGGTTCAGCCCTTTATTCGGAGTTTGGATGCATCCATATACTTGCGGAGGATCTTCCGGATGGTTTCGGAATCCTCGGAAGGGTTTTTCATCTGATTCTTCGGCAGGACATAGGCGTGTGTATCCGTTACGAAAATCACGAAGTCGGTGCCCGATTCCCGGATCATTCCGATCTTGTTGAACGGCAGATCGATATCCCCCTTTGCAGAGGCTCCGTGCACGCCCTCGCGGTTAATGATGATCTTCTGCTCGAAAGGATCCAGCTGTTTCTTTTTGTACAAGGTTCTGAGCCGCATATACATAAAAAGAAGGCTGAACAGATAGATCAATACCGCACCGCCCAGCGCATAGGGGAGATACGCGAGGATCCCGGCACCGAAGGATTCGACCCGCTGGTAGATGAATCCCAGAAAGGCATTGAGCAGCAGAATAAGCGCAAACACAACGACAGACGTTACGATCATTCTTCGGTTGGAAATGAACCAGTTGTACCGGAAGTTTTCTTTCAGACCAATTTTAAAGGTTCCCTGATATTGCATACAAGGTACTCCTTTCAGATGCTCTGGTACTTATTGTAATGGAACATGCCGATAAAGTCAAAGCAGACGAGGCACAGGCACGCGGATACGATGGCTGCAAATCTGCGGGGAAGGCGCGGGGAAAACACGGTTCTGAAAGACCCGTTTTCCGGACATCAGGAGGATGGTGTTTCGGGAACAATCGGCGGATAATGGCCGATTCTGGCCGGATAAACATGTCGTCACAGCAAGTTAACAAACTTGTAGCGGCACGTTCATAAATATTTGCTATACTTCTATTCGAAAAGTGATACTTTTCGCTTTTTTTGTGTGAAGGAGGCAATTAATGCTGAAAAAGAGCGTTGCCATTATTTTAGCGGTCATATTCTGTCTGGGGCTGTTTCTGCCCGTTGCTTTTGCTGAAGACGGCGACACGCTGCCCGAGGAAACCGCAACGCCTTCTCCCACGCAGACGGTCGAGCCGGAGGAAACCCCGTCTCCTTCTTCCGAACCGGAAGTCACCCCCGAGCCCGAGCCGACGGATGAGCCTGATCCGACGGCCACTCCGGTACCGGACGTGACGCCGGAGCCCGTTGCCACCCCTGTGGAGTCCCCCGCTTCCACTGAGACACAGGAACCGGTCATCATTGAGCCGATCGTCATTGAGCCCGCAATTCCCACCGCTTCTGAAAAGCCTTCCGGCGCCGGCGTTCTTGTCAAGGACCAGTGCGTTACGATGGGCGCGGATCTTACCGACGCGCAGCGGAAAGCGGTATATTCCGACTTTGGCATCAAGATGGGTTCCGTCAGGGAGCTGAAGGTTACCAATTCCGAGGAGCGGGAATATCTGGAAGGCATCGTTCCCGATAAAAAGATCGGCACGGTTGCGCTTTCCTGCTGCTATATCACCGTTCTCGAGAAGGGTTCCGGGCTTTCCGTGAAGCTGCATAACATCAATTACTGTGCGGAAAGCATGTATATCAACGCCCTTACCACGGCCGGTGTCACCGACGCAAGGGTGATCGTCAGCGCGCCGTATCCGGTTTCCGGGACCGGAGCTCTGACCGGTATTTACAAAGCATATGAAGTGGTTACCGGGGATCAGCTGTCCCGGACGGCAAAGAAGGTCGGCGCAGAAGAGCTCGTGCTGACCGGAGATCTGTCCAGGGATATCGGAAAAGAAGAGGCCACGGAACTGATTTCGGAACTGAAAGGCATCCTGGACCAGACGAAGAACATGAACGACGAAGAGGTCCGGGCGGAGATCCGGAACATTGCGGATGCCAATTTTGTCGAAATCACAGACGCCCAGGTAAACCGGATCCTCAGACTGTGCAGAAAGCTGGAAGGTCTGAACGAGACGGAACTTCAGGAAGAGCTTTCCAATCTGTCCGAGAAAGCGGATACCGCGAAGAAGGTCTCCAAAACCGTATCCGGCGTCTTTGAACGAGTCACGGGATTCTTTGATTCTGTCGGCGGATTCATTTCGGACGTGTTCGGCGGGAAATGATCCTGCGGAATAAAAAAGCGCATATCGATCCATGAGGGACATGTTCTGCTCCGAAGCATCATCTGAGGAGCAGTTTTTTTCGGGCGGAAAGTACAAACGAATGGAGTATCAAAGATGAGAAAATGGATGATTTTCACTGCAGCAGCGCTGCTGATCGTGGTGGCAGGATGCGGCGCAAAAAAGGTACAGCAGGACGCGGCGGTTGCGGTAACGGCCGTTCCGGAACCTGAGATAACGGAAGATGTGCAGCAGAAAACGGACTATTCGGTGTTTGACGGGGATTACGAGGACGAATACAGCCAAAGGGCAATGATGGAGGCGGAAGCAGGCGAAAGCGGTCTCCATATCGTCGTATCATGGTCAGATTCCGCGTTTGCGTATTACAGATGGGAGATGAAAGCCGTGCTGGAGGGGGACAGGCTTGTCTATTCAGACTGCATCAATGAGTACTTTGCCTCGGATGACAGTCCGGAAGGACCGTCTCACGACATTCTGTACACGAATGGAACCGGATATTTTGAAGTGGACAGCGGAAAACTGAAATGGACCGGAGCGCAGGACGATAGCTGCAGGGAATGCGTTTTTTCAAAGTAGCGTTCCGAATACAGTATGAATACAGAAAAACACAGCGGCCCATGCGGGCCGCTGAATCTTTTTTTATCTGAAACTTATTTCCGCTGGAGCGCATCGATAGGTGTCAGTTTGGATGCTTTATTGGCGGGATAGATGCCGAAGATCACACCTATGACCGTACAGAAAAGAAGTGCGCCAACCGCGACGCTGAAATCAACATTCAGCTCCGTTCCAAAAGCATGACTGACGACCTTCATCCCGATCTCGGATACCAGAAGACCAATCAGGCCCCCCATAACGGACAGAACAACCGCCTCTATCAGAAACTGAGAGAGGATATGCCCTCTCTTTGCGCCGATCGCTTTGCGGATACCGATTTCACGGATGCGTTCCGCTACGGAAACCAGCATGATATTCATAATCCCGATACCTCCGACGATCAGCGAGATCGCGGCAATTCCTCCAAGCATAAGGGACATGGTGTTCATGACGGTGTCAAGGGTATCCAGAAGCTGCGAAAGATTGAATACACTGTAGGAATCCTCGTCCTGCGTCAGATTCTTCATGTAAAGCTCTGCGACAGTCTGAGCCTGCTCGATCACATCAGACGAAACGGATTTGACATAAACGGTCGTAATGTCGGTGGTATCCGATATCCGCTGCGCAGAGGTCAGAGGGATCAGAACAGAGGAATCCAGCGAGCCTGTGAGTGTGGTGCCGGCTTCCTCGAGAAGACCGACGACCGTGAATGTTTTGCCGTTCATGGTCAGCGTTTTGCCGATCACGTCATAGCTTTCGTACAGTTCTTCCGCGATTTCCGTTCCGATCACAGCGACATCCGTCCGCCATTCCAGATCGGACGGAACGATTCCGCGCCCCGCCTGAAGTTCCATGTCATTGATGGACATATAGTTTTCCGTGACGCCGACTGCGCTGGCGCTTGTGTATTCTGACTTATATCTTGCGGTTCCCGAAATCGACAGATACGGCGAAACGGCGGCGATATAATCGGAATACTCCAGCAGACCGTCGTAATCCTGCGCTTTCAGGGAAACGTCGCTGTTGGTAACCATGATCGTGAGCCGGTCTGTTCCCATTGAGGAGATCGCGTCTGTGATCGTCTGGGTAGCGCCGTTTGAGATGGACATGAGCATAACGACGGCGACAACGCCGATAATGATGCCGAGCATGGTCAGGAAAGAGCGCATTTTGTTTGAAAGCGTGGAGCGGAGAGCAAGCCGCACGGTGTTCAAAAACATGGTCATGTCAGATGATGCCCTCCTTTTCCTGATAGATGCGTCCGTCATGCACGTAGATCGTGCGGTGCGCCATTTTCGCGACGTCGGGATTGTGCGTGATCAGTACCACGGTGCAGTTTTTTTCGGTAAGATTTCCGATAAGATTCATAACATCCTCGCCGGACTTGCTGTCCAGGTTTCCGGTAGGCTCATCCGCAAGAATGACTCTGGCGTTGGAAGCAAGCGCGCGGGCAATCGCAACGCGCTGCTGCTGTCCGCCTGAAAGCTGGGAAGGCTTGTGGTGGATCCGATTGCTCAGCCCGACCAGATCCAGCGCTTCCTTGGCACGTTCAATCCGTTCCCTGACGCCGACTTTCTGATAGATCAGAGGCAGTTCCACATTTTCGAGGGCGTTCATCTGGTCCAGAAGATTGAACTGCTGGAAGATAAAGCCGATCTTCAGACTCCGGATGTCCGAAAGCTGGCGGTCGTTGCATTCCGCCACATCCACACCGTCCAGAAGATAGGTCCCGGAATCGGCATTATCCAGACATCCCATGATGTTCATGAGGGTGGTTTTACCCGAACCGGAAGGACCGCAGACCGCAACGAATTCGTTCGGGCGGATATGCAGGGAAACATCCTGAAGCGCCCTGACGATCTCATCGCCGACGTAAAACGTTTTGGATATGTTCTTCATCAGAATCATATATCTGCTCCTGCCTTAGCCCCGGGGCGTCCAGTTTCCGCCGCTGAAATCACCGCGCGGACGTTCGCCGCTACCCATGCCTGACGGCATCGAACCGCCCATACCTGACGGCATGGATCCACTCATACCTGACGGCATGGATGCGCCGCCCATGCCCCCGAACATGGTCATGGAAGTGTTGCTGCTTGTGGACGGAGAATAGACGGAGGTGGTCTCCATGGTCGGAACGCACAGGAAATCTCCAACCTGGAGGTCTTCCCCGGTGATAACGATGTACGATCCGTTCGACATCCCGGTTTCAACAGAGATCTTTGTAAAGCTGTCCAGATCAACGGATTCACTCTGAGACTGATCAAAACCGTCGGGGACCAGATATACGAATGTGCTGTCACCTTCATACTGGACCGCGTTAACAGGGACAAGCAGAGAAACGCCGCTTGAGCTGGTGTATATCTCCACGTCTGCGCTCATTCCGGGATAAGCACCCTCTATCGGTTCCGTTGTGATGGTTGCCGTATAAGTCGTTACATAGCTTCCGGTTCCGGCATAGGAAAGATTGGTAACGGTACCGGTGTATTCCTGATCCTCAATTGCGTCCAGCGTGATTTTTGCGTCCTGTCCGATGGATACGTCCTTAACGTCCAGCTCATCGATGCCGAGGGAGATCTGGTAACCGGAAGACGCGGTAAGGGAACAGAGAGCCGCGCCGGAGGAAACATCATCCCCTGCTTTTACACTGATGGAAGTCACAAGCGCCGGCCATTCCGCTTTGATCGTGAGCTGGTCTTCGATGGCAGAGATCTGGTCGAGCAGATCCTGCTCCTGCTCGTAATAGCTTTGGTATGTGGAAGTATATGCGCCGGACGCGAGCACGAACAGGACGGCATTCTTCTTGACTTCCTGATTTTCGGAAACTTTCACTTCCGCGATTTGGCCGGGAGTCGATGTGATGACGACCGCTTCATTGACCTCGAGTTTTCCGCTTCCGAGAGAAGTTCCGTCCGGAAGTCCGACCGAGGCGGATTCGCCGACCGCATAATTGCTGTCCTGTATGGTCACGGTTGCTTTTCCGTTTTTGATTTCCTCAACGGTGCCGGGGACAGTGGAGGACCCTACGGTGACCTGAACCGTTTCATACGGCCTTAATCCTTCCGCGGCGTCTATCGTGATCTTCATGAGGCCGTCTGTGGAAATCAGGCAGAGATAACGGCTGGAATCGACCGCATCACCCTCCGACACCCGGATATCTTTGACGGTTCCTTTCCGGACGGCAGTAATGTTGAGATTGGATTTTGTTTTTGTGATGCCTGTCATTTTGGTCTGTATCTTCAGGAGATCCGCGTACAGATCCTCCAGCTTGTTCTCGAGCGAGCTGCTGGACAGTTCCATGACGGTCTCGCCTTCCTCAATCGTTTCGCCTGGCGCTTTATATACGGCTTCTACGCGCGCATCCGCTGCGGCGGTGAAAGAAGCGGAATCGGCAGCGCTCAGAGTTGTGCTTCCGGTGATGGTCGTATGGATTTCACCTTCAGCGATCCTGACATAACGGTAACGGAGCACGCCTCCGGCCGGTGTTTCTTTTGCGGCGGAAAGAGCGCGGTAGATCATAAAACCGCCGATTGCCAGAATCAGGATGATAACAGCCCAGATGATGGCAGTCCGGATTTTCTTTTTCTTTGCTTTCTGCTTGCGCAGAGTTTCATATGCGGAATCGACCTGTTCCATGTGGAAAACCTCCAGGTTATTGATGCAGAAATGATTATATCTGGAATGTGTGGCAGAACAATGGCACGATAAAAGAAAGAATTTGGAACTTTGGAATACGGTTTTGGATTTGTGACATAGTTCTGACAATATCGATCTTTATACTATCAGTAATGAACCACAGAGGGAATAGGTAACAGGTCCTGTTTTAGGAGGGGAAAATGATCCGCAGTATTCTCGGCAGAAAAAAACACGGTTTGATGATTTTCATGGCGACAGTATTCATGGCAATGATCGTTATGCCCGCAGCCGCCAGAGCGGAAGGAGTAACTGTTGCAACAGCGGACGAACTTCTTCAGGAGCTTGGGAATCAGACGGGGGAAATCACTCTCGGCGCGGACATCCCTACCTCGGGACCTATCACGATCGGTTATCCGGTCAAGATCAATAAGAATGGATTTTCATGGACACACAGTGGTTTGATGATCTTTACGGACAAAGACTATAACGCGGTTCTGGACGATGTGAGCAAAGGAGTCGGATTTTTTGTCCGCTACAGGAGCACCGTGACGATTACAGGTGCAGCTGCGGGAGAAACGGTTGCAACAATCAAATACGCTGACGGATCGGAAGACACCGGAAGCGATGCCGCCGCATCAATCAATGGGAACGGGGACTTGACCGGGAATCTGCCGGGGAAAAAAACCGCTTCCTGGAAAGACGTGCTGGAGGTGATCGGCCTCGTGTCAGACACCGGGACTTACAGCATAGGCACACAAAACCATGTCTTGTCCAGAGAATACAGCATCACATATAAAACAATCATAAACGGGGAAGAAATCGTTATTCAGGATATTGACGGCGCTGTGAGCTATACGGCGGATGATCAGGCGGTCACACTCCCGGCAGTCTCTCTGAAAGGATACAAATTTCTGGGATGGACTCTGGCTGACGGGACGACTGAGTACATCAAAACGATCCCGCCAGGATCCACCGGAGATCTGGTGTTTTACGCAGATTTAGAGGAAGATCCTTCGCAGGGAGGAGGAATGCCCGGAGGATGGGGAGGACATTCGTTCGGCGGACTGAGCGGTCTTCTTTCTTCCGCCGGAACGGACGCGGAGGAATCAGCCACTTCGGAGCAGGTTCAGGTATCTGCGGGTCAGACGGAGTCATTCGGCAGCGGAAGAAGAGTCGCCAAAGGCAAATCCAAGACGGAAATCGTATTCCGTGATGAATCATCGGGAAAGCTGGATCTGGACGCGGTTATCAATACTGTGACCGAGAAGGACCACACAAAACAGTTCCTGATTCTTGGGATCGGGCTGGTGGCGGTTGCAATCATTGGGATCGTTTCGTTGCTGAAGAAGAAACGGTAACGGGAGTATTTCATGCAGGCATATGGTATAATTGGTCCAGGTCAGAAGGAAGGAGAACGCGTTATGGACAGCAAACTGAACGATGTAATTCTTGGGAATATAAGCGGCGGGGCTGACAAATTTGAAAAATACATCGGACCGTGCACGTTTTATGTTGTGCAGGAAGGGGATAAACTGTCCCTGATAGCGAAAAAATACAACACCACTCCGGAACAGATCCGCTTCCTGAACGGAATGGACGGGAACAAGTCGATCCGGGTCGGGCAGAAACTGATGGTCCCCAATATACAGGCGTAAAGCCGGTTGTTTCTGAAAAGAATAAACGGAAAAAACGGCACGGTTCGGCAGAGAACCGGGCTGTTTTTAATAAAGACAAAAAGAGCGCCGTCATAGGAAGGAAAGACAAAAAACGTCAGATGAGCGGGATCAGATAACCTCCTCCCGGGAGAGAAAACGTGAGGCTGGAGAGCCATTCGTTGCCCTCGTATTCGGAATTGTAATAGAGCGAATAACCGTTGCTGATGATGTTGGACAGGCTCTGATCCGCATCGTGAAATTCCGCAACAAAAGAATCTTCGGTCAGGTTCCATGTGCTTGACTCATCCAGGCTGATATTCAGGCTCAATGCCGAGTCGTCATAGGAGCGGCCGGTCAGAACGCTTCCGGATATCAGTGAAAGGGACAACTCTGCGTCGCTGCCTTCCGCAAACAGCTCTGCGGTTATGGCGGAGTTCGAACAGGAAACCGAGCAGGGATCGGAATACTGGATGTTTCCGGACAGATTGGAATCGGATAGCGACAGGACGCTGTTTCCCAAAGAGACGGAATACGAGGTCTGGGAATCCCGGACCGTGAACTCGGATTTAGCAGCGAAGGCGTGACTGTTCAGCAGCATCAGACAGGACGCCCCATCTCCGATGGAAGCAAGGATACAGTCGGTCATATCCAGCGAAGAGCCGTCAAAAGCGGCAACGGCTGCCTGGCCGATATCCGTTGTCACGAGGATGGTATGCTGCATGGAACAGGTGCTTTGATTGCCAAGCCACAGTGCGTGGGCATAGGGGGCGGTTCCGGAAATCATGCTGTTGTTCAGACGGATGATCGAATTGTCGGTAAAGATCATCGCTTCGCTGCCCGTGTACAGAGCGTCGTCGGTGATCTCAGTCGCTTCGTTGTTTACCTTGTCAAGCGAAAGACCGTCGGCGTCCAGCGTTACCCCCGGTGCAACGGAAAGGATATGATGCGGCAAAAGCCCGGAGGAAGCGGTGAATCCGGAAAGGGTATCAGATTCTGAAAAGGATAACGTATCCTGAATGAGCGATGTAGCGGGAGAAACGGAAGGAGAAACCGCAGGGGGCGTTTCGGACTGTCCTGTCGACATGCCGGAGGAACATCCGCAGGCCAACAGAAGAGAAGCCATCATACCGTATAAGAATCTGTTCATTTGCGTAGCCCTCCCGTTGCTGATATTGTAGCACGCGCAAACGGCAATCTGATACAGCCGATTGAAAAAGGAGTGAAAAGAACATCGGAACAATTTGTAGTAATATTCGGAAAATATGAATATTTCTGTGGAAATCATACGGATTTGGGTGTATGATACCGAAAGAAACAAATGAAAATTCATGACTAGAGGCGCGGTTGCGATCAGTACGCTTTTTTCAGCAGGCATTGGAAAAGCGGAAAGGTGTAACCGCCGAGGGGTCGGAAAAGCAGCCTGGCTGTTCCGATGCCCGGGCCGTCGGAGAAGATCCGCCGGACTGTCGCTCCCTGATGCGGGGCGGAGAGCTGTCAGACAACGAAGGATTCTCCTTGGAGTCGTGACGGTGTTATGACTCCATTTTGTTTCCGATCAATCTGAAAAGGGGAATCTTTTATGAGAAGAAGAAATCGTATCCTTCCGATACTGGCTGCCATCGCTGTCGTGGCGGTATCGGGCATATCTCTGGCGGCTGGGGCAGACGGGGACGCCAATCCGTTCCATATGACATTCTGGTCGCTTCTGCCCGCGATCATTGCAATCGCGCTCGCGCTGATCACCAAGGAAGTCTATTCCTCCCTGTTTGTCGGGATCGTAGTCGGAGGTCTGCTGTATTCCGGATTCAGTTTTGAGGGAACCCTGACCCACGTGTTCAACGACGGCATTGTTTCGGTCCTTTCGGACGCATACAATGTCGGCATTCTCGTTTTCCTCGTGATACTGGGCGTGCTTGTCGCCCTGATCAACAAGGCGGGAGGATCGGCCGCGTTCGGGAGATGGGCAGCGGTTCACATCAAGACGCGCGTCGGAGCCTCTCTGGCAACCGTCTGTCTGGGCGTTCTGATCTTTATCGACGACTATTTCAACTGCCTGACTGTGGGCAGCGTCATGCGTCCGGTCACGGACAAACACGGCATCTCCAGGGCAAAACTGGCATACCTGATCGATGCGACGGCCGCGCCGATCTGTATCATTGCGCCCGTTTCATCCTGGGCCGCGGCGGTATCGAGCTATGTGGAGGAAGGAAACGGACTGTATCTGTTTATCCGGGCGATCCCGTTCAATTTTTACGCGATTCTGACGATCGTCATGATGATCGTTCTGTCGCTGGCAGACCTTGAATTCGGTCCCATGGCAAAACATGAAAAGAACGCGCGCGAGAAAGGAGACCTGTTTTCGGGGGTCAAAGCATATTCTGCCAGCCTGAATGAGGAAGGCAATCCAAAAGGAAAGGTGCTGGACCTGATCCTTCCGATCGCGGTTCTGATCGTTTCCTGCGTGATCGGCATGATCTATTCCGGGGGCTTTTTCGAAGGAACGGGATTCATCGACGCATTCTCCAATTCGGACGCGTCCGTCGGGCTTATGCTGGGTTCCGCGGTCACGCTGGTGATAACGGTGATCTATTATCTGTTCAGGAGGGTGCTGTCCTTCTCGGACATGATGAAAGAGATACCCGAGGGATTCAAATCCATGGTGCCCGCGATCCTGATCCTGACGTTCGCCTGGAGCCTGAAAGCAATGACGGATTCGCTCGGCGCCAAGCAGTTTGTCGAGACGCTGGTGAAGGGGTCGGCGTCCTCGTTTATGTCGCTCCTGCCCGCCATCGTATTCCTGATCGCGTGCTTCCTCGCTTTTGCGACCGGGACAAGCTGGGGGACGTTCGGCATTCTGATCCCCATCACGCTCGGGGTATTTCCCTTAACCGACCCGCTGGGAATCATCTGCGTGTCTGCCTGCATGGCCGGCGCGGTCTGCGGGGATCACTGCTCGCCGATCTCGGATACGACGATCATGTCCTCCGCAGGGGCGCAGTGTGATCACGTGACGCATGTCTCGACCCAGCTGCCGTATGCCATCACGGTGGCGGCTGTCAGCTTCGTCAGCTATCTTCTGGCGGGGCTTTTGCCGAATGCGCTGATCGTCCTTCCGTTCGCCATCGTGCTGATGGTCCTGACGCTGATCGCCATCAAAAAACTCAGGAAAAAGGATGCGTGAATCCGGGCTTGAAGACGGAAAAGCGGGCGCGTTTGCGCCCCTTTTCTTGTCACCGGAACGTTACGATTCTTTCAATGTTATGCCATTGCGAAGGAAGAGAGGATTCTGTATACTGATATTCAGTAAAAAAGGAGTTTGCTGAGAATGGAAGAAAGCATCTTTCTGGTTGAACCGGAAGAGATCAAGGAACCCTGGGAAGGGCCTGTCCAGACAAAAGTGCTGCCGATCATACCGCTCCGCGGAATGAATGTTCTGCCCGGTGAGATCGTGCATTGCGATATAGGGAGATCCAAAACGCTCCAGGCCATGCAGAAAGCGCTTGAAAACAACGCGCTCGCTTTTCTCTGCATGCAGGGGGACGCAAAAAGAACGGAGATCACGCAGAACGATCTGGAGAAATACGGCACGATCTGCAGGATCCGGCAGGTATTCCGGATCCAGAGCGATTCTGTCCATCTGCTGGTGACCGGCATTTCGCGCGGCCATATTGACGTATTTACCAGGATAGAGCCATATTTTGAAGCCGAGATACAGGAACTGTTCGAACGCGAACCCGATGCCGCCACACAGGAGGCGCTGCGGAGACGGCTGTCGGAGGGGTTCCTGGAAATGGCCTCCGAAAAGGACCGGCTGACGCAGGATCAGCGCAATACCGTTCTCAATACCGAGAAGTTTTCCGATTTTGTCGACGCGGTCGCAAGGCACTGCATCTCAAAGCAGCAGGACCGTCAGAGGGTGCTTGAAACCTGCGACGCGGAAGACAGAGCGGTTCTTGTTCTGGATCTGATTCAGGACGAGATGGAGATCATCAAGGCCGACCGCCGTATTGCTTCCAAGATCAAGGAGTCCATGGACAAGAACCAGAGGGATTTCGTTCTTCGGGAAAAACTGAAGGCGGTGAAATCCGAGCTGGACGGCGGAGAGGAGACCGATGCGGATCTCTATCGCAAACAGATGGAGGAAAAGAATCTTCCCGATACCGTCCGCGAAAAACTTGAGAAGGAAATCGGCAGGCTGGAAGCGATGCCTTCCGGCTCTCATGAGATCCCGATGCAGCAGGCATATATCGAATGCGTTCTCGATCTGCCGTGGACGGAGATGACGGAAGACAATCTGGATCTCGAACACGCAAGAGAGATACTGGACCGTGACCATTACGGGATGGAAAAGGTCAAGGACCGGATCATCGAGATGCTGGCCGTTCAAAAACTGACGGGAAACCCGCAGGGACAGATCCTCTGTCTTGTCGGACCTCCCGGCGTCGGAAAAACATCCATCGCGCGCGCGATCGCGGAAGCCATGGGCCGCAAGTTCGTCCGCATGAGTCTCGGCGGCGTGCATGATGAGGCGGAAATCCGCGGACACAGAAGGACCTATATCGGCGCGATGCCCGGTCGGATCATCGAGGCGATGCGGCAGGCAAAAACGATCAATCCGCTCCTTCTGTTCGACGAGATCGACAAGCTCGGAAACGATATACACGGAGACCCGGCGTCCGCAATGCTGGAGGTGCTTGACAGCGCGCAGAACAACACGTTCGCGGATCATTATCTGGAGATCCCGTATGATCTGAGCAGGTGTCTCCTGCTGACGACGGCAAACGACCCCGGATCGATACCGAAGCCGCTCTATGACCGAATGGAGGTCATGGAGGTCCCAAGCTATCTGTTCAGTGAGAAGGTGGAAATCGCAAAGAGGCATCTCCTTCCGAAACAGATGGAACGCAACGGGATCAGCGCGGAACAGCTTACCGTCAGCGACGCGATGATCTCTCTTCTGATCGACGGATACACAAGAGAGGCGGGCGTCCGCGAAATCGAGCGCGTGCTCGGGAGCGTTTGCCGGAAAGCGGCCTGCAATGTCGTGAACGGCATCGGGCATACGGATCTGGACGAGGATATGATCATCTCCTGGCTGGGACCCAGGAAGTATTTCCGGGATCCTGTCCCGGAGGAGGGCGAGATCGGGCTTGTCACCGGCCTGGCATGGACGAGTGTCGGCGGGGAGACGCTGGAAATCGAAGCGACCGCTGTCCCGGGCAAGGGAATGCTCCAGCTTACGGGCCAGCTCGGAGACGTCATGCAGGAGTCCGTAAAGGCTGCGCTGACCTATGTCCGCGCAAATGCGGAGAGGCTGTCGATCAATCCGGAGATCTTCGAAAAAACGGACCTGCACGTGCACGTTCCGGAGGGAGCGGTTCCGAAAGACGGTCCGTCCGCGGGCATTGCGATGATGACCGCGCTGACGTCCGTACTGACCGGCATCCCGGTAAAATCCTCTCTTGCTATGACCGGAGAGATCACGCTGCGCGGCAGAGTGCTCCCGATCGGGGGACTCCGCGAAAAGCTGCTGGCAGCCGTCCGTGCGGGTATTTCGACCGTTCTTCTTCCGATGAAGAACAAGGATGACCTGTTTGACGTTCCCGAGAGCGTCCGTAGCGCGCTGGACATCCGTTTCGTGGAAAACGCGGATGAAGTTTTGAAAGAGGCGCTGTCCAGACAGCCTGAGATGTTTATTCCGTCACAGGCTGCATCGATGGCCGTCGGAGAGAATCATGCAGCCATTTGCCATTAAAAAAGCGGAATTTGTGACAAGCGCGGGCGCCGGTTCAGTATACCCGGCGCCCATGCAGTCTGAAATAGCCATTGTCGGCAGAAGCAATGTCGGCAAGTCCAGCCTCATCAACCACCTGTGCGGAAACAAAAAGCTTGCCAGAACGTCCCAGACACCTGGAAAGACCAGGGTGATCAATTTCTATCTGATCAACGAATCCTTCTTTCTCGTGGACCTTCCGGGGTACGGTTTCGCAAAGGCTTCGAAATCCGAACAGACGCAATGGGGCTCCCTGATGGAGAAATATCTGTCGGACGGGAGAGTCAAGCACATATTTCTGCTGCTGGATATCCGGCACGAACCGACCGCGGACGACAGGCAGATGTATGAATGGATCGTCTATTACGGGATCCCTTTTACCCTGATTGCCACAAAAGCGGATAAAATCGCGAAGACAAAGCGGAAACAGGCCGCGAACCTGGTCGCCAAACAGCTGGGAGCTGTTCCTTATGCCATCCCGTATTCCGTTGAGACCGGGGACGGGAAGGACGCGCTGCTTCAGGCGATCGATCAGATCGTGCAGCGCGGAGAATAACCGGCGGGAGGAAACAAATGCGGATTTTTGCCCTTTCTGATTTGCATCTGTCATTATCCTGCGAAAAGCCGATGGATGTATTCGGAGACGTCTGGAAGGACCATGCCGGGCAGATCGAGGAAAACTGGCAGAAAACAGTTTCCGGAGAGGATATTGTGCTCGTTGCAGGCGATATCAGCTGGGCTATGTCCATGGCGGAAGCGGCGGACGATCTTGCATTTCTGGGGAGACTGAACGGAACGAAGATCATTCTCCGAGGGAACCATGACTACTGGTGGAGTTCCGTCACGAAGGTCCGGAGCGCTGTTTCGGATTCGATTCTGGTCGTACAGAACAATTCCTTCTGCGTGGGAGACTATGCAATCGGCGGGACCAGGCTGTGGAACATTCCGAACGAGGAGACAAAACCGGAAGACATCAAGATTTATGACAGGGAAATGGAACGCCTGAAACTGACCCTGGGATCTATGCCTGACGGGAAGATCAAAATCGTGATGACACACTTTCCGCCGCTTGATCCGGTCAACCCGGAGACACCCGCCACCGCCATCATGAAGGAGCACGGGGTGTCAACCGTTGTATACGGGCATTTGCACGGCAGAGCGCATCATGCCGCTGTTACCGGAGAGCATGACGGGATCCGGTATGTTCTGTCCTCCGCTGATTATCTCAAATTCACGCCTGTACAGATATTCTGACGCAAACAAAAACAGCATGAGATCAACTTCCCATGCTGTTTGCATATTGTACCGATCAGAGATTGATCGTCCGGTAGCGGTTATCCTGCCGGACGTTTTTCTGTATGACGCGGTTCTTTGCGGGCACTACCGTGCAGTCTTCCGGGATGTTTTCCGTTACGACGCAGTTTGCTCCGATACGGACCCGGTCACCGACCTTGCAGCCCCCTACGATCTTTGCACCTGCCCCGATAAAGACTTCGTTCCCGATGATCGGAACCCCTGCGCTTTTGCTGTCGGGAAAGGTGTTGGAACCGATCGTGACCTGATGAAAGATCACGCATCCGGAGCCGATCCTGGCCCCGCAGGAGACAAAGATTCCGCTGATGCCATGGGGAAAGACGGGCTGTCCTTTGATGTCCGACTCCAGAGGAATGAACGCATGATATTTGCCGGTCATTTTTTCATACCGGTACGCATAGTAATAATGCTTCCATCCTTTGGAGGACAGCGCCTTCTGACGGAGATCCCACCACTTGTCGGCGGAAAACTCCGGGATCAGGCTGTGCCCCAGCCGAACCAGCGGATTCTGCATGCCGCTTATTTATCTTCCAGTTCGGAAGTGCAGTGCGGGCAGCGGGTTGCGCCGATCGGGATCTCCGTTTTGCAGAACGGGCAGACTTTTGTGGTCGGAGCAGCGGGGGCTTCCTCGGGTTTTTTCTTGAGGTCGCTTGCCTTGTTGAACGCCTTGATGACGGCGAACAGAACAAGGGCCACGATCAGGAAATTGATCACAGCGGCAATGAATGCACCGTAATGGATCTCGACCTCGTTGACGGTCGCGGTCAACGTGGAGAAGTCCTGCTTGAACAGCAGACCGATGAGCGGGGAGATAATATCGCCGACCAGAGAGGATACGATTGCACCGAACGCCGCGCCGATGATGACGCCGACGGCCATGTCCATAACGTTGCCCTTGAATGCAAACGTTTTGAATTCATTCCATGCTTTTTTCATAATGCAACTCCTTTTTTCTCATTTTTATATTTATATATTATAGCAGGAAAACAGCTGTATCACGGATCAGTTTATGAATTTTTCCATAAAGGAAATATGATACCATCTTTCAAATTTCAATCCGCATCTGTGCAGACAGCCGGCTTCCGTGAACCCGCATGAACGGTGGAAACGTGGACTGTCCGGGGAGAGATAGGGATCGGGCTCTTCGGACGGGATCGTGATGACAGCGATCAGATCCCGGATGCCTCTTGCCTTCAGTTCCGTTTCCAGACGGTCATAAAGGTAACGGCCAAGCCCTCTGTGACGGGCATTCATATCCAAATAAATGGATATTTCCGCGCAATAGTCATACGCTTTCCTTTCGCGGAACCGGGATGCGTAGGCGTAACCCAGAATGTTCCCGTCCCGTTCCAGGACAAGATAGGGATATCCGTTTTCCAGCGTCCGGGTGATCCTCTGCCGGAATGATTCCGTATCGGGAACGGCGTATTCAAATGTAACGGCCGTGTCCGTCACATAGGGGCGGTAAATGGCAAGCAGCCGTTCCGCGTCATCCGGTGACGCGTCTCTGATCCTGATAGTCTCCGGCATGCTTTCGTTGGGATTCATGTTTCCAAAGGCAGTCATGTGCTTGCCTCCCGCCGGTGAACGACGGCTGTCAGACCTATTTGCCGTGTTCCTTTTTCCACGCTTTGATCTGCGCGAGCCTGTCTTTATAACGAGTTTCCAGCCCCTGCTCCGTAGGCTTGTAATAAACGCGGCCGATCAGAGAATCCGGCAGACACTGCATGCTGGTCAGCTTGTCCTCGTAATCATGCGCATACTGGTAGCCTTTTCCGTAATCAAGATCGCGCATCAGCTTCGTGACGCCGTTCCGGATCACGAGGGGAACGGGCTCCGAAAGGTGCTGCAGGGCATCCTTTTTGGCGGCAGCGTATGCTGCGTCCATGGCGTTGGATTTCGGAGCCATGGACATATAGATGACGGCTTCGGTGAGATGCACGGAACATTCCGGCATTCCGATGAAATGGCACGCCTGATAGGCGGCAACGCCCATCTCGATCGCCCTGGGGTCCGCCAGTCCGATGTCTTCACTGGCAAAACGCAGAACACGTCTCGCGATATAAAGGGGATCTTCCCCTGCCTCCAGCATGCGTGCAAGCCAGTAGACGGCGGCATCCGGATCCGAATTCCGCATGGACTTATGAAGCGCGGAGATCAGATTATAGTGTTCTTCACCGTTCTTGTCATACAGAAGCGATTTCCTGGAGATGCACTGCTCGAAGGTTTCGTTGGTGATGGTTATAACACCGTCTTCACCCAGATCACCGTTCAGAACGACCATTTCCAGTGTGGACAGTGCGGTTCTCGCGTCACCGTTGGCAAACGCGGAAATCAGTTCCGCCATGTTTTCCGGCATGCGGATGTTCTGGCCGCCAAAACCCCGCGGATCCTGCAGCGCTCTGTTCAGAAGGGCGGTGAGCTCTTCCGTCTTCAGTGCCTGAAGCACAAACACCTTGCATCTGGACAGGAGAGCGCCGTTGACCTCGAAAGAAGGGTTTTCCGTTGTGGCGCCGATCAGGATGATACTGCCCTTTTCGACGAACGGAAGAAACGCGTCTTGCTGCGCTTTATTGAACCGGTGGATCTCGTCCACGAAAAGGATCGTCTTCTCGCCGAACCGCCGATTTTCCTCCGCTCTGTTCATGACGGAACGGATCTCTTTAATTCCGCTGTTTACCGCGGAAAAATCGATGAAAGCTGCCTTTGTCCTGTTGGCGATGATTCGCGCAAGCGTCGTCTTTCCGACTCCAGGGGGGCCCCAGAAGATCATGGACGAGATCTGGTCGCTTTCGATCAGACGGCGCAGGACCTTGCCGGGCCCAAGCAGGTGCGTTTGTCCGACAAATTCGTCCAGCGTTTCCGGCCTCAGTCTTGCAGCCAGCGGCTGATTGGTTTGATCGTCAAAAAGTGTCGGTCCGCTCATGATGGATTCCTCTGGTACAGATAATAAGTGTGAGTTCCTTCTTCATACGAATAGGTTGCTTCCGAGATGACGGTAAAACCGTCAAGCTGATACTGCCGGTTCCTTGTAACAACGAATTCGATCCCGGGATCCTTCAGATAGGAATTCTGTTCGTTCAGTATTTCTTCCGTGGCGGAATTCAGCCAGGTAAAACAGCGGAAATCGGGAACGGAATCGATCGTCAGATAGAACCCGCCGTCCATCATATGATAGCAGAGAAGGGAAGGTGACCCGTCCTGCGCAGCGCTGCGCATGGTTTCCGCGAAGCGGTACTGCGGAAGGTCCTGTTTCCGCATCCGCAGCATGTACGTGTTGGAAGAAAGCGGGAGGCAAAGCGCGGCGGATACGAGAAGCGTCAGGCAGGCTGCAGCAGGACTGTGTTTTGCGAACTGCCCGGAACAGGAGCAGCGGTTGAACAGGCGGAGCAGGGGAATCCATCCAAGACACGCAAAAACGGTCAGAACGACCCCGTAATACCGGTATCCGGTTCCTCCGGCATAGATCCCTGCGGTCGCAAACAGGAACAGAACCGCGGGAGCGATCCTTTCCAGAACAGACCTGCATGTTTTACGGCTGAACAGAAGATAGAGAATACCCGCTGCTATCAGGACGGAGTACTGCAGATTCCGGAACAATGTGGCGCCGGTCATCCGAATGATGGATACAACGGCCAGCAGGAGAGAGTTTTCTTCCGCGGAACCGTACCCCGCGATATTGTTGAAGAAATAATACTGCCAAAGATCGGGCATCGCTTGGTTAAGGGAATAGTAAATCAGCCACGGCACGGATGCTATGACCATTCCGGCAAGAAACAGGAAGACCGAACGAAAAGCGGTTCCGGTACGGCGGTGCATTAAATGATAAAGGAACAGCAGGAGAAGCCATCCGATGTAGAAACCGGTCAGCGTGTATTTTGCCCAGAACATGCATCCTGCGAGGAATCCGTGCAGAAGGAGTTTGTGCCACCTGATCGGGATGTCGCTTCGGAAACAGCGTAACAGCTCGTAAAAGGAGAAAGCATACGCCGGAAGAAACAGTTCCTCAATGCTCCCCCCGTGCGCGAAACTCATCGCGGACGCTACGAGCATGCCGAGTACGGGGATGCAGAGATAAGCATTCCGGTTTTCGTACAGGCAGACGGTTTGATACGAATAGTACAGAAAGACAGAAAAGGAAAGCGCTTCCAGGATATAAAGTCCCGTAAAGGATGTGCCGGAGATCAGGGACGCGACCGCATACAGGAAAAAGGAAAAAGGACCTTTCTGGTCAAAAAGATCGCGGTAGGGAACCTTTCCCTGCGTCATTCCTTTTCCCACGGTAAAGATGATATTGGCGTCTTCCCAGTCGTTCAGCGGATAGATGGGAGAGGATTTCGTGCAAAGCAAAAGGATCAGCAGCGCGCTGATCAGGCAGAACAGAAGAATCGGTTTTTGCTTGGTTCTGTTTTGCATCATAAAACCACTCATATCAGTTTAGCATAGTTGGATATGGACGGAAAGAAGAAATACAAAACGGGGTCACATTGCTGTGACCCCGTAAGTACCGTTCCAAATAACCGTTAACAATTACCGGCCGAACTGGCAGTCATTGTTGCCGGAGTTGGTGGTCCACATTTCGAGCATGTTGATCGGGTCGTTGAAGTCTGCGATCCAGCCTTCACGAGCGAAGTCAAAGTTGCCCTGTTTACGCTCCTCAAGGAAGACGTTCCAATCCTGCTGCTCAATGGAGAGCTTGATGCCTACCGACGCGAGGTCCTGCTGCAGGGACTCAGCAACTGCAATGTGGCCGGATGTCGGGTTGGTGAGGTAAACGAGATCGATCGGCGTCTCGGAGGAGAGCAGACCGTCGTCACCGAATTTGAAGCCAGCGGCTTTCAGAAGCGTGCGGGCCTCTTCAACGGTTGCTTCCGGATCGTTGTTGATGGCATATCCATCATAGTAAGCGTTGTCTTCCACAGCGGACTTGAAGATGCCGCCGTTGCCGTCCGCCATGCCGATCGGAATGAACGAGGTAGCGGGTTTCTGGCCGGTCTGGCCGATGTTCTCGCAGATGTAGTCACGGTCGATCAGGATCACGAACGCTTTACGTGCGCAGGCAGCCTGGGCAGGCGTCATGCCGGCGAACAGGGAGCTCTTGCAGTTGAAAGCGCAGTAGTAGGTGCCGAGCTCGTCAACAATGTGGAATTCCGGATTGTCGAGCAGGGACGCGATCTCGTCTGTCGGGACGGAGTCAGCAAAGTCGATGGAATCGGAATTGTACGCAGCGTAGATCGCTGTGTCGTCAGCGGAGAGCATGTACTCGATCTTGTTGATGGAGACCTGGTCAGCATTATACCAGTAGGGGTTCTTCTCATAGGTCATGGACTCGTTGTGATTCCATGCGGTGAGGACGAACGCGCCGTTGGAAATGAAGCCGGCTTCCTGTGCCCAGTGACCGGGAGCGGTTGTCCAGTCGTCGAATTTCTCAACTTCAGACTGCTTGATCGGGTAGAAGGTCGGGAACGCCATCAGGTCTTCCATGTATGCGCAGGGCGCGGTGAGGACAAACTGGAACGTTGTGTCGTCAAGCGCTGTGCAGTTGATGGGGGAAGACTCTTCATCGGAATATCCCTCAAAGCCGGAGAACATGTACTGGTAGTCGGCAGCTGTCGCGAGGTCAGCAGCACGTTTCCAGGAGTACTCAAAGTCTTTGGCAGTCAGATCGGAACCGTCGGACCATTTCAGGCCGGCTTTCAGAGTGACCGTGTAGGTGAGACCGTCTTCGGATACAACATAGCTTTCCGCACATGCCGGAACCGGTGCGCCGGAAGCGTCATAGGTGTACAGACCGGAGAAGGAGTTCGCTGCGAGGCACGCGCCGTCAACAGAGCTGTTCAGGGCGGGATCGAGATAATCCGGCTCGGAGCTCAGGTTGATACGGAGGGTATCAGCACCGTTGTCCATCTTGGTGTACATGAAGAACTTGGTTGCGAACGGGTTGGAATAGATGCCGCTCACATAGGGCTTCTGGAGATAGACGTCATTGTAGTAGTAATACGGAATGACGCACCATGTTGCCATCAGGATGTCTTCTGCCTGATGCATCATCTCAGTACGTTTTGCGGTATCTGTTTCAGCTTTGATGGCTGCGATCAGGGCATCGTACTGTCCCCATTCTGTGAGAGGATCGATGAAAGCGTCGGATACGAGATCTTCGGCGTTCGGGATTTCCTCTTCGGCTTCGGGAGCTGCGGCATCGGTCTGCTGAATTGCTTCCGCAACCTGAGAAACCGCTGCTTCAACGGCTGCCTGATCAACCTGACCATTCGCACAAGCTACAAGCGCGAAGATCATGCAAGCTGTCAGAACCAGAGCAATGATTTTTTTCATTTTATTTCCTCCTATATTGATTTATGCCTTTTTTCAAAGGAATAATGGAAAATTATATACATTTTATATTAATAAGTCAATAAGCGATTGCTACATTTTTATAGGTTTGTAACAATCACTTATTGAATAATAACCGAAAAATCGGCATAATTATGCGATTTGCAGCGGCTCAGGAACTATTTCACGTGACACGCTACGAAATGGCCGTTCCCGCGGTCCGTGAAGTCCGGCATTTCCTCCGCGCATTTGGCGGTGGCATACCGGCAGCGGGTCCTGAACGGACATCCTGTCGGCATATTAAGCGGAGACGGGACATCACCTTCCAGAACGATTCGCTGTTTGTGGCGTGCGGTCTCGGGATCCGGAATCGGAACGGCGGAAAGCAGGGATTCCGTGTACGGATGAATCGGGTGGTCCATCAGTTCGTCGGAATCTGCAAGTTCTACCATGTGGCCGAGATACATGACGGCGATACGGTTCGAGATATGCCGTACGACCAGGAGATCGTGCGCGATGAACAGATAGGCGACGCCCAGTTTATCCTGCAGTTCCTCGAACATATTGATAACCTGCGCCTGAATGGAAACATCCAGTGCGGAAACAGGCTCATCGCATACGATGAATTTCGGATTGACGGCAAGCGCCCTCGCAATGCCGATACGCTGGCGCTGACCGCCGGAAAACTCGTGCGCGTACCGGGTTGCATGTTCGGCATTCAGACCGACAAGCTCCATGAGATTCAGGATCTTTTCACGGCGTTCCTTTGAATTGGAATACATGCGGTGAACATCGAGAGGCTCGCCGATGATGTCTTCCACGGTCATCCTCGGATTCAGAGAGGAATACGGATCCTGGAAAACCATCTGCATCTGCCTGCGCATCGATTTGATGTTGCTCCGTGTGATTTCGGTTCCTTCAAAGTAGACTTTCCCGTCTGTTGGCTCATACAGACGGAGAACGGATCTGCCTACCGTCGTCTTGCCGCAGCCGGATTCTCCGACGAGACCCAGCGTTTCTCCGTGCCGGATGGAAAAAGAGATATCATCGACGGCTTTCAGGGGCGTGGTTTTTGCAAAACCGGTCCGGATGGGGAAATACTGTTTCAGATGTTCAACATCGAGAAGATTGGTCATTTGGCTGTTTCCTCCTTTTCCGCAGTTTCCGGCAGCGTTTCGAATCCCTTGCCGTCACGAACGTTGATCCAGCAGGAGGCTTTGTGATTTTCGTTGATAAACAGCTCTTCCGGGATTTCCTCCAGACAGATCTTCATGGCGGCGTCGCAGCGCGGGCAGAAAGCGCAGCCCGCGGGCATGTTCAGCATGTTGATCGGCGTGCCGGAGATCGGAACCAGCTTCTGCTTTTTGGAGTTCATGGTCGGGATGCTGCGGAGCAGTCCCTTTGTGTATTCATGATGCGGGTTATAGAAGATCTCATCCGCAGTACCGCGTTCGCAGATACGGCCGCCGTACATGACGATGATCTCGTCGCAGATCTCCGCGATAACGCCGAGGTCATGGGTGACCATGATGATGGCCATACCCATCTTCTTCTGCAGGGACTGCATCAGTTCCAGGATCTGTGCCTGGATCGTGACGTCCAGGGCGGTGGTGGGCTCGTCGGCGATCAGGATATCCGGTTCGCAGGCGAGAGCCATGGCGATCATGATGCGCTGACGCATGCCGCCCGAGAGCTGGTAAGGATACTGCCGCATCCGCTTCTCAGGCTCGTTGATGCCGACAAGAGAGATCAGCTCCACCGCGCGGTCGTAAGCTTCTTTGCCGCGTTTTGCCGTATGGAGGGTGATCGCCTCTTTCAGCTGGTTGCCGATGGTGAAGACCGGGTTCAGACTTGTCATGGGGTCCTGAAAGATGATGGAAACGCAGCGTCCGCGGAAGGACTGCATCTCTTTTTCAGACCATTTGACGATGTTGTCGCCTTTATACAGGATCTCGCCCTGATCGATCCATCCATTTTCGGAGAGGATCCGCATGACGGAATAGGCGGTGACGCTCTTTCCGGAGCCGGATTCACCGACAATGCCCAGGACCTTGCCGGCATCGAGATTGAAGTTGACACCGTTTACTGCGCTTACCGTGCCGTTTTCAGTGGAAAAATGCGTGTGAAGATCTCTTACGCTCAGGAGATGCTCATATTGTTTCTGTTCCATATTCGTTACCTCCTAAGCTTCGGATCAAACGCGTCTCTCATGCCGTCGCCAAGGAGATTCAGCGAGAGAACGATCAGGCAGATCGCCGCAGCGGGGAAGATCAGCTTGTACGGATACGACTGAAGCCCCTGCCGCGCGGCGTTGGCGAGCGAACCGAGAGACGGCATCGGCGCTGAAACGCCGAGACCGATGAAGGAAAGATAGCTTTCCGTAAAGATGGCCGACGGAATCTGCAGTGCGGTGGAGATGATGATAACCGACAGACAGTTCGGAAGAATGTGCTTGCGGATGATCCGGGCACTGCCTGCGCCGATCGATTTCGCCGCAAGAACGTAATCGTTCTCGCGGATCGACAGGATCTGCCCGCGGATGAGACGGCACATGCCGACCCAGTACAGCGCACCGAACACGATGAACATGGAGATCATGTTCGTGCCGAGACTTGCGAGGACGGAACCTGTTTTAAAGGTGAGCACCTCCTTCAGAACGACCGAGAGGAGGATGACCATCAGCATGTCGGGAAGCGA
This sequence comes from Clostridia bacterium, assembly GCA_017429985.1. Lineage (GTDB taxonomy): Bacteria > Bacillota > Clostridia > Christensenellales > CAG-138 > JAFRNW01. The sequence continues at coordinate 269,033 of JAFRNW010000018.1, read as the reverse complement.
ATAGATGATATCCACGATACGCATGATGATCAGGTCGACTCTTCCGCCGACATAGCCCGAGATGCTTCCGATCAGCATGCCTATGATCAATACGATAATGCTGGCGAAGAATCCGACGAACAGGGATACGCGTGCACCGTACACCACCCGGATGAAATAATCGCGGCACTGTTCATCCGTTCCGAAGATGTGCGGGAAACGGGAATTGCCCTGCGCGATATATTTCTTTTCCGCGGTGCTGTATTCAAACGGAGTCAGGTTTTTCGCACCCTTATCACGCCGCCCGTTCACGGAGAGGATCTCCTCATATCCGTAAGGGACGATCATCGGCGCGATGACGATGGTCGCGATGACAAGGAGCAGCACGATCAGACTTGCGACCGCAAGGGGGTTCTTCAGCAGGCGGCGCATGCCGTCGCGGAAGAACGTCGTGCTTTTGCTCATGACATCCTGCTGGCGTTTTTCCTCTTCCGTGGCAGGCTCGAACTTGCTGAGATCCAGCTGCAGGCTGAAGGGACGTTTTTTCGGAACCGAATTGTTTTCCATTCTGTTACCTCCCTTCTCAATCATACTGGATGCGCGGATCCACGACCTTGTACAGCAGGTCACAGACCAGGGTTGCCACAACCATCAGGGAGGCAAGGAAGATCGTTGTCGCCATGATCAGCGTGTAATCGCGGTTGTTGATCGCACTGACGAACTTCCCGCCCATTCCGCCGATCGTGAAGATCGTTTCCACGACCATGGACCCGGTAATGATATACGCGATCTGGGGACCGGCATAGGTGATGACCGGAATCAAGGAGTTCCTCAGAGCATGCTTGAAGATCAGCTTCGTCTTGGAAACGCCCTTCGCACGCGCGGTGCGCACGTAATCCTGACCGAGCGCGTCCAGCATGCTGGTCTTGCTGAGTCTTGTGATGTATGCCATCGGATAGGCGGACAGAGAAATGACCGGCAGGATGTAATTGGTGCTGTTGGCGTCCCAGACGGGGACCCATCCCAGACGGATGCAGAAGACAAGCAGCAGAAGCGTTGCTAGCACAAAACTGGGTACAGCGGTAAACAGCGTTGAGAAAAAGACGATGACCCTGTCCGGAAGTTTATTGCGAGTCAGGGCTGCCAGCGATCCGAATACCGTTCCGCAGATCAGAGCCACCAGCATGGCCATCAGGCCAAGCCGGGCGGATATCGGGAAACTTTCCCCGATGATCGCGCTGATCTCACGGCCGTTTTTCAGCGAGACACCGAAATCGCCCCGAAGCAGTCCTTTCATATACATAATGAATTGCGTGAACAGCGGCTTATCCAGATTATAGCGAGCGTTCAAAGCGTCGATCGTAGCTTGGCTCAGAGCCTTTTCCCTGTTGAACGGTCCGCCGGGAACCGCATGCATCAGGAAGAACGTAATCGCACAGATAGCCAGAATGGTCACAATGGCGAGCAAAACTCGTTTTACGATGTATCTGCCCAAAATCCCACTCCCTTTCTTATACGATGGATTTATCCGAATATGACTGCATATAAACCCATATAATAGCACATCGTTATAATTTATTTAGTATATAGGATTGTTTTTTGTGCGTCAATCGAAAACAGTTATTAAAGTTGCACATACGGGTGCATCCGCACTGCCATGGTATACCGGCAGAAAGAAGGTCTTATTCGGGAGGAAATCCGCTTGCAGCTATCTTGGCAGGGCAGCCCGGTTTCGATATTCCCAGTTGAACGGCGCGCCTTTTTGCGATATTGTTAATCTGTGCCGGAGAGGGGAAACGCTGCCTTTTGCTTCGTCCGAAAACGAAACCGATTTATATGCGCGATCCGTCTGCGTCCCGTGAATCCGGCATACCCTCAGCCAACCAAAGACAAAACGAAAGACGGGTGATCCCATGTTTTACTTTCTTTTGCCCACACTGATCAGGTACAATTTCATTCTTGTACTTGCCGCCATCATTCCGGCGGTGTTCCTGATGATTCAGACGTACAGGCTTGACAGACTGGATAAAGAATCACCCCTGCAGCTCTGGAGTCTGGTCAAGGCAGGAATCTTTTCCGCGCTGATCGCAATGGTTTCGGAGCGCATTTTCTGCTCCCTTCTGGATCAAGCGATGTCGCAGGACGACACCCTGTACGGCGTTCTCCTGTATTTTGTGATCGTTGCTTACTCGGAAGAAGGCGCGAAGTATTTCATGCTGCGGCGGCATTCCTGGAACTCGCTTGAATTCAACTGTCAGTATGACGGGGTCGTCTATGCGGTTTTCGTATCTCTCGGGTTCGCTCTCTGGGAGAACATCAGCTATGTTCTGATGTACGGATTCGGCGCCGCGATCGTCCGCGCGCTGACCGCGATTCCCGGCCATGCCTGTTTCGGCGTGTTCATGGGCGTGTTTTACGGCATATCGAAGAAATACGAGTATCAGAACAACAAGGCCGCTTCCGTTGCGTTCAGCATTCTCAGCGTCTTTATCCCGGCTCTGCTGCACGGGACCTATGATTATATCGCGACCTATGAGACAGGAACGGGATATTTTGTCATTTTCATCGCCGCGCTGTTCGTTATTTCCTTCCTTCTTGTGAGAAGCATGTCGAAGAGGGACCGGTATTTCCGCTGATGCTGAAGGACAGAAGATCTGCAGCGAAAAAACGGGACCGAGCAGCCTGTCCTGCCAAAGGAGCATGGACGTGAAACAACCGACCGAATCCGGCGGAAAAGTGGAAAAAATCAATTATCAGAAAGAGACCGATAAGGTGCTGGAATCGCTTTGCGGCAGGCCGGGCCTTCTTCTGCACAGCTGCTGCGGGCCGTGTTCCAGTTACGTACTGGAATATCTCTCCCGGTTTTTCGATATCAAGGTATTCTATTACAATCCGAATATCCGTCCGGAAGAGGAGTACAAAAGGCGCCTTGAAAACCAGAAGAAACTTCTCAGGGAGATGCATCCCGAGGGAGTCTGCCCGGAACCGGTGACGCTGCCTTACGACCCTGCTCCGTTTGAAGAGATCGAAAGGGGGCTGGAGGACCTTCCGGAAGGAGGGGAGCGCTGCCTGAAATGCTACCGCCTGAGGCTGGAAAAGACGGCGGAATACGCCGCCGCGCACGGGTACGAATGGTTCTGTACGACGCTTTCCGTCAGTCCTCATAAAGACGCCGCCGCCCTGAACCGGATCGGATTTGAAACCGCGGGAAAGTACGGTCTGAAATATCTGGTTTCTGATTTTAAAAAGCGTTCCGGTTATCTGAGGTCGATCCGGCTCTCCGAGCAGTACGGACTGTACCGGCAGAATTACTGCGGGTGCACGCCTCCCGGGGGCGGGGATCTTCCACAATAGGACCGGCTCGGTGCTGGCTGCCGTGGCTGGGTTATAAGAATCCGGGAAAAAAAGTTCAAACAGGAGTCTTGCGCGAAAGTGCGGGGCTCCTGTTGCTTGCGGGCCGGGAAAGGAACCAGGGGAACATGGAACCAGCTTTTTGAGGATCAATTGCCGTGGCTTTTCATGCGCGGTTTTCCCGGGGGATATCACGGAAGGGAAGGTTGTTCTTTTATTAGAATAACGCGGGGAAGCGTGACGGCATTGTAAAGACAGGCGTGAAGTTTTATAATTTATTATGTATTAGTAGGACTTGATTTTTCTGAGGATGCTGACGTCTGTCAGCCATTCATAAGGCCCCTTTTTTCTGAAGCATTGAACGATAGGAGACAACACATGCAGAATGTAGGGAAAAGCGTTACCAGAGTCGACGCCTATGACAAGATAACAGGCCGGGCAAAGTATACGGATGATCTCTGCGACAACAGAAGCGCGCTGGTGCTGCGGATCGTTCGCTCGACGATCGCACACGGCTATGTCAAGAGCATCGATGCGTCCGAGGCGGAGAAGGTTCCGGGTTTTGTCAAGATCTTCACCTGTTTTGATGTGCCCGAGATCGATTTCGCGACAGCGGGACACCCGTATTCGCCGGATCCGTCCCATCAGGACACCGCCGACAGGAGGATACTGAACCGGCATGTCCGCTATTACGGAGACGACATCGCCGTCATCGTCGCGGAAAACGAAATCGCCGCGGCGCAGGCAGCCCGCAAGGTCAAGGTGGAATACGAGGAACTTCCGTTTGTCCTCGACGCCCAGGAGGCGATGAAGCCGGATGCGCCGGTGATCCACTGCGAGCTGTTCCAGAGCAACGTCCTGAAGCATACCGACGTACGGATCGGAAACTACGCGGAAGCGATCAAGGAACCCGGTCTGATCTGTGTGGACAAATGGTATGACACGCAGACGGTGCAGCACTGCCATATCGAGAACTTCATCTGTTACGCATATGAGGAAGCGGGGAAGGTCGTTGTCGTGTCCTCCACCCAGATCCCGCATATCGTAAGGCGCATCACCGGGCAGGCGCTCGGCGAGCCGTGGGGAAATATCCGCATTATCAAGCCCTACATCGGCGGCGGATTCGGCAACAAGCAGGATGCCCTGTACGAGCCCCTTACCGCATGGGTCTGCCGGAAAATGGGCGGCAGACTCGTGAAGATCGATGTTTCGAGGGAAGAGACGTTCGTCAACAACCGCGTCCGCCACGCGATCCGTTACCATATCATTTCATGGGTAAAGCCGGACGGCACATTTGTTGCCCGAAAGCTGGAATGCTTCTCCGATCAGGGAGGTTATGCTTCCCACGGGCATTCCATCGTGGCGAAAGGCCTCGGCGCGTTTGCCAAGATGTTCCCGTGTCCGAACGTGGAAGCGGACGCCTACACGGTCTATACCAACAAACCGGTCGGCGGGGCGATGCGCGGCTACGGCATGCCCCAGGCATCCTTCGCGTTTGACTGCGCGACGGAAGATATCGCGACCGCGCTCGGAATCGATTCCCTGGAGCTCCGCAGAAGGACCCTCATGCCGAAGGGATTCAAGGACGGATTCTTCAAGACCGAGCAGTATTATGACTCCTACAACCAGTGTCTCGACAGGGCGACCGCCTACATCGATTACGAAAAGAAGCATAAGGAGTATGCGCACCAGACAGGAGATATCCGCAAAGGCGTCGGCGTCGGAACGTTCTGGTATAACACGGGCGTCTGGCCGATATCCCTTGAATGTTCTTCCTGCCGCATGGTGCTGAACCAGGACGGAACGATCCAGGTACAGGTCGGAGAAACGGAAATCGGACAGGGTGCGGATACCGCGTATTCCCAGATGGCCGCGGATGTGGTCGGACTGAAGGATTACAGGGATGTTCACATCGTGTCCAACCAGGATACGGATATTACCCCCTTCGGACTCGGCGCCTATGCTTCCCGGCAGACCTACATGGTGGGGTTCTCCGTAACGCAGACCGGAAAGCTGCTGAAGAAGAAAATCCTGGATTATGCGCACGAGATGACGCGGATGCCGGTGGACATTCTGGACGTTGTCGACAGCAATATCGTCCGGAAGGGAGACGGGCGCGTTCTGGTATCCCTTGCACAACTTGCCACGACCGCATTTTATGACACGGTGCACTGCGACCATCTCACCGCGGAATCAACTTACCAGATCAAGAGCAACGCGTACTCGTTCGGCTGCTGCGCCGCGGAAGTCGAAGTCGACATCCCGCTCTGCAGAGTGCAGGTGAAAAAGATCATCAACGTGCACGACTGCGGCAACCTGATCAACCCGGCGCTTGCCGAGGCGCAGGTCCACGGCGGCCAGTCCATGGGAATCGGCTACGCCCTTTCCGAACGGCTGATCTTCGATCCGAAGACGGGCAGGGTGCTGAACAACAACCTTCTGGATTACAAGCTGTCGACCGCGATGGACCATCCGCATCTTGAGGCGCAGTTCGTTGAGAACCCCGAACCCACGAATCCGTTCGGGACGAAATCACTGGGCGAGCCGCCTGCCTGCACGGTCGCGCAGGCGATCCGCAACGCGGTTCTGAATGCGACCGGAGTGGCTGTGAACGATCTGCCCCTTCATCCGCAGAACCTGTACAAACGGTTCTGCGAAGAGGGCCTGATCAAAGACCCGTGGCAGAAGGAGGAATAATGCCATGTATGATATGAAGGAACTGTACGAAGCGTTCTCCGTAGAGGAAGCCGTCAAACTGCGGGTCGAACATCCGGAGGCGCAGGTGATCGCGGGAGGATCCGACGTACTCGTACAGATGCGGGAAGGAAAACGCGCGGGGAAGGAACTGATCTCCATCTATCTCGTGGACGAGCTCCGCGGGATCCGGATCGACGAGGAAGAGAATATCCGCATCGGTTCCCTGACGAGCTTTTCCCATATTACAAAGGATCCGATCATTCAGAAATACATCAATGTTCTGGGCGAAGCGGTGGACCAGGTCGGCGGACCGCAGATCCGCAACATCGGGACGATCGGCGGGAACACCTGCAACGGCGTCACCTCCGCGGATTCCTCCTCCACGCTGCACGCGTGGGAAGCGGTCGTGGAACTGACGGGCCCTGAAGGCGTGCGCCGGCTGCCTATCAAGGACTTCTATATCAAAGCGGGTACGGTGGATATCCGGGAAGGGGAGATCCAGACCGCCATCCTGATCCCGAAGGCAAGTTATGAAAACACCTACGGGTATTACTGGAAATACGCCATGCGGAACGCGATGGATATCGCGACGACCGGGTGTTCCGTGAACGTCCGGCTTTCCCCGGACAAGAAGACGATCGAACGCGCAAGAATCGCGTACGGCGTAGCGGCGCCGGTCCCGGTCCGCGCGCCGCATGCGGAAGCGGTTGCAAACGGCGCTCCCGTTTCGGAGGAGACCGTCGGGAAATTTGCCCTGGCGGTGCTGGAAGATATCAACCCGAGAGATTCCTGGCGTGCCGGCAAAGCGTTCCGCCAGCACATTTCGGTGGAAATGGCGAGGCGCTGTCTCCGCGCGTCCATCCTTAGAGCGGGAGGTGCATTCTGATGAAGGACCAGTACAGACTTGTTGAGTTCAATCTGAACGGGAAAGACGTATCCTGCATGGTCGACTGCAGAGCGTCCCTGACGGACATGCTTCGGAACGATTACCGCCTGACATCCGTCAAGAAGGGATGCGAGGTCGGAGAATGCGGTGCCTGCAATGTTCTGATCGACGGAGAATGCTTCAATTCCTGTATTTATCTTGCGGTCTGGGCCAGAGGGAAAAAGATCCGCACGCTGGAAAGCCTGCTCGGACCGAACGGGGAACTGAGCGATATCCAGCAGGCGTTTGTGGACGAGACCGCTGTTCAGTGCGGATTCTGCACACCGGGGTTCGTGATGACGGCTGTCGAAATACTGGAAAGCGGCAAGGTCTATACCGACGACGAACTCAGGAAACTGCTGAGCGGACATCTCTGCCGCTGTACGGGATACGAAAACATTCTGCGTGCCGTGAAGAAAACGATGTATAAGCGGAACGGACTGGAATGGAAAGAGGATAATTGATTTTTGACAACAAAGGCGGCGTTGCCAACGGGACGCCGTCTTCCTTCATGCAGGGATAATAAGAAAGGGGTAACGTTCATGGCAGACAAACTCATCATAGCCGGCACAATCAAGGAGGCACTGCAGGCGAGATGTCCGGATGCTGTCTTTCTGGCGGGAGGAACGGAGATCAATCGACTGAATTCTTCCGTTGCCGCCGGCACGTTGATTTCTCTCAAGAAGATCGGCAAGCTGCACGGGATCAGAAAGGATGGGGACAAGGTCTGGATCGGCGCATGCACGACGTTCCAGGAGGCTGTTGAAAGCCCGGATGTTCCGGTCTGGTTCAGGGAGGCCTGCAGACTGATGGCGTCCAGAACAAAGCGCAATATGGCAACGGTGGGAGGGAATACGGCGATTCTCCGTGACGATTCCTATCTCGTTCCGGCGCTGCTCGCTGCAAGGGCTATCGTCGTATATACGGAGAAATCCGGGAAAAACGAGGAGTGCTGCGTATGCAGATATCTGGACATGCGCAAGGCGGGAAAACTCGGCGACGCGCTGATCCTCAGGATCGGAATCGATCCGGACAGGAAGGTATTGCTGAAACGGTACGCGAATACCGCCATGAGCCATTCCGTTATGAACCTTGCGTACGGTTTCGATCCGGACGGGAAAGGAATCTCCATCGGGGCAGCCCTGAAGAACACCGGCCTTTTCAAACTTCGTTCCGCGGAGGAACTGATCGCAGCCGATCCGGAGGTTTCCGAAGAAACGATCATGGAATGGGCAAGGAAGTTTGAGGCAAAAATACCGACGGACATGTTCGGAAGCGAGGAGTATAAACGCTATCTGCTCGGGACGACCATCGTGAAATTCATCGCGGACGCCCGTAAGGAGGTGCTGGCATGATCAACTGTATTATAAACGGCAAAAAGCGTTCCATAGATATCGGTCCGTGCGCAAGACTTCGCGAGCTGCTTCTTAAAAACGGCAACTTCGCTGTCAGAGACAGTGATGACGCCGAAGGGTTCTGCGGCAGCGACACCGTGCTGCTGGACGGCATCCCCGTGTTCTCCAATCTGGTGCTGGCAGGCGAGGCGGAGGGCTGTGAGATACGCACGCCCGACAGCCTGGGCAATTCGATGAATCTGACCGTCGTGCAGCAGGCCCTGATAGACGCTGGAGTGGTGCAGAGCGCTTACAACGCGCCGGCAGCAGCGCTTCTGATGACCTGGCTGTTTGAGACAAATCCGGATCCGTCCAGAGAGGATGTAAAAGACGTGCTCTCCGGTATCTTCATCCGCGATGCCGGCTACGAACAGTATTATCTTGCTGCCGAGCTGATAAAGGAAAAGCTCAAATACGGAGAGTATAAGACGAAGATAGCGCCGGAATTCAGGCCGCATCTTAAGTCCGTGGGCAAGAATAAGCCCAAGATCGACGCGCCTCAGCTGGTATCCGGAGAAAGAGCGTTCGTGGAGGACTATGTCGACAGTGATACCTGCTATATGGTAGTGCTTCGCTCGCCCTATGCGCACGCTTACGTCAATAAGATCGACACATCAAAGGCGGAGGCGCTTCCGGGCGTTATCAAGGTGATTACGGCATATAACTGCCCCGATGTTACATACATGTCGGCAGGTCAGGGCAATCCTGAGCCGTCGCCCCATGACCGCAAGCTGCTCAATAAAAAAGTCAGGCACGTCGGAGACCGGGTTGCCGCGATCGTGGCGGAGACGCTCGAAGAAGCGATAGAGGCGCGAAACCTGATAGAAGTGGAGTATGAGCCGCTCCCGGCTGTATTCACTGTAGAAGAAGCCATGGCAGAAGGCGCACCTTTGGTCCATAACGGCTATGTGCAATACAACGCGGGCGCTCCCGCAGATCTGGACGAATACAATGCAAAGCTCTCGGGTGATGAAAGGGAAGGGCATGTGCTCTATCAGTTCCCGCTTCACGGAGACATACTCCACAATGTGGCGGCTTCCAATCATGGCGGCATAGGCGATGTGGACAAGGCTTTTGCCGAGTCTGACGCAGTGGTCGAAGCGACTTACCAGACCAGCCAGATCCAGCATACACCGCTCGAGACCCATATCTGTTTCTCCAAGATGGAGAACGGCAGGCTCATCATCTATGCGAGCACGCAGGTGCCTTATCACGTGCGCCGCATCGTGAGCTGGGTGACGGGTCTTTCAGAGAACAAGATACACGTGATCAAGACCAGAGTCGGCGGAGGCTACGGGTCCAAGCAGGATATCCTAGTGGAGGATCTGACCGGCTACGCTTCGTTTGTCACCGGGCGCCCCGTGCTCTATCACAATACGAGGGAAGAGGAGTTCATAGCCAACTCCACCAGGCATCCCATGAAGGTATACGTGAAGATGGGCGGCAATAAGGACGGGCAGATTACGGCGATTTACATGAAAGTAGATGCGAATACCGGTCCTTACGGCAACCACGCGCTGACAGTCCCCATGAACAGCTGCTCCAAGACGCTGCCGCTCTTCAAATGCGACAACATGAAATACGATCTCACGATCTACTATACCAACACGCCGCCTGCCGGGGCATATCAGGGCTATGGAACGCCCAAGGGCACATACGGACTCATGATGGCCATGCGGGAACTGGCGGATAAGCTGGGCGTCGACTATAAGGACATGGTGCTCAAAAACCATGTCGAAGAGGGCTACATGCTTGAGATACTGAGAGGCCTTGGAGAAGGACGCGAGGGCAATGTGGTACCTGTCGGTTCGTGCGGGCTGAGAGATGCGGTACTGAAGGGCTGCGACATGATAGAGTGGGGCAAGCGGGTCGAATCCGATGACCCGGACTGGAAGATAGGCAAGGGCTTTGCCATGATCATGCAGGGCTCGGGCCTTCCCGGACTCGATCACGCCAACGCCATCACCAAGCTGGAAATGGACGGCTCAGTCATCGTGACGAGCGGTGCCGCGGATATAGGCACAGGGCTCGATACCATCATTGCAAAGGTGACCAGCGACATCCTCTGCCTGCCGATGGAGCTTATCACAGTGCTCTCGGGCGATACCGATTCAGGCGCATTCGACACGGGGTCCTACGCTTCCTCGGGCACATTCTTCAGCGGCAACGCGGCTGTGGTTGCAGCAAACAACCTGAAAGAGAAGATACTCGACGAGGCTGCTTATCAGCTGGGAGAGAAAGTGGAAGACATGGAGCTCAGATGGCCCGGAGAGGTGCATTCAAAGAAGACCGATGCAGTTCTTTCGTATTATCAAATCATACACACAGCGACCTCGGGAACGGGCCGCGGGCACCTGATCGCGCCGGGCAGCTTCACGACAGGGGCATCGTCTGTTCCTTACGGAGCCCACTTCGCTCAGGTGGCTGTAAACATCAGGACGGGCGAGATAAAGGTGCAGAAATTCTATGCCCTCCAGGACGCGGGTACTCCGATCAATCCGGAAGCTGCGCTCTGCCAGATGTATGGCGCGTCGCTCAAGTCCATAGGTCATTCGTTATATGAGAACATGATACTTGACGAGAAAGGCGTATGCGTCAACGCAACCATGACCGACTACGGGGTTCCGATGATAACCGAGCAGCCGGATGATTTCAAAGCCGTTCTGATAGATGTGAACGATCCGGACGGTCCGTTCGGCGCCAAGTCGATATCCGAGATCGCCTGCAATGGGGCGGCACCGGCAATAGGCAACGCCATATATGACGCATGCGGTGTGTGGCTGCGCAGCTGGCCGATGAATTCGGAGAAACTTTTAAGAGCCCTCGGAAAGATAAACTGACATTCGGACAAAGTTGCTCAAGGGATAGGAAGAGGTGCCTGCACGGATTAAGGTCAGCAACCCGCCGCTTGTCCGGAAGGACGGAAGCGGGGTCCTTAACGGATAACGGCGATTCTCATATCGGATAGGATCAAATGGCAGAAAGAGTTAAGAAAACGGCATATATCCGCTGCAGAGGCGGCAGCATAAGCTGCGGGTATGGCTGCATTGGATGCGGCATGTGCGCTGACGCATGCCGTATTGGCGCTATCAGCTTCTGCGGCGCCTGCCCGCCGGTAATAGACCGGGGCAAGTGCGTCGGCTGCGGGCTGTGTGCGCGTGCATGCCCCCAGAGCATCATAGAAATCATAAATGATGACTTTAACATACAGCCGAAATGTTCCAATAAGGATGCGGGCAAGACTGCGCTCGATGCATGCCCCAATTCCTGTACAGCCTGCCGGCGCTGCGAGAAGAGCTGCCCGGCGGATGCGGTACACGTGATCGACAACTGTCCCGTCATCGACCCTGCCAAGTGCATTTGCTGCGGCATGTGCGCAGTGAAGTGTCCGCGGGGAGTGATACGGGATATTCACGGAATCATAACGGAAAAGGACGTGTGAGAGCCTTCCACGGACCGGACGGACATCCACATCCTTGAACAGATAAAGAACGATACGGATAAAGCGCCAATGTCTTATACATTCACTGTCAACGGAATAAGCAGAACCACCGAAGAGAACAAGCCGCTGCTGCGCTATCTGAGAGACGACCTTAAGCTCTACTCAGTCAAGGACGGCTGCTCAGAGGGCGCATGCGGAACATGCACCGTACTGGTCGACGGCTATGCGGTGAAGTCCTGCGTCCTGACCACGGAGAAAGCCTCAGGCAAGGATATCGTTACGGTGGAAGGTCTGAGCCTCCATGAAAAGGAGACTTTTGTATTTGCATTCGGTTCTTCGGGTTCGGTGCAGTGCGGATTCTGCATACCCGGCATGGTGATGGCTGCCAAGGCCCTTCTGGACCGCAATCCCGATCCTACGGACGATGAGATAAAGAAGGCGATCAAAGGCAATGTCTGCCGCTGCACGGGATACAAGAAAATCATTGCCGGGATAAAGAGGGCCGCTGCGATACTCAGGGGAGACGAGGATATCAAACATATCAGCCAGTTCTCGCGGGAGAAGGAAAAGGCAGACTTTGAATTCATCTCCGAGAAGGGGACGCTATACGATCCCGAACTGGTATCCGGGATAGCGAACTATCATACGTCGGGCCATGCTTCAAGGTTCGGAGTGGGCAAGAACGTGTTCCGCATCGATGTCATGAAAAAAGTTCTCGGCTACGGCAAATATCCCGACGATATAGGCCCCGAATTCTTCGTCCCTGCCGACAGGCCCGAGCTCATATGCGATCTGGCCGGATGGAGCAGGGAAGATGTGGAGGAAGGCGTCAGAAACGGAGCGATACATCCCGGTGCCACCATATACAGAGTCGGCGAATACAGCTGCAGCGCCTGCATCGTGGTCGATCCGGAAATGCCGTCTATGGTATACGCGTCCGCTGTACGCTCAGACTACCCGAGAGCCGTCGTAAAGAAGATACATAAGGAAAAGGCAGAGTCTCTGCCGGGCGTGCTCGGAGTACTGACGGCGGAGGATGTGCCTCATAATAAGGTAGGGCATATCCAGCAGGACTGGGACGTGATGATAGCAGAGGGCGATACCACCCGCGCGATAGGCGACGCCATCTGCCTGGTGGTGGCGGAGAGCCCGTACATTCTGGAGAAGGCAAAGAAAGCCGTGAAGGTGGAGTATGAGCCGCTGGAGCCGGTAAGGAATATCGAGGAAGCCAGGGCGGAGGGAGCTCCGCGTCTGCATGAGCATGCTCCCGGAAATCTCTGCCAGTCGAGGCATGTAACGAGAGGCGATGCGGCAAAGGCGCTTGCCGAGTCGGCATACACGGTGACTGCGGAATTCCAGACTCCGTTTACGGAGCATGCATTTCTCGAGCCTGAGTGCGCAGTGTCATTCCCCTACAAGAATGGAGTGAAGATACTCTCTACCGACCAGGGCGCCTACGATACCAGACACGAGTGCCTTATCATGTTCGGCTGGGAGGACACACCTGACAGGGTAGTGGTGGAAAACCAGCTGATAGGCGGAGGATTCGGCGGCAAGGAGGATGTTACCGCCCAGCATCTCTCCGCACTGGCAGCCATGAGATTCGGACGGCCGGTCAAGGTAAAGTTCAGCCGGAGCGAGAGTCTGCGTGTGCATCCGAAGCGGCATGCCATGAAGGGCACATTCACGATAGGCTGTGACGAGAACGGCATACTGACGGGCCTTGACTGCGAGATCAACTTCGATACAGGTGCTTATGCTAGCCTCTGCGGACCGGTGCTCGAAAGGGCCTGCACCCACAGCGTAGGTCCGTACAACTACCACAACACAGATATAAGAGGCTACGGTTACTATACGAACAATCCTCCCGCAGGAGCGTTCAGGGGGTTCGGCGTATGCCAGAGCGAATTCGCGCTGGAGTCGCTCCTCAACGTGCTGGCACGCAAGGTCGGAATCAGTCCGTGGGAGATAAGATACCGGAATGCCGTGGAGCCCGGACTGGTACTTCCCAACGGACAGATCGCCGATATATCCACCGCGCTCAAGGAGACCCTCGAGGCCGTGAAGCCCTATTATGACAGTGCGCCGGCGGACAGGGTCGGGATAGCCTGTGCCATGAAGAATGCGGGTGTGGGTGTCGGCCTGCCGGATAAGGGAAGGGCAGTAATAGCCGTGGAGCATGGGCTGGTGAACATCTATGTGGCTGCGTCCGACATCGGACAGGGCTGCCAGACCGTATTCTGCCAGGACGTGGCACAGGCTACGGATCTGCCCATTTCCAAGATATGGATGCCTGTAGCGAGCACCGAGAATTCACCGGATTCCGGTACCACATCGGGATCCAGACAGACCCTGGTGACGGGAGAAGCGGTCAAGGAGGCTGCGCGCCTGCTTAAGAAAGCGATGGATGAAGAAGGCGTTGACCCGAACAGCCTAGCAAGGCTCAACGGCAGGAAGTTCTCATATGAGTACTTCGAACCGACGGATAAACTCGGATCCGACAAGCCAAACCCCAAGAGCCATATTGCCTATGCCTATGCGACCAATGTGGCGGTGCTGGACGATGACGGCAGAGTCACGGATATCTATGCGGCATTCGACGCCGGCAAGGTCGTCAACCCGCTGTCTATGAGCGGGCAGATCGAGGGAGGGGTGCTGATGGGCATGGGATATGCCGTCAGTGAGGACTGGCCTTTGGAGAACTGCGTGCCGACTGCGAGATATGGAACGCTGGGACTTCTGAGGGCCACCGATGCGCCGGATATCCACGCGATACATGTGGAGAAGGACAGGCTGCTTGATGTCGCATACGGAGCCAAGGGAGTGGGGGAGATAACCACAATCCCGGCTGCGCCCGCGATCGCCGGAGCCTATTATGCAAGGGACGGAGTGCTTCGCACAAAGCTCCCGATGGAGGACACCTACTATCGAAAGAAGAAGTGAACAGAAAAGGAAGAGCCTGTAGGCAAAGGCGGAAACAAGCGGATAATGGTGACAGAAAAACGGCGGATCACATTGGGATCCGCCGCTTATGTTTGTGGCTTAAGGTCAGCGCAGGGCTTTCGGTTTCGAGAGGATCTCCGAATAGACCATCGCCTTTATGATATCTTTTCCAGCGAAGGAAAGTTCCGAGGATTCCAAAGTCTCTGCTTCTGCTGCCGGTTCGACATGAGAGAGCTCTGGCGCGCAATCCTCAAAGCCCGTCATGCTGCTTTCCGTATGCGCGTGCTTCTTTCCGAAAGAAGGAGCGACAACATGCGGCTTAGGGTTTCCTTCCGTGACAACAGCAGGCTTCGGGCGCGGCGTCACGGGCGCTGTCCTGCGGGCGTGGTCATCCTGCTGCAGACGCTTTGATACCGTCGCAGGCTTGGGAGCAGCGGCAGGCTTCGAAACAGGCTGCGCATCAGGCTTTGAAACGGGTTGCGCAGCAGGCGCGGAGCCCTGTTTTCCCTGCTCGTTTGCAGCTTTTTTTGCTTTGCTCGCGGCGGTTTTGATGATCTTGATAAGAAACCACCAGAAACCGATCTGGAGCAGTAATACAATAAATCCGCCCATTATGCTTTATTCTTCTCAGCAGGTTTGCTGATCTTGGAGATGGCTTCTCTCATTTCGGTATCCGAGATGACGTTTTTCATGTTGTAGTAATCCAGAACGCCGAGTTTGCCGTCTCTGAAGGCCTGTGCGATCGCCATCGGGACCTGCGCCTCCGCCTCGATCACCTTTGCGCGCATTCCTGCGACGGTTGCCTCGTTTTCTTTCTCCTGGGCGACAGCCATGGCGCGGCGCTCTTCCGCTTTCGCCTGTGCGATCCGCTTGTCGGCTTCCGCCTGGTCGATCTGGAGTTGTGCGCCGACGTTGCGTCCGACGTCCACGTCTGCGATATCGATGGAGAGGATCTCAAACGCGGTTCCGGCATCCAGTCCTTTGTTCAGAACGGTGCGGGAAATGGAATCCGGGTTTTCCAGAACTTCTTTGTGGCTCTTGGAGGAACCGACCGTTGTAACGATACCTTCTCCGACACGGGCGATGATCGTTTCTTCACCGGCGCCGCCGACGAGACGGTCGATGTTGGCGCGGACGGTGACTTTCGCCTTGGCGCGGAGTTCGATACCGTCCATGGCGACCGCTGCGATGATCGGCGTTTCAATGACTTTCGGGTTGACGCTCATCTGAACGGCCTCCAGAACGTTACGTCCGGCAAGATCGATGGTGCAGGCTTTTTCGAAATCCAGGGGGATGTCGGCTCCGCGGGCCGCGATCAGCGCATTGACGACGCGGTCGACGTTACCGCCCGCCATATAGTGCGCTTCCAGTTTGTCGATGGGAAGGCCGAGACCTGCTTTGGTCGCCTTGATCAGAGGGTTGACGATACGGGGAGGGGCAACTTTCCTGAGCCGCATGCCGACGACCGTTCCGACGCTGACCGGAACACCGGAAGCGCTGGCTGAGATCAGCAGTCCGATCGGGACGAACGTAAGGAAGATGATGATGAAGATCAGAATCAGAACGATGATGATAATGGTTGGAAACATAGGCTATAGTCCTTTCTGTTTAATAACGGTTGATATGCAAAAGACAACCTGCGGAAGATATTATTCCGGAACGCTGCGGACAAAAATGGACAGACCTTCCGTGCCGGTCACCTCGACGATCGTACCGGCGGGCAGGAATGTTCCGTCCGTTTCGGCATTGATCCGGTTGCCGTCGATCTCCACGATGCCGGCGGGCCGGAGGGCGGTCAGCGCCGTACCCCGGGAACCGCGGGCAATGACGGGTTTGGGCTCGTCCGAACTTTTGCCGGATGATTTCTTGACGGCGGACCGGTTGACAAGCGGCGATTTGGACAGCAGTCCCTTTTTAAAGGAATGGAGGAAAAGAATCAGCAGGATCAGTACCAGGATCAGCATGCAGAGCGTAAAGGCAAGCGCACCTGTAAGCGAGTTGCCGATGAACTGCATCACGACCACCGCGAACAGCGACAGGATCCCCAGAATACCGGGAGCGCCGAAACCGGGAAGACAGAGCTCGACCAGAAGCAGTACGATTCCCGTGATCAGGCAGATGATGCACGGGACTGCCAGAGGACCGGAAAACACAGCAAACATTTCCGACATGGGTCTCTCCTTTCGGGACAGGCAGGGTAATTGAGGGCTATCTCGAAATCCCTCATCATAAATTATATACCATTTTCATGCTGTTGTTAACATGTTCTTTCGGACCCGGGTTTCAGGGATGAAAGGCGGGAGCGGCTGACGGAAAGGAAAGGTTACGGACAACGTTTTTTTCTCCTCAGGGAACGGATATATCCGAGCGTCTGTTTGAGCGATTCCTCTTTCGGCACCCCTGCGAGCCTGTTCTTGTGCGCAAACGCGAGCGCAGCCGAGAAATCCGTTCCGGGGTCGACGCCCGCCAGGATCAGGTCGTTACCCGTAACGTACGGAAGCGACATCCGTTCCCGGTACTGCAGGAGTCTTTCTTCCAGGACCCGCTCGTGTCCGGAATAGTCCGTTTCCCCGAGCCCGCAGCCGAGAAAATCCGCTTTCGCAAGAAGCAGAAGATCTTCCGGCTCGCATGAGAGATCGAAGGTTCTCATGTAAGCTTTTTCCCCGGATTTCCTGGCGATCAGGAGATTGGGACGCATATGCAGTTCGACCATGTTCAGGACATACTTCTTCAGATGGTGCTCTGACGTGAGACGCCCGATCAGCTCAGCCGCATGCGCAAGGCCTTCGGTTTCATGATGGTAGGAATGGATCTTGCCGTTCACGAATTCCGTTGTGTACGGCTTGCCGAAGTCGTGACACAGGGCGGACATCATAAAAGGAAGGGGTTCCTTTGCTTCCGGACGGAGTTTGGCTGCCTCATCCAGAACCAGCATGGTGTGGGTCCAGACATCTCCCTCCGGATGGAAAGACGGATCCTGCTCGACCCCGATCAGCGCCTGCACTTCCGGAAACCAGTATGACAGCTGATCCATATTCCGGAGCTGTTCAAAAAAAACGGAAGGCGCCGGGGCGGTCAGCATGGCCTTCTTCAGTTCTTCCATCACACGTTCGCGCGAAAGCGCGGAAAGATCCATCCCGCTGCACAGGCGGACGGTCTCATCCGCGATGCGGAATTCGAATCTTGCCGAGAACTGGGCGGCGCGGAGAACACGGAGCGGATCCTCCGGAAAGGACGCGTCGCGGACATGCCGGATCACGCCTTCCTTGAGATCCGATCTTCCACCGTAAAAATCCAGGATCTCACCGGTCAGAACGTCCTGAAGCATTGCGTTGATGGTGAAATCGCGTCTTCCCGCGGCTTCCTCGGGACCGATCAGCGGATCCACGAAGACCTCAAAATCCCGGTGCCCGCGGCCGGTCAGCTTTTCCTTGCGCGGGAGGGCGATGTCCAGCCGGGAACCTTTCAGACCGAACACGCCGAAGTTTACGCCGTTCACCAGAGGCGTTCCGAGCGTACCGAGAACGGACAGCAGAGAAGCATAGGAAATGCCGTGCGCTTCCACGTCGATATCCTTGTTTTCCCTCCCCATCAGCGCGTCTCTGACAAACCCGCCGACATAATATAGACGGCCGCCTTCTTCGGCAACGGCTTTCGCAAGTTTTTCAGCAGTCAGCAGATCGCTGCTACGCGTCATGTCCATATCCTCCGGGACGGGATTTCAGAGCCGGATATCATAACCTGCCGGAACGACGGGCCACACGGGGAAGGCATATCCCGGCTTCCTGTACGCAGGGGATTCTAACGGTTATTGCTATTTTACCATGTTCTAAAGAGGAAGCATATCCGGAAAGCGGGAAGCGGACAGGCAGCTCTGCCGGAAGAATGGCTCTGTATTTTTTGCGTCTTATCGAGTATAGTATAATAAGTGTATTATAGGGCAAAGAACCCGGGCAGGGTTTGCCCGTGAAAAAAACGGGAGTCAGGACAGGTTTATCCAATATGTATACAGCAACGAATGCAATCAGACCGTTTGAAAAAAAGGTATGGCTGGCCACACCGACCAGACATCCGGAAATGATGCGGTATATTCAGGAAGCGTACGATACCAACTGGCTGTCGACGATCGGAGAGAACATCAACGAGGTGGAGCGGCAGATGGCGGAACGGATCGGATGCGCCTATGCCGTCGGCCTGGGGACGGGCACGGCAGCGCTGCATCTTGCCGTCAAGCTGGCGGGCGTCAAGCGGGGAGACCGGGTGTTCTGCAGCGACATGACCTTTTCTGCGACGGTCAATCCGGTCAGTTATGAGGGAGCGGAACAGATCTTTATTGACGCTGAATACGGAACCTGGAACCTCGATCCGGACGCGCTGGAAAAGGCGTTCCGCCTGTATCCGGACGTGAAGTGCTGCATCGTTGCGGACCTTTACGGCACGCCCGCAAAGCTTGACCGGATCCGGGAGACCTGCCGTGCGCACGGCGCCGTACTGATCGAGGACGCCGCGGAGGCGCTCGGCTCATCCTTCAGGGGGAAGAGCTGCGGCGCATACGGGGACATCAACTGCATCAGCTTCAACGGAAACAAGGTGATCACGGGCTCTGCGGGCGGCATGCTCCTGACGGACAGCAGGGAAGACGCGGACAGAGTCCGCAAATGGTCCACGCAAAGCCGTGACGCGGCGCCCTGGTATCAGCACAGCGAAATGGGATACAACTACCGCATGAGCAATATTATTGCAGGGGCGATCCGCGGACAGATCCCCTATCTGGACGAACATATCGCGCAGAAGCGAGCCGTTTTTGAACGGTACCGGGAAGGCCTGAAGGATCTGCCCGTTTCCATGAATCCGTTTGACGAAACGGAAATGAAGCCGAATCACTGGCTCAGCTGTCTGACGGTCCGGAAGGAGTACATGTGCCAACAGACCAGAACGGACAGCAAGGCGGAGTTTGTTCCGGAGCACGGGAAATCCTGCCCGACAGAGATTTTGAACGCCATCGCGTCCATCAACGCGGAGGGAAGGCCGATCTGGAAGCCGATGCACTGCCAGCCGATTTTCAGCGGCATGCCGTTCGTCAGCCTTGATCCGGCATCGCCGACCGACGAGGATATTTTCGCGCGGGGGCTCTGTCTGCCTTCGGATAACAAAATGACAGAGGAAGAGCAGAACGTCATTATCGAAGTGATCCGGAGATGTTTTGACTGATCCGGGCAGGCGTTTTTGAGTTTTTGATATATAGATACAAACATTTCAGACAGGAAAAAAGAAAGGACGGAACCGCTCTGACAGGGGTCATGAACCGTTCCGCGGACTGAAACTGTGAGCAAAAACGAAAATGAGGGCGTCTTTGAGAAACTGAAGCGGGAGCGCTGGCAATTGTTCCTGTATGACTTTGTCATGCTGCTGGCATCCCTGTTCCTGATGTTTTATCTGCATCCGAGCGAGGACAACGCCTTTCAGGTCAGCGTTCTTCTGGAGGAAGCGTGCCTCTGTGCCGTGGCGGTATTTCTTTCCAGGCTTCTGTTCGGCTGCTACAGGCAGATCATCCGCTACGGAAGCCAGACCGTATACATCCGTCTGATTGCGGCGGATGCCGTGGCGGCAGCGGCATATCTTCTGATCGGATTTATTCTGTTTCCGAACAATACGACGGCGATCCGCCGGTTCTCCGTGTGCGGCGTGAATCTGCTTCTCTGCCTGACCATGCGCCTTGTTTACCAGTACATGTTCCAGCAGTGCTGGAACGGCGCGAAGTTCAGCGGTTTCTATGCGCGTCTGATCAGACTGTTCTCCGGAACGGAGGTATCCGTGGTGAAACCGGACGCCGGCAGGATCCGGATCGCGCTGGTGGGGGCGGGGCGCGTCGGCGCGTCGCTTGCGGAGGATATTTCCATCAATTCCCAGTCTCAGTATCGCGTCATCTGTTTTCTTGATAAAAATGTCAGCAAAGCCGGAAGATATCTTTCCGGATATCCTGTCTACTCCGAAGAGGATGCGGACAAGGAATTTCTTGACAGCCTCGGGATCCAGGAAGTGGTGATCGCCGTTCCGACCATGGACGCACAGACGAAGCGGGATATCTACGACAAGTACCGCACGATGGGATACGGCGTTAAGATCTATGATTATCCCGTTGCCCAGAATTACGAGAAGGACAGCAGAAGGCAGCTCAGGGAATTCGATGTCGAGGAACTGCTGTTCCGGCCGAAGAACGTATCGGATTACGATGCGATCACCCCTTACTACAGAAACAAATCGGTTCTCATCACCGGCGGAGGCGGTTCCATCGGAAGCGAGATCGCCAGGCAGGTCGCCAAGATGGAGCCGAAAGAGCTGGTAATACTGGATATCAGCGAAAACTCCGCATACAGTATCCAGCAGGAACTGAAACAGTTATACGGTGCCAGGTTAAATCTGTCGGTCGTGATCGCGAACATCTGCGACGAGATCGAGATGGAGAAAACTTTCTCCGCGCACATGCCTGATATCGTTCTGCATGCGGCTGCGCACAAGCATGTTCCGCTGATGGAGGACAGTCCCTGCGAGGCGGTCAAAAACAACATCTTCGGAACCAAGGTGCTGGTGGATCTTTCGATCCGGCACGGAGTGGACCGTTTCCTGATGGTTTCTACGGACAAGGCAGTCAATCCCACAAACGTTATGGGCGCGACCAAACGCGTCTGCGAAATGATTGTCATGAACGCCGCGGCGAAGAACACAGGAACGAAGTTCTGCGCAACGAGATTCGGAAACGTACTGGGAAGCTCCGGGTCGGTGATCCCTCTCTTCCGCAGGCAGATCGAGAACGGGGGACCTGTCACGGTTACCGACAAGCGGATCGTTCGTTACTTCATGACGATACCGGAGGCATGCTCTCTGGTTCTGACCGCGGCGTCCTTTGCGGGAAACGGGGAGCTGTTCGTTCTGGACATGGGAGAGCCGGTGCGGATAATGGATCTTGCCGTGACAATGGTCAAGCTTTCCGGTTTGGTTCCGTACAAGGATATCGATATTGTCGAGACCGGTCTGCGTCCCGGCGAGAAGCTGTATGAAGAGATCCTTGTGGACAAGGAGAAAGCCGATAAAACCGGGCACGAGAAGATCTTTTGCGAGAAAGATATTCCTCTCTCCGACACCGAGATGGAGGAGAAACTGCACGTTTTGCGGGAGGCGGTACTGTCCGGGTCCGACGAGAGGGCTAAGCAGGTGCTTCACTCAACTGTTCCGACTTTCCGAAATCCGGAAGAGGTCAATCCGAAATTGTCTTCCTGACGGAAGTTCCGGTTAAGATTTAATTGCCGGAGAAGACTTACGGCCCGTTGAATAAGCACCGTGTGAATCACACACTCTTACGGTTCTTTCTTTTTCTTACTTCGGTTGCCTCAAGAATCATGGAACATGCAATGCGGATGCGCCTTGCTTTATATGGAATCTGAGACCCTCTTTCACGGGAATGGCCAAGCCATTTGATAGAGTAACATACTACAGAACGGAAGAAATTGCATTCAAAAACAGTTCTCGGAGGAACGAATGGGCAAAAATCGGTTTGGATCGTTTTTTTTGCGGAAAGCACGCTCGGCAGATCGGAAGCTGGATCAGTGGCTGTCCTATCAGATAGATAAATATACTTTCAGTTTTCGAACTGCTGACGTAAACAACTATGTCAAAAGGATCGGCGGGGGTTACCGGGGAAGCGACGCGGAATGGCAAACTGTCCAGCAGTATTGGAAGCGATTTGGTATTATGCCGAAGCGCATCTGGTACGCGCTTTATTGTAATGAGCTGGGGTCTTATGATCCGCGTTTTATTCCGGACCCGATTTGGTTTCATGATATTATTCCACATTATAATAATAAAAATATGGCGTCGGCATATGCGGATAAAGGGCTGTATAACCGCATAATTACCGGGGTTAAAAAGCCTGAGACGGTTGTTAAAAAAATGGCAGATCATTACTACAACGGCGACGGTGAACAGATTATTACACGTGAAGACGCAGAAAAACGTTGTATGGGGGAGGACCATCTGATATTTAAGCCTTCAGGAGGATCAAAAGGCGCTGGTATTTTATTCTATGACCGAGAAAACAAGGACAGCATGACTATCCCATCTATATTGGATTCAATGGGCGGGGGCTTTGTCGCGCAGCGTATTGTGAAACAGCATTCGGATCTGGCACGGTTAAATCCTGGCACTCTCAATACTATCAGGATGATTTCGTTCCATTTCAAAGGAGAAGTGCACGTTCTATCCGCTCAGCTGAGAATCGGCAACGCAAATGCGCGCGTTGATAATTATTCTGCCGGCGGAAGCGCTGTCGCTGTTAAACCGGATGGATGGCTGCATGAAAAGGCTGTAAATCACGACATGGAATGGGTAGATACGACTCCGAACGGAATCAAGCTCAAGGAAGTGAGAGTTCCGAATTATCAGGGAATAACGGATACAGTTAAGCGCCTTCATTGCCAATTGCCATATTTCAACATTCTGGGATGGGATTTCGCGGCCGGAGAAGACGGGACGCCGATCATGATTGAGTTCAACACTAAGCCCGGACAGAATCAGATTGGCGGGAAAGAGCCGACATTCGGCGACTTGACGGATGAAGTGCTGGAAGACGTGTTCATCAAGAAGAATCATCCGCGTAATCGCTGAACTGCCCATAATAATGGGAACACCTGATGAGGAAAGAAGGGCTATTGAATGAAAACGATTGGTTTCCCGATTAGTTCAAAAGAACATGAGAATCGCAGGGCGATAGTTCCTCGCGACATTGCGAAACTGACGCATCCGGAATTGATTCGAATCGAATTCGGGTTTGGAGATGTGCTTGGAATATCAGACGATGAATATCGGGCTGTGGGGTGCAGGGTATGTACCCGAAAGGAAACACTTCAGGCCGATATAATCTGCGATCCGAAGGTTGGAGACGCTGATTTTCTTTCTCAGCTGCACAAGGGACAGGCCATTTTTGGCTGGATTCATGCTACGCAGAACAGGGATATTACGGACGCCATCACGAACGGCGGACTTACGGCATACGGCTGGGAAAAAATGTTTGATAACGGGAGGCATGTTTTCTGGTTTAATAACGAACTGGCCGGAGAAGCTGCTGTTCTTAACGCGTTCCAGTGCTATGGAGAGCTCCCCTTCGGTTTGAATGTTGCGGTAATCGGCAACGGCAACACAGCCCGTGGCGCAGTAAAGGTCTTAAATATGCTTGGCGCACAGGTGATGCAATATAACAGGCATATGGAAAACCTTCTGAGAGAAGAGATCGGAAACTACGATGTTATCGTGAACTGCATCCTTTGGGATGTTAACCGGACGGATCACATCGTTTATCGGGAAGATCTCAAGCGAATGAAAAAAAACGCAATGATAATAGACGTTAGCTGTGATCGCCACGGCGGCATTGAAACCTGTATTCCAACTTCGATAGAGCATCCGACTTACGTTGTCGACGGTGTCCTTCACTATGCGGTGGATCATACTCCGTCATTATTCTATAAAACGTTTTCTTTCCAGAATTCCGAGATTATCACGCCCTATATCGAACAGCTTATGCAGGATATGCCGGGAAAGACTCTGCGGGACTGTCTTTTGATTAAGGACGGGGTAATTATTGATCAGGAGATTATCAGATACCAAAAGCGACGCTGTTCTGTAGGGGAGAAGGAATGATGGTCCGGTTGACGTTCGTTGGCGACATCGCATTGGATAAACCCCTGCTGAAGGCAGCGAAGGCGCGGGGAAACGGGAAATACGATTTCAGCGGCGTGTTTCATACCCGCGACGTGTTTTCAGAATCAGATCTGGTGATTGGGAATATGGAAACTTGTTTCGGCGGAGGCAGGCGATTCAACAGGAAACCATATCACTACAACAGCCCGGATTCTTTCTGCCGTGCCGTCAGGAATGCGGGGATAGATCTTGTCAGCACTGCCAACAATCACTGCCTGGATGAAGGAATCAATGGTCTCGCACGCACTAATCGGCTCCTTGAGGAATGCGGCATTCAGCATACCGGCACTTATTCCGAAGAGACGGCCGATCGTTTCCTGGTGAAGGAAATCGGTGGATTAAAAATCGCATTTTACTCTTTGACATACAGCGTGAATAAAGGAATGGAATCGCTAGCCTGCGATGACCTCTATCGAAACGTCAATCTGATTGGATTCAACGGTAAACCCACCTCTTGGTTGAAGCGGTATTACCGATATGTCATAAAGAGCGGGATAAAAGAGATTTCGAGAAAAATGAAGAAGCAGTCAACGATTTTCGCGCGTCAGGATTCCTTTCATGAAGAGAAAATCAATAAAACCTGGATGAAGGATATTGAAAACCAGATTCTAAGAGCAAAAGCACAATCTGATTTTCTTGTGGTACTGCTGCACATAGGCGGGCAGTTCGTTCCCGAGCCGGGCGACTACAGCAAATATATGATGGATAAACTGTGCAGTCTTGGCGCGGATATAGTTGTCGGGAATCATCCCCATACGATTCAGCGGATAGAAAACAGAAAAGGCAAGATTGTTGCCTATTCTCTCGGAGGGTACTGCATGTCCGTCAGCGGGGAATATCTGGTGCATGATTGCCTTCCGGAGTACAGTCTGGCTTTGCACGTGGACATTGATGAGCACACAAAAGCCCTCTCGAGTAGCGTTGATGTTTTGAAAGGAACGGAAGACCGTTCTCATTATTTGACTGTTAAGAGGGCCGATGAAATACCTCAAGAGATTCTTGCGAGAATCAGTTGACATTTACGTGCTTTGGAGGAGAAAATGTCAAAACTGCGATTAATATATAGAAGCCTGAAGAAACGAATCCGTTTTATCTTCCGACTGCCCGCTAATCTGAAAAAAATCAGCAAAGTAATCAGACAGCCGAGCTATTATCCAGAGCTTGAAAGAAAGACCCGGAAGGAGATGTGGAAAGATAATGTCGACTGGCTGCTGGAGAAAAAAGAAGTCAATTATCTTTATACCGGATATGGACTTGACATTAAAAATTTCAGAAACCCGGATGATTTCATTCCACATAACACTTTTTGCAGGCAGAGAGATGCAGGCGTAAGAGAGAGATCTGCTTTTTACGGCAAACCGTACAACGAGGTCGTTTTGGTAAGAGATAAATATGTGCTGGCCTGTTATCTTGAATCGACTCTCGGTCCGGACGTGATTCCGAAAACGATTGGTTTGCTTGATGGCGGAGAGGTTTTTTTACACGACAGACGCGAGTGGATATCTGCCGCGGATTTTTGTAAGAATGATTTCAAATATGTGTTTAAGGAAGTCGACGGCACTTTCGGAGACGGTGTAAAACTCGTTTCCTGCCGAAATGAAGTCCTGTCCTACAAAGGAAAAACATGTGAGGCTGACGAGTTGCTGAAGGATTATGCGGGAAAGAAAACCCTCATTCAGGAATACATCGTTCAGCATGAAGCACTCCGTGCGTTTCATACATCCTGCGTGAATACAATTCGCGCCATTACCATTCGCGGAAGCAAAAGCGGTAAAATTGAATTGTTTGCAGCTTTTCTCCGTGTGGGGAACGACGCTGATTCGTTTGTGGATAATCGCGCAAAAGGCGGCCTTGCGGTTGGCATTGATTCCGAAACAGGAAAGCTTATGAAATATGGATTTCCCCATGAGCAGTTCGGAACGAAGACCGACGTGCATCCTTTGAGCGGGATCAGATTTGAAGGCTACCAGCTACCGTATTGGAAAGAAGCCGTCGCGCTGATTATCAACGCGCATAAACAGTTTCCCGATATAGCTACCATCGGTTGGGACATAACTATGACAGATGATAAACCTGTCATAGTTGAGGCGAACGACGGATGGGAAATCAGCGGTCCGCAGGATACACATGGAGGACTTAAGGCGCGCTGGAATCAGCTGCTTGAACTATAAAACCAGTCTCTTGAAACCAACTGACAGAATAGTCCGGCGATTTCTGATTGATTCACTGCGATAGAACAATCGACAATAAAGACTGTTTTTGCATGACGGTGTTTTTCCGCACAGCATATTGACAGAGTGTTTACGTGATTGGTGCCGCAATAATCTGACGGCATCCGATAAAAATGGTTCAAGACCGTCTTGACAGGACTACGCGACGAATGATCCCGGACATGTTTTCTGAAAATCGGAATCATTCATAACAATGTAGCCGGAGGGAAAATGGATCTCAATAAAAGAGCAGTATTCAGAAGCGGGTTACTTCCTGCACGCGTAAGTGAAATATGTGCCGTAATAGGCGGACATACGGAATTATCCGGCATTGCTCCGGATGTGGTAATCACTAATTTTGCTTTCCGTGATTCTTTCACGCCACTTGATAGGAACTGCCTTTGCATCAGAGGAAAACTGGATGCATCGACAGTGAAAGATGTGCGAAATGGCGGCTTGGCAGCTCTGACCGACCATCCGATCGAAGGAATACCATATATTTTAGTGGAGGACCTCGATACGGCTCTTTATCGGCTGAGCAAATGGATGTATGAGAAGATTTCGCTTCCCTCCGTGGTTATCACCGGAAGCGTGGGCAAGACGACCACAAAACGCATGATCAACAGGGTCATGAGTAAGCAGGATATCGTATTCACTACCAATAAAAACAGAAACGTTCTCGCAGAACTGTGCTGCTATCTGCAGAATGTCAAAGGAAACGAGAATCTGGTTGTTTGGGAAGTGTGCGAGAATCTTCCAAAAGATGCTATGTTTAGCGCTCGCGTTCTGAAGCCGGATATTGCCGTTATTACCAATTTAGGAGATTCGCATCTCGGCACGATGGAGGATGGCAAGGAAACCCTCTACTCAGCAGTGTTGAGCATGACGCAGGGTCTCCGTGAAAACGGGACCGTGATCATCAATGCGGATGACAGCGAATCTGCTTTGATTGAGTTTGACAGGCCTACCGTTCGTGTTGGGATCTATGATGCTTCGGCGGATTGCTTGGCGTTTAATTTATGCAACACGCGAAAAGGAACGGAATTCGACGTACGGTTTCATGATGAAATCACGCATGTGAAGTTGTCCGTGTTCGGAGAGCATAATGTGTATAATGCGTTAATGGCGTTTGCGGCAGGAATTCTGCGGGGAATTGACAGAAAAGATGTGGCAGTGGCTTTGCGGGGGTATCGCAATGTCGGAATCCGCCAAAACATAGTCCGTATCGGCAAATCCGTAGTTTATGCAGACTTTTATAATGCGAGTTCGAAATCCATTTCCTACGCTTTACGGTGCTTCAGTGAAATCCCAGGATTGTATGGGAAACGGGTCGCCGTGCTTGGGGATATCGCGGAGATTGAAGGATATGAGGAAAGCGCTTACAGGGAAGTGGCGAAAGCGGTAGATCAGTCGTCGGTTGACGTTCTGGTAACGTATGGGAACAAATCATCCATGATCCATGATTATCTGACCCGTCATATTGAAAAGCATCACTGCACGACCTCCGAAGAGTTGAACTCGTATCTTGAAAAGCTGAAAAAAAGCGGAAAGAATGCTTATCTGCTGAAGGCCAGCAGATCTATGAAGCTGGAAAACAATATGAAGGCAGCATTCCCCCTGCACTATCGTTATATGAAATATATAGAGAGACTGACATCCAGATTTCTGTGGAGGGAGTAATAGGACCGCTGCGCGGGAAATGAAGAGCGCTTGCACATGTTCATCTTTCATTTAGACCAGATGATCCGTTTCAATGAAACACCCGTCACAATCAGTTCATCGGGAAGCGGTTTTCTCGCTTTTTCGGGACACAGGCTTTAAATAAAAAAGGATTGTCTTGGCCGAATCCTGGCAAAATCAATGGAAAGCAGTCCATGACGCACGGACGATGGCTTGCAAGTAATTGAAAGATCATTGTTCACGTGAAATGCCTGTCCGGCATTCCAAGAGTCATATACTGTATTGTAATGGTTTTGTTATCTGAAAAGTAAGGAGCTAAGCAACAAGAAATGGTTACCCAGCTCCTGGTCTTTTGTGTGTTGTTTACAGAATGGAAGCAATGACAGAAAACTCTGTATGTTTCCGGGAAACCGCGTTAATGCACTGCCGATTTCTTTTCGTACTTCTTAATGATTATTTCGGCTTGAATCGTGCATGAGTTTTTTTTTGGCTTTCAAAAGAATGCGTTTAACCAGTTCTATCAAGTATTTGCATTCATCAGTCTTCCAATACAAGACCATGAATACCGCTGGAACAGAAACGCCTGTTATGAGAATGTGTACGGCAACTGAAAGCCAACCGTGATTGGTGAGAAAATGAGAGCAGATAAACATGTCAACAACGCAAGTGATGGAAAGAATCGCCAGATATGACAGACTTTTTTTATAATAATCCGAGACTGGCTTATAGTCCTCAAACGTGTATTTATAGATCAGATGAGGATCGATAATATAGTTTGTGAGTACAAATGCCGCGATTGTTCCCACCGTTACGCCGCAAACACCCCAGTATTGTGCCAGAATAACGGATACGATGATATTCACGATTGCGGAAAGGACCGGCCTGAACCACATCTGTCGAAAAACACCGCTGACGTGCCTTACCTGTCCCAAACTATCAAGAATTCCTGCAAAGAACAGTTCTATTCCAATCAGGATCGGCATTGGCTGGGGTATCACAAAACTATTTCCAATCCACATGGTAATCAACTCGTTTGAACAGACCGCGATTCCAACGGCAGCGGTTCCGAATACGATGGCCATTAAATAGTTCACTATTTTGAAAAAGCGGTAACGTTTCTCAACCGTGGAAGTTGCGTACAGATTGCCCAAACTAGCCCTGAAGGAATCAAGAATTTGTCCAAATAACGTGATGCAAGTTTTATAGAACAGCAGATAGTTTGAATACATTCCTACGGTTTCCAAGCCGATGAATGCACTTAACACCATAGTATCGCTTGCTTTTATTACGACACGATTTGTTTTGTAGACGAACAACGCGCCACAGTCTTTCAGCATATCGCTGATTTCCTGTTTGCCTAAACGGGCTTCTTCCGTTTTAAAGAATTCCGGGTGCCGTCTCTTTGCAAATATTCCCCTTGCCAGACTCACCGCTATTCCGATTCCAATTCCCACTGCGGTATAGATCATGAAATCTTTGACAAAAGCCAGAATCAGAATTTTTGCTATACAGGTCAGTATATGAGTGACTGCGTTGAAAACTTGAATTAGATAACGTTCTTGATTTGCATTGATAACAGAAGTGCGATAGGCAAGAAACCAGTAGGACGTAGCGCTGTTTAATAAGAATAAGATAAAAAGCTGCGTCGCGTTGATGCCCCGCTCAGCCAGTGTGGAATAATCTTTGATAAGAACGGGTAAGAACGGAATGGTTAGCAGTCCCAGACCAAAGATGATAAATCCTATCGCTGTATATGCTTGCCTGTAAAACTTGACAAGCACCCTGACACGATGCAGATCTTTTTTTGCAAGCGGTTCATACAGCCGATAAACAATCGCCGTTCCGATTCCAAGATTGGCCAGGGAGAGCATGGACAAGATGTCGGAAAAAAGACCGTTAATGCCTAGATACTGTTTTCCTAACGTATAAATAAAGACAGTTCTCACGACGAAGTCGAGAACTAACGTCAGAATATGACCTCCAAATCCGGTGACAAGGTTTAGAATGGAGTTTTTAACTCTAGATTTGCTTGCCATTTTTTCTTATTACGATTGTGATCGCAGCGGACCTTGATTAGTGAATATTTTCCTTTTGAGCTTGCTGAGCAGTCGGCGGAATCTGCTTTTTTTCCATTTTCGCTGCCGCTCGATTCGATGAGCTTCCCGGAAGCATTTTTCCGGGATTTTTATCTCATGCGTCATCATGTACTTATATATTTCTTCCATAAGCGGCTCATCCCTGCGCATAAGGAGCATTTTTGTCAGATAGTATTCATAATTGTCTCGAAAAGTTGCTACGTCAAAACTGCCCTTATATAAATCAAGGACACCCAATACTTCCATCTCCAACATGGTCCGCCAACATTTTTTACAGGTTCCGCAATTGTAACCTTCTTTATAGCAAACCAACACGTTATCATAAGTCTGTGGTATTGATGAAAGCTGTTTGATTTTTTCGAGGCGCGTAAGAAAACTGTTTGTACTGAAGAAAGTCGTATACTGGGTCGATAGTATAGGCAACAAAAACTTCTCGTAGAAAGAGCTGTCGGCATGAAGTGAATAGGAAAGCTGATCAAGATAGTAAGTAGCAGAATAATAGTATGTCTTTATAAGTTTTTGTAAGAGAAGAACAAAACCCATGTTGCGATAGGTATGGACGGTTTCATAGTATTCATAAAATAACAGATTACTGACAAAACCGTCTTTACCAGCAATATTTGACTGGATATCAATCAGTTCACATTGAATCGTTTCGCAAAACGTTTTTACTTTAGCCAACTGGGCGTGGAACAGTTTATCTTGTTCCGCCCATGTCGTTCCCCCTCCGCTATGGTGCGCGCCTTGTTCAAAGAACGTTAGATGTGTAATTCGGTAGTTTTCAGGTATTTGATCGCTCGTATGTTCATAATAAGTCGTAAGCGAATCGATTCCACAGGACATGGCGGTCGCGACTGCCGTCGGTCGCCAGTCAGGGCAGACAGTATTAACCATCAGTTTAACCTGATGCGCCCCCGGATTCTGTAACACTATCTGCGGGAGAAACTGATGGACGATCTCGTAGTACAACCTGTCGGTCATCGGCAGTTCTGATTCAATATCATGTCCGCCGATGATACAACATCTTAAGAGCATTACAACGACACCGTCGCATACCTCATCGCAAATGAAGGGACGATATTTAGAAGCAAACGAGAACCAAAGATCCCCGCTTTTTTCAATGCCGCTGTCATCCTTGACCGTAATAACATATTTAAGGATTAACCGATCATTTTTATCACTTAATTGAGGCTTGTGAATTATTAACCTGCTCATTAATTCCCCTTTTTCTGAGTAATAACATAATATAACTGGTTTTCTATATCATATCGTGAACGATACTTTCCGCGTGATGTCGAAAACTTCTAAACGGTTTCAGGAATAGTACCCTTTCTTTCAAGATAAGATCAATGGAGGCGTTCTGCCCGAAAAAGCATGAGCTCAAACTATTATTTTCGACATTGGAAGCAAACAGTTCTGCCCGGATGATTAGGGGATAATCTGAAGCTTCTATATCGATAGAATCAATTATAGCCTAGTGTAAAAATTGATTCAATGATGGAGAACCAACTCATATAATCATTGGCGTTTTCTCATCTATCATTTAGCATTCGCATAATCTCTACTATTATACAAAGTACTCAATAACTAGGCGGAGAATGGGATTACTGATTACAGTATTGTTTTGATGCAATAATACTCAGGCACTTTGCAGTTCGAACGTCATTAACGATAAGGACAGCGACCATTTACCTCGGAAACTGTATGACAGTAACTGCGCTGTTGTCAGTGCTGATTTCTTGAATATGAATCATGATAGAATAATATGATCCTTCCAAATGTATTATAAAAACCGACGCAGTGTGTGACGGGAGGAACGTTCGATCATTATGCTGGAAAAATGATGAACGGATTTGTTATAATAATATCCAAATTACGAATCGTCCCAATTCATCTGATGATACCGATTTTTATTAGAGGCGAATCAATCGGGTCCTATCATCTGGAAACAGATTGCTTGTTTGATTTTTCTTTATGATTCGGGTTATCCATATGGATATGACAACGGACTATGGGGCGGGAAATAACAATGGAAAAAACAGATTCAAATAAACAGTTCTCTTTTCTTGAAGAAGAACTCCGCAGCGGTTATCTCGTATCAAGCAAGATGAAAAAGATATGGGCTGTTCAACTTGATTTGCTTGAGCAGATCAAGCATGTTTGCAGTCGGTATCATTTGACGTATTATGCCGACTCCGGGACACTTTTGGGAGCCGTAAGGCATAAAGGATATATACCGTGGGATGATGATATTGATATCGTCATGAAGAGATCTGATTATAATAAACTGATTGAGATCGCACCGATTGAATTCAAAAAACCATATTTTCTTCAGAGCGCGCACAGTGAAATATTCCCTCGTGGATACGCTCGGCTAAGGAATGATAATACAACCGCGATAACTGCCTTTGATCTGGATAAGGATATCCATCATGGAATCTTTATCGATATATTTCCGCTGGACAATATTCCTGATAATGGAATAGAGAGAAACATATGGTTCAAAAAGATACGTTTCTTCAGTAAAATCATAACAGGCGGAGTTTCAAAACAAACAGGGAAAAATGAGACACTGTTTAACAATATTCTGATTTATATTTGCAGGGGCGTAATTGCGTGTTTCGGATATGCCGGGGCAATGCAGAGATACGAGAAACTATGTTCAAGATATAACGATCGAGATACGGAATATATCTCCTATCCAGCGTATTCAAAAGGCAAGAAAAAACACATTTGGGAGAGTGCATGCTTTGATTCCGCGCATGAAGTGCCGTTCGAATATACGAAAATCATGATACCAGATCAATATGATTCCAGGCTGAGGACTGAATACGGCGACTATATGACACCGGTCCGCGCTGGGACAACGCACGGGGACGTGATTTTTGAGCCGGAGATTCCGTACAAGGACTATTATAAAGACCATTCAATCCAGGAGTTATCCCGGATGTTAACAAACATGAAAGGTGAAAACGTATGAAAGCGTTGATTCTGGCGGCCGGTTTCGGTGAGCGGCTTCGTTCCATCACACAGAGCATACCGAAATCAATGGTTGAAGTAAACGGAACACCGTTGCTCGTGAATGCTTTGAACAACCTGACATCAATTGGCATCAAAGATATAGGTATTGTTGTCGGGCACATGGCTGATTATATTCAAGAGCACATCGGCACCGAGTTTAACGGCGCCAGGATTTCTTATTTTGAGAATACCAGATATCTTGAAACCAATAATGTTGTCAGTCTATATAAAGCAGTGGATTTCTGCGATGATGACATGCTGATGCTTGAGTGTGATATTTATTTTCATAAGGAACTGCTTGAAAAACTTGTTGCGGGTGAGGGAGAATGCAGCATTCTGGTAAGCCCGTACGATCTTCAAACGATGGATGGCAGTGTTGTCCGGGTCGATGGGGACAAGGCGATGGAGCTTATACTCGGCAAGTGGCAGGGAGAGGGCTTTGATTACAGTATGACCCGCAAAACGGTCAACATGTACCGGTTTACAAAAAGCTTTACCCAAAAGTATATGCCGCTCATAGCGTGGTATGTAGAGCATATGGGCGAACAGAGTTACTATGAGAAGGTTTTGGGTAGCTTGATTTATCTTAGGGAATGCGACATCAGGACCGTAGAGGTCCCTGCGGACATGTGGTGCGAGATCGATGATGCCACTGATCTCTCGCGTGCGCGTGCAAGGTTCGGTAACTGAGTTTAGTTATCGGGGAATAGGTGCTTTTGAATGCAGGAAGTAATCGTCATCGGTATGAACTATTCCATAGCGTTGGGAGTCATACGGTCTCTCGGCATATTTGGGTACGGTGTCCGGTTGCTGGCGCTGAATCAGAGAGTGGAAGAAATTGCCGGCAGCAGCAAGTATGTCACGAAGTGCGTGCGGACCATATTCGAGCCGGGATCCATCTTTCAGGGTCTGGATGAATTGGGAGGGAAGGACGACAGAATACTGGTCATTCCGCTGAACGACAGATGCTGTAGGATCATCGACGAACACTATGACATCCTTTCCGGACGTTTCATTCTCCCCAATATGAACGGCACGCCCGGGGCGATCTCCGATTTTATGGATAAAATCAAGCAGAAAAAATGCGCGGAAAAATGCGGGATGAAAACCGCCGCCGGCAGGGAATACAGCACGGATGACGACGGTATCTCCTTAGCGAAAGATGAAGTTCGGTATCCCTGCTTTTTGAAACCTGCCGCCAGCGCCAATATACCGAACAGCAAAACCGCTCTTTCAGTTTGTAAAAATGAAGAAGAATTGCTTCATGCGATGACCGCATCCCGTGACAAAGGATGCGGGATGGTTCTTATCGAGGAATATTTGAACGTTACAAAGGAGATTTGCATATACGGTGTTGCCGGAAACGGCTTCGTCTATGCTCCGGCATTGATCGAAACGGTAAGAGAAGGGGTTGCCGAACACAGGGGAGTGGCCGCCGAAGGAATCGTCCGGTCCGCCAACAGTATCGGTGACATAAAGGAGAAGGTCATCCGCCTTGTAAGATCAATCGGTCTAACCGGCCTGTTTTGCGTGGATCTGCTCCAATGCGACGATGGAATCTATTTTTCTGAAATCAATCTGCGCGGCGGAGGATCGGAATACTCGGCTACTCTTGCTGGCGCGAATCTTCCCGGTACGCTTGCGGATATGGTGTACAAAGAGAAAACCGCGGGTCCGGAGGATATTTCCCGGGAAGTTCATTTCCTGAATGAAAGAATAGAACTGGACGCATTCCGGAACGGGCATCTATCCGCAAAGGACTATCATCGTCATTGCAAAAGTCCGACGGAAAGGTTCATTCAAAGCGATACGGATCCGGAACCGTGGAAGCGCTATAAACAATATGAGTATTTATGCAGGACCATCGGAATGATCCGCCGAGTCATTCCGGAATCTCTCTTTCAGAAACTGAAAAGGCTGAGGACAGCTTGATTTGTTTACAGGTAAGCTGTGGACATCCTTTTGTAAGCTGCCTACGGAAAGTGCATCCCGATGAACTGCTCCATATATAAAAGATACGGACTGACGCTGAAAGGATGAGTGAGAAGGACAGGACGGACAGATCCTGATCTTGGGGAAGTCCTCTTAAATCACCTGTGACGATATTCACGAACAGCATTTCATTTCGTGCGTATCCAATCGTGAGAATGCCGAATTCCATGTCTTGACAGCTGACATATTATAGCCGGGATTCATTCTCTGAAAATATCCCTGAAAAGTTTTTGATTTGTTAGAAGACGATAGAAAACCACTGCCTTCTGTTGGAAATTTTGTATTTCGAAGTACAATAGCGGCAAAGCGGTTGTTCTGAGAGCATCATAGTATGCAACGTGAGGAGATTCATGACACTGAATGGTATTACGATCATGGAAAAACCGGATTGGATATCCTTTGATGATATCCATGAATTGCTGTATCTTGCGCACGCTGAAAATCGAGAGAAGCGCGGTTTCCACGTTCAGACGACAGAGATGACGGGGGAAGAACTGGAAGCGCATCTAGGTTCAACCGGAAAATGTTATGTTGCCATGGATGGGAAAAAGCTGGTTGGAACTGCGTCCTATCGTATCGTCGAGAGAAACTATTGGTGTGTCAAAGGCCTGGTCGCTGATCGGATCTTGGTCGCAGTCCATCCTGATTATCAGGGAAAGCATATTGTATCCTTATTGGGGAATGCGGTTGAGAAGTCAGTACTAGAGAAAGGATTGCATTATATTGAATCTATAACGGCAGAGACTAATAAACCTATGAGGATCGCTTGCCAAAAAGACGGATTTCGCAATATTGATTTTCGTGTCCCAACCTCCGATCATTATAATGTCGTGATGCTGAAATGGCTGGATGGGTGTCCTTATCCTCGGTGGCGCACATATGCACATTTTGCCTTTAATCGGCTACGAAAAAAACTGAAATTTAAGCCCGGAAGAATAAAGCGGTTTGGGAAGTAAAAGACAGTCTCAACTGTAGAAAGGAATTGTGAACAGGCAATACTGGCGGCCTTAGTTCGGAGATAAATGATGGAAAGAAGAATGGTGATCGGCGGTGATGTTTTTCCGCAACAAACAGAGGTTAACTTGTTTGAAGAGGGAAGAATCGAACAATTGTTTTCACAAGAGGTTTTAGAACTGTTTCAAAACTCTGATTTTTCAATCTGTAACCTGGAAGGTGTATTGACAAACTGCGATGTGAAACGCCCTAAATGCGGACCAAGCATAAAAGCATCCCCGAATGCGGTTCGTGCCATAAAAAGGCTAGGCATAGATTGTGTTTTGCTTGCGAACAACCATGTTACAGATTATGGATTGAGTGGCTTTCGGGATACAATTAGCTGTCTTAAAGAAAATGGAATCGATTGTTTCGGAGCCGGAGAGAATACTCGCTCAATCATTCCGTATTATCAAAAAGATTTATGGGGAAAGAGGTTTATTTTCTACGCCGTAGCTGAGACAGTGTTTAATATTCCCTCAGACGATGACGCAGGAGCAAATCTATATGATGAATACCGAGTTTGTAATGAGTTGAAGACCTTGAAAGGGCAGTGCGATTATCTGATCGTATTGTATCATGGGGGAGCGGAATACTTTCAATATCCGACACCTTGGATACGGACACGGTTTCACAGAATGGCGGATAGCGGAGCGGATTGCGTCATAGCCCAACATACGCATTGTATCGGTGCAGAAGAATACTATAACGGAGCCTACCTGCTTTTTGGACAGGGTAATTTCTACTTGCGGCAGTCAAATTATCCATCTATGACCAGATACGGTCTTTTGCTTGAATTGAGCGTTTTAGACGGAAGCCTCCAGGTGAAGCGCCACCTAGTACATCTTGACGGTAAGATGGTGGCATATCAAACACCGCAGGATCTGACTGGTTTTCTCGAACGAAGCAGACGACTGGCAGAAGGCGATTCATTTGAAAAGGAGTTTTCGGAGTATTCTCTAGGGTGGTTCGTTAAATGGCTCTTAGAATTTCGTGGGCTTTGTTTCAAAGATCGACTTTTGAGGAAACTGATGTCCGCAGACAAGTTTTATCACTATCTCAGGACCAACTATTCTGATCACACCGTTCTTCGGATGCTAGAGCATGTACGTGGAGAAGAAGATGTTGAAGTGATGCAAAGAGGCCTAGAAGATTTTTTCCGTGCAAGGAAATAAAGATGGAGACCCAAAAATGGAGAAAACTCAGTTGGGGCACGACATGCCCTAAGGATTGGGCCTGTTTTGAACAGATTGCAGAAGCGGGCGTCCCTTCAAATGGACTTCTATAGTTTCAACCTCCATTCCTTTGACGTCAAAGATCGTGTGAAGCAAACTGCTGGCATTACAGTGAAAGTGACTGAATATGCATGCAGGGAGTAGCCTTCGCTTTTTCCCATTTAGTTTGTGGTTAGTTCAAATGGTGAAGCGCCATGTGCTCTTTTTTCAATCCTTTATTCTTCTGTCATATCCTTTTCCAAAAAATCCGTGAAGAATTCAGATTGATGATGATTTCTGTCCGCTTCCTTCGGAGGAGTCATGTAGTCGCCATATAGCTGCGTGCATACGAAATCATAATCTTCGGGTCCCCAGACCACCGTATCCTCAAAGGAGTACTGCCTTCCGTTTCCATAGTATTTCTTGTGGAACATTTCTTTAAACTTCCAGGCGCCCATCGCATTTACGAGATAGTCTGACTTTGCATAAGGAAATCTTTTCAGTGCCCGGTCAAGTTTAATCAGTTCTTTTTTTGTATTGAAGATCTTTTCGACGGGAAGAATCCTTCCGACCGCAATCAGGATACGCTCCGGAAGCGGACGCTTGGTCTTACTGAAATCCACCCCGGTACTGAAACGGGAAAACCTGTAAGCAGCTCTTCTCCAGAGGACATAATACTTGTGGATCGTCCGAATCAGCCGGTTGTTGGGCATTCCGTCCAATGGGAAGATATCTACCCAGGAAGAGGTAATCTCCTGAACTTGCTTGTCCTTACGGATGACCTTGATGGAAGGATCCTGAATCTGCGCGAAATAACGGAAGTAGCTTTCATCGTTAAAGAACGTATGCATTTCAAAAGGAGTTTCCTCCGACCTGCAGATTTCCAGGAGCCGGTCGTAATCCTCCCGCGGAACACCGATATCCATATCATCGTCCCATGGAATAAAGCCTTTGTGCCTGACTGCGCCGAGCAGAGTACCGCCTAGCGCAAAATACCGGATTTCATGCTTTGCCGCGAATTGAGCGAATTTTTTGAAGAGCTCAAGTTCTGTTAACTGCAGCTTTCGAAGATTTGTATCCATCTTATCTCCTGATTTCATTATCTGATCGGGTGAATTACTCTGTTCCGAACCACGGGGCCAATCATTTCTATTTTCATTTATAGAAAGCATATCATGAAACAGCAGGAAAGTCATTTTTCTCAGGATGGATTCCGCTCCGAGTTTGTTACAGTACGCCTGAAATGATATACTGTCAGAGATTGGGAGGATTCCTTTTTTGCTATTCAAAGGGAAGGGTTGTCCATGTATAGTGGCTGCTTCCTCAGGAAGAGAAGGAAGGAAACCGGGTCCTATAATTGAGAACGCACGGAGAACGAAGACATGCAGAACTATGAGCGGGAGCATCTTGCAAAACTTAGGCCGTATTTGTCCGAATGCATGGTATTGCTGAAATCCAACGGAGCGTTTCCCCTCGCGGGAGCCGGAGAGATCGCGCTTTACGGAAGCGGAGCACGGCATACCGTGAAGGGCGGGACCGGATCCGGAGAAGTCAATTCCCGCAGCTTCGTGACGGTGGAACAGGGGCTTAAGGGCGCCGGGTTCACTGTAACGACTTCCGAATGGATGGACGCATATGACGGAGTGCTGCGGGACGCGCATGCGGAATTTATCCGTTTGATCAAAAAACGCGCGAGGGAGAGGCATACGCTGGCTGTCATGGACGGCATGGGTGCTGTTATGCCTGAACCGGAATACGATCTTCCCCTGTCAGGCATCAGGGACACTGCCGTCTATGTGCTTTCCCGTATTTCGGGAGAGGGAAACGACAGAGAGTTTCAGAAGGGCGATATCTTGCTGAGCGAGTCTGAAAAGCGGGATATTCTTTTTTTGCAGCGGAACTGTTCGAAATTTTTGCTCGTGCTGAACGTAGGCGGGCCTGTCGATCTGGAACCGGTTCTGGAAGTGGACAATATTCTGATTCTTTCCCAGCTTGGCAGTGAAACGGGAGCCGCACTTGCGGATCTGATTCTGGGGAAAACATTTCCTTCCGGAAAGCTGGCCACAACATGGGCAGCTTCGGGGGATTACCCGGACATCGGAGAATTCGGGGATATCAACGAGACCCGCTATAAAGAAGGAATCTACGTCGGATACCGCTATTTTGACAGCGCGGAAGTCCCCGTTCTGTTTCCTTTCGGCTTCGGGCTGGGTTATACGTCGTTCGAACTGTATCAGGCAGAATGTGAATTAGAACAGGCGGACACGGTTTCCGTATCGGTCCGTGTCAGAAATACGGGATGTTATCCGGGAAAGGAAACTGTCCAGCTGTATGTTTCCGTTCCGGAAGGGAAACTGGATCAGCCGTATCAGTGCCTGGCGGCCTTTGAGAAGACGCGCACGATGGAACCTGGCGCGGAAGAGGAGATCAGACTCAGATTCTCCCTGCATGACGTAGCATCGTTTGATGCGGAGCTCGCGGAATGGATCATGGAGGCCGGAGACTATGTTTTGAGAATTGGAACGAACAGCCGTGAAACGACGGTTGTGGGAACGGTGCGTCTGACGGATTCCGTGAAGGTCTGCAGGGTAAGGAGCTCATTCGGGATTCCGGATTTTTCTGACTGGAAACCGGAAAACAGGAGGACTGAAGTTCCCGAGGAGACGGTGCCGTGTCTGATAATCGAACCGGGCAGAATTCCGGTCTCGGAAGTATCCTATAATCGGGACAAGCCTGACTGTGCTCCGGCAAAATGCCTGTCGGATGAAGAACTCGCCTATCTGTCGGTTGGTGCGTTCGATCCGAGAGCCGGTGTTCTGAATGTGATCGGGAATGCAGGCAGATCAGTAGCGGGTGCTGCCGGAGAAACGTCCCGCATGCTGAAATATCAGGGCATTCCGTCTCTGGTCATGGCGGACGGACCTGCGGGGCTGCGTCTTGCAAAAGATTATGTGAAAGGGAAAGACGGAGCGCGCGCACTGGGAGGGTCCTTTCCGGAAAGCATGCTGGAACTTCTTCCCTCACCCGCGCGCTTTCTTCTCAGACTGATGGGAAAAAGACCCGGAAAAAAAGAACAGATTCTGCATCAGTACTGCACCGCCATTCCGATCGGGACAGCTGTCGCCCAAAGCTGGAACCTGGAATTTGCGACTTTGTGCGGAGATATCGTCGGAGAGGAGATGGAACGATTCGGGGTACATCTCTGGCTCGCTCCCGCACTGAATATCCACCGCAATATCCGGTGCGGCAGAAATTTCGAATACTTTTCGGAAGACCCCCTTGTCAGCGGTCTGTTTGCGGCTGCGTTGACAAACGGAGTTCAGGCACATCCGGGATGCGGAACCACTGTAAAGCATTTCGCTGCCAACAATCAGGAGACAAACCGCTATAATTCCAACAGCCAGGTTTCGGAACGGGCAATGCGCGAGATATATCTTCGCGGGTTCGAGATTTGCGTTAAGAGATCGCATCCCTATGCGCTCATGACATCGTATAATCTGATCAACGGGACGCATTCATCCGAGCGAAGGGATCTGATCGAAGACATCCTCCGGTCAGAGTTTGGATTCCGTGGTATCGTCATGACGGACTGGGTCATCAACGGCGGAACCATCAACAGGGCTTCGCTTCATCCCGCGCCGGAAGCGTGGAAAACGGCGGCTGCAGGAAGCAACCTGTTTATGCCGGGAAGCAGACGCGACTGGAAAAATATTGTTTCCGCACTGCGCGGCGGAGAACTTTCCAGAGAACAACTGGAAACCAATGTCGCAGACTTGATCCGCGTGATCAACGAGCTGGTGAAATAGGCTGTATCCCCTGAGACCGCGCAGCAGGTTTGTTGCGTAACGGCGGGATATCGTTTATTATTACTATTGTTCAAATAAACTATTCTTGGAAGAGAGAGAGTATGTATCAGCGATCGCATTTCGGCTGGGTCAAGCATCTTGATTTTATGATACTGGACCTTTTATGCCTGAATATTGCTTTCTGCGCGGCTTTTTTTGTCCGGTTCGGTGTTTCCAGAGGAATTCCGTATTCAGATGAAACATATAGAAGCCTGATTCTGGCGATGTCTGCGATTGAGGTTATCACAGCCCTGCTGCTCAGCAATCTGAGCGGGGTTTTGAGACGCAGTCCCGCGCAGGAGTTTCTTCGCGTAATTGTGCTTTCCGCCGTTGTTCTCGCTCTGACCGCGTTATACCTCTTCTCCGTGCACAGCGCTGACGTCTATTCGAGACTACTCGTTTACTATACCGTCGGACTATTCCTGCTTCTGGACACTGTCGGCCGCCTTCTTTACAAGCCGTTTGTTCTGAAAGCACTGAAAAAGCGCGCAGGTTCGGAGGCGGGAGGCCGGTCTGTTCTGATCCTGACGGACAGAGCGCATGCGGAAGAGATCGTGAAATCCGTAGGAAATGATATTTTTGAACATTTTTCTCTCCGCGGCGTGGTGCTTACAGATCCAGACGGACAAACGGACGCGGTTGCGGGGGTGCCGGTCGTTTCGGATCTGAGCGGCGCGGCGCATTATATCTGCAGGGAATGGATCGACGAGGTATTCGTTTATCTTAGCGAACAGTCCAAAGAAACCGAGGTATTCCAAAATGCCTGCCGCGAGATGGGTATCACGATCCATACGGTTCTGGATCTCGCCAACGTGGATAAGAGCAAGCAGTTCATCGAGGAGCTGGGCAGCAGGACCGTTCTGACGACGGCGTACAATTATATCAGCCCGTGGCAGGCGTTCATCAAGCGAGCGATGGACCTGCTGGGCGGAATTGTCGGAAGCATTGCGGCCGTCCTGATCGGGATTTTTATCGGACCGATTATCTATCTCCAGTCTCCCGGCCCCATTATTTTCCGTCAGAAGCGGGTCGGAAGAAACGGAAGGACTTTCTATGTTCTGAAGTTCCGGAGCATGGTGCTGGATGCGGAGGACCGGAAGAAAGATCTTGTTACGGAAAACCGTATATCCGACGGCAGAATGTTTAAAATGGAATTCGATCCGCGCGTGATTGGAAACCGGATCCTTCCGGACGGGACAAAGAAGAGCGGCATCGGTGAGTTTATCCGCAGGACCAGTCTGGACGAGTTTCCCCAGTTCTTTAACATCCTTGCCGGCGAAATGAGTCTGGTCGGGACCCGTCCGCCTACGCTGGACGAGTGGGCCAAATATGAATATCATCACCGCGCGAGACTGGCGGTCAAACCGGGCATAACAGGACTGTGGCAGGTTTCTGGCCGCAGCGAGATCACGGACTTTGAAGAGGTGGTCCGGCTTGACACAGAATACATCACCAACTTCAGCATCGGCCTGGATCTGAAGATCCTGCTAAAGACCGTTGTTGTCTTGCTGCAGAGAAAAGGCGCGATGTGATGGCGGGAGATGGCCGGAGGGATCATGCCTGAGCAAAAAGGAAAAATCAGAATCTGGGCAAAGCGGGCCGCTTTTGTTCTTTTTACGGGACTTGCGGCAGCGCTGATTTATTTTGGCCTTGATTATATTGTTTCGGACGATACCGCGTCTCTTTCCAGAGTAACGATCCATGATTTTTATGAGCAGGAACCGATCGACATCCTGTTTGTCGGCACGTCCCATACGCTTTACACGCTGGATTCGAATCAGCTGACGGAAGACCTGAATCAGTCCGTGTTTGATCTGTCTGTCGTAGGACCGGATTTCGTGAAGATGTATTATCTGCTGAACGAGGCGCTCCGTACCAAAGACATTCAGCACGTATGGGTGGAAATGTCCATTTCAAGGCTCGGTATCGAAGGGAAGAACGAAACGGGCACCTATCTGATCACGGATTACATCAAGGGACTGCGCAACAAAGCCGAGCTTATCTTCAACAAACTGGACGAGGATAATTATATCAATGCCGTTTTCAGGCTGAGGAGAAATTTCACGACGATTCCCAAACTCTCCAAGATTCGCGAAACCGTCTATCAGAAAAGACAGGACGCGTATACTAAGTATCTCGGATGGGAAATGTACAGAGGAAGAGGGGAATGGGAGCGCCGCGTGCTCCGCTTCGACAATACGATCGACGAGGATCTGGTGGATGAGATTGGTGTCAGCAATGTCCGCGACGATGAGTGGGAATACCTGCTCAGAATCATGGACCTTTGCAAGGAGAAAGACGTGGATCTGACGCTTTACGCGATGCCGTACACGGATACATATCTTGCTCAGTATGAAGCGTACGAAACGCTGAACAGCATGGTGCGTAAAGAGGCAGACGAGCGGTCCATTCCGTTTCTCGACATGAATCTGGTCCGTAAGGAATATTTGCAGTTCGATGTGGACGAGTATAAGGACTACGAGCATTTGAATCTGGAACCGGGGAAAAAAGTGGTCAGGTTTCTTGAGGATTATATGCGCGACCCGGACGGGGACTGGTTTTACGATTCCCTTTCAGACAGGTTCAGGGACGGCAAAGTATACGGCGTGTGTTTTGACAAAACGTTCCTGTCGGACAAGGGATCATATGACAAGCTGGAACTCGCAGAGGGAAGGGTGACGGAAGTATCCGTCGAGGTCAGTCCCATTTCCGTCTCCGGCGAGCCTGCGGATATCAGGATTTCCGATGGTACCCGCGGACAGAACGAAGAATGGATATCGTTCCAGGATTATGATCCCGTTCGCAGGGAGGGAACTTCTTCGTTCTTCACAA
Organism: Clostridia bacterium; assembly: GCA_017429985.1. Lineage (GTDB taxonomy): Bacteria > Bacillota > Clostridia > Christensenellales > CAG-138 > JAFRNW01. The sequence continues at coordinate 224,669 of JAFRNW010000018.1, read as the reverse complement.
TTCCATATGACAGTGAACAGCAGCATATGTATCAGGTCAGGCTGTACAGACCGGGTACGGATGAACTGCTGTTTGAGACTGTAACGGCGTTCGGACTGATTCCTGAGGAGGAATAGGAGAGGGAATCCATGCAAGAGCCGTTCGAGACGGGCAACAGAAATGCACAAAACCCAGCATATAACAGGATCGTTTTTAATTGATAGGAGTGATACAGGTTGTTTTATGAAATCAGACCTTCGGAACGGGACGCACTGATCACGCCTGACGGGCAACGGATCACATATGCGGAGCTGCACGACAGGATTCAACTGACGGCAGAGCTGCTGGAAGCGCGCCGCGTCTGTTTCTGCCTTTGTGAAAACGGCATCCAGAGCGTTGTCAACTACCTTTCCTGCCTGAACGCGGGAACCGTTCCGCTTCTGCTTTCCAAAGAGATCGATCATGATCTTCTTGTCAACCTCATCCGGACGTACCGTCCCGAATATCTTTTCGTGACCGAGAACCGTGAAAAAGAGGCGGAAGGATATCTTTCCGCATGCAGAACGGACGGCTATGTCCTGCTGAAGGCGGCTGAACCGGACGGAACTCCTGTCGCGGAAGATCTTGCGCTCCTGCTGACGACGTCCGGGTCGACGGGAAGTCCGAAACTTGTCCGCCAGAGTTACCGGAACATTCAGTCCAACGCTGAAGCGATCGCGGAATATCTGCATCTTGACAGAGATCAGCGTCCCGTCACGACGCTGCCGATGAATTATACCTACGGGCTGTCCATCCTGAACAGCCATCTGCTTGTCGGCGCAGCGATCCTTCTGACGGATCTTCCCATGAACATGAAAGGGTTCTGGACGTTCATGAAGAACGGGAGAGCGACGTCCTTCGGCGGGGTTCCCTTCACATACGAGATGCTGAAGAGGGTGCGCATCTTCCGGATGGACCTCCCGGATCTCGAATACATGACACAGGCCGGCGGAAAACTCCGACCGGAACTTCACAGGGAATTCGCCGAATGGGCGGAGAATACCGGGAAGAAATTCATTGTCATGTACGGGCAGACGGAAGCGACTGCCAGGATGGCGTATCTTCCGCCCGAGAAAAGTCTGGAGAAGGTCGGAAGCATGGGGATCGCGATTCCCGGAGGCCGTTTTTCTCTCCTCGATACGGAAGGCAAGACCATAACGGCTTGCGATACGGTCGGAGAACTTGTATACGAGGGCCCCAATGTCACGCTGGGCTATTCCGAATGCCGTGAAGACCTTCAAAAAGGCGACGTACGGAAAGGGCGCCTTGTTACGGGAGACATGGCCAGAAGGGACGCGGACGGATACTATACCATCGTCGGGAGGAAAAAGCGTTTCCTGAAAGTGTTCGGAAACCGCGTCAATCTGGATGAGCTGGAGCGGATCATCTCAGGGGCTTTCCAGGAGCTGGAATGCGCCGCTGCCGGAAGGGACGATCTGGTCCGCCTGTTCATTACGGACGCGTCCAGAACGGATGAGGTGCGCGCGCGGGCGGCGTCCGTCACGCATCTGAGCGAATCGGCGTTTTCCGTCGAATACCTCGAAGCCATCCCGAAAAATGACGCGGGAAAGATTCAGTATAAAGATCTTCCGAAGGAGGAACATTGAGAATGAATGAAATCGTGGAAATTCTGAAAGAGGTCAAATCCGGAGTGGATTTTGAGAACGAGGATCAGATCGTGACCGGAAAGATTCTGGACTCGATCGACATCACCAATCTGATCGCGAAACTGGAAGAACGCTACGACATCGAGATCGGAATGGAATATCTGGACAACGAGTATTTCGATTCCGCGGAAGCGATCTGGAACATGGTCCAGGAACTGCGGGACCTGTAAGCATCCGGCAGCCGGAGGACGAATGAGAAACACGGACGTGCAGCCAACCATACGGGGAGAGGGAGAACCGATCCTTCTGCTTCACGGCGTCATCAGCGACGCGTCCTTTTTCTCTGATTTTGCTTCCTGTCTGTCTCCCCGGTACAGAACAGTCGCCTATGACAGAACGGGATACGGAGACTGTCCCGAACCGGATGACCGGTCCGCGTACACGGTGTCCGCACAGGCAGAAACGGCGGCGGGAATCGTCAGGGAATACTGCGGGGACAAGGCGTGGATCTTCGGAAACAGCGCGGGGAGCATGATTGCGCTGGAACTGTACAGGATCCATCCCGAAATCGTCAGAGGACTGATCCTTCTCGAGCCTTCCATTGCGCTGGATCCCGATTCGGAGGAAGAGCTCCGCGGATGGAACGCGGAACTCAACGCGTATGTCCGGGAGGCGAAAATCAAGAAAGCCCTTCCCGCCTTCGCGAGAGTGACCGGGAAAACCGGATCTTCCGGCGGATCGTTTCAGGAAATGAAGCGGATCTATAAAAACCTGCATAATTTCATGTTCGGGGAACTGAACGAGGTCCAGAACTACAGACCGGAAGAAGCGTTTTTTCAATCGGTTTCCGTACCGGTCCGCATCGTTCTGACGGAGGACGGAGCCGGCAGACTGTTCGGGAAAACATCCGGGAGAGCCGCGGAACGCCTGAACTGGAAGACATCGTTCTTCCCCGGCGGGCATAATGCGGTGAGCGAGCTGCCCGGACCATGCGCGGAGATATTGATCGGTATCCTGGAGGAAATGAAACATGCCGGCTGAAAGAAATGTCAAACTGGACCACGCCAAGCTTTTTTTCATGTTCTGCGTTGTGACGGGGCATGTGATTGCCAATTATGAAGCGGGTTGCCTGCCGGTTTCGAGTCTCCTTTTTTTTATTTATCTTTTTCATGTTCCGGGATTTGTTTTTATATCCGGGCTGTTCGCAAAAAACCAGCGTAAAGAACAGCCGATGGGACAAAGCGGCATCCTTTCTGATGCTGTTTCTGTTCATGACGATTGTCAGGTATGCGTGCATGCTGATCCGGAAAGCGCCGGCGCAGCTGGATCTCATATCCGTGACGGATGCCAGATGGTATGCCCTCGGCATGTTTTTCTGGTATGCGGCGGCGATTCTTCTCAAAAAGGCAAACCCGCGCTTGGTCATGGGCGTTTCCGTTCTGCTGTCGATGGTTGCCGGTTACTTTACCGGCCACACCAGTACGTTCGCGTGGCTGAGAGCGGTGAATTTCTTTCCGTTTTTTTATGCCGGACTGATGACCGACCCCGGAAGGCTGACGGAACTGACCGGGAGGAAGCGGATCCGGACATTCTCCGTACTGATCCTCCTCGTTGCCGCTGCGCTTGCCGCCTGGAAGGTCAAAGGGCTGGCTCCCTGGCGCCTGCTTTTCCGCGGAGCGAAGGCGTATGCCCAGATCGATACGGAACTTCCTCTCTGGAGCGGCGCGTTCTGGAGACTGGCCGCTTTCCCCGTGTCGGCCGCGGTCTCCCTTGCATGGCTATCGCTGATGCCGGGGAAGGCGATCCCGAACGTTTCCGGCCTTGGCGGGAAGACCCTTTCCGTCTATGCCTTTCACAGTCCCGCGTATAAGACAATCCTGTATTTCCTTCCCTTCCTGGATGAATGGATCCGGAAATCGCCCGTCCCGCTCGGGCTGCTTTTCTCGGCGCTTGTTCTGGTGCTCTGCTCGCTTCCGGCATTTGACCGGTCGGTCAGGAGGTTTATGAATCTGGTTGTGAAAAAGGAAGAAAACCATGACACCTGAGAAACCGGCGCTGCTGTTTTTTGACGCGGACGGGACGCTGATCGACGAGGAAAAGCACGCCGTGCCGCAGGATACGGCGGAAGCGGTGCGGGAGGCCAGAAACAACGGTCATCTTGTTTTTCTGAACACAGGAAGGCCGTTCGGACATACGGCGAGGGATGTGCTCGCGATCGGGTTCGACGGGCATCTCTGCGCGTGCGGCATGTATATCAGGATCGGGGACGAGATCATCGAGGACGTCCGTCTTGATCCGGAATACTGCAGACAGCTGCGGGATACCGCCACAGAGCAGGGGCTTCAGATCGTCTGTGAGAGTCAAGACGCGTGGTTTTATGACGCAGCGCATCTGAATCTTCCCTGGATCACGCAGGAGATGGAAACGGTCTCGAAAACCGGCGCGAGAATATTCGGCAGTCTGGACATGCCGGAATTCCGGTTCGAGAAGTTTCTTGTCATGAACACCCCATCTACGGGGTGGCCTTCCTTCCGTGAAAGCATTGCAGAGGATTTTACCATTATCGATCGCGGTCTGTTCTATGAATGCGTGCCGAAAGGATACAGCAAAGCGACCGCCATTCGGAAAGTGCTGGCTTATCTTCACATGGAGGATGCCGAAACCTACGCCTTTGGAGACAGTTCCAACGACGTAGAGATGCTCGATATGGTGAAGCATCCCGTGATCATGGACAGCGCGCCGGATGATCTGAAAAAAGGGAAGTATTATGTTACAGGCTCGGCGGGGGAACACGGGATCGTTTTCGCGTTCCGGCATTTCGGGATCATCTGACGGCGGTTCGGCGGCGGTTTGACGCGCATTGTTTGAAACGATATTATAGGATATACTTTTCACCGGACCCGCAAAGCGAAAACCGACGCGCGGGATTCCGTGGGCCGCGGAGGCAAACTGGGGAGCAGTGAAGGAAAAAGGACAGAAAAGCGGAAAATGGATCGGAAGGACGGCTTTCGTGCTGGCTACGCTGGCTCTTGCCGCGCTGATCTATTTCTGCCTTGACTATGTCATATCCGACGATACGGATTCCCTATCCAGAGTGACAATTATGGATTTCTACAGAGAAGAACCCGTTGATGTTCTTTTTATAGGCACATCGCATTCCATGTATGCTGTGGATTCTGTGCGACTGACAGAAACACTAAATCAGTCTGTTTATAATTTATCCACTTTCGGACCGGATTATGTAAAACTGTATTATCTTCTGAAAGAAGCGATTAGAGTAAAGGACATTGATACCGTTTTCGTCGAATTGTCCCTTGCAAGACTTGGCTCTTCGGGAGTAGATGAGTTTGCAACCTTCATTATTTCGGATTATATGAAGAGTATTCCGAACAGAGCTGCTCTCATTATAACCGGCGTGGATGATAGCAACTATGTGAACGGATTTTTCCGTTTAAGGAGGAATTTCAAAGTTATACCGACCTTTTCGGAAATCAAATGGCTAATTGGAAAGAAAAGAGCGGAGCAATATACTCAATTTATCGGTATACCACAATACATGGGACGTGGTGAATGGTACGGACACGATTCAAACGACGGGACAACAAATTATCATTACGCGGAAGGGTTTTTAGCAAAGGAAATAATTCCGAGAGAAACAAAGTATTTAACGAAAATCATGAATCTCTGTAAGCGAAAAGGAATAAAGCCGGTTCTTTATGTGATGCCGTACTCAATACCTTATCTGACTCAGTTTAAAGATTATGATCAAATAATGGCAACAATTCGCAAACTGGCTGAAGATCATTCCACTGCATTCATTGATTTGAATCTTGTTCGTGATGAGTACCTGCATTTTGACATTGAAAACTTTCGTGATTTTGACCACTTGAATACGGAAGCAGGGAAACAGCTTGCGGACTTTTTTGTTGAATACATGCGGAAGCCCGATTATGATTGGTTTTATGATTCGATTAGGGAAAAGTATCCTTCTGATCTTGTTCAGGGGGTTGGGTATTGGAAATCATTTGTTACGGATGAGGGAGTTTTTGAAAAATCAACCGAAGCAAGCGGAACTATTACGGAAATGCTGCTGAAGATTGAGCCTCTTTCTTTTTCAAACATTGACACGAACATAGTTCTGACAGAGCTTAAGCGTGACGAGGAGACGGATATCCGGACGGATGTCCGGACCTTTACCGCATTAGGCAGAGAAGGATCCTTCTCGATCTTCTCGGTCCCATACGATCCGGCGACCCGTGTTTATTACCGGATCGAAGTGTTCAAAGCTGGAACGGACGAACTTCTGTTTGAAACAGAGTCATTTTTCGGGGAGAGGAGTAAAGACGAGTAATGACAGCAACATCATTGCGTTTTTTAGCGTTTGTAGTTTGTTCGGTGATTTTGTTTCTTGTTTTTCCGAGAAAACACCGGTGGATCGCTCTGCTCATCTCGAGTGTGGCGTTTTTCCTGATTTCCGCAAAGGAACTGATTCTGTTTATTCTCTTCACATCAGTGACGGTCTACTTCGCCGCGGAACAGATCGATAAGGCTGGCAAAAAAGGCGAGGAAAAGCTGAAGCAGCCCGGACTCGAAAAGGAAGACAAAAAGAGGATCCGCAAGGAAACCGGGTCAAAGCGCAGGCTGATCCTGATCCTGACGATCGTACTGAATATCGGGATACTGGTTTACTTCAAGGTCTTCGGCTATTTCATCGTGGCTTACGAAGTGCTGATGGGACTGCTTACCGGCGGAGCGGCGGATCTTCCGGCGCTGCTGATCCCGCTCGGGATCTCCTATTATACGTTTTCCGCGACGGGGTATCTTCTCGACGCGTACTGGAAGCGGTACGCGCCGGAAAAGGAGTATCTCCGGTTCCTGCTGTTTCTGATCTATTTTCCGCATATTCTTCAGGGGCCGATCTCAAGATACCCGAAACTCGGTCAGCAGCTGAAGAAAAGCGAACTCAGGCTGACCTGGGACAATGTGGCCTACGGGTTTGCGAGGATCCTGCTCGGGTGCTTCAAGAAACTGGTCATCGCGGACCGTGCCGGCATTTTCGTGTCCGAGGTCATGAAGACGCCGGGGCTGACCGGCGGGGTCTATCTCGCGGCGCTTGTTCTGGACGCGATCCAGATCTATATGGATTTCTCGGGGTATATGGACATCATGTGCGGCGTTTCGAGGATCTTTGATGTGGAACTGGAACCGAACTTCAATTTCCCGTTCCTCGCTGTCAGCGTTCCGGATTTCTGGAGAAGATGGCATATGTCCCTCGGAAGCTGGTTCCGGGATTATGTTTATTACCCGCTGACCGTCTCCTCCTGGAACAAAAAGATCACAAAAGCCACGGGAAAGTGGAAGGGTGTCTACCTGAAGAAATTCGCCGCCGCCATTATTCCCGTCATGATCACATGGATCCTGACAGGTCTCTGGCACGGTACCGGTCTCGGCTATGTGCTCTGGGGCGTATATTACGGGATTCTGATCGCGCTGTCCGTGACGTTCTCCGACAGGATCCAGGAACTGCTCGCAAAAGCGCATATCAGGACGGATACCGTTCCGTACAGGATCTTCAGGACGCTGAAAATCTTCGTGATCTTTATGGGCGGCAGATTCCTGGCATCTTCGGTCTCCTTCTCACAGAAGGGACAGATCCTGAAAAGGCTGTTTACCTCGCCGTCCATCTCCGGACTGATGGACTGCGGACTGCGCACCAAAGATTTCGCGATCCTTGCCATGGGTATCGTCATGATGATCGTTCTCGCCGTGATCGGGCAGAAGGAAGACGTGATCGACTGGGCAAGAAAACGTCATCCGGTACTGAAAAGCATAATGATCCTGTTCCTGTTCTTCATGGTATTCCTGTTCGGCATCTACGGGTCCCGGTATGACGCCAGTACCTTTATGTACCAGCAGTTTTAACAAAAGAAACGCGATTCTCGCGCTGCCGTTCGGAGGTTAATGGCATGAAAAAGATAGTTTTGATTCTGTTATGTATGGCGCTGCTTCTTCCTGGGTGTTCCGGAAGAAAAGAAGCGGAACCCGCACCCACGGAGGCAGTGGTTTCCGGGACTTTTTCGGATTTTGTTCCGGATGCAGGACCGGCCGCGGACGCGCCTGCTGCAACGGCGGTGCCGGCAGCCGAAACACCGGACACGTCCGGCCTCCCGGTCGTGTATAACGTGTACGAAGAGGTCGGCTTCAACGTTTCGGAAGCGGAAATGTTCCGTTATGACCTTAACGGGGACGGGACGGAGGAGGTTATCTCCTTCCGTACCGATGAGGAGGCATACAGCACGACGATCCTGATCGGAGATCAAAGCCTCCTCTTTGACGAGAGCTCCATGCTGAGGCAGGTCATTCTGATCGATCTTGACCCCGCCACGCCATGGATCAATCTGCTGGTCGAGATCGATTACGCTTCGGATGACTATTTTACGACGGAAGTGCATCTTGTGAACGGCGTGCCTGTAAAGGGCGCCGTGGTCGGCGCGGTATATGTTTCCGGTAAAACACAGCTGATGTACGAGCGTACCGATTTTCTGGGAACGAAATCGGGCTCGTGCGGATTCCACGGAGAACAATTGACGCCGGATTCCGACTGGTATGACTGTGAGGTCCCGTCCGCGGAAGAGCTGGCGAATGAGAGGAGCGAACTGATCGAATACGGAAGGCTGTGCCATCCGGTTCAGGAGATCCCCTGCACGATCAACGGGAAAAACGCAAAAATCGCCCGAAACTCCTATATCTATATGACAAGATTCATGCCGTCGGGAAAGCTGGCCGAGGTCCGCACGCTCGATGGCGTTACCGCGGTCATTTCGTATGAAGAGGATCACGAAGACTGGGTATACCGGATCGGCGGGGTTCCGCAGGATGAACTGTTCGACAATCTCTTCTATGCCGACTGACGGGATGAGCATAAACTGGTCGCCGGGAAAGACCGGTGGCTCTTTTCATAGGCTGAAATGCGGGCGGTCCGGGCATCCTGCTGCCGCCGGACTGCCTGAAACGGAAAAGGAAAGATTCCGTTGCCCCATCGCGGGCAGGATATGATATCATAAATAAAGCGCGGCAGGAAACGCAGGTTTTCCTGCTGCCGGGAACAAGGGATATACGGGAAAGCATTCTGATATATGGAAAACAATAAACTGGACAGAATCAGTTGGGGGATTGCGGATATTCTGCTGGCATGTTATATAGCGGCGGAACTTCTTTACGAGCATTCCCGTTTTTCTCAGCTGTTTCTGGCGCTTTTCTGCGCTTCAGTCATCTGGGTCATGATCCGGAACAGCAGATATTATCTTGAACTGTTCTTTTTCTGCTACGGCGGATTGATCCTCTGGGGAGCCGTCTGCGCGTTTGCGGGCTGGACGATTGACCGTGAAGTCGCGCTGGACATGGTCCGAACCATGGTCATCGATCTTGTCTATCTGTTTTTGCTGTATCAGTATCTGATGCTCCGCAGAAGCACGGAAACGCCCATGCGCGTGGTACAGATCGCGGCCTTTATGGCATTTATAGGAATTGTGATCATCACCTGGCCGGAAGTCCTGACGGACAGAATCGGAAGACAGTACGGATATATGCCGAACGTGATCTCCACGCTGATGGAGGCGGGATTCATCTTTTCCGTTCATCTGTTTTATGAGAAGAAAAAATGGTACGACGCTGGCGCTGCCTGCTGCTTTTTCGGTATGATTCTTCTGACGGGATCGAGGAGAGGCATGGCCGTGGCGGCGCTGTTCGCGGTTTTTGCAATTCTCTGGCACAACAGGGATCATCTCCCGAGAACTATTCTGATTCTTCTCGGCGCAGGCGTTGCGGTGTGTGTTCTCTGCCTTGTGGTGCCTAAGCTCAAAGTTCTGGTATGGAACAGGATGGCAAAAGCGGTCCGAATGGTTTTCGGAACCGGAAAAGACGGGTCCGCCAATTCCAGGCTTTTTTTCCTGAGGGAATCCGTTCCGCACATCAAGGAGCACCCGCTGACAGGCCTTGGCATGAACTGTTTCTATCTCGTGGAAACAATGCGCAACACCTATTCTCACAACAATTACCTGGAACTGCTGTTGAGCGGAGGAATCCCTGCTTTAGCCCTGTTCTATGCGCCGGTTGTGCATATGTTCATCCGGGGAATCAAAAGAATAAAAGAAAGCAACAGGGTGAAACTTGCGCTCTATCTTCTTTTCAGGCTTCTTATCACGGGCATTATGGTGGTATCCTATTATGAGAGGCAGGAGCTATTCTTCATTATATTCGCGATGGCGCTACTCAGGAAAGCAGAGGGCGGAGCAGGAATTCCGCTGTTAAAAAGTAAAATCAGAGGTATCTCTTAAATGAGTGATAATCTTTCAAAAGCGCAACAAATAATTCTGGGTATTTTTGTACCGATCTACAAATACCTGACCGAACACGGAATAGAGTACTACATGCTTGGCGGAACGCTTCTTGGCGCGATCCGGCATGAGGGGTTCATACCGTGGGACGATGATATCGATATCGGGATACCCAGGGGGCAGTATGAAGCGTTTCTTGAAGGAATTGCCGGGGAACTGCCGGAGCATCTGCGGGTGGAAACATATAAGACAAATCCGGAGCATCATTATTATTTCTCGCGCATTGTGGACACCCGCTATCAGGTTATCCGGGAAGGCAGCGAAACGGAACGCGCCGAAAACGTCTGGGTGGATATTTTCCCGCTGGACGGCATGCCGAACAATCCGATTCTCCGGAAGATGCATGAGTTCCGTGTTCTGTATACGAGAATGCGGTATCATATGGCGACGTTCGATAAGCTGAATCTGAAGCGTCCCGGCAGGAAGTTTTTTGACCGGATGATTATCAGGACGATTCAGATCACCGGTTTCGGGCGGAATTCCGACATGTACGAATGGCTGGAAAGATTCGACCGCCTGGTGAAAAAGTATCCGGTGGAGAAGTCGGATTATATCGTTAACACCATGGGCCAGTACAAGTTTAAGGAAATGTTCCCGAAATCATGGTATGGCAATGGGACGCTTTATCCGTTTGAGGAGTATATGCTGCCGGGGCCGGAACAATACGATCTTGTGCTGACGAGAATGTACGGGGATTATATGACGCCGCCGAAAGACGCTGACAAAAACGTGCATGCCTCGCACATGAAAATTGCGGAGGAGCAAGAAGCCTGAGGTGCCATATGAAACGGGTCATTACATACGGAACCTATGATTTGCTGCATTACGGGCATATCAATCTGCTGAGGAGAGCGAAAGAGTTCGGAGATTATCTGATCGTCTGCCTTTCCACAGATGAGTTCAACTGGAATGAAAAGCATAAGAAATGCTACTTTACCTATGAACAGCGGAAGCAGCTTGTGGAAGCGGTCCGCTATGTGGACCTTGTCATACCGGAGGAAAACTGGGAGCAGAAGATATCTGACATCCATGAATACCATATCGATGTTTTTGTCATGGGAGAAGACTGGAAGGGCAAGTTTGACTATCTAAGAGATGAGGGCGTGGAAGTCGTTTATCTTCCGAGAACGCCGGAGATCTCTTCAACGCAGATCAAAACGGATCTGAAAAAATAAAGATACATCGACATCATGAAACGGGCGAGGGGCGATTCTGATCCCCCTTGTTTTTTCATATTCCCAAAATGCCGGGAAAACAAAACGGAGCATTTTATTCCCTCCATAATTGCGGTTTCAACGATTATCGTTCATTGAATAGTGAAGAGGAGGAAAGGAAGAAAACGCCGATACTTTATTTAACAGATTATTGCATCCGCTTCCTTTGATGGGCTTAGGTTTACAGAGTGAAACGAGGTGCATTTTCTTGACAAAACCGCCGCACGTCATAAATAATAAATGTTAGGCTATTAGGAGGATTTATAAAATGGCAGTTGTAAAAACAATGGACAAAATCGTAGCTTTGTGCAAGAGCCGCGGGTTTGTTTATCCCGGAAGCGAGATTTACGGCGGTCTCGCAAACTCCTGGGATTACGGTCCGTTAGGCGTAGAGTTTAAGAATAATATCAAGCGTGCGTGGTGGCGCAAGTTTGTTCAGGAGAGTCCGTATAACGTTGGGATGGATGCGGCGATTCTCATGAATCCCGAGACCTGGGTCGCAAGTGGCCATGTCGGCGGTTTTTCCGATCCTCTGATGGACTGCAAGGCGTGCAAGGCGCGCTTCCGCGCGGATCAGCTGATCGAGAAATACGCAAAGGAGCAGGGACTTGATGTCAAGCCGGACGGATGGTCCAACGAGGAGATGGAGAACTACATCAAGGAGAATCAGATCCCCTGTCCGGAATGCGGAAAAACTGACTTTACCGGGATCCGCAAGTTCAATCTGATGTTCAAGACCTTCCAGGGCGTTACGGAAGACAGTTCCAGCGAACTGTATCTCCGCCCCGAAACAGCGCAGGGCATCTTCGTCAATTTCAAGAATGTTCAGCGCACGACGAGAAGAAAGGTCCCGTTCGGCATCGCGCAGATCGGCAAATCGTTCCGCAACGAGATCACGCCCGGAAACTTTATTTTCCGTATCCGCGAGTTCGAGCAGATGGAACTGGAATTCTTCTGCGTCCCCGGCACAGATCTGGAGTGGTACGCGTACTGGAAAGACTACTGCAAGAACTTCCTGCTCTCTCTCGGCATGCAGGAGGATCACATCAAGATGCGTGAGCATGACAAGAAGGAACTGTCCCATTACAGCAGGGGCACGACGGACATCGAGTTCCTGTTCCCGTTCGGCTGGGGAGAACTCTGGGGGATCGCGGACCGCACGGATTACGATCTGAAGGCGCACGCGACGCACAGCGGCGAGAACTTCGAATATCTCGATCCTGCAACGAACGAGAAATATATCCCCTACTGCGTCGAGCCGTCTCTCGGGGCGGACCGCGTAACGCTCGCGTTTCTCTGCGACGCGTACGACGAGGAAGAACTCGAAGGCGGGGACGTCCGTACGGTCCTGCATCTGCACCCTGCTCTGGCTCCGTATAAGGCGGCTGTGCTGCCGCTTTCGAAGAAGCTTTCCGAGCAGGCCATGAAGGTCTACACGCAGCTTTCCAAAAAATACATGCTGGATTATGACGAGACCGGATCGATCGGCAAACGGTACCGCCGTGAGGATGAGATCGGCACGCCGTTCTGCATTACGATCGATTTTGATACGGAACAGGACGGCTGCGTAACGGTCAGAGACCGTGACACGATGCAGCAGGTCAGGATCCCGATCGGGCAACTGGATGCCTATATCGGAGAGAGGATAGACTTCTGAGGAGTAAGGCTCCCGCTCCCGGAGGGCGGGAGCTTCTTTGTTTATTGTAATTAATGGGTGAAATACTGGAACTGCTGCTCGATGCCCTGCTCGACTGCCTGAAGGCGCTTCCGTTCCTTCTGGTGACGTTCTTCCTGATGGAGTATATCGAGCACAGAGCAGCGGAAAAGTTTATCAATACGGTCAGGGGCGCAGGACGGTTCGGACCCGCGCTCGGCGCTCTGCTCGGCTGCGTCCCGCAGTGCGGATTTTCCGCCGCGTGCGCGGGACTGTACGGAGGCGGGCTGGTTTCGGCCGGCACACTGACCGCGGTTTTTCTTGCGACATCGGATGAAGCGATCCCCGTTCTGCTGACGAATCCGACCGGATGGCACGAGATCCTGAAGCTGATCCTCGTGAAGATCGTGATCGCGATGGCGGCGGGCTTTCTGCTCGACGCAGTCTGGAGCCTTCAGAAGCAGCGTCTTGCCTACGAGGGATCCAAACATCCGCATGTATGCAAGAGCGACAGCAGGGTTTCCAATATCCTGATCGCGACGCTGAAGAGAACGCTGGAGATATTCGGCTATCTGTTCCTCTTTACGGTGCTGATCTCTCTGGCGATCCATTTTATCGGGGAAGAGAGGCTCGGGGAGATCCTTCTGCCCGGCCCGTTCCAGCCGCTTCTCGCGGCTCTGATCGGGCTGATCCCGAACTGTGCCGCGTCGGTGCTGATCACAAGGCTGTACATGCAGGGGATCATCACGTTCGGGGCGGCTGTTTCCGGACTGTGTTCCTCCGCGGGAATGGGAATGCTGGTCCTGCTCCGCGGGAAGCGGAAAGCGGAACACAAAGCGGTGGTGATCGGTACGACTTTTATTGTTGCCGCGGTCAGCGGAATGCTGCTGCAGCTTGTTGCCTGACTTTTTGAAGGGGACGTACGGAAGCGTTGGAACTGACAGGATCGGTCGAAAGCATCATATACCGGAACGCCGAAAACGGATACACCGTGCTGGAGTTCCTGTCGGATGACATGGAACGGTTCACCGCAGTCGGTCCTCTTTCGCTCTGCAACAAAGGCGAACGGGTGACCCTGAACGGCAGTTTTGTCAGCCATCCCAGATACGGGAAACAGTTCAGGGCGGACAGCTGCGAGGTCCTGGCTCCCGCCACGCTGTCCGGAATCGAAGCATATCTCGGAAGCGGGATGATCAAGGGGATCGGGGAAGCCACGGCGCGTGCGATCGTCCAGCGTTTCGGCATGGATACGCTGGAGATCATGGACAATGAACCGGACCGCCTGCTGGAGGTCAGCGGGATCGGGCCGAAGCGGCTGGGGCTGATCCTTCCGTCTTACCGCGAGAACCGGGAACTCCGCCAGATCCTGCTGGCGCTTGAACCCTACGGGGTCACGATCGGACAGGCACTGAAGCTGTACCGGATCTACGGAAGCCTGTGCCTGGCGAAAGTCGAAGAGAATCCGTATCAGATGATCGAGGACGTTGACGGGATCGGGTTTGTCACGGCGGACCGGATCGCCCAGAATGTTCCCGGCTTTTCCGCGGATTCAAGGGCAAGGCTTTCCGCGGGGATCTTTTACGCGCTGAACGAGGCGAAAAACGAATACGGCCACACATGCCTCCCCCGCGAGATCCTTCTTGAGACGGCGGGATCGATGCTGGGCGTGGAGGAAGAGCCTGTTTCGGACGCGCTGGATTCCATGGTCTCCAGAGGTGCCCTGGTTTCTCAGCATGTGGAAGATAAAGAGACGATCTTTCTGCCGTGGCTGTTCCGGGCCGAGGCGGGGATCGCGGAGCGGCTTGCCTGCCTGATGGACAAACCCATCCGCAATCCGTTTCTGGAGCTCGCCGCCGAGCAGGCAAGGATGCCGTTTGAGCTTGCCCCGCAGCAGAAGGAAGCGGTCCGTGCCGCGATGGAGGAAGGGCTTCTGGTCATCACCGGGGGACCCGGGACGGGAAAGACGACCATCATCCGCTGCATTACCGCCGCGCTGCATGAGATGCAGATGGAATTTGTGCTGTGCGCGCCGACGGGCAGAGCGGCAAAGCGCATGTCGGAAGCGACCGGATTCGACGCCAAAACGATCCACAGGCTTCTGGAATTCATTCCGGGAGAAGGGTTCACGAGAAACGAGGACCATCCGCTCGCAACGGACATGATCATTGTGGACGAGGTGTCCATGGTGGACGTCCCGCTGATGTACGCGCTTTTGAAAGCGACCGCGCCCGGCACCAGGATGCTGCTCGTCGGGGATGCGGACCAGCTTCCGCCGGTAGGATGCGGGGACGTTCTGAGGAACATGATCGACAGCGGGACGGTGCGTACGGTCCGGCTGACAGAGATCTTCCGTCAGAAACAGGAGAGCTATATCATTACAAACGCTTACCGGATCAACCGGGGGGAGATGCCTTTTCTGGATCACCCGGAATCGGATTTCCGGTTTGAGCCCGTGGAATCCCCGGACGTGGTTCTCGATAAAGTCGTTTCCATGTGCGGCAACGCACGGAGGAACGCGGAGGACGATTCCGCCCTGCTTGAGATGCAGGTGCTTGTGCCCATGAAAAAGGGAACGCTCGGCGTCAGGAACATGAACAAAGTGCTCCAGGACGCGCTCAATCCGAAATCGATCGGAAAAAGGGAACAGACGTTCGGCGAGACTGTCTTCAGGGAAGGCGACAAGGTCATGCAGATGCATAATGATTATAAAGTCCCCTGGACCAGGCAGGAACCGAACGGACGGATGACGGAAGGGGTCGGCGCGTTCAACGGAGACCTTGGAACGATCCACGCGGTGGAACCGAACGCACGGCGGATCACGGTGCTGTTCGATGACGGCAGGATCGCGGAATATGATTATGATATGGCGGAATCGCTCGACCTTGCGTACTGTATTTCGATCCATAAAAGCCAGGGAAGCGAGTTTCCGAACGTGATTCTTCCGCTTTGCGGGGGAACCCCGCTTCTTCTGACCCGGAATCTGCTGTATACAGCGGTAACAAGGGCAAAAAAACAGGTCTGGTGTATCGGAAGGGCGGAGACGATCCGTCAGATGGTGCAGAACAACCGTTCAACGAGGCGTTATACTTCCCTGAAGCAATGCCTGATTGATGCGGACTTTATAAGGAAAGGAAACTGAAACATGCGTTATCTTTTCAAAATTGACGGTATGGGATGCCAGCATTGCGTCAAGCGCGTCCATGACGCGCTCGAGGCGGCAGGCGCGAAAGAACTGAACGTGGAGATCGGGAAGGCGGAAGCGGTATTCGACGGAACTGCGGATACGCTGAAGAAAGCAGTGGAAGACGCCGGATACGACGTACTTTCCGCAGAGGAGATCTGACACATGACGGAAAACGGCCGGATCGTCGTCGGGATGTCCGGCGGGGTGGACAGCACGGTGGCAGCCTATCTGCTAAAACAGCAGGGGTATGACATCGTCGGCGTGTTCATGAAAAACTGGGAAGAGGAAGATGAAAGCGGCGCATGCACGGCGGCCGAGGATTTTGCCGATGTCCGGAGCGTTTCGGACGCGATGGGGATCCCGTATTATTCGGTCAATTTCGCGCAGGAGTACCGCGACCGCGTGTTTTCCTATTTTCTGGACGAGTACCGTCGTGGCCGCACGCCGAATCCGGACGTGCTCTGCAACTGTGAGATCAAGTTCCGCGCTTTTCTGGATTTTGCGATGAAAACCGGGGCGGACGCGCTTGCGACCGGCCATTATGCGAGACTGCGGAAGTCCGAGGGAGAGGTGTGGCTTCTCCGCGCGGCGGATGCGGCAAAGGACCAGACCTATTTCCTTGCCGGGCTGACGGCAGAACAGCTGCGAAAAGCGACGTTCCCGATCGGGGACCTTGAAAAAGGCGAAGTCAGGAGGATCGCACTCGAGCAGGGCTTTGCCAATGCGAGAAAGAAAGACAGCACAGGGGTATGCTTTATCGGCGAGCGGAACTTTAAGAAGTTCCTGATGCAGTACCTGCCTGCCCAGCCGGGCGATATCGTCACGGAAAAGGGAAAGGTGATCGGCCGTCACGACGGCCTGATGTACTACACGCTCGGTCAGCGCCGCGGCCTCGGGATCGGAGGGCAGCAGGAAGGAACAGGGGAGAGCTTTTTCGTGATCGGGAAAGACCTGTCCCGCAACCTTCTGATCGTGCAGCAGGGAGAACACGAAGAACTGTTCTCGCTGTCCCTGGACGCAGAGAAACTGAGCTTTATCGCCGGAGCCGCGCCGAAGGAATCGTTCCGGTGCACGGCAAAATTCCGTTACCGTCAGCCGGACAGGCCGGTGACGGTGCATATGGACGGAGAGGGAGCACATATCGTATTCGCCGGACCGGAACGGGCTGTGACGCCAGGACAGTGGGTCGTTCTGTACCAGGATGAGGTCTGCCTCGGCGGCGGACCGATCGACCGGACGGAACCCATGAAGAAGATCACGGTATAGAATGATGTCACCGAAGCTGAAACCGAGGCTGGAGATGGCGGCGTCGCTGATTGGAAACGATCCCGCACCGTCCCTGATAGCGGATATCGGATGCGACCACGGCCGGCTGATCTGCTGGCTCATGCACCGTTATCCGCACGCAAAGGGCATTGCCACGGATATCAGCCTGCCTTCCCTGAAGAAAACGGAGCTTCTCGCGGAACAGGAAGGGCTTTCGGACCGGATCCGGTGCGTATGCGGAGACGGCCTCAAGGCGCTGAACGGCATCCGGCCGGATGTTCTGTTCCTGTGCGGCATGGGAGGAGAACTGATCCGGGACATATTGGACCGCGCGGAGGAACCGCTCGGCGGCGCAGGAACGGCCGTCCTGCAGCCGATGTCGGGAACGGAAGAACTGCGCGAATACCTGTATGCCAACGGATACCGGGTGATCTCCGACCGCATCGTAAAAGAGAGCGGACGGTACTATCAGGTGTTTTCCGTCCGTTGGGACGGAACTCGGGACAGGTTGCCGGAAGGGTTTCCCGGGGGACTGTTTTCCATCGGCTACCGATCCTATGCGGACCGGGATCCGCTTTACCGGGAATACCTGATGTTCCTGATGTCCCGCCTGAAAAGAAACCTGGAGAAAGCGGCAGGGTGCGGCGGGGAACAAGGGCTCCGCACACAGCTGGAACTGCTGACCTCAGCCGATTTCGGAGACGGGGAACGGAACGAAAAGTGATCCGGCATCAATTTACACGGATACCGGGATGATGTATAATAAAATTTAGCCTTTTAATCGAAGCTGGTTGAGAAGGCAAGCTATGAGGGGAGAGAACGGCATGAGCAAACTGGATACACTTCTGCTTTACCAGCAGACCGAACAGAAAAAGCAGGATTTGGAGCAGACCCTTCGGTCTACGCCCGCAAGGCAGAAATACAACCGTCTCTATACGCAGTTGAAGAATCAGCAGGTCACGAATCAGAAACTCAGCGACGACATCGCAGAGAAATCAGCGAGGCTTGCGAAGTATAAGGAACGTGTCGAAAAGCTGAAGGACAGAATCGACCTTGAGTCCGGCGAACTGGAAACCATCCGGAACGACGAGGAGAGCACCGGGGAAGAAATGACAGAACTCCGGAAGGACATTGAAAAGCTTTCCAAGGAGATCGCCCAGGTAATCCGCGAGGTGAAGCGCATCCAGGCGGAAGTGGAAAAGACCAAGGAAGAGTATCAGAAAACCAACCTGGTCGCCAGAAACGCGAAAAAGGAATTCGATCAGATCAAAATCACGGTTGACAAGGAAAAGGCAGACAGCGCAGATGCCATTAAGGCCATAGATGCGGAGCTTTCCAAGATCGAGAAGGGAATCGACGCCGAACTGTTCAAGAAGTACCAGAAGGGAAGGCAGCATTATGCCGTGCCGGTCGTACCGGTCATCGGAGGGAAGTGCAGCGGATGCAACATGTCCCTTCCGATGGTCATGCTGAAGAAACTGAACTCCAGGGATGCCGTAATCGAATGTGAAAACTGCGGCAGGATACTGTACAGCAACGATTTATAAACGATACAATTAAAAAAGTTTTGCGAGTAAGACAGACGGCTGCCCCTCACCACCATGTGCGGGGAGGAAAGTCCGAGCACCGCAGGGCAGGGTGCCGGGTAACACCCGGTGGAGGCGACTCCAAGGAAAGTGCAACAGAGAGATACCGCCTGCCGTTTGGCAGGTAAGGATGGAAAGGCGAGGTAAGAGCTCACCAGCGGCTTGGCAACTTGACCGTTATGTAAACCCCACCCGGTGCAAGATTGGAATGAGAGCATTTAATAGCTGCCCGCTACGCTCCCGATAATCGCATGAGCCCATCGGCAACGTTGGGCCAGAGATAGATGGTCGTCCTTTGACAGAACTCGGCTTACGGCTTGCTCGCATTTTTTGAATAACAAACGGGCGGACGCCCGCAGGAGAAAAACGACACATGGAATCGACAGAAAGGACAGAACAGAGAAAAACCGTACTGAGCGGAATTCAGCCGACAAGCAGGCTGACGCTCGGCAATTATCTCGGTGCTTTGAAGAATTTCGTTGCCATGCAGGAGGAATTTGATTCCTTCTATATGGTTGCGGACATGCATGCCATCACCGTACGCCAGGAAGCGGCGGAGCTGCGCCGCAGAAGCGTTGAAACCGCGGCTCTTTTCATGGCCTGCGGAATCGATCCGGAGAAATCCACGCTGTTTATTCAGTCGTCGGTCCCGGAGCACGTCATGCTGACATGGGTGCTGAACTGCAACACTTATATGGGCGAACTGAACCGGATGACGCAGTTCAAGGATAAGAGCGCACGCCATGCGGACAATATCAACGCGGGACTGTTTACCTATCCCGTGCTGATGGCGGCCGACATTCTGCTCTATCAGGCGCATCTGATTCCGGTCGGTGCGGATCAGAAACAGCACGTGGAGCTCACAAGAGACCTGGCGGAGCGGTTCAACAAACTGTACGGGAATACGTTCGTCGTGCCGGAGCCGTATATTCCGAAGGTCGGCGCGAGGATCATGAGCCTGCAGGAGCCGGAAAACAAGATGAGCAAATCGGATCCCAATCCGAACGGATACATCGCCATGCTGGACGATCCCGATACGATCGTGAGGAAGATCAAGCGTGCCGTTACCGACTGCGAGGAATGCATATCTCCCGACCGCTGCTGTCCGGGCGTGTACAATCTGCTTACGATCTACTCGGCCTGTTCAGGAAAGACTCTGGAGGAAGCGGCCGGTGAGCTGGAAGGACAGGGATACGGCGTCCTGAAAGCGCGCACCGCCGACGCGGTCGTTTCGGTTCTGGAACCGATCCAGAAGGAATACGCCAGGATTCTTCAGGACAAGCGTTACCTGAATGACACGCTGGTCAACGGAGCGGAAAAGGCGCAGAGGAGAGCGCGCAGAACGGTCAGCAAGGTTTATCACAAAGTCGGATTTGATTCGGTAAAGCGCTGAACGAAAAGCATATCGGAATGAAAACTGCCCGCTGCGGGTTTCTGACCTGCAAGCGGGCATTGTTTATTCCATGATCATCCGATGCGATCAGGAGGAAGGATTGTTTTCCGTTCCGCCCCATTCGCTGTAGAACTCTTTCAGGAAAGCCCGCATATAGCTGTCGCGCTGCGCCGCGGCTTTTTTTCCGGATTCCGTGTTCATCAGATTCTTGATTTTCAGAAGTTTCTCATAAAAATGGCTGATGGAGGAAGACGAAGCCTTCCTGTATTCGTCTGCTGTCATATGCAGCCGGGGCTTCTCTTCCGGGTCGAAAATGGCCCTTCCGTGGCTTCCGCCGTATGCGAACGTCCTTGCAATCCCTATTGCGCCGATCGCGTCCAGACGGTCCGCGTCCTGCACGCATTTTCCCTCGAGACTGTCCGGAACGGACAATCCCGTTCCGTTGAACGGAATCTGTTCAATGATGGAAACAAGTTCGCGGATCACATCCTCCGGAACGGCATGACTCCGCAGAAAATCAACGGCATGCTTTTTTTCCGTGAATGTATCCGGAAAAAGTTTGATATCGTCCGCGTCGTGCAGCAGGGCGGCAAGCTCCGCTAGGAACGCGTCGGCGCCTTCCTGCATGGCGAGCTGTCTTGCAGTATTCGCAACGCGGATGGAATGCCAGTAATCATGCCCGCCGGAGTCTTCAGAGAAGAGGTTCCGTATGTAATCGCGCGCATCGTTCAGAATCTGTTCCTGCATTGTATATCCTTTCTGCTGCTGAAGGGAAGCAAAAGTCAGTCTGTGTTTCCTGTTTCGAGGATCACGGGAGCACCTTCCGAATATATGGTTCCGTTTCGGACTTCAACCGGCTTTCCGCCGATCTGATTCCCGTAAACGCCGGAGGGCAGATCGACGGGGACGGTCCCCCGATGACCTTTGACGCTGAAGACGCCGATCAGTCTGTGGCTGTCGCTGCGGTGCTCCGCTACGAGGAAATCATCCGGACTGACGCGTACGGAATATGTGCTGTGCCGGAGCAGCGGATTCTGTCTGATCCTGTAAAGGTTCTGAAGCAACGGGGCCAGCACGGCGTCTGAATCCCTGCTGAAAGGATCCTTTTCAAAAAGGCTCGGCTTGTGCGTGCAGGCAAATTCCTGCCCGCCGTACAGCAAAACGGTTCCCTTCTGGAAATACAGGAAGGCAGTCCAGTTGTCCAGCGACACGGGATCCCGGATGAAGGATGCGATCCTTTCCCTGTCGTGGTTTTCCAGAAACCGCAGTTTGACATAATTCTCGGGATAGATGGACTCCTGCTGGTTGATCCTGTCCGCATAAGTTTCAAGAGGGATCTGCCCGTTCAGATATCTCTGGAATTCACCGAAAATATCATAATCATAGGTGATGTCGAACGCCTGATACAGCTCGGAGTCGGACAGGCATCCAATCCCTCTGGAACGGTTCCAGACGATGAATTCCGGTTCGACGGATTCGCTGAGCCAGAGACAGTCGGGACGGACTTCCGAGACCTGTTTCCGGGCTTCCAGCCAGAACGGGAGCGGTACGAGCGAGGCGACGTCGCAGCGGAACCCGTCCACGAGGGAAGCCCACTGCTTCAGCGTTTCGATCTGATACGCCCACAGATCCTTTCTGGAGTAATCCAGATCGATGATATCCGTCCAGTCCCCGACCCGGTTATAGAACGAGCCGTCGGGACGGTGGTAGAACCATTCCGGATTCGCGGCGGCAAGAACGGAGTCGGGCGAGGTGTGGTTGTAGACGATATCGATGATGCAGCGCATACCGCGCACATGGATGGCGTCGACCAGCTCGCGGAAATTCTCCGGCGATCCCAGCTCCGGGTCGGTTGTCCGGTAATCGCGGATGGCATACGGCGAGCCCTGGCTGCCCTTTCTCGCCTGCGCGCCGATCGGATAGACCGGGAGAAGCCAGATGATGTCAATGCCCAGACCGCGGATCCGGTCCAGATCGCGAATCAGCGCCTGAAAGGTGCCTTCCTGCGTGTGGTTTCGGACAAATACGGAATACATGACCTGATTCCGCAACTTCAAATCGGTATTGACTGCCAAATCAAAGAAACTCCCATCCAATGTATTGTCTGTGTGATCGGATCGCGATTATTATATCCGAAAAAGGAACCGATGTGAACATCGGACGGGCGGGAAGCGGGACAGATTTGCCTTGCAAAGCGGGGCAGATTCGGTATAATGGAGAACGTGAGAAAAACGGGGGATCCCGCTGATCGGAGGATACGAGATGAGTTTATACGATGACTGGAAACAGCTGTGTGAAATGGAACGTTCGGACGCTGAGTATAAGAAGTTCTGGAACGGGTATTTTGACAAGGAAACCGCAGCATATGAGAAAATTCTCGGCAGCGGCAACAATAAGATCAGCTGTACACTGAAGGAGCTCGCGGACGGTTTTGATATGGATGTCTGCGAGGCGGTAGGTTTTCTAGACGGAATCAACACGAGCCTTAAAGAGGAACTGAAGCTGGAAGAACTGGAAGCGGATAAGCCGGTCGAAGCGGTTGTGGACTTTGAGAAGCTCTATCTGAACATGCTTCGCGCAAAAGCCCCCTGGCTCTATTCCCTGAAGGAATGGGACGGGATTTTGACAGCAGAAAAACGCCACGCGATCACGAAGGCGTTCCACAGTGAGAACACGTTCGTAAAGGAGAAGACGGTCGGCAGGAACGATCCCTGCCCGTGCGGAAGCGGAAAGAAGTATAAAAACTGCTGCGGGAAGAACAGATAAGCGGAATCCGCCGAGTGAATGATATCGAACAAGAAAAAAGACAGGGCCGAGCCCTGTCTTTTGTCTGCTGTATGAATCAGCTGAATTGCCTGAGTATCCGGTACCCAGAATCGTCCAGTGAAGCGACCTGTTCCACATCGCTGTCAAGCAGAGAGTAGGACGGGTCGTCCGCTTCATACCGTACGCACGTCCCGCAGCTTGAAGAAAGCTCCCTTGGCGTGGGCGCCAGCTTTGCACGGATGCCTTTTGCAGCAAGACTGCGCTGGCTCATCATGGCGGAAACATGTGTATAGAATGTCGCGACGTACTTCATTTTGAAAGAGTGAGGAGATACTCTTCGTCCTCGTTTTCCTTCACGGTTATGGAATAGCCGTTTGCCTTGGCGAAACGGGTGATGTTCTGTACGGCAGTCTGCGTGTCCACGCAGACCTCGAGCTTGTCAGGCGACTTCGATTTAACTTCCTTCTGTACCATCAGAACGGGCATCGGGCAGCTTAATCCTCTTGCGTCGATCATGTTCATGCTCCTTTCTTCATGTTGCAGACGGAGACGATTGCCAGAATGATGAATCCGACAACCATAACGATGGCGACCGGGCCTGCGCCGATTCCGGCAGCGGAGGAGGCGAGTCCGAAGTTGTGGGAGATCGCCGCGCCGCAGATGAATCCGAGCAGCGTTACGGCAGAGTCAGAATTGCCTTCACCGGCGAGGATGAGCTGGCGAAGCGGGCATCCGCCGAGGAGGACGGAACCCCAGCCGACCATAGCCATGCCGAGGAAGTTGAACAGACCGTCGGAGTGCGCAATGGGCTGATCCGCAAAGGAGAATTTCACGCCGCCGTTTACGATCAGATTGCCGACGAGCACGGCTACGATGATCGCGACAAAGCCGGTGATCAGTTTGAAGTCTTTGAACATGACCGCATCACGGATTCCGCCGGCCATGCAGAGACGGGAACGCTGGCAGAGAGCGCCGACGATCAGAGCGACGATCAGGGAGACGAGAATGGGAGCGCGCATGCTGCCGGGGCCTTCCGTGCTGGATTTCAGCAGGACGGTCGCGACGGATACAATGAAGAAGACCACGAGAGCAATCGGGAAAGCGAGCCCTTCCAGTTTGCTCTGCTTATACGCACGGTTCAGAGTGAAGCCCTTTCTGAGCGGGATCGTGCCGATTACGATACCGACAATGAATCCGAGAAGGCCGACGACCGCGTTCAGGTCGCCGCCGCCGATACGGATCACCATACGGAGCGGGCAGCCGAGGAATACCAGCGCGCCGATCATGACCAGTGCGCCGAGCACGAAACGGGTGAACGGGGACGAACCGCCCTGTGCTTTCCATTCTTTCGTGACGAGAGCCATGACCATGGAACCGACCACGAGACCGACGATTTCAGGACGGTAGTACTGAACGACCGCCGCACCGTGGAATCCCATGGCGCCGCTGATATCGCGCAGGAAGCAAGCGATGCAGAAGCCCATGTTCTTCGGATTTCCGAGTTTGGTCAGCAGAACCGCTGCTGCGCCGATCACCAGACCGGTCAGGATGACCATCCCGTAATCCTTCAGGAAACTGTTCTTTTTCTTTTCCATATTTACCTCCAAATTGAAGCATCTTGATCCGGCGTTATTCGCTTGAGAGATAACGCTTCGAATGGTATAATAACATAATAAGCCGTTATTTGCAAGGGAGAATAACGATTCATGACAGACATCTACATGGACAATGCCTGCACGTCTTTCCCGAAAGCGGAGGGCGTGTCGGACGCGGTAAAGTACTATCTGGACAAAGTATGCGCGAACGCCGGGAGGGGTTCGTATGAGCGCGCGACGGAAGCGGGCATGACGATACTGGAAACGAGGGAGAAACTCGCTGCGATGTTCGGGTGCTCCGATCCGAAACGCGTGATTTTCACTCCCGGCAACACAGTCGCGCTGAACATGGTGATACAGGGACTTGTAAAAAAAGGCGACAAAGTTCTCGTTACCTCCATGGAACACAACGCCGTCATCCGTCCCCTGGTCATGATCGGAGCGGAAATTCTTCGAATTCCTGCCGACGGGGAAGGCATCTCAATCGCGGAAAAACTGCCCGACGGATATGAGAAAGCGAAGCTTTGCGTTCTTACGCACGCGTCCAACATCTGCGGTTCCATACAGCCGGTCGCGGAAATATCGGAAAGGCTGAAACCGTACGGCATCCCGGTCGCCGTCGACGCAGCGCAGACCGCCGGTCATTTCGCGTTCACCATGGAAGACCTTGGCACTGATATCCTTTGCATGCCCGCCCACAAGGGCTTAAGGGGTCCTCAGGGGCTGGGCGTCCTCATGATGTCCGAGCAAGTTGCCGAGCTGCTGCCTCCCTTCATGGCGGGCGGTACCGGATCGGTTTCTCACAGCTATGACATGCCGCCTTTCCTGCCTGACCGGTTTGAACCCGGCACGCTGAACCTGCCCGGGATCTACGGGCTCCATGCCGCGCTGCGTCACGGTTCCCTTCAGGACAGAAGACAGGCTGAAAAGAGGCAGACCCGCTATTTCCTGGACGGGCTCAAGGATATACCGGGAATCCGTGTTCCAGGACCGGATGATGAGGAAAAGCGTGTGGGCGTGATCTCCGTGGACTTTCTCCGCAGGGACAACGCGGATGTCGCCTTCCGGCTGGAGGAAGAGTACGGGATCCTGGTGCGTTGCGGACTGCACTGCGCTCCTGACGCGCACAAAACCGTCGGAACGTTTCCGGAGGGAACGGTGAGATTCAGCTTTTCCGAATATACCACGGAGGAAGAAATGGAGACCGCTCTGGAAGCGATCCGAAATCTGGCGTGAAGTTCTGTTTGAAGCAACTCTGATAATCTAAACCGGAAAGAAAGCGGGCATTTGGCGCCCGTTTTTTCTTTTATGCACAAAATTTCATATAATATTCATAATAATCACTAAAAAACGTATAAAAATATCAATAATAATGCTTGACACGGAATATTTATGCATTTATAATCACCGTATTGAAAAGATAAATAGTTCTTTTTGCAGAATAAAGAAAGAGGGATACGGATATGAAAAAGATTATTGCCTGGACGCTTACAGCTCTGATGATTCTCGGTATGTTCGCGATGACCGGATGCGCGAAGAAGGCGGCAAAGACGCTGACGGTCGCGATGTCTCCCGACTTCGCTCCGATGGAATTTGTCGACACGTCCAAGACCGGCCAGGATCAGTACGTCGGCTTCGATGTTACGCTGGCGAATTTCATCGCTTCTGAGATGGGACTTGAGCTTGTGATCAAGCCGATGAGCTTCGACGCATGCCAGGCGGCGGTTCAGAGCGGAACGGTGGACATGTCCATCTCCGGTTTCTCCTATACCCCGACCAGGGCGGAGAACTTCAACCTTTCCGATTACTACTATGCCGGGGATAACGAGACGGAGCAGACGATCATCTGCCTTGCCGAGAATGCCGGCAAATGGACTAAGGCGGAGGACTTCTCCGGACTGAAAGTCGGAGCGCAGGTCGCTTCCCTTCAGTACGATCTCTGCACATCGCAGCTTCCCGCTGACTGTTCGATCGAAATCTATACCGATATCGGAACAGCGGTGGAAGCGCTGAGGAACGGCTTGATCAACGCGCTTGCCGTCGCGCAGGGCAACGGGGAAGCCATTATTGCCGCGAACGATCAGGTCGCTATGACGGGATTCAACTTTGAGGTTTCCGCCGAGGCGGAAAACAACGTGATCCTGATCAAGAAGGGCAACGACGATCTGACAAAGGCTGTCAACGAAGTTCTTGCCAAGGCGTTCGACGCCGGTTACTACGGAAAATGGTATGAGGACGCGAAAGTACTGGCGGGCATCTCGACTGCGAGCGAAGTCGGCTACGATGACGAAGGAAACGTAGCGGCAGACTGAACCAATTCGGACATTCATACTTATCTTTGATTGATGATAATAAGACCTCGTCTGCCGCAGATGGGAATTCTGCGGCAGTCGTCGGTTATCCGGAGGGATTATGGAGTTTTTCTCGAATGTAATCAAGATCATGAGCAAGTACTGGAAGACGTTTCTCGTCACCGGTGTGTCGTATACGCTTTTGCTGTCTGTCATTACGGTATTCTTCGGAGCGATCATCGGCATCTTCCTGGCGCTTGCAAGATCGTCCAAGATCGCGCCGTTCAGGTGGATCTCCATTGCGATCGTCGAGGTGATCCGCGGAACCCCGATGCTTCTGCAGATGTATGTCGCAGTGTTTCTGGTCCCCAAGCTGTTCGCTTCGGAGATCCCGACGTTTCTCAGCGTCAGCATCGCGCTCGTTCTGAACAGCGCGGCCTACGTATCGGAGGTGTTCCGTTCCGGCATCCAGGCGGTCGACCGCGGACAGACGGAGGCCGCGAGAAGCCTCGGTCTTACCAGCTCGCAGACCTTTATGAAGGTCATTCTGCCTCAGGCGATCAAGAACATCCTTCCCGCTCTCGGCAATGAGTTCATCATGATCATCAAGGATACGTCGCTGGCGTCCACGTTCTTTATCGGAGAGGTCATGACGGCATGCATCATCGTGAAGGGGAACACCTATCTGACGTTTGAGTGCATGTTCATCGTCGCCGTCATCTATTTTGTGATGACGTTCGTCCTCAGCAAGGTGTTCGGAAAAGTGGAAAGGAGGCTGAAAGCAGGTGATTAAGACCGTTGATCTTTATAAAAGCTTTGACGTGAACGGAACGGAGCTCCAGGTTTTGAAGGGCGTTTCGGAACACGTCGAAAAAGGCAGCGTCGTTTCCATCATCGGACCGTCGGGCGGAGGGAAAAGCACATTCCTACGCTGCCTGAATCTCCTTGAGACCCCGGATTCCGGACAGATCATCTTCGAGGGCGTTGACATCACGTCCAAAACGGTGGACATCAACATCCACAGGCAGAAAATGGGAATGGTGTTCCAGCATTTCAACGTGTTTCCCCACATGACCGTGAAGGAAAACATTACGCTCGCGCCGGTCATGACCAAAAAGTACACGCAGAAGGAAGCGGACGAAAAGGCGGAGGAGCTTCTTGCGAAAGTAGGTTTGCTGGACAAGAAGGACGAACATCCGGGCAGACTGTCCGGCGGACAGAAGCAGCGTGTCGCCATCGTCCGGGCGCTCGCGATGGAGCCGGACGTCATGCTGTTCGACGAACCGACGTCGGCGCTGGATCCGGAAATGGTCGGGGAAGTGCTGAACGTCATCAAGCAGCTGGTAAAGACCGGCATGACGTCGGTCATCGTCACGCATGAGATGGGATTTGCCAAAGAGGTTTCGGACAGAGTCCTGTTTATGGACGACGGAAACATAGCGGAGAGCGGTTCCCCGGAAGAACTTTTCGGACATCCGCAGAATCCGAGAACGAAGGAATTCCTGAGCAAGGTCCTGTATTGACGGAGAGGGAGAACATGAGCGGCAAGGAAATCGGATACGCGCTGATAGACGAAAAAGCGGAGCTGTTTTCAGAACTGTCGCATGAGATCTGGGAATTTGCGGAGCTTTCACTGCAGGAACATAAATCCGCCGCAGCACTGAAGAACGTGCTGATTGAACAGGGATTTGAAGTCGCTTCGGGAATCTGCGGGATCGAAACGGCATTTACCGGAACGTATTACGGCGGGCCGGGTCCGGTGATCGGGATCCTGGGCGAATTTGACGCGCTGTCCGGGCTTTCCCAGAAGGCGGGCGCGACGGAGCGGGAGGAACTCGTTCCGAACGGGTCCGGTCACGGATGCGGACACAACATGCTCGGCGTCGGTTCGCTTGCCGCCGCGTGCGCGGTGAAGGCATACCTGCAGAAAACCGGACTGGGCGGGACCGTGATCTATTACGGGTGCCCGGGGGAAGAAGGAGGCGCGTCGAAAGCGTTCATGGCCAGAGAGAGAATCTGGGAAAAACTGGACGCGGCGATCAGCTGGCATCCCGGTTCGGAAAACGAAGTGACGACGGGCACGAATAATTCCTGCGTGCAGATACTGTATAAGTTCAAGGGAACGGCGGCGCATGCGGCGGGCAACCCGGAGGACGGGCGGTCCGCACTGGATGCGGTGGAGCTGATGAATACCGGCGTTCAGTACCTGCGGGAACATATGAAGAAGGACGCGTCCGTCCATTACGCGATCATTGACGGCGGCGGCGTATCGCCCAATGTGGTCCAGCCGCACGCGTCCGTCCTGTATATGATCCGTTCCAGAACGGTTCCCGATACGCTGAAGCTGATGAAACGGGTCGACCTTCAGGCGGAAGGCGCCGCGCTCATGACGGAAACGTCATTTGAGCGGGTCTTTGTGGACGGGACGGCGGATACGATCCCGAATACGGCTCTCGAAAAGGCGATCTACCGGAACATGCAGGAAGTTCCGCTCCCGGTCTATACGGAGAAGGAAAAGGAATTTGCGGCAAAGCTGGCGGCGACATATCCCGCACGGGAGGAACTACCCGGCAGGGGGGCGAATTCCAGCCAGGAGATAGCCGACAAGGTCTCGGAGCTCCTGCGGAATAGCGCCGAAGGACTGAACGACTTCCTGCTGCCGTTTTATACCGGCAACGATTTCGAACCCGGCTCTACCGACGTGGGGGATGTCAGCCATCTGACTCCGACAGGGCAGTTTACCGCGGTGACGTTTCCGAAGGGGTGTCCGGGTCATTCCTGGCAGAACGTATCCTGCGGCGGTTCGTCTGTCGGGGACAAGGGGATGCTCTACGCGGCCAAGGTGCTGTTCGGGACCGCGGTGGATCTTCTTTCGGATCCCGCCCTTCTCGCGGAAGCAAAGGAGGAATTTTTGAAACGGACATCCGGGGAACCGTATGTCTGCCCGATCCCGGACGGGGTGAAGGCGTGCGTTGTCGGATAGCAGCTTATGACGGGTATCCGGACCGGAAAGGGGCTCTTTCCGGTCCGTTTGCTTTTATGCTATGATGCAGATGTCGGAACGGACCGGACAGACAGGAAAAAGGGAAGAGCGGTCTGCTTCCCGCATTTCGGAACGGAGGGAACAGGGATGGATTTTACGGAATTGAAGAAGAATCTGGAAAGAAACGGATTTCAGGTATCCGTCTTCGAGGACGCCTGTTCGGCGGCAGCGTATCTAAACAGCGCGATCGACGGCATGACGGTCGGGATGGGCGGTTCGGTCACGATTCAGCAGATGGGACTTTATAAAATGCTGGCCTCCCATAACAGCGTGTTCTCCAACGCGGACACGCCGGGGAAAACGCGCGAGGAGATCTCACGGGAGGCGCAGACCGCGGAGATCTATCTTTCTTCCGTGAACGGGATCTCCGTGAGCGGGGAGTTGATCAATATCGACGGGACCGGAAACCGTGTGTCCGCCGTTCAGTACGGGCACAAAAAAGTCTATCTGATCGCGGGATGCAACAAGGTCGAAAAGGACTTTGAAACGGCGCTGTACAGGGCGCGGAACGTTGCCGGTCCGCTAAATGCTAAAAGATTGAACAGGAAAACACCTTGCGCCGTCAAAGGGGACAGGTGCTATGACTGCGACAGCCCGGACAGGATCTGCCGCGGGCTGTCCGTTCTCTGGAAGAAGCCGGGAGGCTGCGAATATGAGGTTGTGCTGATTAACGAAGACCTCGGATACTGAGAAGGAAATCAAAAACCGCCTGACTCCAAAGAACCGGCGGTATCAGTTGATGGAAATGAGATTCAGGATATCATGCTGACAGCTGATATCCTTTTTCTTCTATGGCCTTTCTGACCGCATCCGGATCAAGCGTCCCGTTCAGAACGACCGTTACTGTTCCGGACGTATGATCGGCGGAGGCTTCCGATACGAAATCAAGTGATTCCAGCGCCTTCTTTACGGTCGCTTCGCAGTGTGGGCACATCATCCCGTCCACACGCAGTGTAACAGTCTGGGGGGGAAGCATTGCGGGATCGCTTTTTGCGGAGACCGGTTCCGCGGCAGGGGAAACGTCCCTGCTTCCGGCACGTCTCGGCCTGTCATGGACGGCGCTGCGGATATTCAGCAGATTCAGGCGGAGCGCATTCAGACAGACCGTCACGCTGGATAGGCTCATGGCGGCTGCACCGAACATGGGGCTCATCTTGACCGTGAACATGCCTGCGGCGAGCGGGATGCAGATCAGGTTATAGAAGAATGCCCAGAACAGGTTTTCATGGATGTTGCGGACCGTTCCGCGGCCGAGCCGGACGGAAGCCGCCACATCGGACAGGTCGCTGTTCATCAGAACGATCTCCGCACTGTCGATCGCGACGTCCGTGCCCGCGCCGATCGCGATCCCGACATCCGCTCTAGTCAGCGCCGGAGCGTCGTTGATCCCGTCCCCGACCATCGCGACCTTTCCGCTGCTCTGCAGCGAACGGATCACGGATTCCTTCTGATCGGGAAGGACATTGGAGATCACCTCCGTGATCCCGGCCTGTTCCCCGATAAACCGCGCGGTTTTTTCGTTGTCTCCGGTCAGCATGACGACCCTGATCCCGAGATTCTTCAGCTGACGGACCGCTTCCGGAGAGGTTTCCTTGATGACGTCCGCGACGGCGATCATGCCGAGCAGGCGGTCATCCTCCATAAAATAGAGAGGCGTTTTACCCTGAAGCGTATACGTGTCCTCGTCGGAAAAGACGCTGTCGTTTCGGATCAGGCCGCCGATGTATTTTCTGCTGCCGCCGCGGAGCATGCTCCCGTTCAGGCGCGCTTCCACGCCGTTTCCGGGCAGAGCGGTGAATTCGGACGCGTCCGGGACCGTCAGTCCGCGAAGCTCCGTTTCCGAGACGATGGCGCGGGCAAGGGGATGTTCGCTCTTTTTCTCAAGCGCACAGGCTTTCTCCAGAAGTTCCCGCTCCGTGATTCCCTCTGCGGGGAGGATATCCGTGACCTTCGGGGTGCCTTCCGTCACGGTGCCGGTCTTGTCCAGCACGACCGTGTCGATCTTCCCGACGGTTTCAAGCGCTTCACCGGTTTTGATCAGTATCCCGCTGCGGGCGCCGATCCCGTTGCCGACCATGACCGCGACGGGCGTCGCGAGGCCGAGCGCGCAGGGGCAGGAGATCACGAGCACGCAGATCGCTCTTTCAAGGGCGGCGCTGAACCCCGCGCCGGAAACCAGCCATCCGATCAGAACGACCGCGGCAATGCCGATCACGCACGGAACGAAGATGCCGGACACCCTGTCGGCGATCCTCGCGATCGGGGCTTTTGTGGCGGAAGCGTCGGACACCATGCGGATGATCTGACTGAGCGTCGTGTCCTTGCCGACCCTTGTCGCCTGGCATTTCAGATAACCGGAACGGTTGACGGTCGCTGCGCTGACGCGGTCGCCCGCGGCCTTGTCCACGGGAACCGATTCCCCTGTCAGCGCGGATTCGTCGATCGCGCTGTTCCCTTCCAGCACAATGCCGTCGACCGGGATGCTGTCGCCGGGTCTTATCACAAAGATATCCCCGGGCTGCACATCTTCAATCTCGACCTCCATCTCCGCGTCTCCGCGGAGCAGCACGGCGGTTTTCGGCGAAAGACGGATGAGGTTTTTCAGCGCACTTGTGGTTTTTCCCTTCGAAACGGATTCGAGAAGCTTTCCTACCGTGATCAGGGCGGGGATCATGGCGGCGGATTCATAATAAAGCTGGTTATGGTAAAGCTCCATCATGGAGGCGCTGTCCGCACCGGCAGAGGCCATGCCGCAGAGCTGAAAGAATACGTAGGTGCTCCATGCAAAGGAAACGGACGAACCGAGGGAAACGAGCGTATCCATGTTCGGCGCGCCGGACAGAAGCGCCCTGAATCCGCTCGTGAAAAACTTCTGGTTGATCACCATGACGGCCGCGGAAAGCAGCAGTTGCGCAAGCGCCAGGCCGAGATGGTTATGCGAGAAAAAGGCAGGAAGCGGCCATCCCCACATGTTGTGACCCATCGTGATGTACATGAGCGCAAGAAGGAATATGACAGAAGCGACCAGCCTCTTTTTCAGTTTCGGGGTTTCCGTGTCACGCAGCAGGGCGTCGTCCGGAGCGGCTGTCCGGTTCGGATCGCCGTTCTCCCGCACGGAAGCGCCGTATCCGGCTTTTTCCACCGCGAGGATGATATCGGCCGGGGATGCAGTCCCGTCCACGCTCATGGTGTTTGTCAGAAGGCTGACAGCGCAGGAGGAGACGCCGGGAACTTCCGAAACCGCCTTTTCCACCCTTGCCTGACACGCTGCGCAGCTCATGCCCGTAACACTATAATGATCCATGATTTCTACCGGCCGGTATCCTTTCTCCTGCTGTCCGGGGAAGCATGCAAGCAAGGCATGCTCCCGTCCGTGCTATTCCATTATACTACAGCAAAAAATAAAAAGATGTCCCGAAATCCTCAGCAGAATCCCGGCGGAATCATTTTTTGTAAAAATGGTGTTGACACGGGACAGAAATACCGCTATGATAATAACCAATAAAACCGATAGGTTTTATAAGTAATAACAAATGACTCCGAATCGTCTGGCTGATTGAGCGGGATCCGGAGGAAACGGAAGGAGTATTTCAAATGAAGGTATATACACAACTTACACAACTGATCGGAAAGACCCCGCTTCTGAAACTTGGCAGATTTGCAGAGGGCGAAGAACCCGTTGCGGATATCTATGCGAAACTCGAGTATTTCAACCCGGCAGGCAGCGTGAAGGACAGGATCGCGAAAGCGATGATCGAGGACGCCGAAGAGAAGGGACTCCTGCATCCCGATTCCGTCATCATTGAGCCGACGAGCGGAAACACCGGTATCGGACTATCCTCCGTCGCGGCCGCGAGGGGTTACCGCATCATACTGACCATGCCGGAGACGATGAGCGTGGAGAGAAGAAACCTGCTGAAAGCGTACGGCGCGGAGCTTGTCCTGACCGACGGCGCGAAAGGCATGAAGGGCGCGATTGAAAAAGCGAAAGAACTTGCCGAAGAGACCCCGAACAGCTTTATTCCGAGCCAGTTCACAAACCAGGCGAATCCTGCCGCGCACCGCGCGACTACCGGACCGGAGATCTGGGAAGATACGGACGGGAAAGTGGATATCTTTGTAGCGGGTATCGGAACAGGCGGAACGATCACAGGCGTTGGCGAATACCTGAAGGAGCAGAATCCGAATGTCAAGGTCGTGGCAGTTGAACCCGCGGGATCGCCTGTACTTTCCAAAGGCACCCCCGGACCGCACAAGATTCAGGGAATCGGCGCAGGATTTGTTCCGGACACGCTGAATACTTCGGTGTATGACGAGATCATCGCCGTGGAGAACGAAGACGCTTTTGCAACGGGAAGAGCACTTGCTCGCAAGGAAGGACTGCTGGTCGGAATCTCCTCCGGTGCGGCTGCCTTCGCAGCCCTGCAGCTTGCAAAGAGACCGGAAAACAAGGGAAAAGTAATCGTTGCGCTGCTTCCGGATACGGGCGACCGTTATCTTTCCACACCGATGTTTGCGGAATGACAGGATGAATCAATGAAAACGAGAAGGGCGTACCTGCCGATCAGATACGCCCTTTTTCTGCTTTTCTGAGGGGAATTGCTCAGATGACGTAATTGTTGCTGTAGCTTTCCCGCCGCTGATCCAGGAGATCCTGCAGCGTGATCCCATCCAGATAATTGCTGATGACACGTGTAAGACCCTGCCAGACCGGCAGGGTGGCGCAGTCCACGCTGCGGTCGCATCCGATGGGATCGTCCACACATTCGACCGGGGTGAGCGAACCCTCCGTCAGACGGAGGATCTCGCCGACCGTGATCTTCGCGGGAGGCCTTCCAAGCGCATATCCACCCTGCGAGCCGCGCTCGGTCCTGAGGAGATCGGTGCCGTGGAACACGGGGATGATCTGCTCCAGGTATTTTTTCGAGATGTTCTGCCGCTTTGCGATTTCTTTCAGCGAGACATACCCGCCGTCCTGATGTTCGGCGAGATCGATCATCATCCGGAGCGCGTAGCGCCCTTTCGTTGTTATTTTCATATCCGAATCACCTCCGAATGCGTCGATTCATAATACCATCTTTTTAGTAGGTATTCAAGTCGGAGAGGAGCCGGGATTCTTTCCGCAACTGCGGAAAAGGGATATGAAACGCATACTTTTATGATTGGACGGTTTCTATCCGGAGCGGGTCATGATACAATTTGATAAGGAAGAACGGTCGAAGGATCGTTCTGGTCAAGATTCGTATTTCGTCATGAAGAATCCGAAAGATACAAGAGCGTGTAAACGGAGTGCACGGTAAACAAACTCTGAATCTGTCATTTGAGGTATACGTTTATGGGCAGAAGGAAGAATACCCTGATTCAGCTGATCATATGCGCAGCGGTAGCGGTGGCTGCAAATCTGGTAGCCTACAAGGTCTGGGATCATGCCGTGATGCGCGTGATCGGGATGGCTGCCACGGTGATCGCGGTGACCATGCTGCTGATACTGATCCTTGGCCTTCTCAAGCCGGCGTCCCACAGGGGGAAAACACTGGTGACGCTTCTGAGCAGTCTGCTCCGGTATGTCTCCGCAATCGTGATCCTCTGCTGGGGCCTTTCCATTTTCGGAATCGACGTCAACACGATCGTGGCGAGCGTCGGCGTTGTTGCACTGGTTATCGGCTTCGGCGCGGAAAGCCTGATCGCAGATATGGTAACCGGCCTGTTCATGCTGTTTGAGAATCAGTATAACGTCGGCGACATCGTGGAGGTCAACGGGTTCCGCGGCACCGTCAAGGAGATCGGCATCCGCACAACGCAGATCGTGGACGCCGGGAAGAACGTGAAAATCGTCAACAACTCCGATATGAAGAATATTCTGAACCGTTCCAACAACGCCTCCATCGCGACGAGTTCGATCGACATTCCGTACGCTTCCGATATCGAGAAGATCGAGGAGCGTATTCCCGCGCTGATGAAGGAGATCTATGAAAAGCATACGGACCTGATGCTTTCCGAGCCGAAATATCTCGGCGTGCAGAATCTCGGGTCGTCCGGCATCACGCTCAGGTTTATGGTCGAGATCGACGAGGACAATATCTTCACTGTCCCGAGAATCCTGAACCATGACCTGCTGCTCGGATTCCGCAACATGGGCGTGGAGTGCCCGTTCCCGCAGCTGGATATTCACAACCATTAAAGGGAACCGATATGAGCGATCGGAGTTATCCGACAATTCAGACGCCGGAAGATGAATTTCACGCTCCCGACAACGGGCGTGAGACGGTGAATCCTGCGCCGGAAATGGAGTTTTCGACGCCGGACGTATCGCAGGAGTTCGACCAGACCAGCGGCGTAACGGAAGAAACGAAAAAGGAAAGCGCTTTCAAGAGGCTGAATAAGATTCGCAGGCTGGTATACGGCGCAGCGGCGATTGCGCTCGGCTTCGTTATGCTCACGCCAAACGAATCCGGGAAAACGGAGGATGTTCCATCCGTAACGCAGGCTGTCGCCAAAGCGGATGACGAGGCCAGGCCTTCCGCCTCACCGGCGGCTGCCGTTCCTGCTTCCGAAGTGCCCGTCACCCCTGCGCCGACGCCTGTTCCGACCGATACGCCGGTTCCCGAGCCTGTCTGGAAGAAACCGGATGCGAAGGCGGTATTCTTCAGCTTTTCCTCGGAATACCACGCATGGGTCCTTCTTTCCAATCCGGAGTCGGTTCGCTCCGTTACCGTGGAGCTGTTCGAGCGGAATCTGGACGAGCTGATGGAGTCCTATTCCTGGGAGGAAGGGGATCCGGCGATTCAATCAGGGATCCTGAAGATTCCTGCGTTTGACGTCGCAGAGTTCTATTTTTCCCACATGGACTACTATATGAACAACAATCTCGAGCCGGAACCGGAGATGGAGGTCGCGGTCCTTTATAAATCCGAAGACAGCGGACAGGAGGAGAGCATTCATCTATCAGCCGAGCCCGCTCCCGAAGAGGGACTGTACGCCCGCTACTGGGGTACCGGATCGTTTGCACGCGAGAACGGTTATCCGGACAGCTTCGAGGTCGGAACGTACGATAAATCGGAAAACTGGCGCTTTGTCATCGACCGTCCCGATCTGGTGACGGAGCCCGGGATCTTCAGCGTCAGCGCAGAATACGGCGGCAGGAAAGTGACCGAAGCGGAATGCAGGACAGAGACCAAGGCGCCGGATCCTGACCTGGTGGCGCTCGGTCTCGAGTCGGAGCCGAACGTGATCCTTGTGATCAAGCGGCCGGACTGGATGCCTGAGCAAGGCACTCTGACACTGCGGATCACCCAGTATCTTGCACATTACGGCTGCACGCTGACGAAAACGCTGGAGATCGATTTCAGCGATCAAATCGACGACGCCGCATATGGGAAAGTCCTTGATACCGAGATCGGCAGTATGGGGGAAAGCGGCAGCTGATCACGCAGCCGGGGTCTTGAACCAAAATGAGACTCGGATGGAATGTCTGCCCCTAAGCGCTCAGAAAGAGAGGAATCATTCTTCTAAACGGAAGGCATGTGCCGTAAATTAAGCAAAAAAGAGCTGAATTTAAAACATGTAAATTGGAAGTTCTGTAATAATTGCGCGGATTGATCGGAATAATTGGAGGAGGACCGTATGAACAGTAATATGCCGAAGGAAAAGGTCTGCAGAAACTGCCGGAATACATGGCGGGAAGGAGATAAATACTGCCGTTACTGCGGTGCGCCAATGGATAATCCCGACTACATAATCCAAGAGTTTTATACGATCTACGGACCGATGCCGGTCAAACGCAAACATGTCTGTCCAGAGTGCAAATATTCATGGGAAACGGAACTGATGATCGATGAAGAGGACTTCTGTCCGCAATGTGGTGCAAAAGTTTCGATTAAGGAAATTTAAACCATCAATGCAAAAGACGGGTCCATCCATCGTTTGTTTGGAAGAATGAAGTGACAAACAGGGACATATCTGAGCTAAAAAGAAGCCAATTATCTGCCTTGGCAGCATACCGCAATTCTTTATTCCAGAGTCCGGACCTTCGCTGGATTTTCTTCGAACTGACAAATGCATGCAATTTATTCTGTGCCCATTGTGGCAGCCGGTGCTGTTCAAGCGGGGATCGTTTGTCCGTGCAGGACATTGAAAAAACGCTTTGCTCTGTTCCGAAGAAAAACGCTATGGTCTGTCTGACAGGGGGAGAGCCCCTGATCCATCCTGATTTCTTTCATATTGCGAGAACAGTGAAAGAGCTGGGATTTCATTGGGGGATGACGACCAACGGAACGCTCATCGACAGGCATGTGGCGCAACAGCTAAAGAAGGCGATGATGGAAACGGTTTCCATCAGTCTTGACGGATTAGAATTAACACACGATACGCTTCGCGGTAGCTCCGGCGCATGGGCAAAAGCCGTCGAAGGGATCAGGAACCTTCAGGAAGCGGGATATGCGCCACAGGTGACGACAGTTGTCCATTCAAGCAACTTCTGCGAACTGGAGGAACTGTATTCCTTCTTAACTGATCTGAGAATCAAATCCTGGAGAATCATCAACGTAGAACCGATCGGAAGAGCGTGCGAGATGAGCGATCTGCTTCTTAGCGGGGAGCAGTTCAGAGAGCTTCTGGCCTTTATCCAATCAAAACGTTATGATCCTGCCTGTTCCATGGAAGTGACATACGGTTGCTCGCATTTTCTGGGCCTGAATATGGAACGCATGGTAAGAAACAATTATTTTTTCTGCGGAGCAGGGATATACGTGGCATCTGTTCGAAGCAACGGAGATATTTGCACATGTCTGGATATAGAAAACCTGCCGTCACTTATACAAGGAAACATTCATAAGGATGACTTCTGGGATGTTTGGAGCCATAGGTTCCGGATCTTTCGCACTGATAGAACGGATAAAAGCCAACTTTGCAGATACTGTGAGGACCGAGTGATATGCGGCGGTGATTCCGCACACTCATGGGACTGGAATTCCAATGAACCGTTGTTATGTGTGAAACAGTTGCTGAAGGATAACCGGGAAGAAAAATGAAGACTGCTGTGCCTTTTAGGCATTGCAGTCTTTTTCAATCGTTGAAAGAAACATGATAATCCAAGGGACCGGTTATTCCGTCTTTTTCCTGCGCAGCGTCAGGACGGCAGCCGCCGTAAGGAAAGGCAGACCGGCGATGAGCCCGTTCGGCACCGGCCCCAGAAGCCTTGCTGAGCCGGTGTTGGTCAGACAGACCGTCAGCGGGAGAGCGGCTGCCGCGTTGATTGCTCCGTGGAAGAGCGAGGGCACCCAGATGCTCCCGCTTTTTTCATACAGCCAGTCGTGCAGGACACCCCATCCTGCGGTGATGACGCAGAAGAGCAGCATCCCGGTGACAGGAAATCCGAAATACCCTGCAGGGTTGCCCGATGCGGCGCCGTATTCGTAACCGATCAGCCAGATGAGCGGCCAGTGCCAGGCGCCCCAGATGACGCCGCCCAGCAGCCGGCCGGTCCCTGTCCCGAACCGCGCTTTCAGCTGCGGATACAGAAATCCGCGCCAGCCGATTTCTTCTCCCAGCGCCAGGAACATGTTGAGGAACGGCGCATAGATCATACTGCTGACGGCGCTTATCAGGATATACAGAGGATAGGTGAGACCCTGCGCCTCAAGCTGATTCAGCGCCTCCGCGCCGACTGCTTCCGCAAGATATTTTCCGCTCAGATCGAGGTGGGAGGGGAAAAGCAGGAAGTACAGGCAGGCGCCGGCAGCAGTCAGAATCAACGGGGCAAACCAGGCGGTCAGGAAGGGTCCGATGTTTTTCCGGATCTGCGGTTTCCATCCCATGTTCTTCAGCGGCGCGCCGGAAAGCAGCACGCCCAGCGTGGGAACAAACATCACGGCCGCGATGATCATCTGCCCGATGCCAGCGTTTCCGCTTTTAAAGAGGAAAGACGCGCCGAACTGAATGAGATACGCGAGAGCGAAGGTCCATACCAGGAATTTTACCGTCTGTGTCCTGTTGAATTCCGTATCATGCATGGGATGCTTCCTCCGGCGCTGATGCGACTTCCACGCAGAAGCCATGGTGTCCGCAGGAAGGGCAGGTCAGCTTGCGCGTGGCGGGTGTATGGTTTGCCCAGAAGGCTTCTTTAAACGACGGTTTAAACACTGTATGGCATTGCGGGCAGATATACGCGACCTTTCTGAAGTACCAGCGTGAGATCCAGACGGCGTACGGGACCGCGGCGATGATCCAGACCAGAAACAGCCACCAGATATCCTTTGTGATCCACAGTATGATAGAGGACCATTGCAGGATTCCGAGGGGTATCGCTGTAAGGAGCATCGTCGTATGGATTCTCCTGAGTTCTTGCCTGTTTGTCACGGTATACGCTATGTCACCGATGGATTCGACAGAGAAATCGCGGATGTTTTTCAGCCCGCTCTTCAGTTCCGACAGTTTCCCGAGCTGTTCTTCCCGTTCGCCGATCTCCTTTTTCAACGCGATCTCCTGCTGATCGAGCAGCAGGGAAATGACGCTTCCGGGATCCTTTTCGGACAGAAGCTGGCCGATCGAGTCGATGGAAAGACCGATCTCCCGCAGGAAGCAGACGATTTTCATCCGCCTCAGATCTTCTTCAGAATACAGTCTTCTGCCGCCTTCTGTCAGCTCACTCGGCACGAGGATTCCCCGGGTATCGTAATACTGGACCGTGCGCACCGATACGCCGCAGAGTTTTGCGATCTCTCCCGTCGTGTATTTCGACATAGCGTTTCACCTCCTTTACAGCAAGAATACTTCATGACGCAGCGTCATATGCAACCCGTGACGCAGGGGGATTTTTCAAAAAACGATGAAAAGTGACCGGATTATTGATATTCTTCCTTCCTCACCGCCCCCTTACGGCGGTTTCAGATGTTTCACAAAGAACTGCCGGATTCCGTGCAACGGGATGGATCAGCCGGATCGGTATGAATTGCGCTGCGAATGATTGTCAGGAAGGAATCCCTTTCTGCAACGTCAAGAATGCCTGCCGTAAAAAACACGGCAGGCATTCATTCCTTTTGGCTTACAGCGCGGCGATTGCTTCTATCTCGCAGAGCATTCCCTTCGGCAGCGTACGCACCGCCACGCATGAACGTGCGGGCCTGCCGGTGAAATACCGTGCATAAACGGCATTGAATGCGGCAAAATCATTCATATCCGCCAGAAAACAGGTTGTCTTGATGACGCTTTCAAACGTGACGCCTGCAGCGGAGAGAATCGCTCCGATGTTCCTGCAGCTCTGTTCTGCCTGCTCTTCGATGGTGTTTCCTGCAGCTCCGGTTTCCGGATCGATCCCAAGCTGTCCGGAGGTGAACAGGAATCCGCCGTGACAGACTGCCTGGGACTAGGGCCCGATTGCAGCGGGAGCGTCCGGGGTGGAAACAGTATTCACGTGAGTGCTCCTTTCATGGATTCTGCGTTTTGCCTTCCAGCCGCTTTTTCCGTTCGCAGCCTTCGGAGGCGACAGTTTTGTGCCGTTCGGATGCGCGCCGAGCCAGGTTCAATGCCCGGCGCGGTATCTGCACGATCCATTATGCCCAGGGATTCTCCGTCGGGTAGGGAAGGGCCTTCGGCTGGTTATAGCCGATATCCTGAACGCCGAGGAACTTGAAGACTTCAAACAGCGCTTTTCCGTGATGGCCGAAAGCGACTGCGCCATGATGCGGGAAGCGCTTCTGGATCAGCACGTGCCGGTAAAAACGGCCCATTTCATGAATCGCGAACACGCCGATGCCGCCGAAGCTGCCGGTTGCGACCGGAAGGACTTCGCCCTCGGCGATGTAGGAGCGGAGCACGCCTTCGCTGTCGCACTGCAGACGGAAGAAGGTGATCTCACCCGGGGCGATATCGCCCTCAAGCGTTCCGCGGGTAAAATCGGGTTCCGAACCGGCGGGCTCGAGCAGACGGTGCTGGATCAGCTGGTACTTCACGGCGCGGTCGGCGCACATCTTGCAGCTTGGCGTGTTGCCGCAGTGGAAACCCATGAAGGTGTCGGTGAGGGTGTAATCGTATTTGCCTCTGATCTGGGTCTCCCACATTTTTTCGGGAACGGAGTTGTTGATGTCGAGGATCGTAACCGCGTCCTGACTGACACACGCGCCGATGTACTCGCTCAGAGCGCCGTAGATGTCGACCTCGCAGCTGACCGGAATGCCGCGCGCTGCCAGACGCGAATTGACAAAGCACGGTTCAAAGCCGAACTGCTGCGGGAATGCCGGCCAGCACTTGTCTGCAAAGGCGACATACTTGCGCGCACCGCGGTGCGCCTCGGCCCAGTCGAGAAGCGTCAGTTCAAACTGAGCCATGCGGCTGAGCAGGTCGGGGAAGTACTTGCCTTCGCCCATTTCGGCGGCCATATCGGCACAGACGTCGGGAATGCGCGGATCGTTCGCATGCTCTTTGTAGCTCACCAGAAGGTCGAGTTCGGAATTTTCCTCTATTTCGACGCCAAGCTCATACAGGCCGCGGATCGGTGCGTTGCAGGCGAAGAAATCCTGCGGACGGGGACCGAAGGAAATGATTTTCAGATTCCTTACGCCGATGATCGCCCGGGCGATGGGGATGAATTCCCGGATCTTCCTGCCCAGTTCCTCCGCGGTGCCGACCGGGTATTCGGGGATATATCCCTTCAGGTGGCGCATGCCGAGGTTGTAGGAACAGTTCAGCATGCCGCAGTAGGCGTCTCCGCGCCCGTTGATGAGATCGCCGTCGCCTTCGGCCGCCGCCACGAACATGCAGGGACCGTCAAAATACTTCGCGATCAGGGTTTCGGGTGTTTCCGGACCGAAGTTGCCGAGAAAAACGACCAGCGCGTTGCAGCCGGCTGCCTTGACGTCATCGACAGCCCTGAGCATGTCCTTCTCGTTCTCGACGGTAACGGGGCATTCGTAGAGACTTCCGCCGCATGTTTTGACGATCGCCTCACGGCGCGCAATGGAAAGCCCGATCGGGAAGCAGTCGCGTGAAACGGCAACGAGGCCGAGTTTGACTTCGGGAATATTCTGCATGATGAGTTCCTCCTTTATGTTTCTGCAATATCTATGTTGATTCCTGTCAGGCCGGTATAGGCGCCCTTTTTCGCCTCGCTTGATTCGGGGTGGGCGAGCAGCCATTTGTTCCGTGCCCAGAGGAGACGGTCTTCTTTGCCTGCCGGCGTAATATCCGGCTTTTCCGTGTTGGTTCCTTTCGGCAGAACCACCGCCACGCGGAAGCCGTCTTCCCGGCTCACATGGCATGGCGCGTAGTGCAGCGTGGTTGCGTATACTTCCACCAGAACGCCTGCCGGTATTTGAAAGGCAAGAACTTTTCCGGTGTCCAGCATTCCGTTTTCAATTTCATCCTCCCTGGCCAGCAGAAGGATAAAGTCGTGGGTGCCGACATTCAGTTCGCTGTCCCGGTGATATTCCAGACAGTTGAGTTTTGTGTTGCGGCCCCAGCACATGCCCAGCTGAATGGGCATGCCGCCGTAGGCGCGGTCCCGCAGAGCGGGAAACAGATCGACGGCTTCCAACGTTTCAATGCTGGGCTTGTAAGCCGTGCCCTCCCCGGGAAGGGGGATTTCGGCCATGGCATCCAGAAGGGAGGACGTGTCAAATCCGTCCAGAATTCTGCCGTAGTGACGGAAGACAGGGGCGGTGACGGGATAAATCTTCATCCGGAAAAGTCTCCTTTCATCATAGTCTTTCAGTCAGCCCGGATGAACGGATCCGCACTCACGGGCTGTTTCAGATTGTCTTTATTCTATTTCTATTATGGCAGAATTCCAGGGGGAGAGGAAGAGTTCTTCTTCCTTTTCGACGAAACGTTCTGACAGAAGTTCCCTGCCTGCAGCAGGTGCGGGAACACGCTGTATCCCGTCAGAGAAGTTCAGCAGGAAGAGAAGCCTGCCGCGCCGTTTGCAGACAACGGGAAAACGAATGGCCTGTTCGGGGATCCCTGCTGCCTCTGCAGCCTTAAGAAGCACGGACTTCAGGTCTGCACAGGTCATGCCGACGAAGCAGCCCGTGAACTCGCCGTAATGCGAATACTCGTCGGAAAACTAGCTCGTGTCGAAGGCGGGGCCGATCTCTTCCAGCTTTTGCCGTCGTGAGAAACATGGAACTGTGACTCGCGGCCCTTGATGCGCAGTTTGAACCAGACGGGGCCGTCACCCGCAGCGCGGCGCGCGCTGTTGAAGTCGGTTTTCTCGCCGTTGTTCAGACGGACGACCGAGATCGCCGGACAGCCGAGCGTATCACTCCAGTATTTCCGGAGATACGCGTAATTCATATTGTCGTAATACAGGATCAGACCCGCGCTGTGCTGATGGATCTCCGGGGAGAAATCCATCTTTGTGACGATCTCCGCATTCACGCTCAGGAGCTTTCTGGCAAGAATGCTGACCCGGTTCAGGGAACTCCTTGCCTCCTGCCCGCGCATGCGCAGCCAGCCAGGACGGGCGGTGAGATCGCAGAAACTGCCGGGGTCAATGCGCGGCGCGTAATAACAGATGCCAAGTATCCCGCTGTCGAAATCGTCATGCCCGGGGATCCGGGAAGGCTCCCAGTCGGGAAGGGCGCCCAGATCCCCTTGGCCGAAGGCAGACGCTTGAGATCGCAGGTCCGCTCATCCGTCAGCACGTGCGTATAAAGCTCCCAGTGCTTCATGTCCTGGGAGTGATAGACGGGGATGCCGGGGAACCATTCAAAACTGGAGACCGCGATATAATAGTCGTCGCCTCTGCGGCATATGCAGGGGTCGGGATGGAAGCCGCTGAGGATCGGATTCTTGATCAGCATAA
This sequence comes from Clostridia bacterium, assembly GCA_017429985.1. Lineage (GTDB taxonomy): Bacteria > Bacillota > Clostridia > Christensenellales > CAG-138 > JAFRNW01. The sequence continues at coordinate 179,859 of JAFRNW010000018.1, read as the reverse complement.
CGTTTCCCTGATATGGATTCGACTGTAGCAGGATGTCTCATGATTCTGCCATGATGCGCCGATGGCGGACAAAGGATGCCTGTATGATTCAATATATCACAGGGGGAGTTGCTCTAGCAATTCCGCTGACAGCGCATATTATCACAACGCGCTTTCACAGGCGGCAGGGAAACGGCGGGCGCCTGGCCCGTACCACTGAATGAAGGAAAGGGCAGCCATATCGCCGTCCATGGTATAAAAAAAGGATTGCCATCTGAGGCAATCCTGTTCTGGCGCGCCTGGCAGGATTCGAACCTGCGACCTACCGGTTCGTAGCCGGGCACTCTATCCACTGAGCTACAAGCGCTTGACCAAAGGATATTTTAACAACGGGGGATAGGAATGTCAAGTATTGAATTCATCCGGGTCATCCGTGTCCGGCTGCTCCAGGAAGCCTTTTTCCGGACCGAGAACCGTGTTGGAAGTAAGATCATCCAGACGTTCCACATTCCGGAGCTTCCTTACGATGGATCTTGTCCGCACGCCTACCAGCTGATCCAGATCCCGTTCCACCAGGGACAGTTTCTTCTGCGTCTCATGCAGCACCGAGTCGAACTTCTCGAATTCCGTTTTGACTGCCCCGAGAACCTGCCAAACCTCGCTGCTGCGTTTCTGGATCGCAACCGTCCGGAATCCCGTCTGCAGACTGTTCAGCAGCGCAGCCATCGTGGAAGGTCCGGCAACATTCACGTGATAGTTCTGCTGCAGTTCCACGACGAGATTCAGCTTCAGGACTTCCGCGTACAGGCCCTCGAACGGGAGGAAAAGGATGGCGAAATCCGTCGTATTCGGGGGATCGATGTATTTTGTCTGGATATCCCTGGCTTCCTTGCGGATCATGGAGGCAAGCCGGGCGGAAGCAGCCTTGATCTCCTCGACGGAAGCGCTGTCATAGGCGTCCAGCAGCGCGGAATAGCTGTCTCCCGGGAACTTGGAATCGATCGGAAGAAGGATCGGCTCCCCGTCGTCCGCGGGAAGTTTGACTGCGAATTCCACCCTTTCGTCGCTGCCGGGACGCGTGGCGACGTTCGTTTCATACTGATCCGGGGACAGGATTTCGGAAAGGATCGCGCCGAGCTGGATCTCGCCCAGGATACCGCGCGTCTTGACGTTGGAAAGGACCTTCTTCAAATCGCCGACACCGGAAGCAAGGGTCTGCATTTCGCCGAGCCCCTTATATACCTGTTCCAGCCGTTCGCTGACCATCCGGAAGGACTCGTTCATCTTTGTTTCAAGCGTCGTCTGAAGCTTTTCGTCCACGATCTGCCGCATCTGGTCGAGCCGGTCGTTGTTTTCGGCGGTCATGGAGGTGATCCTCCGCTCCATGGTTTCACGGATCGCCTCGAGCCGCTGTTCACTGCCCTCTTCAAAGGAACGGAGACGGTATTCCTGCTGTTCGGCGAAAGCCTGCTGGTTCCTGTTCAGCAGCTGGCCGAGCGAGGAAACGGAGGTGTGGACGCTTCCGGACACTTCGTTTCTTGTCTGTGCCTGCGAACGGAGGATATCCTCCCTGAGGCGCGAATGGGCGTCAATCAGCTCCCTGCGGAGCGATTCGTTCCGCGGCCTTGCAAGGAGAAAGATCAGGACCGTAAGGAGAATGATGCAGATGAAGCATAAGACAAGGATGATCATTTCCATCATGAATGCAGATAACCTCTCGTTTTCAAATCGTGTCAGCCTGCCCGCACTTTTTCCATTCAGTATACCATATTTCCATAATTCACAGAAACTGCGGCAGATTTCTTATCCCCACGGCAGGAGAACGGTTATAATAAACATATACCGTCCGTTCCTGAGCATATATACCGCGGATCAGAAGGAACGGAGGGGATCTGCAAGTTTTTAACGGAGGAGATGCTGCGATGTTTGATTTCGAAAAAAAGCCGCACGGCGTGCTGGAACCGAAACCGCAAAAGGGAGCGTATATTTTCAGAGAACCGAAAGGCGATCCGGACATGCTGTTCTTTGCGGATCATGAGGGCCTTATGTTCGTCCTGAAGGCGGCCGCCATTCTCTCCGTCCAGGGGTATACGGCAAGGGTCGTCTCGATGGATGACGCGGAGGCATTCGGCAGGCAGCCCGAGTCATACAGGAAGGAAGTGTTTTCGGACACGATCCCCGTTGTATTCGGATACGCATCCGACAAGGAGACGGAAAAACGCTTCCGCGCCTATTCCGACTTTGTTTATTCCGGGGAAATGGATTATGAAGAGTTTGCCCGGAAAGCGCTTGACGAAATAAAAAGGAACTGGGTCTGAACACCCGGATGCGTGATCTGCCATGAGAAAGATTGACGCAAATGTTATGTTTATATGACATTTCCTTTGCGCATCTTGCGGGGGTTCCGCCCCGGATTGTAAACTGATGCCCGATGGGAACACGTAATAGAAACAACCAGAGAAACAATCAGAGTTTTATTGAGAAAGCGGGAGATGCCGCGCTTCGCGGGCTGAAGGCGTTTCTCCGTTTCTGCTATCGTCTCGGCGCGCCGATGTGCGTGTTCCTTGTCTGCGCCATCCTGTTTGTGATTGCGGTCGTCATCGTGATCACCAGCAGATCGGCCGCAAGGCAGGTAAGGATGGCGGACATGACGGCTCCGGATCTGGTGGCCGCGCAGGCGACTGCCGGCATGCCGGACGAATCCTATGGACAGGAACCCGTTCCGGACGGGCAGGAACCCGCGGAGACGGAAGAAGCCCCGTCCGATCCTGTCATGCTCGAAGAGACACCCGAGATTCGGATCGAAAAGGGAAGCGACGGGGAAGAGGTTCTCCAGGTCCAGCAGAGGCTGATGAAACTCGGCTATCTTGAACTGGACGAACCGACCAGCCATTTCGGAAACGCGACCCGTGAAGCGGTGCGCTTCTTCCAGCGTCAGCACGAGCTGGCGACCGACGGGATCGTAGGGAACCAGACGTATGATCTGCTGATGTCCTCCGATGCGCAGAAGTATGTGATGAAGGAAGGCGCGGAGGGCAAGGACATCGAGCGGTTCCAGGATATGCTGTACGAGCTCGGATACCTGGACAGCAATCAGATCACCGGGTATTACGGAACGGATACGGTCAGCGCCGTGATGGCGTTCCAGAAACGTAACTCCCTGAAGGAAGACGGAAAAGCGGGAGAAAAGACGATCGCCGCCATCAACTCTTCCGAGGCGAGGGTCTCCGTGGAAAAAGAGCAGGAGATCGAAGCGGAGAAGAAAGCGGCCGCCGCGGAAGCGGCAAAGCAGTCCGCAGAGGGACGGATCAGCGCTATGATCGTGGCCGCGAAGAATCAGCTGGGCAAGCCGTACGTCCTGGGTTCCAAGGGGCCGAACGAGTTTGACTGTTCCGGTCTCGTCTATTTCTGCCTGCGAAAAGCGCATGTCTACTGCAGAAGGCTCGACGCAGACGGATATTCCAAGACGAATTCCTGGAAAAAGATCACGAGCCTGAGCGAAGTGAAAAAGGGGGACCTGCTGTTCTTCACTTCCGATGGAAGCTCGTCGGTCGGGCACGTGGGCATCTATATCGGAAGCGGGGACATGATCGACGCTTCTTCTGCAAACGGGAAAGTGGTCAGAAGGTCATGCAAGACCGGCTACTGGAAGAGCCACTTTACCTGCGCGCGCAGACCCATTTCCTGAGCCCGGGGCTTCGGGCAGGCGAATATGAAAACATAATAAAAGGGCTTTCCCGGAACCGGATCGTTACGGTTCTGGGGAAGTCCTTTTTGGATGAATGAATCTCTTTACAGATCCTTCTGAGCCCCGCATCCGGGGCGTCAGACCAGACGGATCATCTCCGCCCCGAGCGCTTCCGCTTCCTCGCCGGAGTGCGTCGCGGCGATTACTGGAACGTTTTCCGAAAGGATCAGCTTTGCCATGCGGCGCATTAGGTCGGCGTCCATTCCGGTAAAAGGCTCATCCAGCAGCAGACAGTTGCCCCCTGCGAGTAGCGCGCGCGCCAGGGCGACTCTTCTCGCCATGCCTCCCGACAGCTCCGCTATCCTGAGATCCCCGTCGATTTCCACCGATTCCAGCATGGCGTCCGTCCTTTCCCTGTCCGGACAGACCAGAAGCAGGTTTTTCCGCACGTCGTACCATGGCAGCAGGCGGTCCTCCTGGAACATCATGACGGGACGGGAGGGCACGCCTTCGATCGTGCCCGAATCAGGGGTCAGCAGGCCCGCGATCAGTTTGAGAAGCGTGCTTTTTCCGGTTCCGGAAGGCGAAGTGATGCAGCAGACCGGTTCGGGAAACTCCGCGGAATAGCGGCGGAAGATATTCCTGTCACCGTATGAAAAAGACAGATCCGTGATCTTCATACGCGAACCTCCTTTTTCTGAATGAATGCGATCAGCTTCCGGATCAGATGCTCGATCAGGATGCTCAGGACGATGACGGTCAGCGTCCAGGCAAAAAGCTCCGGGGTCTCCAGATAGACCTTGCTGTTATAGATGCTGGTTCCGATCGCGAGTTTGGGCTGGCTCAGCACTTCCGCGGCGATCCCGCTTTTCCACGCGAGCCCCATGGCCGTCAGGCACCCTGCCTCCAGAGCGGGAAGAACGGAGGGGAGATAGATGTGGCGGAACAGTCCAGCGGGACCGAACGCGTAGGCCCGTCCCATTTCCAGAAGTTTCGGATCCACCGCAGCCGCTGCCTGAACGAGGTTTTCCCATACGACCGGGATGACCATCAGCATGGAGATAAAGACCGGAACGTTTTTCCGCCCGACCCAGAGGAGAAGAAGAATGATGAACGAAGCGACGGGCGTTGCCCGGACAAGCCGGATCACGGGGGAAAGGAGCAGATCCGCGGTTTTTACGGAACAGGTCAGCACCGCGAGGACTGACGCAAGCATGACGCCGGCAAGATATCCGGTCAGAATGCGGAGAAATGTCGTCAGGATGCTGCGCCAGAACGCTTCCGTCCCGGCAAGCGAAACAAGCGTCCTCGCAACGCGAAGCGGGCCGGGAAGGATCAGTTCCTTCCCGACCGCACGGGCACAGAGCGCCCACACTATGATCCAGAATGCCGCAGCGGCAGCGCCGCGCAGGATGTTTTTAAGCCGCCGGGTAGAAGTCATCGCCCGGGAGCGCGCCTCCGATTGATTTCGGATCGGAATCAAAGAGGACTTTGTAGTAGCCTTCGATCGCGGGGCGGATGTCCGCTCCGGAAACGAAAATCAGATTGGCGTCCGGGATCGCCTTTTCCGCGACCTTGCTGTTCGGTACGATCTCAAACAGCTCGCAGTATCCGGCGCCTGTGGCCGGGTCTTCCTTCACGAAGCGGATGGACGCTTCATATTCCTTCAGGAAATCGGCGACAGCCTGCGGATGATCCTGCACATAGGAGGCAGGAGCGATCACGCAGCCCATGGTAAGCGTGCTTCCGTTGCCGAGCTTGTCCCATTCTTCCGTCAGGTCCAGGGCAGAGCGCATGTTTCCGTTCTTCATGAGCACGGTCGTGACGGCGGGAACGGGGAGCATGCAGACTTCGATCTCTCCCGCCGCAGCCTTTGTGGTCAGTTCCGCGCTGTCCAGGAATTCCACGGTCACGTCTTCGCCGTCCGTAAGCCCGTTCTCCGCGAGGAGATGCCTCAGGACATATTCCGGGTTTGCGCCCTGGCCGACCGCATAGATCGTTTTTCCCTTCAGGTCCGCCATGGAATGAACGGTATCGCCCTGCTCGAGGATATAGAGCACGCCGGCCGTGTTCAGCGCCAGAATGCGGACGCCGCCCTGTGTTTTATTGTACAGCGCGGCGGCTGCGTTCGTCGGAACGGCGGCGAGATCCAGCTGCCCGGCGGCAACCATGGAAACAATCTCCGTTGCTTCCGCAGCGACCGTAACCTCATAGGTGTTGACGGTTTTGCCGTCCTGATTGTCCTGCAGCAGTGCCGCTGCGCCGATGCCGGTCGGTCCCTTGAGGATTCCGAGACGGACCATTTCGCCCGCAGGGGCTTCCGCGGCGGGTTCCAAGGCAGGGGTTTCCGGAGCGGGTTCTTCCTTGGCAGGCTCTTCCGGAACGGACTCCGCTGCGGTCTCGGAGGCAGGCGCCGCCGCTTCCGTTTCGGCGGGTTTTTGTGCGCATCCGACGGAAAGGAGCATAGCCAGGATCAGTAACATAGCGACGAGTGATTTCTTTTTCAACATAGTGATTTCCTTTCTGTCTGCATTCCTGAATGCAGAGGCTGATAAAACTTATAGAAAGGCTTCGGGATCGGTCAGCAGGATCCCCTTGCCCTGTTTTCGGATCATTCCGTCCTTCTCCAGCTCTTCCATGACCCGGTAGAGGGAAGAGCGCGACATGTTCAGCGTCCGCGCCAGCTGCGTATAGGATTTGACCGGGATCACGCCATCGCAGTCCGGGACCTGTTCCGAGAGATATATGGTCAGCGCGTTCAGACTGTCATGGCCGGAGAGAAGACGGATTTTCCGGTTCAGAAACCGGATCCGCTCGCTCAGAAAGCGGATGTAGCCTTCCGCGAACGAAGGGATCGTGCGGACGCATTCCTCCACAAGCGTGTTCTCAAAGAACAGGATCCTTGTCTCCGACTGCGCGCGGATCTCCGTGACATAACGCCCCTCGTTTCCGAACAGGGCGGCCGCGCCGAAGCAGGATCCCTGCGTCAGCGTGCGCATCGGATAGCCGGACATCCGTATTCCGATTCGCCCTGATACCACGTATCCGAGGCAGTGCATGAAGTTTTCCGGCTCGAATACCGTTTCTTCCGGATGGAACCCGACAAGGTATGCCCGGGGATCGCTGAGGACGCGGATCGTCTCCTGGCGCGTCATTGTCTCAAAGATTCCCGTCTTCCGGACCCGCTTGAGCAGCGATTCGCTGAAATGTTCCATATTCCCTCATTTCTGTCCTAAATAGGACAGTTTTATAATAATAGCATGGGATATGTCTGTCAATACCGATTTTGCGGACCGTTCCGGGTTCCGTCTGTGTCCCTGATTCCTGCCTGCTGTGCCGAAATGAGAAAACTGACGGTTTTTTGCAGTTTTTATGTCGATTCTTTATGCGCGTCGATTGTGTGGTTGCTTTATGTGTGCTACAATCAGTACAATGCGAGGAATGTGGGCTATCGCAGGATGGAGACATCACAATTCGGAGGTAATGAATGCATATTGATAAGATTATGGAAAAAATGGAACTGGTGCTTCTCCGGGAAGAACAGGTCAGTTTGGGAGACGCAACAGCCCAGCAGATCCATAATGCTCTTGGAAAAGTGGTCATGGACGCGATCGCCGAGGACTGGTACGAGAGCCGGCACGCACATGAACGGGTCAGGGAAGCTTATTATTTCAGCGCGGAGTATCTGATCGGGAGGATGGTCTACAACAACCTGTTCTCGCTGGGTATTCTGGAGGATGTCAGGAAAGCGTTCGAGGAAAAGGGACTGGACATCGCCATGTTCGAGGAGATCGAAGACGCCGCTCTCGGGAACGGTGGTCTCGGAAGACTGGCAGCGTGCTATCTCGATTCGGCCGCGACGATGGATCTCCCCCTGATGGGATACGGACTGCGCTATAAATACGGATTATTCAAACAGAGTTTTGACGACGGATTCCAGGTCGAGAACGCGGACGACTGGCAGAGGGGCGGAGATCCCTGGAGCCGCCGCCGCGGAACGCATGAAGTGCTGGTGCAGTTTTCTGACCAGACCGTGCGGGCGGTCCCGTATGACATGCCCATCATCGGATACAAGACGGAAAACGTCGGAACGCTCCGGCTCTGGCAGAGCGAACCGGTCAAGGAATTCGATTTCAGGCTGTTCAACGATCAGGAATACGCGCTCGCGGTACTGGAAAAGAACGCGGTCGAGGACATCACCCGCGTCCTGTATCCGAACGACACCACCCCCGCCGGGAAGAAGCTGCGCCTGAAACAGCAGTATTTCCTTTCCAGCGCGTCCCTGCAGGATATCCTGTTCCGCTATAAGCGCGAGAACAGGCCGATCGAGCAGTTTGCGGATTATGTGACGATCCAGCTGAACGACACCCATCCGACCGTCAGCATTCCGGAGCTGATCCGGCTTCTCAAGAAGGAGGGGCTGACGTTTGAGCAGGCGTTCACCGTTGCGCAGAAGACGTTCAACTATACGAACCACACCATCATGTCCGAGGCGCTGGAAAAATGGGATGTGGATCTGTTCAAGGAAGTGCTCCCGGAGATCTTCAATATCGTGTATGAGATCAACACGCTGCTCTGCGGGGAGCTGATGCAGCGCGGATTTGACTGCAGCAGGCTCGCGATCACCCAGAACAAGGTGATCCATATGGCAAACCTTGCGGTCTACGGCTCCAGCCATGTCAACGGCGTGGCGGAGATCCATACGGAGATCCTGAAGCACGACGTGCTGAAAGAGTGGTATCAGGCATATCCGGAACGGTTCCAGAACAAGACGAACGGGATCACGCCGAGAAGGTGGCTGGGCGTCTGCAACCCGGAACTCAGGCAGTTTATCCAGAAGCGCGTCGGAGAGGATGATTTCCTGATCCACGCGGACCGTCTGTCCGAGCTGAGGAATCATCTGTCGGACGAGGACGTTCTGGCGTTCAATGCCGTGAAGCTTGAGAAAAAGAAACAGCTTTCCGCGATCATCGAAAAACGGGAAGGCGTCGCGATCCCGCCCGACTTTATATTTGACGTTCAGGTCAAGCGCATGCACGAATACAAGAGACAGATGATGAACGCGCTTGCCGTGCTGGATATCTACTTCGGGATCAAGGACGGAAGGATCACGCAGTTCCCGCCCACCGCGTTTATTTTCGGCGCGAAGGCCGCGCCGGGGTATATCCGGGCGAAGGCGATTATCAAGTTCATCAATGAGATCGCGAAAAAGATCAACGCGGATCCGGACATGAAGGACCTCATGCGGGTCGTATTCGTCCAGAATTACAACTGCAGCTATGCCGAGCACATCATCCCGGCCGCCGACATCTCCGAACAGATCTCTCCTGCCGGAACGGAAGCTTCCGGAACGGGGAACATGAAGCTGATGCTGAACGGTGCCGTCACGCTCGGGACATACGACGGCGCCAACATCGAGATCGTCCGCGCTGCGGGAGAGGAAAACAACTACGTCTTCGGCAATAACGTGGAAACGCTGAATTCCATCCGCAGCTCCTACGATCCGAAAGTGCTCTATGAATATGAGCCCAGGATCCGCCGGGTCCTGGATACGCTGATCGACGGGACTTTTTCGGACGACAACAGCGGCGCTTTCTCCGATCTGCACCGCGCGCTCCTGTTCGGCACGAACTGGCAGAGACCCGACTATTATTTCATCGTCTACGAGCTGCTCGGATACATCGACAAGAAACTGCAGGCGATCTACGACTGCAAGGACAGGATCGCGTTCGGGCGGAAATGCCTCCGCAACATCGCGGCGGCGGGCATCTTTTCGAGCGACCGCTCCGTGAAGGAATACGCGGATGAGATCTGGCATATCGAGCCCGTCAGCCCGAAGGCCGCGAAGACGCTTCTGACAGAATGACCGATAAGATCAGGAAAGGCATCCGATACCTCACCGACCCGGATTACCGCTTCATGATCAACGCGGAAGCGGGCCGATACAACAGCATGCCCGATGAGGAATATCTGAGGCGGCTTTACAAATCGCTGACCGGAAGGGTCCTGGATCTGGATCATCCGACAAGGATCAACGAAAAGGTCCAGTGGATGAAGCTTTACGACCGCCGCCCCGAGTATGTGATGATGTCGGACAAATACCTTGTCCGGCCCTACATCGCGGAGCGGATCGGCGCCCGTTACCTGATTCCGTCCCTCGGCGTCTGGGATAGCCCGGACGAGATCGATTTTGATTCCCTGCCCGACCGGTTCGTGCTGAAGTGCAATCACAATTCCGGAAAAGGTATGTGCATCTGCAAGGACAAGAGCAAGCTCAACCGGGAGAAAACGGTATCGGGCCTCAGAGAAGGCCTTGCGGAGAACTATTTCATCAAGGGACGGGAATGGTGCTACCGGGATATCCCGAGGAAGATCGTCGGGGAACAGTATATCGAGAACGATGACGGTACGGACATTTCGGATTACAAGGTCATCTGCGGTGACGGGGAACCCCGGTATGTGGAGGTGCACAGGGCGCGGTTTATCGCCCATACCCTGGACTGCTACGACCTGAACGGGAAGCGCCTCGACGTTTCGCATTATTACAATACGAGCGGGATCCTTCTTCCGGATCACCTTCCGTTCTGGGAGGAGATGCTGGAACTGTCAAGGGTTCTCGCTAAGGGACTTCCCTTCGTGCGCGTGGACTGGTATTACGCGAACGGACAGCTGTACTTCGGGGAACTGACGTTCTATCTGGGGTCGGGATTTGACGAGTTTGTGCCGGATTCATTCAATGAACTGGCGGGGAGCTGGATCACGCTTCCTAAGAAGTGATTCTAATTAAAGTAAATAATATCGAAATCATGTGGGCGATCTATTCGTCTGATCTGTATCTTGAATATTGTTATTGTTGGTAGAAGATTTCTAAATACCTTTTATGATTCTTTTTCTTGTATCTTTTCTCGGAGGAACTTGAAATAACGTACAGCATATAAGAAAAAGCTAAGATAGAATAAAGGGAACCCATAATACATATACCGTGAGAGAGCGAACACACCAAATGCACAAAACAGGGCGTTACTGACAATCATTAGCAGTATTAGCAATAAATAGGAACGTTCAACGCGGTATTCGTCCCTGTTCCGCGTTAATACGAGTAACAATACTGCTAAAAAATAGAGGAGAATACTTCCAACAATGCCAATTGGATGCATAAGTGAGTTTGAACGGATTAATCCTGCTACAAAATTGACGCATCGTGTTCTCAGATAACGCGGCAATATTTGAAAAGCAAGCGGTAATACAACAGCATTATATGGAGCTATCGCTTTAGATAGTTCATCATCAGACAATTGTTTGTAGTTGGTCTTTCCTGCTTCAGCAGCAAGACTATTCATAAACGATTTGCGTATAAGATCAAAATTGTCTTCATAGTGCCGGTAACGCTCTATATATCTCTTAGGAGCATATTTGGAAGTTTGATGTTCTTGTTCAGCTTCTTGAATCGTTTTTAATAAAGTATTTTTGACATCTTTCGATACAGAAAGACCAGCAATGTCTTTCTGCTCTACGTCATATAATACTGCTGTCAATGTGCTTTCTGTTCCGAGAGTAGTCGTGGAGATCGTACCGGAAGCATGGTAGTGATATAACATAGAACTAATACTTGACAATAATATAAAGGAAACAAGCAAAAGGGAGGATGTTATTGTTTTGCGAAGAATAGAAGAAGGAATAAAGATGTAAAAACAATAGCCTACAAGAAAAAGGGGAATCCAAAAGAACTGTCCCCTTATAAGCGTAATAATAAAAGAAATGCTATAAACGGTAGGTAAAAGACGTCTGTCATGGTTTACTACCGATAATAGCAAGTATTTGAATAACAAGATGAAGAGAGGATAGGTTATACCTTCTGTCAGAATGGTATTGCAGAAGAAAGTATCTGTCTCTTTTCCGATGATAAGTAAACGGAAAGCATAATACATGAAAGCGGTAAAGAATGCGACAATGAATTGTAGTAGAGAACTAAGAGTGAACAGTTTTTTTACTGTGTTAGCGAATGTGAAAACTGCGTAGGCGGTAAGTAGTTCTTGAAATAAAACAAGTGCTGTTGCCCAATGGCTTTCTAAAAAAACATGACGGAACAAACTGATTAATAATGGATAACCAGGGCTGACACGAATGCTTTGACGCATGTACCAGTAGGAATCACCTGCAAAAATCACACCAATCAAAGGGTAAAAAGCTAAATAATAGACTGCAAGAAATACTAAAAGCACGATATTACTGCTAATAAGTCTTTTTATTCTTGAGTGCTCCATACTTCTAATAAGACAAACTAAACAATATGATCGAGTTTGCCTAACCGTCCTTTTTAATAATTCAGTAGAGTAATGCTTCCGTTGCTAATGCAAATAAAGTGTTCTGTCAATTTTGGTCGAATAAAACCGTTCGTCTCTTAATACCATTTTCACTTTTCGTTTTGAACTATATAAGTAATTCCCTGAAAAATGATTATGCTTACTAATAATCGGGACCAGCTGAATATATACATAAATCATTCCATTGATTCGTGTTTTTAAAAATAGTTCTCTCCGAAATGATCGGTGCGGCAGAATTCCGCGCCTGCTTTGTTCCCGGCTTCCGCCGCTTCGCGGATGGAAGCGCCTTTCAGAAGAGAATGCACGATCGCGGCGGATACGCAGTCCCCGGCTCCTGCGCTGGAGACCTCGCAGTCGACCTTGATCCCGTCCACGTGACCGAAGTCTTCCTCGGACGCATACAGGATGCCTTCCGACCCCAGCGTGATGAAGACCTTTTTGATTCCCTGCGTCAGGAACCATTCCGCCGCGCGGTACGCGCCGCGGATGGTATCGCACGAGCATCCGGAGAGCTGGCCCGCTTCGAAACGGTTCGCCTTGACGGAGTAGCACTTGTTCAGATGCATGCCGATTCGCTTCGCCTTCGCGACGGATACCGGCTCATAGAACAGGGGCACGGTCACATTCTCCGTCAGGAAACCCAGCGATTCCACCGAAATATTCGAGTCGATGACGCAGAAATCGCTTTGGTTGATGGCGGGCAGCACGGTTTTCAGATGCCGGACCGGGATCCTGTCGATGATTTCCATTTCGTTGATTCCGGTCAGCAGGTTGAAATCGTCGTCATACACCCGGATGTACGCGGCGCTCTCCGCGTCCTGCCGCTGGATATAGTCCAGACCGATCCCGAGGGAACGGCATTCCCTTTCGATCAGTTCGCCCCGCAGATCGGATCCGATCGCGGTGACGAGCTGGACGTCCGTGCCGTACGTTCTCAGGAACTTGGCGATATTGTGGGCGATGCCGCTCACGGTGATGCGGACCTTGCCCGGGTTCGAGTTGCGGAGCCTGCAGACATCCTTGGGGATGCCGCATATCTCAAACGCGACGCCCCCGATTACGGTAACATTATTCATCTGTATTTCCTCATATCGATTTCTTTTCCGCCTACAAAGACGTGTTCGATTCCCGTGCAGCGGGTGGTGCCGTTTTCGTATGTGGACGAATCGCGGAAGTTGTCGAGATCCAGAAGCAGCACGTCCGCGTCCTTGCCGTCCTGCAGGAAGCCCTTGCCCTCAAGCCGCAGGAATTCTGCCGTCAGACCGGTCATGCGGTGGATCGCCTGTTCCGGGGTGCAGATGTGCGTGTCCTCCGTCAGCAGACGGTATGCCCGCGGCATGGTGCCGAACGTGCGGGGATGCGCGTTTTCGCTGGCGAGCCCGATGAGTCCGTCGGTTCCGATCGCGCAGAAGGGGTGCTCGAAGAAGCGGTACACATCTTCCTTGTTCAGATGGAAGTAGATTCCGAGGCCGAGGCCGTGGTTCTTGAGCAGGATCTGGCGGTACGCCTCAAACGGGCTGACCCCGATCTCCTTTGCGTAGTCCGTAATGAATTTGCTTTCCGCGTCATGGAATTCCGGGCAGGAAGAGACGAACGTTCCGGAATATCCGCCCGCGTTGTAGATGTAGTTGTCATAATTGGATTTGCGCCCGATCTCTTCCTCAATCTTCCTGCTTTCGACCGGGTCCTCCAGCGCTTTGAGAATACCGGGCAGGCCTTCCGTCAGGTATCTCGGAGGGATGGAAACGTTCAGAGAGGTATTGCCGGCAAAATACGGATAGTTGTCCATCAGGATCCTGAGCCCGCTGTCCATTGCACGGTTCACATCGTCCAGAATGGTCACGGATTTTCCCCAGTTATCCCGTCCCGCGGTCTTCATGTGCGAATCGCAGAGCGGAACGCCGGCTTCCGTGGCGAGCCGGATCGATTCCCGTCTCGCTTCGATCACGTGATCCGCTTCGTTGCGGGGATGCGTCGCGTAGACGCCGCCCTCTTCCGCCACGACGCGCAGGAGCTCCAGGATCTCCTCGTTTGAGGCGAAACGGCAGGGAGAATAGACCAGACCGGAGGAAAGGCCGAGCGCGCCTTCCCGCAGGCAGCGGCGCAGCATGTCCTTCATCCGCTTGAGTTCCGTCTCGTCCGGCTTTCTGTCTTCGAAGCCCATCGCCCAGAGACGCAGGGATCCGAGACCGACGAGAGAGTAGGTCTTAACGGGATTATCCAGCGTGTCGAGCCATCTGAAAAACGTCCCGGCGCTTTCGCAGGCCTCCGCGTGTTCCGGCATGTCCGGGTGGGGCGCGATGCCGCCGATGAATTTCGAGAATACCCGGTAGGATTCCGGATCCGGAGCGCACGGGAACATGGAAAAGCTGCACTGGCCTGCGATCTGGGTGGTGATCCCCTGCGTGATCTTGCTCGCGGTGGCGAACGTTCCCTTCATGGTCAGATCGCCGTGGGAATGCGTGTCGATAAATCCGGGGACCGCGGTCAGGCCGCTGCCGTCCAGTACGGTTTTCGCTTCCGCCTGCGGATCGGGCGTATGGAAGATCCGCAGCTTGCCTTTTTCCATTCCGACGGAACCGGTGAACGCCTTGTCTCCGGTACCGTCCATGATCGTAACGTTTTTGATCAGGGTATCCATTCTTGAAGATGACTTCCTTTCCGCTTCACTTGCTATCCCGATTATAGCATGCTTCCCGTGCAATGACACATCCGCGCGGCGGAATCAGCCCAAAAGGAACGGCGCGGCAGAGGCCGGGCAAGACCGCAGAAGACAAAAAAGGGACATCGGAAGATGTCCCTTTGGCAAAGCTGCTTCTCAGGAGTATTTCTCTATCATTTCCTGGATGGAAGGTCCCCAGTAATGCGCGATCACGATCGCGCTGACGATCATAACCAGAAGCGCGACGAGCGCGAGCACAAGGACCGCTCTTGCGAAAGACTGTTTCACGCGCTTCTTGGCAACGCCGAAGCTCCAGAGAATGACCATCACGACATTGATCACAGGGATGTGCAGAAGAAGCAGGATCCCGATCCAGCCCCATGTGCCGATCGTTGCCCACGGGCTGTCCTTCGCGGGAGCGGACTCCGGTTCCGGCTCCACGGGTGCGGGTTTTATCTCCGCAGGCTGCGCCTGGACGGCAGGGACCACGGCGGCGGGAACCGCCTGCTCCGCGCTTTCCTCTTCGGGTTTTCCGATATATTTTCCGCATTCCGTGCAGAAGCGTGTTTCTTCAGGCTGCTGTGCGCCGCAATATGGACAAGTCATTCCATTTTCCTCCTGTCTTTAGTGCAATCAGTATACCCCCAAAAGGTGGGTTCCGTCAATTCGGGTTATCTGCGGAGCATGGCGCCGTGTGACGCCAGATTCGCTATGATCGCGTCCATGGCCGCATGGATTTCCTCGTCCGTCAGCGTATGGTCGTCGGAACGGAGCGTAAACGTGTAGGCCATGCTCTTCATTCCCGCTGGGATGCCGATGCCGGCGTAGACGTCGAACAGTTCCACGTCCGAGATCGTGCAGTCCGTTTCCGTATCGAGAATGATTTTCGACACGGCCGCGTTTTCCGTCCGGTCGTCCACGACGACCGCGAGGTCGCGCTGCACGACGGGGAATCTCGGGAGAGGCGTGAACTTCTTCACGCCCGTGCTTGCCGCCATCAGTGCGGAGACGGACAGCTCGGCCATATAGACCGGGCAGTCGAGGTCCCATTTTTCCGCGATGTCGGGATGCAGCCGGCCGATCTCCCCGAGAACGGAGATTCCGTCGGACGCAAGGATCTGCGCTGCCTGGCCGGGCTGGAAATAGGGCCGGTCGGCCGCACGGAAGACCGCGCCGGGGATGGAGCACGCGTCGAACAGCGTTTCAACGGTGCCTTTGACGGAGAAGAAGTCTTCCGACTCGGAGAAGTAGACGATCCCGAGCTTTTTCTGTTCCTCCGGCAGAACGTCGTTGTTGTCGAAGTGGACGTTTCCGACCTCGAAGAACCGCGTCTGGCCCGTATGCCGGTTCCAGTTTCTGGCCGCGGAGTCGAGCATGCCCATGTAAAGGGTCGTGCGCATCAGGCTCTGATCCTCTCCGAATGGATTCAGGATTTTGACGGCTTCGCGCATGGGATCATCCGTGCCGATCCGGAGTGCGTCGAGCGCCGCGGGACCTGTGAAATTGTAGTTGTACATTTCAAACGCGCCCTGCGCGGCCATCGTGTCCTTGATCAGATCTTCGAACGCGAATTCGGGACCGATTCCTCCGCGGAACGTGTCTCCGCGCATCAGGGTCGGTTCGATCTTATAATACCCGTAGATCCGCGCGATCTCCTCGGCAATATCCCAGTCCGCCTCGATCCCGCTTTCGATGTCCGTACGGAAGTGGGGGATCGTTACGGTGAGTCCCCCGTTCCCGGGTCTGGACGAAATGCAGATGGTTTTCAGCATGTCCGCCATTTCCTGCGGCGTGAAATCCGTGGCAAGGATCCGGTTGACGTGATCCGTGTCGATCTCGACGGTCCTGTCTTCAAGGGGCGCGGCGCAGACGTCGATCGTTTTACCGATCACGGTTCCGGCATGGAGCTCGCTGACTAGCGCGATGGCGCGGTCCAGTGCAAGCCCGGCGTTGACCGGTTCGACGCCCTTGATGAAGTGCGCAGCAGCGTCCGTCGTGTGGCGGAGGACTCGCGACGTTCTGCGGATGTTGCTGCTCTTGAACACGGCGGATTCAAACAGGACGGCTTTCGTGTTCTCTGTGATCTCGGAATTCAGTCCGCCCATGACGCCCGCGATGCCGACGCCCTTTTCCGGGTCGGCGATCAGGAGCATCTCCGGGTCCACAGCGCGCTGTTTCTCGTCCAGGGTCGTCACGATCTCGTTCTCGTATGCGTTTCGCACGATGATATGGCCGTCTTTGACGCAGGCGAGATCAAAAGCGTGCATCGGGTGGCCGTATTCCACCATGACGTAGTTCGTGATGTCGACGATGTTGTTGATCGGGCGGAGTCCGACGCTCCGGAGTTTTTTCTGCATCCAGACCGGGGAGGGCTCGATGCGGATATCCGTCACGACGCGCGCGGTATAGCGGGGACAAAGCTCCGCGTTTTTGACCGTGACGCTCGCATAGTCGGATTCGTTTCCGGTTCCCTCCACAGGGGGGATCACCGGCTCGCGGAAGGGCTGCCCGAGCGCAGCCGCGGCCTCGCGGCAGATCCCGATGATGGAGGCGCAGTCGGGACGGTTGGGCGTCAGTTCGATATCGAATACGATGCTGTCGAGGCCGACCGCCTCCTGGATCGTCTGGCCGAGGGGATGGTCTTCCCTGAGGATCAGGATCCCGTTGACCTCGCTTCCGGGATAATCGGCGTCGGTAAGCCCGAGTTCGCCGCCGGAGCACAGCATGCCGTAGCTGTCGACGCCGCGCATGTTGACCTTCGTCATTTCATGGCCGGACAGAACGGAGCCGACCACCGCAACGGGTACGAGATCTCCCTTTGACACGTTCTGCGCACCGGTGACGATTTGAAGGATCTCGTTCCCGATGTCGATCGAGCAGATGTGGAGATGATCCGAATTCTCATGGCGGCGGATATCCAGCACTTTGCCGACGACAACGCCGGACACGCCCGGCATTTCCGGATCGACGGAAGCCATCTCGAAACCGCGCCACATCAGTTTTTCCACAAATTCATCAACCGTGACGTTGAAATCCACATATTCTTTCAGCCATCTGAGCGGTAATTTCATATCTGTTTTCCTCCTTCTCAGAACTGACGCAGGAAGCGGGCGTCGTTTTCATACTCGAGCCGGATATCCGAAATGCCGTATTTCAGGCTCGCCACGCGGTCCACGCCGACGCCGAACGCGAGCGCGGTCCATTCCTTCGGATCCAGCCCGCAGTTTTCCAGTTCGTGCGGATTGGTGATGCCGCAGCCGAGGATCTCGATCCATCCGGTGCCCTTGCAGACGCGGCAGCCCTTCCCGCCGCAGATCGTGCAGCTCATGTCCATCTCCGCGGAGGGTTCCGTAAAGGGGAAGTAGGACGGGCGGAGCCGTGTTCTGACCTCATCGCCGAACACGGCGCGGACGAACGTGTCGAGCGTTCCCTTCAGATCGCCAAGCGTCAGCCCCTTGTCCACGATAAATCCCTCGATCTGCATAAAGACGGGGGAATGGGAAGCGTCGACCTCATCCACGCGGAACACGCGTCCCGGCATGATCAGCCGGAACGGAGGCTTTACGGATTTCAGCGCGCGGATCTCGCACGGGGACGTGTGCGTGCGGAGCACGACGTTTTCGTTGATATAGAACGTATCCTGCATGTCGCGCGCGGGATGGTCCGGCGGCAGATTCAGCAGCGTGAAATTGTTCTCGTCCAGCTCGATCTCAGGCCCGCCGAACAGGGAGAAGCCCATTCCGACCAGAGCGTCCCGGATCTCCCGGTAGGTCTGCGTCATGGGATGGATGCGGCCGGTCGGCAGCGTATGCCTGCCGGGGGCGGTGACGTCCACGCGCTCCAGTTCGAACTTTGCCTGCTGCGCGGCACGGAGAAGGATCTCCTTGCGTTCGTTCAAAGCGGATTCAAGCGCCTGCTTGACCCGGTTGGCCTCCTTGCCGACAGCAGCGCGCTCCTGCGGATCCATCTTGCCCATGGTGCGAAGGATCGAGGTGAGATTGCCGTTCTTTCCGAAGACCGAAACACGGAGCTGATCCAGTTCCTCGAGAGATTTGCTGGATTTCAGCTCCGCCAGTGCCTGTTCACGGATTTCTTCCAGAGAATCCAGTACTGACATGTTTACCTCCTCATACTGATCATTTGAAATAAGAAAACGCCTCATCCGCAAGGGACGAAGCGTCGTGGTACCACCCTCATTTGCTCCGGAACGATGTTCCGAAACCTTTTGGCTGTAACGGGCCTGCCCGTTGCCGGCTACTGCACGGTTCACCGGCACCGCTCCGGGACGAACTCTGCAGACTGACCGTATTCCTGCGCCGCTTTCAGCAGCTGCGGCGCTCTCTGACAGGAACGGAAAGTCTTTTTTCCTTTCTTCGCGGTTACCAATTATTTTATCACCGCGGCAAACACACCGTCAAGCGTAATGTGCACGGTGCCGGCGTCCTCCGTCAGAATGACTTCTGCGCCGAGACTTGTCAGATCCCGGATGACGGAATCGGCGGGCATGTTGTTCTTTCCGCAGGAAATGACGGCGATTTTCGGCTTGACGGTCGCGAGGAATTTGGCGCCCGACGCGTCCGCGTCACCGTGGTTGCCGACCTGAAGGACATCCGCCTTGAGCATGGAATTCGGGAGCGCCTTCACGGCAAGACGCTCCGCAGGCTTCTGCGCGTCGCTCGCGAGCAGGACGGCGGTGGAGCCGAATGAGATGTGCAGCATGATGCTGAGATCGTTCTCGTCGGCATATGCCGCGTCGAAAGGAGAAACGATCCTGAGTTCCGTAAGATCGGACCAGGGCAGAACCGATGTAAAGCTCGCGCGGACGGTAGAGACGGGGATATCCAGCGTATCAAGGGCGGAAAGAAGCGGGACTGCTTCGGGCGATGCCATGCATTCCGCCGTCATCAGGCAGAGATCGGCAGGATATTCGGAAAGCACGGCGGGCAGTCCGCCGATATGTCTTTTGTCGGCCGTTGTTGCGAACACAAGGTCGAACCGCTCGATTCCCACTTCCCGGATCGCGGCAAGGACCCCGTCCGCGTCGTCCGCGCTTCCGGCGTCGACCAGAAGGGTCTTTCCGTCGGAACAGCGGAGAACGGTGCAGTTTCCGTTGCCGACGTCCACGAACCAGACATCAAGGTGGGCCGGATTGCCGTCCGCCCCGAGGACCGGCGTCGCGGAGGGCAGGGAAGACTGCCCGGCATGTCCGGACGCGGGATCGGAAGGGGAAAGATAATGAATGACCAGAAGAAGAACGGATCCCGCCAGAAGGAGGGCGACCAAAACGGGAAGGAACCAGGAAGGAAGAACAGGCCTTTTTTTCTCTTCCGGATCAAAGCTGTCACTGCTCACGGTCTGCGGCACCTCCCGAAGCGTTCCGGATTTTCTTCAGAAATATCTTGGCCGGGATGACGGCCGCGTCATAGATCCGCACCAGGAAGGAAGTGAAAGAGAAGCGACCTTTCCGGAAAGCGTTCAAAAGCAGAAGCCCGGCTCCGAGATCATTCCGCGTAAAGACGGCGTCCCGGATGTTCTCCGTGTAATAGCCGCAGTTCCGGATGACCCGGAGACAGTTGTCCCGTTCACCGTCATCCGGTGAAAAACGGCAGACCGTGATGATCTTGTCGAGCATGGCCTTTGTGAAATAATTCCTCAGGTCCCGGAAATCCCCGTCCGTGAAGACGTTCTGTTCCCGCAGGAAATCCGTGATCAGGGAGGGAAGGACCATCTCGAGGGAATAGGATTCCGTTTTCCTGACCCTTGTGATGCTGGTCGGGTTGACACGGTACTGATAAAGGATATTCGGAATCAGAAGAACGGAAGAGCAGTTTTCAAGGATCTCGACCGTCTGGAGAAGATCTTCCCCTGCCTGGATGTGATAATACCGGTCATAGGAGCGGCCGTCGAATACTTCCGTGCGGACCGCCTTGCGCCAGATGGTGTTGTAGGTATCACAGAGGAAACACGTTCTGTACAGCTCGCGCTTGTCCCGGATGATCCGCGGCGCGTCGCAGAGTTTGTCCTCGTCGAGGATCCGGTCCTCGCAGAAACGCAGGCTTCCGTAGAACACGCCGTCGCAGCCCGAGCTTTCAAACGCTTCATGAAGGATTTCCAGCGCACCCGGGGCAAGCCTGTCGTCCGAGTCCAGGAATATGACGTGCGAGCCCTCCGCTTTTGCGATCTCAAACCTTCTTGTGTGGAGCAGGCCTCCGTTTTCCTTGTGGAAGACCCGGATGCGCGGATCGGTTCCGGCGAAAGCGTCAAGAAGCGCGGGACTTCCGTCCGTGGATCCGTCATCTGTGAGGATGAGCTCATAATCACGGAAAGGCTGATCCAGGACGGAACGGATGCATTCCTCCAGGTAAGGCTCGGTATTGTATACCGGGACCAGGATGCTGAAGTACGGGCGGTCGCTTCTTAATTCCACGGCAGGCTCCTTTCCGTCATTTTCCGAATGCCGGACCGTCATGACCGGATCATTGTCGCAAAGTGTGTTTAATATTATATCATATCCGCCGCGTGGTGATGAATCCGGTGAAAGAAGCAAGCGAACGGTATGATATACTGAAGGAAGCAATAACGCGAACAGGGAGGCCGTATGGCGACTATCTACCGCTCCGCTGCGGAGCATCTTCAGAACGGGACAGCCGTGATTCTGGTGACGGTCATTTCTTCCGCTGGTTCCGTGCCCCGCACGGCCGGCACGCAGATGATCGTGCTTCCGGACGGCTCGATGGAGGGAACTGTCGGGGGAGGCGCTGCGGAGAACGGCGCCTTGCAGACCGCGCTGACACTGATGGACAGAAAAAATAGCGCCGTCCGCGGTTTCAGTACGGCGCAGGAGGACGGTGCAGGGGATCAGGACGCAGGGACCATGCGGATGCATTTTCTGTATCTGGATCCGGACAGCATCCGGGACAGGGTCCTGATGGAGGAGACGGACGCAAAATGCGCTTCCCGGGGCAGAGACTGGCTGGTGTTCAGGTTCCGGGACGACGGGAGCACCGAGACGGCTCTCTCCGACGGATACGCGGTTTCCATGTCGAGAACGATCCTGAGCGGGGACATTCGGCCCTATCTCTGGAACAGACCGGTATTCAGCAAAGGGGATCCGGGGTGGTTCGTCATGCCGCTGCAGAAGCAGAAGACGGCGTTTCTGTTCGGATGCGGCCACGTGGCGAAGAAACTCGGGGATATCCTGAATCTGATGGACAGGCGCGTGACCGTGATCGACGACCGCGGTGAATTGTGCAATGCGGAGCGTTTCCCGTACGCGGAATGCATTCCGCTGCCTCCGGAAAAGGCTTTCAGCGGTCTGACCGTCTGCGAACAGGATGAGATCGTCGCGCTGTCGCGCGATCCGGAAACGGACGGGGCGGTCATGGAATGGGCGCTCCGGACTGACGCGCGGTATATCGGCTGCATCGGGAGCAGGAGAAAGATCGGACGGATCCGTGAGAGGCTATTAAAGGCAGGTTTTCCGGAAGATCAGATCAGCAGGATCCATATGCCGGTCGGGCTTCCGATCGGGGCGGAAACGCCCGCGGAGATCGCCGTCAGCGTGGCGGCGGAGATGATCCGGCACGGCGCGGAGCAGGACGGCATATGAACGTGTCCCGGAAGGGGATCAGGTGTTCTTCACCGTGTGGATGAACCGGTATGCGATCAGGAACAGCGCCAGATAAAAACAGGGGAAGTTGTAATATACATAACGGGAGAGCTCAAATACGCCGAACGAGCAGAACAGCGCGTTTATCAGAATGGACAGAAGGATCAGCGACAGAAACCGCTGTTCCTTTTTATATGCTCCGTTTTTCAGGAAAAGAAAGACAACGGACAGTCCGTAGAGCAGAAAACTCCAGATGATGCCGGGGATCCGGAGGATGGAGTTGCTTCGGACGAGACCGCCGAACGCGTTGACGGCGCAGTTGCCGAGATAGCGTCCGAAATTCATGCGCAGCAGGACCGGGAGACAGGTATCTGCGATGGATACGACGATCAGGCGGGCTTCGGTGCTGGATTTTTTGATGCCGTACGCGGATTTGATGTGGTCCAGCAGGCATTCGCGAAGCTCGTCATGGGAAGCCTCATAATGACGGAATCTGTCCGCGACGCCGCCTTTTGAGGCTTTGTAGGTCAGCCCCTCCTGTTCCGCCTCCGTCATGGCGGCGCTCAGGAACCGGTACGCTTCCGTGCCGTGGTCGAACACCTCGATGTCCGACGCGCTGCTGTTGTACAGAACGGCGCCGAGGACGGCCTCTTTTCCCATGGTGGTCGTGGTGAAGGTCCCGGACGCGGCGAAATGGTAGACGCAGGAGAAGAGCGTGATCCCGAGGAAATAACAGACCGCGCATACGGTGCTTCTTACCGTAAACCGTTTCAGCGCGGACCGTTTGGCTCCCGCGCGCTTCATTTTAAAAAGCAGGATCAGGAAGAGCGCGACAAGAACAAGGAACAGGCAAATGAGCTGCCCGCGCGTGACGGCGAGCACGAAGGCGAGAACCGCCGCGGTCAGGAGGTACTTCGGTTCCGTTTCATCCCATGCGGAGAACGCGTATTTGACAAACAGATAATAGACGGGATAGGTGACCGCCTCCGTCATGACGGTAACGCAGTACAGGGCTTCCTCCCCGACGATAAAAAGCCGGAGGAGATACAACCCGAAAAAGCCCAGGGATGCGGCCCCGGTCAGCAGGGGGGACAGTCCGAACCGTTCCCCGATCATGACCATGAGGGAATAGATGCTGTACGCAAGAAGAAGACACTGCAGAACGGCGAGAACCTGCAGATAAGCGGATTCGCCCGCGAGAAGCCGCAAAAGGGCGATCACGGACGGATACAGCGGACTGACCCGGATGCTCGCGGTGATGTAGGCCTTCGAATCACTTCCGCCGATGACGCCGAAACGGACAAAAAGCAGCACACAGAGGATCGCGAGCACAGGCAGGATATATCTCGTCTTCTTGTTTCTGAACGGATTGATCAGCATAGTTTCCACCCCCTCCCACAGACGGTCAGCCGCGCCGCGGATTCGTTTCGATCAGATGTTCGTAGCGTTCCAGGACCTTGTCGAGGACGACGGTCCACGGGAGGAAGATCGTTCTGGAGGCAGCTTTGCCCAGGAGCAGTCCGTAGTACGGGTTGTCCAGCACCATCCGGATCCCGGACGCCAGGCTTTCCGTCGTATCGTCGCAGAGGAGACCGTTTTTCCCCTCGATGATCGATTCCGCCGGCGCGGAGCCGCGCACCACGATGCTGGCGGTCTCCATGGCGGCCGCTTCGCGGATGACCATGCCCGATGTATCGTAGAGGGACGGGAACACGAACAGGCTCGCCGCCTGGTAAAGGCCGTTGATCAGCGTATCCTGCTGAAGATGGCCGGTGAAGACCGTCCGGTCCGCGATACCGAGTTCCGTGCAGGTATCCGCGATCTCTTCCCGGTCGGGTCCCTGCCCGACCATGACCAGCTGGAAGTCGTATCCTTCCTTGACAAGCAGCGCCGCCGCCTCCAGCGTTCTGCGGATATTCTTTTTCCAGTTCATCTGGCCGCAGTACATGAGGACGGGACGGCCGTCCAGACCGAAGCGCTCCTTCGCGGCGCGCATGTTTTCGTCCGAAGGCTTGACGTCCGGTGTCCCGTTCGGCATGACGACGATGTCGCCCTTGAATCCGTAATCGCGGAGGACGTCGGCGGAATTGCTGCTGACCGCCCATACCTCGTCGCAGCGCTCATAGAAATTCACGACCATCTTCACGCCGATGTCGGCGAGCATTTTCGTTTTCGTCAGCTTGTAGAAATCGTCGTAGTACTTGCTGTGGAAGGTCCCGACAAGCGGGATCTTCCGCTCGTTCGCGAGACGGACCGCCTCCTGTCCCGCAATGAACGGACTGTGCGCGTGAATGATGTCCAGTTGGATCTTCTGCATGCGTCTGTTGTAATGCACGTCCAGAAGCGGGATGCCGGAGTGATACTGCTCCTGCGTGGGAACGCTGACGCTGACGAATTCCAGAAGTTCGAAGGGGAACCCGCCCAGGTATCCGATATCCGCCATGGGCGAAATGACGTAGCATTCCTGATCCTTTTCGCAGAGCGTGGTCGCGTAATTGTAGACAACGCGTCCGACACCGTCCACGATCGGGAAAAAGCTGTCTGTAAACTGGCCTATTTTCAAAGCGGTGTACATCCTTTCCGCGGCAGAAACCGCTGCTTCATTGTACCACATCCGCGCGGGAATGGAAACGGAAGGGACGCTGCCCCGTATCCGCAGGAATACGGAAAAAACCTGCGGATTCTGTTCTTGACTTATTGATTATCCTTGCATATAATAATCCTCGGCGTCTTCTCCTAAGAGAAGGAATCGCCTAAGAGAGGGGGGAAACAAATGGAAATTCGCGTTGGTGAAAATGAATCCCTTGAAAGCGCTCTGAAGCGGTTCAAACGCAAATGTGCCCGTTCCGGCGTCCTCGCAGAAGTTCGTCGCCGTGAGCATTATGAGAAGCCGAGCGTAAAACGCAAGAAAAAGGCGGAAGCCGCCAGGAAACGCAAGTATTGATTGGCGGAATCTTGGGATTATTCCGGTCCGGTGCTGCATCGGGCCGGTTTTTTATATTGAAAAGCAATTGTTACAACATTTCCAAGAAACGGAAAAGCGGGTTGCCAAAAGAAGGGGGATGTGGTTTAATGCCGAGGAAGAAAGGGGATACTATCATGAAAAAGATTATTGGAATCATTCTCGTGTGCTTGCTGGCCTGTTCCTGCTTTGCAGGATGCGCCCGCGCCTCTGCCGAACAGCAGAGCCTTTCGGAAATCACCCCCAAGCCGCAGAACGAGCTGGGCGGCGATTCGGTCGGGCTGCCCAATCCCATTGTGAACGTCGAATCTGTCGACGAGATCAACAGAATGGTCGGCTGCAACATCAAAAGCGTACAGAACGTCTACGACGGGATCGCCGAGGAAGGTTTTACCGTGATCAACGGCGAACCGAAGATCGGCGAGTACCGCTATACCTATCAGGGGATCCCGGTCGTGATCCGCGCAGGCATTACGGAGAGCGATATCTCCGGGATTTACATGACGGGCTCGACCACGCCGGATACCTATCTGACGGAAAGCAACCCCTATGCGGTCGTTGATACCGGATACGGCCTGTGGACCCGCTGGTTTGCGGGCGGCATGCAGTATTCCATCCAGGTCGGCACCGGTCAGGATCCTGCCTACACGGAGGACGGAAACACGCTGGAAGAAGTCGTTTTTATGTTCCGGGATTATCAGGCTTATGCTTCCCTTCCCTGGTACATGGACGAAGAGATCGTGGATTATCCGGATGACGGCACCGGCCGCTACGAGTTCATGCTTCGCGACCGGGAGATCCTGCGGGAACTGAACGGATCTATTTCCGGAAACTTCGGAACGGGGAACCGGATTCCGTTCCTCAGCATTACGGAAGGAAACCGTCCGGCATATGCGCATACCGTCACCGTTTCCACCATGGATGAGCTGCTCGCCGCGATCGCTCCGGACACGGAGATTATTCTGAAGGCGGGCGAATACCGGATGACAAGCGCTTCCGATTACGGAAAGGGCGTGCGTCCGTACTATGTCTGGGAAGATTCGTGGGACGGATTCCAGCTGAAGATCAGAGGCGTCAGCAATCTCTGCATCCGCGGTGAATTCGAAGACTCGGACGGAACGGTCACGCTTCTGTCGACCCTGCTTGCGGAATCCCGCTACGCGATCGTTCTCCAGTTTTCCGGCTGCTCCAATGTACGGCTTGAAGGTCTTGTCGTCGGGCATACGGATCAGGGAGAATGCACAGGCGCGGTCGTGGACTTCAACGAGTGCACCGGCGCGTCCGTGCAGGGATGCGAACTGTTCGGCTGCGGGACGTTCGGCATTACGGCGGAGGATACCGCGGGAATCGACGTGAAGGATACGATCATCCATTCCTGCTCCTACGGCCATGTGGAGATGTACCGCTGCAGGGGCGTGCAGTTTGACAAATGCTCCTTCCTTGAAACGTTCGGGTATATCGGGAATCTCTTCTCCGGATGCGACACGGTCCGTTTCACCGACTGCGATTTCGCGTTCAACTCCGCCGGCAATCTGTTTATGGCGGAAGAAGGGACCGACGCCGTGGAGCTGAAGAACTGCCTGATCGCCTACAACAACATGGAGGAAGGGCTGTTCGGCGGAAACACCGGAAAGTACAGGATCAGCGGCGGCGCGTACGTCGATTATTCGATGGCGGCCGGTCAGTACGCCGCCATCCCTGTCGGGGACGCGAAACTGGAGATGTACACGGCGCCCATCGTGACGCCGGAGCCGTAATCTCCCGTCCGATTATCTGAAACACTCCCTTTGCACAGGCTTCTGCCTGTGCATTTTTGCTGTCCGGACGGGGGCGGACGCGGCGCCGGAAGGCTTTTTGAACAATGTTTTAATTCTGTGTTTCCGGTTTACGGCTTGCGGAACAGATATGGTATATTCCTTTTGTACAAGTATACAAGATGAAGTCCATTCGGAAGGGGAGCCTGAACTATGAAGTGCAGATATTGCGGCAGTACCGACAGCAAGGTCATCGACAGCAGACCGACAGAAGACAACAGCGCGATCCGGCGCCGCAGGGAATGCCTGGAATGCGGGAGAAGATTTACGACCTATGAGAAGATCGAGGAGATCCCGATCATGGTCGTCAAGCGCGACGGGCGCAGGGAACCGTTCGACAGCGCGAAGATCCGCAGCGGGATCCGCAAGGCGTGCGAAAAGCGCCCCATCTCTGCCGCGACGCAGGACAAGCTCGTGGAGGACATCACAAGGGACGTTTACAACACGCTCGCTTCCGAAGTGTCGACCGCCAGCATCGGCGAGATCGTGATGAACAACCTGAAGAAGGTCGACGAGGTCGCGTACGTCCGGTTCGCGTCCGTCTACCGTGAATTCAAGGACACGCAGACCTTCATGGCGGAGCTTCAGCGCCTTCTGGACGAAAAGAACTGATGAACAAAGAGGATTTCCTCTCTTCCTGGAAGCTGGTCGGACGCGGATACCGGTATCACGAGAACGACAGCGGGGTAGGGAGCTTTACATTACCGGCCTTTTCTGAAATGCCATGGCTTGCTCATGGCTTTTCTGCACGTACGGGCGGAATCAGCACCGGACATCTCGCCTCCCTGAACCTGAGTTTCACCAGAGAAGAGGAACCGAGGGCGGTCACCATGGAAAACTACCGGATCTTCTGCGACGCGGAAGGGATTCCGGTGGAAAGCATGGTCATGGACGCCTACGTGCACGGCACGACCGTTCTCAGGGTGGACCGCAACGACCGGGGAAAAGGATATACGTTTCCTCCGCTTCCCGACTGCGACGGACTCGTGACGAACGATCCCGCTGTGACCCTTATGACGGGACACGCCGACTGCATGGCGTTCTATTTCGCGGACCCGCATACGAAAAGCATCGGACTGTGCCACGCGGGATGGCGGGGCGCGTTCGACAGGATTGGGCGGGAAGTCGTCAGAAAGATGCTGCAGGAATTCGGATCGGATCCGGCCGACATCGTGGCGGGCGTCGGACCTTCCATCTGCGGGAACTGCTTTGAAGTGGACGAGGCGCTGGGGAGGGACTTCGCGGACGCGTTTCCCGCGACAGACTGCCTCATGCCCGGGAAACGTCCCGGAAAGGCGTATGTGGATCTGTGGATGATCGCGGTCAGCCAGTTTATGGAAGCGGGCGTTCTTCCGAAGCACATTTCCCTGATGGGGGTCTGCACGGTGGAGGACCCGCGGCTGTACTCCTACCGGGGGGACAACCGGCAGACGGGTGGCATGGCGGCCTATCTCAGGATCCTGTCCCCGGATGTTTGACAGACGGATATTTGGTAAGTATAATACTTAGGTTGCGATATTACATTATAAGGATCAGAAAGGTAGAAACACTCATGAAACGGTTTGGCAGAATCATGATTGCCGCACTGCTTGCGGCATGCATGGCGCTTGCAACCACCGGATGCGCTTCCGGAAAGATCGCTGCTTCCGTCGGCGACAGGAACATCACGGTAACGGAACTGAAGAATATTTACGACAGCAATCAGTCGTATGCAACCATATACGGCTTCGATACAACGACACCGGAAGGCAGACGGGAGTTTCTGGATCTCATTCTGGATCAGCAGCTTTCGAACGCGGTCCAGGGATATCAGGCGGAAAAGGCCGGCGTCCAGCTGACGGCGGAAGAAAAGGAAACGGCAAAAACAGCCGCCGACGCCGAATACGATAAATTCATCCAGCAGTTTGTGGATTACGCCAAACAGGCGGGATCCACCGATCCGGAAGTGTATGCCAAGAAGATCATGGCGGAATCGCTTGCCAAGAGCGGAACGTCGCTTTCCAAACTGAAGAAGGAGTTCCTGCGGGAGCAGGAGGATTCCATCCGCATCAGCAAATACCGCGAGCAGCTGCTTGCCGACGCGACGCTTACCGAGGACGACCTCGTAAAAATGTACGAGGACGAGCTGGAACTCCAGAAGCAGGAGCTTACGGAGAACCCGTCCTACTACTTTGTGATGGAGCAGTACCATGTCTACGGCTATACGTACATGCCGCTCTATGTGCCGGAGGGATTCTTCTATGTCCGCCAGATCCTGGTCGACAACGAGGAAACGGCCAATACGATCCTCGAACAGATCGGGGCGGGCGAAGATTTCGAGGCGCTGCTCAGCCAGTACAACATTGATCCCGGCATGGCCACCAATCCCGAAGGATATGTGGTCGGGGAAGGCGCCAATTTCGTGACGGAGTTTCTGGACGCCGCGCTGGCGCTTGAAAACGAGGGCGACGTCTCGCCCGTCGTCCAGTCCGAGCATGGCTACCACATCATCAAGAGGATGGGCAACGTTCCCAGCGGTCCGATCGCCTATGAGGATGTCAAGGACGAGTTCAACACCATGGCGGTCAGCAACCACGAGTCCGAATACTACAACAATCTCATTCAGGGCTGGCTCAAGGAGGATTCCGTCAAGAGGTATCCGGAGAATTACGAGAGCATCGCGGAATGAGCATTCCGTTCGGTCCAGACAGGCGGGGTTTACCCGCCTGTTTTTTATGCCCCGATTGTGAAATCCTTTCAACATAATGCGCGTGTTTATTGTATGGGGATATGGGTTTTGGTATCATATGGTGCAGCAGGGAGAGATGGAAAGATGGCTTATATCGAGATCAGAAACGTAAAGAAACAGTACCGCATGGGCGAGGTCACGATCAACGCCTTGGACGGAGTCGACTTCACGGTTGAAAAAGGGGAACTGTGCGTGGTCGTGGGGCCTTCGGGCGCCGGGAAGACCACGCTTTTGAATATCCTCGGTGGAATGGATACCGCGACGAGCGGCGAGATCATTGTGGACGGGGTCCACATTGAAGAATTCTCCCAGAGGAAGCTGACGCTTTACCGGCGCGAAACGGTGGGCTTCGTGTTCCAGTTCTACAACCTGGTGCAGAACCTGACCGCCAGGGAAAATGTGGAGCTTGCGACGCAGATCTGCAGCAGCCCGTACGATACGGACCAGGTCCTGGAACTGGTCGGACTGGCCGACCGGAAAAGGAATTTCCCCGCGCAGCTGTCCGGCGGCGAACAGCAGCGCGTATCCATCGCCCGCGCATTAGCGAAGAATCCGAAACTGATGCTCTGCGACGAGCCGACCGGCGCGCTGGACTATCAGACCGGCAAGCAGGTGCTGAAGCTTCTGCAGGACTGCTGCAGAAAGCAGGGGATGACCGTCATCATCATTACGCACAACGCCGCGCTGAAACCCATGGCGGACCGGGTCGTGACCATCAAGAACGGCCGGATCGCGGACAGCGTATTCAATCCGGATCCGGTGTCGATAGAGAAGATAGAATGGTAGACGAATGAGATCGAAGTATCTGTGGATCAACCTGTTCAGGGAAATCGCGCATACGATGACGCGGTTTCTTTCCATATTCTTCATTTCATTGATCGGCGTGGCGTTTTTTGCCGGGGTACGCGCTTCCAGCCCGGACATGCAGGTCACGGCGGACCGGTATCTGGACAAAACGGACCTTGCCGACATAACTGTCGTCTCCTCCGCGGGAATCACGCAGGACGATCTGGACGCGCTGGAGGCCATCAGGGGCGTGGAAACGGTGATCCCCCTTCTTTCCTCGGACGTGATGATGCACGAGGAATCGGACGGGGAGGTCACGGCGTATAACATCCATCTGATCTCCATGCCGCTTCCGAAGCAGGACAAACACGCGGCAAGGTGGTCCGTGAAGCCGGATTACGGCATCAGCGGGGAGGAATTCACGCTGAACAGGCCCGACCTCACGGAGGGAAGATTCCCGGAGGACGACCACGAGATCGCCGTCGACACCAGGCTCAAAACCGTTGCGGGATTTGAGAGGGGCGGCAAGGTCGTTCTTTCCGCGAACGGCGTCCAGGAAGAAATGTATATCTGCGGGTTCCTGGATTCGTCTAAGTATATTTCCTCGTTCAGCCGCGGCCACAGTTCGATTGGCAACGGGGACAGTGACGGTTTTGCGTACGTGTCAGGCAACGCAATCGGAAGGCTGGGGTCCAAACTTCCGCTCGTGTCGCTCGTCGCGGTACGGTATTCCGAGGCGGATATCCGGGTCGCCGGAACGGAAGAGCTGAACTGCTTTTCCGACGCATACAAAGAAAAAGTCGACGCCGTGCGCGACAGGATCGAGGCGTACGGGAAAACGACGGACGCGACCTGGTATGTACGGGACCGGGAAGACAATCCCGGATACCGTGACTATTCGGAGAACACGGAGCGGATCAAGGCGATCGGCACCTACTTTCCCCTGATATTCCTGCTCGTTGCCATGCTCGTCGCGCTGACGACCATGACGAGGATGGTGGAGGATCAGCGGATCGAGATCGGAACGCTGAAGGCGCTGGGGTATTCCCAGAGATCCATCGTCATGCAGGAACTGATGTACGCCGTTCTCGCGAGCCTGACCGGCAGCCTGATCGGGGCAAGGATCGGCTTCTGGCTGTTCCCGACCGTCATCGTCAATTCCTACGGGATCATGTTCCGCCTTCCAGACTTTCACGTCCAGTACTGGCCGGATCTGGCCGCGATGTCCGTCCTGCTGATCGTGGGAAGCGTTACGCTCGCCGCCGCGGCCGTCACGTTTTCCGCGCTGCATGAAGTGCCCGCGTCCCTGATGCGGCCGAAGGCGCCGAAACCCGGCAAACGGGTTCTGCTGGAGCATGTCGGATTCATCTGGAACAGGCTGGGATTCACGACCAAGGTCACGATCCGGAACATGTTCCTGTATAAGAAACGGTTCTGGATGTGCGTGATCGGCATCGCGGGAAGCTGCGGCCTCCTGGTAACGGGGTTCGGCCTGTCGGATTCCATCTTCGGGATGATTCCCGCGCAGTTTGAGAGACTGTGGCTTCTTGATTTCGAGGCGTATCTGTACGACGCGCTGCCGAGGGAGGAGATGGACGCTCTGATCACGAAACTGGATCCCGGAAACGAGCTGTACAATGTCGCGTACTGCTACGACAAGAGCGTTTCGGGCGGATCCGCGGACGATATGACGACTGACCTGCATCTGTTTGTGACAGGCGACCCGGAGGCTCTTTCCAGGCTGATTTGCTTCAATGATGACGATGGGAACCCCATCCCGCTCGGGGACGGGGGCGCCATTATTACCAGAAAGATCGCGGAGAACCACAATCTTTCGCCCGGCGGGAAAGTGTCGTTCAAAGTGGGCGACGATACCTATGAGGCGGACATTCTGGGAATTGCCGAGAATTATGTCTATCACTATATCTACCTTACGTCCGGATACTATGAACGCCTGACAGGGGAAGACGCGCAGTTCAACTGCGTGTACGCGAACGTTTCAGGGTACAGGGAGGCCGACCCGTCCGCAAGGAAAGCGATCGAGAACGAATGGAACACCCGCTTCCTCGCAGACAGCAGAGTCTATCTGTCGACGTTCCTCTCGGGGATCCATCAGGACATCTATGACGCCCTGAGCGTTCTGAACTACGTCGTGGGGATCCTGATCGCCGCCGCTGCCGCGCTTTCCTTCGTCGTGATGCTGAATCTGACGAACATCAACATCACGGAGCGGAGGAGGGAGCTTGCGACCCTGAAAGTCCTCGGATTCACGGATAAGGAGATGTACGATTACGTGTTCCGGGAGAACAACGCGCTTGCCGCGATCGGCACCGTGCTGGGCCTGGTATTCGGGAAATACCTCCACAGGTTTGTCGTGACCACGGTCGAAGTGGACATGGTCATGTTTATCCGGAAGGCGGATCCCACAAGCTATGTGTATTCCGCCGTGCTTTCCCTGGCCTTTGCCATGATCGTCAATCTGTTCATGCGCAGAAAGGTGCGGAGGATCAACATGGTCGAATCGCTGAAGAGCGCCGAGTAGGGATTTGTGAAACGGCATCTTGGCATGATATAATTAAAAATTGAACAAAAGTTTTTTACCGGTATCCGGACCGGACGGAAAGGAAATGAAATGAAAAAAACAGTCAGAATTCTTTGCATTATTTTCGCTGCGTTGTTTCTGATTTCCACATTCGCTGTCTATCTCTTCAGATGAAACGCGCTGCCGGAACAATTGTATGCCTGACGATGGCAGCCGCACTGCTGCTCTCTCCGTTCCGTATGACGGCCGCGGAGAGTGCGGACAGTGTTGCTGTTGAGCGGACCGAGACGGTCTACGTCACGGCGGACGCTTCCGGAAACCCCCGCGAGGTACTGTCCAGCGTATACATGGTCAACCCGGACGGCCGGGAGACGATAGAGGACGCCAGCACGCTGACGGACGTCAAGTGCCTCACGCAGAACAAAACGCCCGTGAAAACGGAATCGGGATGGAAGTTTGCCGCGGACGGGGAAGACGTCAGCTATCAGGGAACCGCAGACCCCGCACAGCTTCCCGTTACCATGTCCGTAACCTATGCGCTTGACGGTACCGAAATGTCCCCGGAGGAGATCGCGGGGAAGTCGGGTCATGTCCTTATCACGGTTCGGTATTCAAACAATCTGAAGAATACGGTCACGGTGAAGGGGGAACAGGTCGAGCTCTATACGCCCCTGACTGTGATCACCATGATGGAGATGGGCGATTCCTTCAAAAACGTTACCGTGAAGAACGCGAAACTCATGACGGACGCCGGGGCGGCCACGGTGATCGGGACCACGTTCCCGGGACTGGCGAAGAGCCTGGATACCGACGCGAAGGATTCCCTTTCCGAAAGCTTTACCGTTGAGGCCGACACGAAATCATTTTCCATGGAGTCCGTTACGGCGGTGGTGGCGACCGGCCTGCTGAACGCGGACGACCTCGGCAGCATGAACGACCTGGAGGACTTCGTCTCCGGCGTGGACGACCTGAACGATGCGGGGGCGGATCTGACGGACGGGGCGAAAGCGCTGTACCGCGGACTGCAGAAATACGCGGAAGGCATGGACGACTTCACGGACGGGATCGAGGATCTCGAAAACGGGACGGATTCCCTGCGGGATGCCGTTTCGTCGATGGACATGAGCGGACTGAACAGAGCCGTATCCGCTGCGGAGGATGCCGCGGGGGACGCGGCGGACGACATTTCCTCCGCGCTCGGGAAAATCCAGAGCAGCCTGGATCCCGAGGTTCTGGCGGAGATCTCCGGGGCGCTCTCCGAACTCGGGGACGCGCTCAGGAACGCCAAAACGGCGGAAGGGATCCTGAAAGAGATCCCGTCCGTCGATCTGGATGATCTGAAGAGCGGAACCTCGAAACTGGCGAAGGGCGTTGAGACTCTTCACAAGGGGGCCTCCGCACTTACGTCCAGCGCCGGAAAACTGAAAAACGGAGCAAGATCTCTTTATAAGGGACTGCGGGAGTTTTACAACGACGGCCTGCAGGAACTGGATAAACAGACGGACGGGCTGTCCGTGACGGTGGACCGCAAAGACGCGATCCTGGACCTCGGAGAGGCATATACCGCCTATTCTTCCGGCCCCGTGGAGTCGGGGTCCGTGAAATTCCTGTATACGACGGACAGCATTTACGTGCCGAAGGTTCAGCCGCTTTCTGAAGAAGAACCCTCCGGGCCGGAGGAAACGGACGCGCCGGAGACCCCGGCGGAACCCGGGGCGACCGCAAGGGAAGTGTTCTCCCGGTTCGAGGATTTCTTCAAGGGGCTGTTCGGCATACGGGACGACTGACCGCTGCCCGCCGAGACAGATTGAAATTCGTAATGGAGCAATAAAAATTGGAAACACAGAAGAAAAAAAGGAAGCTGAAGCCCGGCGCGATCGTGCTGATTGCACTGGTGCTGATCGGCGCCGGGATCGGCGCATATTACCTGCTGAACGGGTCCGGAACGGATGATTACGCTTACGTTCAGACCGTGGCGGAAATCATCGAGGGAAACGGCGGCGTCGTGCTCAGCGACCGGTACTCCGGTATCGTGGAAGCCAAGAACAAGGTGAAGATCCGTCTGGAGGAAGACAGGACCGTCGATCAGTGTTTCGTTGAAGTCGGAGACGACGTGGTGGAGGGAACGCCTCTGTTTTCCTATGATATCGACAAACTGCAGATGACGTCCCAGCAGCTGCTCATCGATTACGAAACGCTGCTGAACAATATCACCAGCTATAACGACGAGATCAGAAGCCTTGAGAAGCAACTGAGAAAAGCCAGAGCGTCTGCAAAGGCGGAACTGAACGTCCAGCTGCAGACGGCGAGACTGAACGTCATGAAAGCCGAGTATGACGCAAAGGAAAAGAAGAAGGCGCTGGATGAAGCCAAGGCGATTATCGATGACAATATCGTGCGGGCGACCTCTTCCGGCACCGTGCGGTCCATCAATCCGCCTTCCTCGGATAACACGGGCGAAATGATGCCCTCGAATAACGAGGACGCCTACATGGTGATCGTCTCCAACGCCGATTTCTGGGTAAAGGGAACGATCTCTGAGCAGGGCGCCTATCAGCTGTCGGTTGGTACGCCCATGACGCTCCGCTCCAGGGTGGACGAGAACAAGACCTGGTCCGGATCGATCGTCAAGGTGAATACGGAGCAGCCCGTCGAGAGAGAAGGATACTATTCCGACAGCGCGGGGGAAAACACCAGCAAATACGCTTTCTATGTTTCTCTGGACAGTACGGAAGACCTAATGATGGGGCAGCACCTGTACATTGAGTTCGGTTCCGGAAGCATCGGGTCGGGGATCCGGCTGCTCTCCTCCTATTTCGTGGAGGACAACGGGGCATTCTATGTGTATGCCGCCGACAGCAACGACAGAATCGAGAAGAGGCGCGTATCCGTCGGAAACTATGATGAAGACACGGACACCTATGAAGTCACGGCGGGACTGGGTGCGTCGGACCGGATCGCGTATCCGAGCGACGGGATCCATACCGGCATGAAGGCTGCGGATCCGGGATACGCGGCGGAATCCCCGGACGGGGAGCCTGCGGGGGACGCATGGCAGGCTGAACCGGAGATGATGGAAGAAGCGGGGATCATGGAAGAAGCGGAAATCGCGGGGTAAGGACATTGATCGTTGAAATAAAAGATCTTTGCAAGGATTATGTGCAGGGGGAACAGATCGTTCCCGTACTGCATCATATCAACATGCAGGTCGACGAAGGCGAATACGTTGCCATCATGGGCCCTTCCGGATCCGGCAAAACGACCCTGATGAATATTCTCGGGTATCTCGACGTCCAGACTTCCGGTACCTATCTGCTGGAAGGGATGGATTATTCGCACGCGACCGATGAGGAAATGGCGCGCATCCGGAACGAATACATCGGATTCGTGTTTCAGACGTACTATCTGATGCAGCGGCAGAAAGCATGGGAGAACGTTTCCCTTCCGCTGTCATTCCGGGGCATTCCGAGAAAGGAACGTCGCGAAATGGCGGAGGAAGCGCTGAGACGGGTCGGCCTGGAGGACAGGATGGACTTTTATCCGAGACAGCTTTCCGGAGGCCAGTGCCAGAGAGTCGCGATCGCAAGGGCGATCTGCACCAACCCGAAGCTGCTTCTTGCCGATGAACCGACCGGTGCTCTGGATTCGAAATCCGGGCTTCAGATCATGGAGATTTTCGATTCCCTCAACCGGGACGGGGTAGCCATCGTCATGATCACGCACGAATACAGCGTGGCAAAGCGGGCGTCCCGGATCCAGTATATTTACGACGGGTGCATTTCAGACAGGGATCTCCGTCCCAGAACGGAGGACGATATCAAATGAGAAGACCTACGAAGAAGACCAACATTATTCTGTTTTCCCTGGGCGGCCTGCTGGCGGCATGCGGCATTCTGTTTGCCGTTCTGAAGCTGCTTCCCGGCAAGGAGGTTTCCGTTGTGCCCGTTTCCGAGTGGAGCATCGGATGGATGAACGACGAGATCCAGATGATTGGTTCCGCCGCATCGGACAGCTGGCAGGACGTGCCGTATGACAAGGACCGCACGATACTGGAAGTATTCGTGCAGGAAGGCGATACAGTTGCGGCAGGGGATCCGCTCTATCAGTATGACGCGACCGCGGACGCCATCGATCTGGAACTGAAAAGCTCGAAGATCGAATCCCTGACCTACCAGATTGAAAGGGATAAGAAAGAATATAAGAAATACGCGAAAAAGGAGTATGTAGGCACGCTTCCGGAAGGAACGGAAGACGAGGCGGACCGCACCGCTTTTAAGGGTCTGGGCATTCTGCCGAAGGGCGTCGCGCTTTCCCCGGTCCGGCTCCTGCAGCCGGTTCTGCTGGCGGACGAGGATTCCGAAGCAAAGATCATCGCGTTCAGCGGAAAGGGCGTTTATAACAACCTTATCCGAAACTCCTATATGAAGATTTCCGACGCGGAACTGCACTGCACGCTAGAAGTCGTGTTCCACGGAATCGGCATGGATTCGCTGAAACCGGGAAACGGACAGATCTCTGTCGGCGATCCGAAGACAGGAAAAGGGACTGAGCAATCCCCGTATGTTCATACAAGCCTGATCAAAAACATCGGGTCGGAAGCGCAGCCGATTTATGGGGTGCAGGGAATCTCAATCGAACTGCTGCAGGAATACTGCGAGGAAGCACGCAAGAAGGATTCCGTCACGGTTAAAATCAAGCCGGATATCAATCTGACGACGAACACAAGCTATGTGCTGATGACCTTCACCTTTACTCCGGAAGATCCCGGACACCATGTCGTGGTCTCCGGCGGAGGCGGAATGACCAAGGAGCAGAAGCTCCAGAAGGCGCAGGAGATCGCAAAGAAGATCCGTGACGCGGAAGTTGAGCTGAAACAGCTCCGTCTGGATGTGGAACTGCTGCAGCAGCGGGGTGTGGATGGATATGTGCGCGCGGAGATCGACGGCATCGTTTCTGCAGTCAACGATCCCGCGGACCTTGCGAACGGCGCGACCATGATCGCCATCAAGGGCAGCGAGGGGTTCTACGTCCGCTGCGGCGTCAGCGAGATGTCGCTTTCACAGCTTGCGACCGGCCAGACGGTGACCGGCATGGTGTTCGACACCGGTCTGCCCTGCAAGGGCGTCATTTCGGAAATCGCTTCCGTGCCGTCTTCTTCCGTATCCTACAACGGAGGGAACAACAACGCTTCAGAATACATGGTCACCGTGAAGATCACCGACAACGCGGCGATCCAGCCCGGACAGTACATTCAGTTCACGCCGGACAAGGGCGAGGAGAAGCAGGGAAACGATCTGTATCTGTACCAGGCCTATATCCGTGAAATCGACGGCGTGAAATACGTCTTTAAAGCAACGGACGGAAAGCTGGAACAGGTCGAGGTCAGAACCGGCAAAGTCATGTACGGGTATGTCGAGATACTGGATCACGCGCTGACGCAGGACGACTACGTCGCTTTCCCGTACGGCAGCGACGTGAAGAACGGCGCTCCCGTAAAGATCAGTTCATCATATTGAGGTGCGGCATGGGAGAGTTTTTCAGAGATTCGCTCGACAGCATATGGGCGCATAAGATGCGCAGCATTCTCACCATGCTCGGCATCATCATCGGAATCGCTTCGATCATCGCGATCTCCTCCACGATCATGGGGACGAACGAGCAGATCAAGCAGAATCTGGTCGGAGCGGGCAATAATGTCGTGACCGTAAAGCTGTATCAGGGCAATTATGAGATGGAGTTTGACTGGAACCCCGTTCCGGAAGGGATCCCGTCCTACAATCCCGCGGACCGCGAGGCCGTTATGGCGATACCGAACGCGGTGGACTGCTCGTTCTACATGTCCAGGAGCGCGTACCAGTCTGTTTACCACGGGGCAACAGGGCTCAGCATGGGGACGATCAACGGCGTCGATGAGCATTATATGAACGTGTACGGATACATCATCCGTGCCGGGAGAAACTTTGTTAAGGACGATTTCGACAGATACAGGAAAGTCGCGCTGATCGATGGGAGCGTTTCCGAAACACTGCTCAACGGACAGAATCCGGTCGGGAAGACCATCGAGATCAAGGGAGAGCCGTTTGTGATCATCGGCGAATTCGCCCAGCCGACATCCTTCCGGCCGACGATCACCAGCCTGGAAGACTACCAGACATACACCGACCTGTCGGGAGGGCACATTCTGGTTCCGATGCAGACCTGGCCGGTGATCTATCAGTACGACGAGCCCCCGTCTCTTGCGATCCGTGCAAGAGCGACGGAGGACATGACGGACGTCGGAAACCGGGCGACGAAGCTGATGAACGCGCGTTTCACCAAGGATACGGGGGACGTCAAATACAAGAGCGACGACATCCTGAAAAAGGCGAAAGACCTTCAGGATCTCGCCACCGCAACGAACAAGCAGCTGATCTGGATCGCGTCCATTTCCCTTCTTGTAGGCGGTATTGGCGTCATGAACATCATGCTGGTCAGCGTATCGGAACGGACGCAGGAGATCGGCCTCATGAAAGCGCTCGGCGCAAAACGGAGGCTCATTTCCACACAGTTTCTGATGGAAGCCGGCATTCTGACGTGCCTCGGAGGCATCATCGGCGTTCTCGTGGGCATCGCGCTGGCGTTTGTCGTTTCAAAAGCCTCGTCGGTTCCGATCTTTATCAGCGTCCCGGTCATGGGGCTTGCCGTCGTGTTTTCCTTTGTGGTCGGACTCTTTTTCGGCGCGTTTCCGGCTTCGCAGGCGGCAAAGCTCAACCCGATCGACGCGCTTCGCAGAGAATAAACGAATTTGCACGGCTTACCGGCCGTGCTTTTCTGTTCTACGGGACGTATGCCCCCGCACATTGTTTTGGAATATCATTTGTCCTGAAGCACTGCTCGGAATGAAAAGGACCGAAAAGGATCCTGCGGTGCTCGAGAGAGCATATAAAGCTGGACGCGCCGTCGCGGGGAAAAGACTTGCCGAGATCAGGGACTATCTGGACGGAGCATAAACGGATTCGAACCGGACGGATATTACGGGAAAAAGATAACGGAAGCGGGAAAACCGCTTCCGTTCTGTTAACCGTAAGACTCTTTCGGCTTATTTGACGGGTGTCCAGCCGTCTGCCGTAACGCCTGCGGCAACGACTTCGTCCATCTTCGCGATATCTTCGGGATCATCGTTGGGCTCCTGCTCCCACTGTGTGACGTCGGTGCCCTTCTTCATGGACAGCTTATCATACATGCTGAGAGGATTGCTCAGCGTCCAGGTAGCCGTGCTGCCGTCTTCGAAAACGACGTAGACTTCCATCGGAGCGCCGGCTTTGCGGATGATGAAGATGTTCTTCTCATAGTTGTCGCCATCAGCATCCTTGTCTTTCCAGCCTGCTTCGACAACGCTGCTGCCCTTGTCTTCTGCACCCTGCTCATAGATATAGACTTCGTTGATCGTAACGCCGGTCTTGTTCTTGATGTTCAGCGCGAGGTTCTGGTACTCTGCCGCATCTGCGGGAGCTGCCTTGGCTTCGCCGTATGTCGGATACCATCCGTCGACGATGCGTCCCTTGGCAAGTGCGTCGGCAAGATTCTGGAGCGGTTCCGGATCGCCGCCGTCATACTGGACTTTGATATCATATTTGTCTTCTGCGCTCTTCAGAGAGATCTCGTTGGGCAGGTTGCCGTCTCCGTCGGGCTTGAACCAGTTCTCGATCGGATAGGTGATGGCGGAGCCGTCATCAAATACGACATCGATCATGTAGTTTTCGGCATGGGGACGGATAAAGCAGTCAAACAGATACTTGCCGCCCTCTTTTGCTTTGCCCGGCATCCAGGTGTCCATCTTGACACCGTCATCGGAGTAGAGATAATCGATGAGGTTGTTGTAGCTCTTGGGATCTCCGTTCTCCTCATAGAAGTAGAACTCATTGATGTTCTTGCCGGTCTTGTTCTTCAGTTCGACCGCGATCAGTTCATAACCCGGATAGAAGTTGTCCGCGGTCTTGCCCGCTGCAACGACTTCGTCCATCTTCGCAATATCTTCCGGATCATCGTTGGCTTCCTGCTCCCACTCTGCGACATCAGTGCCCTTCTTCATGGACAGTTTGTCGTACATTTTCAGAGTTTCGGGAAGTGTCCAGGTCGCGTTGCTGCCATCTTCAAAGACAACATAGACTTCCATCGGAGCATCCGCTTTGCGGACGATGTAGATGTTCTTCTCGTAATTGTCTCCATCGGCATCCTTATCCTTCCAGCCTGCTTCGACAACGCTGTTGCCCTTGTCTTCCGCACCCTGTTCATAGATATAGACTTCATTGATGGTTACGCCCGTCTTATTCTTGATATTGAGAGCAAGAGGAGCATAGGCGACTTCTTCTGCTGCGGGCTCTTCCGCTGCGGGCTCTTCCGCTGCGGGTTCTGCTGCGGGCTCTTCCACTGCGGTTTCTGCGGGAACTTCAGCGGCGGGTTCTTCGACTGCCGGTTCTGCCGCGGGAGCTGCGGGAGCAGCACACGCAACAAGAGCGAGGACCATCAGCAGAGCAAGAACGATTGAAACTAGCTTTTTCATGTTTTTTCTCCTTTTATTGATCAATGTCAATGTTCCTTTCTTTCTTTATAAATACCGTCAGCAAACGGGATTTATTATACTTCATACCAGGTTGCAGCTTATGGTGCCGTCCGTTTTGATCCGGAAAAGAATTCCGTTGTGCGTGGATGCCTTCAGCGTCGGAAGGGATTTATTTTCCGTACAGAGAATATGCGGCACATATTTCTGCATCATGGAAACGATCTCAGCATTCGGACGGTCTTTTCTGGCTGCCGGATCATTCTGGCAGGAGATCACGGCGTACTGCGGGGCAAGCTTTCTGATCAGAGATTCCGTCATGGATTTTGGATCTCCGTGGTGGGGAAGCTTTACGATGTCGCATGCCGGAATGGGAATCGATTCCCAGTCCGATGCATAACGGTCACCGGTCAGCAGGATGTTCCTGCCTGCGTATGAGAACCGGTTCATCAAGCTGGAGAGGTTCCGATCTTCCGCGACACGGTAGCATTCCCTGTAATTCGTATCCTTATGAAGGTACAGTGCGTCAAAAACTTTTTTTTGGCGAACGACAAGTTCCTGGTCCGGAAGATAGGTTGTCATGGACAGCCTGTCCGTCAGAGATACTGTTCCGGGAACTGCGGTTTCCACGCGGCACCCTTGCGACTCCGCTTCTGCAATCAGCTCCCGGAAGAGGTTGAGAAGCTGTAACAGACCGTTCACCCTCTTTTCCGTCGACCGGAAGGAAGGCATGATCGGGAGTGAATTCTGCGGGGGAACTGTCAGAACGCATATCCGATCCGTCCGGATATTTTTAATGATACGGGACATACCTCCGATATGATCGATATGGAGATGTGTCAGGATCATAAGATCCAGATGCTGAATATTACGTTTCAGAAGGTAATACACAGCCTCTTTTCTCAGTGAGCCGTCCGCAGGTTCCAGACATGGTCTGCCGGCGTCGACCAACACGTTGTATTTCTGCCCGCCGGGCAGATGCTCTGTCAGAAGGATCGCGTCTCCGTCACCCACATTGCAGAAAAAAACTTCCAGCATCTCAGTCAAGTATTGTAGTAGGACGGACGCTTCGGGGCATTTTCCCTCTCTTCACGGGCCTTTTTCATATCCTTCCGGTAAAGCAGCGTCGCAGGAATTCCTCCGCAAAGGATGGAAACCGCGAGGGGGATGGCGAGGATTACCAGAAAGAGCTGATAATCTGTCCATGCGTCCGACCAGTCGATCAGCAGCAACTCAAAAAGCATGATTGCCACGAGGAGGGCTACCATCCAGAGGAAAGCGTACGGAACGAGCTGTTTCTTCTTCGGGAAGGCAAAATACAGTGCGACGCAGGGGACGCTTCCGGCGATGGCCGGGACCAGGTACTGGATGATATTCCTTGCTGCAACGGATGCGCCTGAGCACAATTGTTCCAGGGGATCCAGCAAAAGCAGGTAGGCTGCCAGATAAATCAGTACAAAGAGAATCGCAAGAAGAAAGGAGTAAAGCAATACAGCGCTTTTCGGGGCTCCTTTTTCATCAAGAAACAGAACCCTCAGAAACTGATCGATTTTTCTCTGTATTGCAGAACGTTCTTTTGCCATTGCGGTACACCGTGCGATTCAACAGCACGCGGCGGAATAAACCCGCCGCGTGAGATGGAAACAGATTATCTGGTGCTGTTCCAGAGATTCCAATAGGTTTTAACGTTCGGGTAATTGGCATAGACCTGTTTGTAATCAGGCGCTGTCAGGCCGACATCTTCAAAAGCGATGCCGGATTTCTGATAGGTCACGTCATCACGTACGGACCAGTGTCCGAGCTTGTCAAACACCTGATAGCAGCCGCTCTGTCCGTCAGAACCGCCCATCATGAAGTTAATGAACAGACGCGCGCCGGCGGGGTTGTCGCACCCGGTCACAACATAGGAATAGCTTGCGGAGTTCTGTGCCGTATAGGGCTTCAGACCAGTAACCCAGGCAATGTCGAATCCGTTCTCGCCCATGGACTGCTTCGAGTTGTCCAGCTTGGACGCCGAGCAGAGGCCGAGGGTCGGTCCGTTGACGGAGTCATGTACCGCTTCCACA
This sequence comes from Clostridia bacterium, assembly GCA_017429985.1. Lineage (GTDB taxonomy): Bacteria > Bacillota > Clostridia > Christensenellales > CAG-138 > JAFRNW01. Next base: position 136,160 of record JAFRNW010000018.1, on the reverse strand, counting down.
ACCGCGTCGCCGTCCGCCAGAGGCGTGATCAGCATCTGGGAAAAACGCCAGAAGAGCTCAACGCCTGCGTTGTTCTCCGGGAGTTCCATGACGCCAGGCGTGTTTTTCAGGTGGCCGTTATAGGTGATGGTGAGGTCTTTTCCGTACTGTGCCTTATACTGCTCCGCGAGGGCGTCGCCGTCGACGATCAGCTGCGACCAGAGCGCCGCATAGGAGGGGGAAGTGATGCCCTTTGAGTAAATGGTCCACTTCTGCGTGCTCTTTCCGCTTGCATCCTTATAGGACTGGGTTTCCTCGTTATATCCTTCTACGATGTCCCACCAGCTCTCGATCGGGACTCCGTCCGGGAACATCCTCGTGTTATAGAACCAGGGGTTGAAGGTGGAATACAGGGGCATGCCGTACTGCAGCAGTTTCGGATCGATGTGCTCGCAGATATCGGCGGGATAGTAAACATCCACGACGTTATAGAGAACAAGCTCGTTGTAGATCTCGCCGGAAGCGTCTTTGACCATCAGGACATCCGCCATGACGTTTCCACTGTCAGCTTCCATTTCGACCTTATCCTTGACAGTGTCGGTGTCGCAGGAAATGAATTCAAAGTTCAGATCGGGATAAACGTCACGGATGTATTTGCGGGCCGTATCGGCGTCAGTAGACGTTGAATAGATCGTGATCGTGCCGCCTTCGGCTTTTGCCATTTCGTAGAGCTCATCCGCCGACATGTGGTTCCAGTCGATGCCGTCGGCACCTACCGTATCGATCGCCTCGACGCCGGTCTTCTGCGCATCCTCCGGTTGTACCTCCGTAGAAACGGTTCCGGGATCGGAAGAAGAGGAACACGCAGCAAGCGAGGCGAGCATCAGAACGGATAAAAGAATCGCAACTGATTTTTTCATGATACACATTTTCCTTTCTGCTTTAAATGATCAAGCAACTGTTGTCAGTCATCGATACCCGCTTTATGTTTGGTCTTAGCGAATTTGATGAGTCTTCCTGTCTCTTTATTATACACATTCATGCGGCTCGGATGAAGAACAACGAAAACCTGCTGGTTCATGTCATATTCCACAAGACCGACCTGAATGGCAAGGAATTCCAGACCGCCCACCGTCAGAGTGATAAGCGTTTCGCTGCCTGCGGGCTGATTCGCGTAGACCTTGGCGGGCACGGTGTTTTTATGGTGGGGATCCTCTGTATAGACATCCACCATTTCGGGCCTGAGACCCAGGACGGTATCAAATTCCTTGTTCAGAGGGATTTCCTCGTCCAGTTTCAATGTGGATTTCGGGAACACGTATGTACCGAACACGCTTTCAACGCTCAGGTTTTCACCGTCATAGACGCTCTTGGAATCGATGAAGTTGATACGCGGATTGCCGATGAAGTCCGCAGCCTGCAGGTCGATGGGGTTCGTATACAGACCGAGAGGCGTGTCAATCTGGGAGATCTCGCCTTCCTTGAACAGAGCGATCTTGGTGGACATCGTCAGAGCTTCGACCTGATCATGAGTAACATAAATGATCGTCGTGCCGGTTTCACGGTGCAGACGTTTCAGCTCCGCGCGCATGTCGATACGGAGACGGGCGTCCAGGTTGGAAAGAGGCTCGTCAAGGAGAAGCAGCTTCGGGCTGGAAGCGATCGCACGCGCGATTGCGACACGCTGCTGCTGACCGCCAGAGAGCTCGTTCGGATAACGGTCTCTGTACTCTTCGATACGCATGGTCTTCAGCGAACGCATAACGGTTTCTTCCACTTCCGCTTTTTTCATTTTCTTGATCTTCAGACCGAAAGCGACGTTGTCGAACACCGTCATGTGCGGCCACAGCGCGTAGCTCTGGAACACAAGATTCAATCCGCGCTTGGAAGGAGCCTCATAAAAAGCTTTATCCGCGTCAATGATCGGCTTGTCGTCGATGGTCATGGTGCCGTGCTGCGGTTTTTCCAGGCCCGAAACAACACGGAGTGTCGTTGTTTTTCCGCAGCCGGACGGCCCGAGCAGAGTCATGAAGTCGCCGTCTTCGATGGTAAGATTGATGTCGCGGAGAACATGGTTCTCTCCGTAAAATTTATCAATGTGACTTAATACGATTTTACTCATAACAGTTTTCCTTTCTTAAGTCGTGCGCGGCTTACATGCTCTTGCTGACGTTGCCGCCGAATTTATCCGCGATCCGGTTGGTAACAAGAATGAATACGATGATCACGATACAGATTGCATCCGCCACCTGAGGCATGGCTTCCTTTGAATAGTCGAAAGCGAGGAACGACAGCGTATAATTCTTCGGTGTCATCAGGATCGCGATCAGATCCAGTTCCTTGGCAATACTGATGAAGGAAAGCAGGAAGCCGGACAGGAAGCCGTTTTTCGCGAGAGGAATGATAATACTCGCAATCCTCTTCCAGAATCCCGCGCCGTTGATCGTGGCGGCTTCTTCCAGTTCCACGGCGATCTGCATCATGTTGGAGGAACCGGACCGGCTCGCAAACGGGAAATGCTTCACGATGGAAACAAGAAGGATCAGCGCGAACGTTCCGTACAGGGACGGGATCAGGCCGCCCAGCCTCGGCTGGCTGAACATGGAGAAGTAAATGGCGGAGAATGCGACACCGGGCATCAGATACGGGATGAAGATGAGCTGCTCAACAGCGTTTCCGTACCATTTGCCGCGTCCGCGTGTTGTAATGTATCCGAAGAACTGTCCGAAGGTTGCGGTGATAAGGGAAGCGATCAGAGAAAGCTTGACCGTATTTCCGAGAGCCCGGACAAATTCCGAATTCCGGAACAGACCGTTCTGCGCGTAGCCGGGGTTCGGCGCGTTCTGCAGTTCACCGATCCATGCATACAGCGTAAGGTTGTTCGCACCGTAGCCGCCGCCGGGAACGATCTGGAAGGATTCCATTACGAGGAAGAAGACCGGCATGACCATGGCGATGATCAGGAAGAGAGAGATAACGATCAGCATCGGCCACTTGGCGCTGCGGAGCTGAATCAGATTGCTCCTGGTTCCCTTGCCGCCGATCGTGGCGTAGGACTTACGGGTACCGATCAGTTTCTGGTTGATGATAATGGTTCCTGCGGCAAGAAGGATCATCAGAATCGACATTGCGTAGCCGACGCCTTTCGGGCTGCTGTTGATAAAATCCTTCATGCGGGTCGCAAGGACATAGAACGGGGTACCGTCCGCATTGTTGCCCCCGAGCCTTGCGGCAACGCCATACGTACCGACAGATTTGCTGATGGTCATGATGGTTGCCGAAAGGATGGACGGGAGGATCAGGGGAAGCGTGATGCTTTTCAGAATCTGAGCTCTGGTAGCGCCCTGGATTTCACCCATTTCTTCCAGCTCGGAGTTGATCGAACGCAGCGCGCCGGAGGCCATGATGTATGAGAATGCGTAATAGTGCATCGTCATAACGATGATGATGGGGATGAATCCGGAAGCCAGCGCGTTCGGGACGGGAATGCCCAAACTTGACAGCACGCCGTTGCCGCCCATGCTCGGATTCCGGAAGATGGTCATCCAGGAAAGCGCTTTGCACCAGGATGGGATCATATACGGGATCAGGATCAGAGCGGACAGGAGCCCTTTCCCCGGAATGTCGGTACGTACCATCAGCCAGGCCATCAGGGCGCCGAGAGGAACCGCGATGACGGTGACGAATGCACCGATAATCAGGGAGTTACGAAGCGGGACCCACAGGATCGTTTTTGTCAGCGGGCTCGCGATCAGGTATTTCCAGTACCAGAGGGTATAATCGCCGACTTTGGCACCGGGAATGTTGCGAAGTTCCGATTTCGCCACGATGAAGGTGTTGTGGACCATCGAAAGAAGCGGGATGATAATCAGAACAAACAGCAGAATCAACGTGATGAAAACGATCACGTTGAAGGGATTTCCGATCAGGCTGTTGAACTGGTTTTTTAACCGTTCTTTGGTCATCGGAGGATGTTTCCACCCTTTCTTTGCCATCTTATAGCCTCCTTTTCGAGATCAGAATACCGGGATGATTATTAGAAAACCGAGGGACGCTCAGGCGTGTGCGGCCTCATTTTCGCGTTCTTTCTTCAAAAGTGCATAGACATCATAGATGTCCGTGATCTGGTAATCAGGCTGCACATCGAACGTGCCGAGATCCTTCTGAGGTGTCAGGAAGGAATTGATCTTGAAAACGCGCCCGAAACCCATTTTGCGCGGACCGACGACATCTCTGGAAAGCGTATCCCCGACGAATGCACATTCGGAAGGGTCAAGATCCGCCTGGGCTAATGCAATGCGGAAAATGTTCGGATGCGGCTTGCGGTAGCCGGTGATCGAGGAAAGCGTGATGTCATCAAAATACTGGCGGACTCCGTAATGATTCAGGGTAGAGAAGACCTGGAACAGGCTTCCGGTGTTGCTGACAACGGAGACATGCATTCCGAGATCCTCTTTCAGACCTTTCAGCATTTCAGCGGCGTGGTCGCGGAGCTTTCTGTCATAAAAGGTGGTTTCCCACATATGTGCGATCTCTTCGCTGATTTCGGCAAGCTTATTGCGGTTGACGGGAATATTTTTGAATCCCCAATCGCACCAGATCTCCTCCGGCTTCAGTTCGACGAGTGTGCGCTCGGAATCCTTTTTATACTCTTGAATTCCCTTACCGACGATCTCCCAGAGGGGCTCTGCCTCATAGGGGACGTCGACATTGTGTTTTTTCAGGATGTCATAGAGGGCATACGCGGTGGCTTTGTTGTTTTTTTCGTCCGAATACAGATCTTCCAGCGTTCCGCCCATATCGAACATTACAGCTTTAATCATTTTGAAGTCTCCTATGAAATAAAAATTGAGATACGTTTGAGCGTAAACGTTTCCGTAAAAAGTATGATTAAATATTATCACCTCATGAGAGGCACTGTCAATTCAATTATTCAACCAGTTTGAATATCTTTTGAGAGAGGGACAATATTTAAGTCGGCAATCCCCGAGGGGTTGCCATTTGGGTGGTTCGTTATTTCGTTAGTTCACAGCTGATGGCCCGGATGTTGCCGATCGATTCAAGGAAGGCCGCGATATCGCTGACGGTCGTATCCTGACCCATGCGCAGCGTGAACTCGTAGTTTGCGCTGCCGTCGTCGTTGAAAGATGCCTTAGTTGCGAGGATCTGCATCTTCTGCGATTCGATGTATTCCTTGAAGGCTTTACGGAAAGCCTGGGAGTCCATGACGGTGCAGCGGATCTTGCCGACGATCATGGAGTCCGCGCCGAGAGTATACCGGTGCATCAGGACCTGAAGGACAGCAATCAAGGCGGTCGAAAGGATGCCGACGACATAAAGCCCCGCACCGATCGCAAGGCCGATGCCTGCCGTCGCCCAGATGCCCGCGGCAGTCGTCAGACCGCGGATGGAACTTCCTGTATGGAAGATGATGCCCGCGCCAAGGAAAGAGATTCCCGTAATGACCTGCGCTGCAAGACGGGCAGGGTCCGTGCCGTGGGTTCCGTAGAGAAAAGACCCGTCAGCAAGGACCGTGTCCGAGAAACCGTATTTGGATACGATCATAATCAGAGCTGCAGCACAGCTTACGATGATATGCGTGCGGATGCCGGCTTCCTTGAGCCGCTTTGTACGTTCGATGCCGATTGCGGCTCCGCACGCGCACGCGACCAGAAGCCTTAAAAAGAATTCCAGGTACTGCACGAGCGAAAATGACTTGAGCAGTAATACACCGGATGTCATTATTGTTGACCTCGCTTTCTTGCTTCCCGTCCGGACAGGACGGGGTTTTTATTGAAAGAGGAAGAAACGCTTCCTGTTACCGGTAATACTGGTTGATGAAGTCGCAGACATCCTGACGGGTTCCTTTGAACGGTCCGGGCGTCTCCATCTTCAGGGAAACAAGCGCTGCCGCGAATTCCAGAGCTTCCGGAATGTCATGCGTCAGACGTTCGGACAGATAACCGGCGAAGGTCGTGTCGCCCCGCCCTGTTCTTCCTGCAAGTCCGCGCGGGAGCAGGGGAGAGCGATAAATTTTGTTTCCGTCGCAGACGATCGCTTCCGTGTTGTGCGTGATCAGGACTTCTTTTGCGCCCATTTCACAGAGCATATAGGCGGCTTTTTCACGGTCGTCCGTTCCCGTGAGCACTTCCGCTTCCGCGGCGTCGGTCTTCAGGTACCGGATGTACGGGAAGCTGGTGTATTTCTCCGGCCAGTCGAGGAGTTCCAGCGAGCCGTCATCGAATCTGCGCCGGAGAAGAGCCTGTACGTCTACAGCGGTATCTCCGCGCGCGGCGCAGGCTTTGATGACATCGCTTCCGATGTCTCCGTAGACCAGGCCGCCGAGATGGTAAATGCGTGCTTCAGCGTCCGGAAGATCATCAGGAGTGTAGGGTGGGATCATTCCCGTGTTCAGGCAGAGCCTGCGTTCGCGGTCTGCGGTGAAATATGTATTCTGCATTTCCGTACATGTGGGAGCGTCGATCGCAAAGATTTTTTCCACCTTGCTGTCAGCAAAGACCTTAAACGGATCCAGCTTTTCCGTATTCCCTTTCGGAACGACCGCCACGCTGTGTCCGATCGCTGCAGCGGCATAACCGGAAAAAGTTACAGCGCCGCCTGCGATGTATTCTTCGCGTCCGTCATAGTCGATGTTGTGATCAAGTGAAATCTGGCCAATAATCATGAGATCATACATTTTGAAGCACCTCGCATTCATAAATTATCTTTTCATTTCCGGGGCTCCAGAGCCGGAAGTTCCCGGAAGTTAAAACGTTTTTCATCTCGAAGGAGTCCCTGACACGGTCTTCGCAAAGGATGCCGGCGAGTCCTTCATCGCCGATCCGGTGCGCGTCCGATCCCACCGTACGGTAGAGACTGGGGTGTTCCTTCGCAAGTTTGAGTGCCAGCTCGTTACGGCTGTCATGCCGCGGGTTGCAGTTCAGCACTTCAAGACCGTGTACACATTCATAATACACGATATCGTTGTGCCGGTAAGGGTGTGCGTGGATGATCAGGACCTCTTTTCCGTATGTATCAAAAAATGACTGATGATTCATGCGGCAGATGAACGGATGGTCATACAGCCATTCCTCATCGATTCCGTAAAGAAGGTAATCGCTGTCATTCTCCGGGAAACGCAGCTCACAGCCGAGTATGATATCCATCCCAAAGGATTCGCCTGCTTTTTTTGCGTTGCGGTATCCGGTCAGATAGCTGTCCATACATTTTTTCCAGTCATCCGGACAGTCCAGCGTAGAGAGGTAGGTATCGTGCAGGTGATCCGTTACGCACAGACCCTGGAAACCGAGGTTGTGATAGGTTTTTACCTGATCCGCCGCGAGTACATGACCGCAGCGGCTGGTCTCAGATGTGTGCAGATGCAGTTCGTATTTATGCATGGGGTCCTCCGTTTGCATTGATTTCTTTATTCCTAGCCAGGCAGGATCCGCGGATGACAAGGGAGGGGGAAACAAGCTTGCTGGAGTATCCCGATTCGGTGCCGTTGATGTGTTGGATCAGCAAATCCATTGCTGAGGTGGCAAGTTCCTGCTTTGGCTGATTGATCGTGGTCAGGTTGATCGGCGGAAGGGATGCGAACGAGATGTTGTCGAATCCCATCAGCGACAGATCTTCGGGGATACGGATCCCCTTTTCGTATGCGGCGTGCATCACACCGATCGCCAGTGAGTCGGAAGCGCATAATATGGCCGTCTCGTCATGCGACTTGGAAAAGTACTCGCGCGCAAGCAGATACCCGGCTTCGTGGGAACTCCTGGGGTAGTTGCTTTCAATGATGATCGGCTCGATTCCGTGTTTCTTGCAGGTGGAAGTGTAACCCTCAACACGCAGCGCGTGCGTGACACTGTTTTTTCTTGCTCCGAGGTAGACGATCTTCCTGTGGCCGAGAGAATACAGGTAATCCGTAGCGATCTTCATCCCGCGGGTATTGTCAATGGAAATATAATTCTCGGGAAGATCCTGCATGTTTTCGCTGACGAAAACAGTCGGGACCTGCGAGGTAAGAGACTGCAGGCTCTCGTCCGAACTGTGACTGATCGGGAGGATGATGATTCCGTCGACCTTACGGCTGAGCAGGAGCCGGAACACATCCCGTTCCAGTTTCTGATTATAGGACGAATTGCACACCATGAGGTTATAACCGAGTTCACGCGCATAGATCTCAAGATGAACCGTGAGCTCACTCATGAACGGGTTATCGATACTGGCAAGGATGAGCCCGATGATGTTCGTGTGCTTCATCACCATGGACCGTGCGACGGAATTCGGGGTGTATCCCATCTCGTCGCACAGTTTGAGAATGCGCTGACGCGTTTTTTCTCCGATCTCAGGGCTTCCGGAGAGAGCGCGGGAAACCGTGGCGTATGAAACGCCTGCGACTTTGGCTACATCTTTTAACGTTAAAGAACTCATGGCCGGTCTCCTCGTTCTCTGGGGGAATTGCTTCCGAAAAAACTGTAAACGTTTTCGTTCATTTCATTCTACAATCGGACTGCCGCTTTTGTCAATGCTCCGAAACGGGAAGACGATCAGAATATCTGGCGGAAACGGCACCGGAGGAAGGGCCTGATTCCGTTTTGTCCGGATCCGGAGCGCTGTTGATCCTTTCTCCCGGAAGAAACCAGGGGATATCAATGTTTCATATTGACAAACATAGGGTATTTGAATTAAAATACAGCTATCGTAAACGTTTACACAAATTCAATTGCTCCGGAGGGTCTTCTGAATGATCTCGACGCTTCTTTTTGATCTGGGTGGGACGCTGCATTCGGTAAAACGGACGGATGCTTCCTGCAGACGGTTTTCGGAGCATCTTATCTCACGTCTTGCACAATACGGCATCTGTCTGGACACGACCCCTGATGAGCTTACAGACCTCATCCGGAAAAACGGAGAGGAATACAAACACCGGGGAGAACAGGATCATACGGAACTGCAGCAGGGCGAGATCTGGAATGATTATTATCTGAAGGAATTTCATATCGGAAGGGACCGGCTTGACCTGATCGCGGAAGAGCTCAGCTTTCTTTATGATTATGAGCGCGTGACGAATATGCGGAAGCCCCGCCTGAAGGAGACCATCTGCGAACTCCATGACATGGGGATCCGGATGGGCGTTGTTTCCAACATCATCTCCACCTCGCTGGTGCCGCATATGCTGAACGAGTACGGCATTTCGGAATTCATGGAATGTATCGTGATGTCAAGCTCCACGGGGATCCGGAAGCCGGATCCGCGCATCTTTGAAATCGCGCTGAAGGAAATGGGGGTTTCCGCTGCTGAGACAGGATATGTCGGCGATACGATCTCCAGGGATGTGCTCGGAGCAAGAAACGCGCATCTGGGACTTGCCGTACGGATCAATAACCCCTCCATCGCCCACAGGGATGCCGCTTTCCGGGGATCCGGCGCGCCTGAGGGGGATTTTGTGATCGAGGAACTGTACGAACTGCCGGATATCATCCGCCGTGTGAACGGATGGCAGTGATATTCGGATGCACCATATTTGAAATGATTATTTTAAACGGAAAAGGAGAAAGTACAATGACGGATACGATCTTTTTTGATGTTGGGAACACGCTGCGTATTGTGATCAAGGACAAGGAGTTTTCGGACAGGGCCGAGAAGGAACTGATGGAACTTGTCGGAGCGACCGAACCGCATGACGTGTTTTTCGAAAAACTGGAGGCGCGCTGGAAGAAATACCGCAAAGAAGTCAAGAAAACGCTGATCGACGCGGGCGAAATGGAACTGTGGAACCAGCACCTGCTTCCCGATTATGACCCGGAGCGCGTCTGCGCGAACGCCGGAAGGCTCACGAGACTGTGGCGCGATCATGACGGCCGCAGGGTTCCCCGCGATGACGTAAAATCCACGATCATCGAACTGGACCGCCGCGGATACACGCTTGGCATCATTGCCAACACGATCACCGAGACGGAGATCCCGGACTGGATGGTGGCGGACGGAGTAGCGCATTATTTCAAAGCGGTGATCCTTTCCTCCAAAGTACGTCTCCGCAAACCGGATCCCGCCATTTATTATCTCGCATGCAGGGCGATCGGGAAGGAGCCTTCCCAGTGCGCCTATGTCGGAGACAATCCGATCCGCGACGTGGAAGGAACCAGAAAAGCGGGCTTTGCCGCAATGATCCGGATCGATGAACCTGATACGATCAAAAACGAGCCGCAGGAGATCATTTTGCAGCCGGATTATACGATCACCCGTATTTCTCAGTTGCTGGATATCTTCCCGCCTCTCAACACGGAAAACTGACACATAGGAGTAATGAACATGGAAAAAGAATTTGATGCTGTATTTTATGATCTCGGAGGCACGCTCCGTCTGGTAGAGCGCGACGCGGAATTTGAAGCGGAGGCACGCAGAAAAATCGCGGAAATGTGCGGTGAGACCGGGGATCCGGATGAATTCTGCAAATTCCTGGATTACCGTTATGCCGGATACCGGAAATGGTGTTTTGAGACAATGCGGGAAGCTACCGAGGAAGAGCTCTGGACCAAGTGGCTGACGCCGGAATATCCCCGCGATCTGATCAAAAAGAACGCGATCGAACTCACAATCGAGTACCGCAACAAGGACGGACGCAGGGTCGTTGCGCCGAACGGCGCTCAGTCGATCCGCGACCTGTACGCAAACGGATATAAACTCGGTATTATTTCAAATCTTGTAACCTCTCAGGAGATCCCGCGCTGGCTGGAGGCGGATGACCTCGGAAAATATTTCGGAGCCGTCCTTCTGTCCTGTGTGGAAGGTATTCGCAAACCGGATCCCGCCATCTCCAACAAGGCGTGCGCCATGCTCGGCGTAAAGCCGGAGCGGTGCGTGTATATCGGGGACAACCTGAACCGCGATGTGGAAGGAACCCGTCTTGCAGGTTACGGAATGTTTATTCTGTATACCACGCCCGAAAAGCTTGCAAAGGAAAAGATCACGGACGAGAACCGTCCTGACGCAGTCATCTTTGATTTCAGCGAACTGAAAGAACTGTTCCCGAAAGCGCCGCACGTGGCATGGGACAAGGTACGGAGGGTATGAAGAGATGAAACATGGCATCAAGGCGGTTTTTCTGGATCTCGGCGGAACGTTCCGGATTGTCGATGAAACCAACGAGCCGTTCATCCGCGAGGCGCGCAGCCGTATCGCGGAACTCTGCGGCACGGACATGGACCCGGATTCATTTTACGCTTTCCTGAACAAGCGGTATGATACCTACCGCAACTGGGCGCTGAAGTACATGTGCGAAGCGCCGGAATCCATGCTCTGGACCAGATGGCTTGTCCCGGAGTGGGACAAGGAAAAGATCGAGAAGGCGGCGGTTGAGCTGACGTACTGCTTCCGCAGGGCAAAGGGGGAGCGCGTCGTGGTTCCCAACGGGATCGATACCGTGAAGAAACTGATCGCCCGCGGGTATAAGGTCGGTATCATCAGCGACCTGATCGGTACCATTGAGATCGATGAATGGCTCGACAAGGACGGCATCCGCGACCTGTTCTGCACGGTACAGCAGTCTTCTGTTACGATGCTCCGCAAGCCGCATCCCGCCATCTATTTTCTGGCGCTCAGCGACGCAGGCGTCCGCCCCGAGGAAAGCTGCTTTGTGGGCGACAATCTGAAGCGCGACATCATCGGTGCCAAACAGTCCATGTTTGCGGGTACCGTCGGTGCGGAATATCCCGGCGGGCTTGAGTTCAAGCTGACGGAAGAGAACCGGCCGGACTGCATCATCCATCACTTTGAAGAACTGTTGAAAGTATTTCCCGGAGAAGGGATTTTTGATCCCTCGCAGGCGGAGGATCCGACCCCCCGCGTTCAGTGACCGGAAACGAATCATACAAAAGGAGCAATCAGAATATGGCAAATTACAAACTGTCCGGCGGCGACGCGCTGGCACGCGCGGTCGAGAAGCTTTACGAGAACGGGGGTTCCGAATATCATTTTGAGCCGATGAATCTGATGGACGCGGAAGGGAAACCGGTCGGGCTTGTGAAGCCCGGCGACGGTGTGATCTTCTGCTGCCGCAGAGGCGAGCGCGAAACAGAACTGACGGACGCCTTCACCGACCCGCAGTTCAAGGGATTTGAGCGCAAGATGCTGGATCCCCTTGATTTTGTGATCCTGACCATGTACAGCGAAAAGTACACGTATCTGCCGATCGCGTTTGCACCATCCAAGGTGCAGAAGTCTCTGGCGGAGATCCTGTCAGAAAACGGCAAGACGCAGATGCATCTCGCGGAAAGTGAGAAATACGCGCATGTGACGTTCTTCTTCAACGGCGGAAACCAGAAACCGTTCGAGGGCGAGGACGACATCCGGATTCCTTCGCCGAAGGGCGTTCCGTTTGAAACGGTTCCGGAACTGAAGCTTCCGGAAGTTGCCGACACGCTGTGCAAGGGAATCGACAAAGGGTATGATTTCATCGTCACGAACTTCGCAAACGGCGATGTCATCGGCCATACTTCGAGCGATGCGGCAAAGCCCGTCGCGTGCGAAGCAATCAGCAAGTATGTAGGGAAAACAGTTGCTTATGCGCGTGCAAACGGATACACTGTTCTTGTAACCGCAGATCACGGAAATATCGAAATTCTGCATACGCCGGAAGGGAAACCGCACGTTTCCCATACCACGAACCTTGTTGCCTGCATCGCGCTTGGCGAAGGAACGGAGCAACTGAAAAAGCACGGGAAACTGTGCGACGTTGCCCCGACCGTCCTTTCCGCCATGGGGCTTGAGCAGCCGGAAGAGATGACGGGAACGCCGCTGTTCCGCTTTAAGAACAAGGGCAAGGTCCTGCTTCTGATCTGCGACGGCTGGGGACTGGACGCCAAGACCGAGAACAATCCTATCTTCACCGCGCCGACACCCGAATGGGACGAGCTTCTCAGAGATTATCCGTATGCGGAACTGGAAGCCTCCGGCCCTGCGGTCGGGCTTGCGGAAGGAAAGACAGGCAATTCCGAAGCCGGTCATATCAATCTCGGTTCCGGAAGAGTGGTCCTGCAGGACGACGTGCGTCTGGACAATGCGATGAAGGACGGATCGTTCGCAAAGAATCCGGTATTTCTTGAGACGCTGAAGGACGTGAAGGAGCGGGGAACCGCACTGCATCTGTTTGCGCTTCTGACCAAGAAGTCTTCGCACGGATCCATCGATTATCCGCTTGCCCTTGTGGACATGGCACATGAGGCAGGGCTGAAGGACGTTTATGTGCATATCATCTTCGACGGCCGTTCGACCCTGCCGGGAAGCGCGCCGGATCTGCTGCGCGAGTTCGGCGGCATGATCGAGAAGAAGGGAACGGGTCTGATCGTTTCCGGCGTCGGCAGAGGCGTTGCGCTTGACCGCGACCAGAACTGGGAAAAGATCCGCCGGACATACGGTTCCCTGGTCGAGGGGACCGGAACGCCGTACACGGAGGAATAAACAGCCGGGAGACCGGTTGTTCAATATCAATCAAAATGGAGGAAGAACATGATTAACGTAGGCATTATCGGAGCAGGCCGTATCGGTCAGGTACATGCAAAAAGCATCCTTACCGGTGTTCCGGACGCCCGGATCCTTGCAATCGCCGACCCGTACATGAAGCCGGCCGTTGCGGAATGGGCAAGATCCGTCGGCATTGAGGGCGTCTATGACGACCACAGGAAGATTATGGACGACGAACGGATCGACGCGGTGCTGATCTGCGCATCCACCACGCTGCACGCGCAGCTTTCGCTGGAAGCGATCGCCGCCGGGAAGCACATCTTCTGCGAGAAGCCGATCGATCAGAGCATCGCAAAGATCGAGGAAGTGAAGGCAGCGCTGGAAGCTTCCCCGAAGAAGCTCGTGTATCAGGTCGGTTTCAACCGCCGCTATGACCACAACTACCGCGCCATGCGCAAAGCGGTGGAAGAAGGGAAGATCGGCGAGGTGCAGTTCGTACGCGTCAGCTCCCGCGACCCGGAGCCGCCGCCGGCAGAGTATGTCTCCATTTCGGGCGGCATGTTCATGGACATGATGATCCACGACCTGGATATGGTCCGTTACCTGTCCGGACAGGAAGTCGTTGAGCTGTATGCGCAGGGCGCCTGCATGGTGGATCCCGCCATCGGCGAAGCGGGCGACGTGGATACCGTTGCGATCAACCTGAAGCTCGCCAACGGCGCGCTCGCGACGATCGACGGATCCAGAAAAGCCGTTTACGGCTATGATCAGAGAGGCGAAGTGTTCGGCTCGAAGGGCTGCGTGACCAATGCGAACGACAGCGAGTCCAACATCGTTCTTTCAACGGTGGCCGGCGTGACCGCCGAAAAGCCGCTGTGGTTCTTCCTCGAGAGATACATGGGTTCCTATCAGGCGGAAGTGCGCGAGTTCATCGAATGCATCCGCGACGGCAAGGAGCCGACCGTCGGTATCGAAGACGGCCTGGTTTCCATCAAGCTCGCGCTCGCATGCGCAAAGTCCATGAAGGAAAACCGTCCCGTCCGGATTGACGAGATCTGACAATTTACAGCGAATGAAAGGAATAGGCATATGGCAAAGATCAAGGTAGGCGTAGCGGGCTACGGCACGATCGGGCAGCGTCTCGCGGACGGTGTCGCGATGCAGGGAGACATGGAACTGGTGGGAATCGCGGATCTGGCGCCGACGCTTTCGATCCGGGCTCTGAGAGAGAACGACATGATCGGCGCAAACGGCGTGAAGTACGATCTGTACCTCGTGGACGGCGCGGACAAGGCTGCGTTCGAGAAATACGACATCCCGGTAGCGGGCACGTTTGAAGAGCTCTGCAGAAAGGTCGACATCATGCTCGACAGCTCTCCGGGCGGCGTTGGCGCGAAGAACAAGGAACTGTACCAGAAGGTCGGCGTGAAGGCGATCTTCCAGGGCGGCGAGAAGAACAGCGTCGCGGACGTGTTCTTCCATGGATACGCGAACTACGAGAAGGGCGTCGGCCAGGACTACCTGAAGCTGACGAGCTGCAACACGACGGGACTGATCCGTACGGTGGACTGTCTGGACAGAGCGATCGGGATCGAGAAGGTTGCGATCACGATCATCCGCAGGGTGGCGGATCCGGGCGACTACCACAGGGGACTGACAAACGCTTTGCAGATCGACAAGGCGCCGTCGCATCAGGCGGTCGACCTGATGACGATCATGCCGCACGTGGAGGCGACGGGCATCCTCGTCCACACGCCTGTGACCCACGGCCATATCATCACGGTCCTTGCGACCGCGAAGGGCGGAAAGAAGATCACGAGAGAGATGGCGCTGGAAGCGTTCCGCGCGCATCCCAGGATCCGCACGGTCACGATCGACGAAGGGTTCAAGGGCAACGCGAGCCTGTTCAAATACGCCCGTGACCTCGGGAACCGCAGGGGCGATATGTACGAGATCGGGCTGTGGGAAGACAGCATCGTGGAGAGCGGGAACGACATCATGTACGCGATCAACATCCCGCAGGAGAGCGTGACGATCCCCGAGACGATCGACGCGATCCGCGCCGCGATGAAGATGCAGCTGACCCGCGAAGAAGGCACGGCCGAGACCAACAAGTACCTGAAGATCGGCCGCTTCAAATAAGAACCGTTTTCTGACGCAGAAGTGTCCGCCATTTTTGACGGACACTTTTTGCGGATTGCGGTACTGCAGCAAGGCTTTTTGTATTAAAATGATATTGAACAGGCCGCCCGAAAAAATACGCGGACCTGAAAGAAAGGATTATTATGTCAATGTTCAATCCGGAAAAAGTTCACCTTGGCATTGCCCCGATCGGCTGGTGCAATGACGACATGCCCGAACTCGGCGCGGAGAACACGTTCCGCCAGACGGTCAGCGAAATGGCCCTGGCAGGATTTACGGGATGCGAGATCGGAAACAAGTATCCGACGGACCCCAAAGAGCTGAAATGGGAGCTGGACCTCCGCGGCATGCGGATCGCGAGCCGCTGGTTCTCCTCTTTCCTGCTCACCAAGCCGTTGGAAGAGAACATCGCGGATTTCAGCCGCGAACTGGATTTCCTCGAAGCGGTCGGCGCGAACAGGATCAACGTATCCGAACAGAGCTATTCCATCCAGGGACAGATCGACACGCCCATCCTGACTGGCAACCATAAGCACGTCATGAACGACGAGGAGTGGGACCGTCTCTGCAAGGGGCTGGACGCGATGGGCAAGGTCGCCGTGGAACGCGGATTCAAGCTCTGCTTCCATCATCACATGGGCACCGTCGTGCAGACGGCTGCGGAAACCGACCGCATGATGGCCAACACGGATCCCCGCTACGTGTTCCTCTGCTACGACACGGGTCATTTCACGTTTGCCGGAGAAGACCCGCTTCTCATGCTGAAGAAGTATGTCGACAGGGTCGGGCACGTGCATCTGAAGGATATGCGCCTTCCCGTCGTGGAAGAGGCGAGAAAGAACGACTGGAGCTTTTTGACCGCGGTCCGCAACGGCGCGTTTACGGTGCCCGGTGACGGAGACGTGGACTTCGATCCGGTCTTCCGCCTGCTTGCGGACGCCAAATACGAGGGATGGCTGCTCGTCGAAGCGGAGCAGGATCCCGCAAAGGCGAATCCGCTGGAGTACGCAATCAAGGGCCGCAGGTACATCGCGGAGCATACAGGTCTGTAAGGAGGAGCCGGCATGTACATTTCCAAGGAGACTCACCGCGGATACAACGCATATATCAACGCTGACGAAGACGATCTCGGCACGCTGATGGACGTCGGCCTGCTTGTCATGGAAGCGGGGGATACCTACTCGATTGAGGAAGCGGAAAAGGAAACGGCCGTCCTGCTGTTCGAGGGAACCGTTACGTTCTCCTACGCAGGGAAGACCGTGGAAGCCGACAGGCCGGACTGCTTCCATCATGAGGCATACTGCCTGCTGTGCCCGAAAGGGGTCAAAATCGAGCTTGCCGCGCACAGCCACGCGGAGCTCTTCATACAGAAGATGAAAAATGACCGCGATTACGAGCCCGTCATGTTTACGCCTGAAACGGTCCAGGTGCAGCATGCCGGCGCGAACGGCGAGCTCATGGGCGCCATGCGCCGCGAGATCAAGACGTTCTTCGACTATGAGAACGCCCCGTATTCCAACATGGTTCTGGGCGAAGTGCTGAACTTCCCGGGCAAATGGTCGTCCTACCCGCCGCACCATCATCCCCAGCCGGAAGTCTACTTCTACCGTTTCGATTATCCGAACGGATTCGGCGCCGGGTTCTCCAACGGCGAGATCTACCAGACGGGGCACAACGGCCTCGCCGTGATCAACCACGGATTCCATTCCCAGGCAGCCGCGCCGGGATACGCCATGTGCTATGCGTGGGGCATCCGCCATCTTGACGGGAATCCCTGGGAAAAGACGCGCATCGACGATCCCGAGCACGAGTGGCTCTGGAAGCCGGACGCCAACGACCATATCTTCAAAGGCTGAAACCACCGGGCGCGCCGGAACCGGAAAGCGCCCCTTCCAATCAGAATTCTTTTCAGGAGGAAACCATGAAAACCGTACGTTTAACAATGGCGCAGGCACTGGTCCGTTTTCTGGAAAATCAGTACATCGCGTATGACGGGAAAGAGCATCCCTTCGTGGAAGGCGTGATCATGCTTCCAGGACACGGCAATGTCGTGGGCCTCGGACAGGCGCTGAAGCAGGAGACCCGCAGGCTGAAAGTCTGGCAGGGCAAGAACGAGCAGGGCATGGCGCACACCGCGGTCGCGTTCGCGAAGCAGATGAAGCGCAAGAAGATCATCGCCGTGACCTCTTCCGTAGGCCCCGGCGCGGCGAACATGGTGACGGCAGCCGCCACCGCGACCGCCAACAACATCCCCGTATTGATCCTGCCCGGCGACGTGTATGCATGCCGCCAGCCGGATCCGGTGCTGCAGCAGATCGAGCAGACGCATGACCTTTCCATTTCGACCAACGACGCGTTCCGCCCCGTCTGCCGCTACTGGGACCGCATCGTCCGTCCGGAACAGCTGATGACCGCGATGATCTCCGCGTTCCGCGTGCTGACGGATCCCGCCAACACGGGCGCGGTCTGCATCGCGATCCCGCAGGACGTGGAAGGCGAGGCCTATGATTACCCGGAGAGTTTCTTCAGAAAGCGCGTACACCGTCTCGCGCGCAGAGCGCCGGAAGAGGAAGCGATCGAAGAGGCTGCCGCGGTGATCCGTGCCGCCAGAAAGCCGCTGCTGATCTGCGGCGGCGGCGTCCGCTACAGCGAGGCGCATCAGGAATTCCGTGCGTTTGCGGAAGCGACCGGCATCCCGTTCGGCGAGACCCAGGCGGGCAAGAGCGCGATCGAATATGACCATCCGCTCAATCTCGGCGGCATCGGCGTGACCGGCTGCTCCGCCGCGAACGAGATCGCGAAGGAGGCGGACGTGATCATCGGCGTCGGCACCCGCTACACCGACTTCACGACGGCGTCCAAGTGGCTGTTTAAGGATGAAGCGAAATTCGTCAATATCAACGTATCCGATTTCCAGGCGCTGAAACTGGAAGCGGTTCCTGTTGTGGCGGATGCCAAGAAAGCGCTGCCCGTCCTTCTGAAGGCCCTGAACGGATATCAGGCGCCTTATACGACCGAGGTCAAGGACGCGCGCGCACGCTGGTTCAAAGAGCTCGACCGCCTGCATCATACCGAGTACGGGGAGGGCTACGTTCCGGAGGTCAACGACGCGAACGCGGCTTCCGCGGACCGTTTTGCCAAGGATCTGAACGCCGACCTCACGCAGACCGCCGTTCTCGGCGCGATCAACTTCGCGATCGATCCCGAGGACGTTGCGATCGGTTCCTCCGGCTCGCTTCCGGGTGACATGCAGCGCATGTGGTGCCCGAGAGCGGTCGACACCTATAATATGGAATACGGCTATTCCTGCATGGGCTACGAGGTCTCCGGCGCGCTCGGCGTCAAATACGCGATCGGGGACAGGGACGTGTACGCGATGGTCGGCGACGGCAGCTTCATCATGCTCCATTCCGAACTGCTCACAGCGGTCCAGGAGCATAAGAAGATCAACGTCTGCGTTTTCAACAACGCTTCCTTCGGATGCATCAACAACCTGCAGGTCGGACACGGCAACGACACGCTGTGCACCGAGCTCCGCTTCCGCGGCGAGGACGGCGCGCATTCCGGCAGCTTCATGCCGGTCGACTTCGCAAAGATCGGCGAGGCGTACGGCTGCAAATCCTTTACGATCCATACGATCGAGGAGATGAAGCAGGCGATCAAGGAAGCCAAGAAGATCAAGGATATCCCGGTCGTATTCGACATCCGCGTCCTTCCGAAGTCCATGACCGAGGGATACGGTTCCTGGTGGCGCGTCGGCGACACCGAGGTTTCCGAGAACGAACGGAACATCGCCGCGTACAAGGATCATCTCGCCCACATGGAGCACGCGAGAAAATACTGATACGCCCGAAACACACATTACAGCAACAAAAAAGCACAGCCGCGAGGCTGTGCTTTCCTTTAGAAAGGATTGGTGTCTGTCCGGACTCAGAACCTCTCGACGACGGTCGTCTTGCTCGTTCTGACAAAGCCGTATTTGCCGTTGTAGCATTTGATCTTGGTCCACGAACCGGTCGTTCCGTAGTAATAGAACCGCTCTCCGAGGTGGACGAACTGGACGTTCGCGCTGTTTCCATCCGGCTCCTGCTTTGCATATACGCCGTGCTTGCAGTCTGTGATTTCGACCTTGCCGATCGCATCCTTATAGATCTTGCCGCCGCTTACGGATTCCAGGGCTTCCATGGTCAGTTCTTCGCTCATCTTATAGTCCTCCTAAGTCATATTTTGAATTTGCTTAAGAAATCATCCGATTTCATACTCACATTATAAAGCATCAGTGCGGAATTGGCTACTGCTGATCCGGTGAAAAATCATACAGATTCAGTGCAGAGCCCGTCCGGTCCGCGGCTGGACGGAACGGGTGCGAATATTGCGGAAGGGGTGCGGTTCGAATATAATGAAAAAAGCGGAATGACGGTGAACAGACCGGATTTTGGAGGTATCGCTATGCTGGATCTGCTGCTCAGAAACGCGCATGTATATGCTCCGGAAGACCTCGGGATCGTGTCCGTCGGGATCTCGGACGGAACGATCGCGTATATCGGAAAGGACGCAACGCAGGCGCGTCGGGTGATCGACTGCGAAGGGAGGAACCTGCTCCCCGGCGCGATCGAGACGCATGCCCATATGCTGCTGCCGTTCGGCGGCACACAGACGATGAACGATTTTTACGACGGGACCATGTCCGGGGCGATCGGAGGCGTTACGACCCTGATCGACTTCGCGGATCAGACGCACGGGCATTCCGTTCGGAGCGCTTTGGAGGAGAGGCTCGAGCTGGCAAAAGAGTGCGTGACGGACTATTCGTTCCACTGTACGATCACCGATCTGGAAGCCGGGGCGCTTTCGGAGATCCCCGGCCTCGTGCGGGACGGTTTCACGTCCTTTAAGTTCTATACCGCCTATTCCGCATCGGGACTGTACCTCCCGGAAAAGGAGATGACGGAGGCTTTCCGCGCGGTCGCGGAAGCAGGCGCCCTTGCGACCGTGCACGCGGAGACGGAACGGGAAGTGCTCGACGCCACCGAAAGGCTGATCCGCGAGGGAAAGACCGCGATCTCCTATTTCTCGGAGAGCCGGCCGGACGAGAGCGAAAGGAGCGCGATCGAAAACGTGATCCGGATCGCGGGAAAAACCGGCGCGAAGCTCCTGATCCGCCACGTGACGAGTACGGCAGGCGTGGAGCTGATCCGGCAGGCCCAGCAGAAGGGGCAGACGGTGATCGGCGAAACGTGCCCGCACTATCTGATGCTGACCAGGGACGTGTATCTCGGGGAACACGGTTCCGATTATATCTGCAATCCCCCGATCCGCGGGGAAACCGACCGGCAGTCGCTCTGGAACGCGGTGAGCGGCGGCGCGAAATTCGTGATCGGCACGGACGACTGCGGATTCTATCTGTCACAGAAACGGGTGTCGGACCGGTTTGACCGGATCCCGGGTGGGATGCCCGGCATCGAGACCAGGACCCCGATCATGCTCTCGGAAGGACCCGGGAAGGGCCGGTTCGGGTACGAGCGCCTCGCACACATCCTTTCGACGGACGTCGCGAAAATGTACGGCATCTATCCGAAGAAGGGCGTCATCCGGGTCGGGAGCGACGCGGACCTGTTCCTGGAGGAACCGTGCGCGCCGTATGCGCTCACGGCTTCCATGCTGCACGAAAAAACGGACTATACCCCGTTTGAGGGACTCATGCTGGACAGAAAGGTCGGCATGACGGTCTCCAGAGGAGAGATCATAGCGGAACACAACACCTTTACCGGGGAGAGGAAGCGCGGACGCCTTCTGTTCCGCGGTCTGCCCGGATCTATTGCGGAACTGTAAGGAGAGAAAGCCATGAAATTTGAGCGGGATGAGGAACTGATCGCCTTTACGCAGCGGCTGATCCGCTGCAGGAGCTATTCCGGCGAGGAGGAAGGGGTCGTTCAGATCCTTTCGGAAAAATTCAAAGAGATCGGAGCGGAGATCACAATCGACCGCTACGGCGACATCATCGCCTGCGTAAAAGGGGACCGCCACGGCCCGACGATCCTGTTTGACGGGCATATCGACACCGTCCCGGTGCCGGATCCCTCCGTCTGGTCGCACGACCCGTTCGGCGGGGAGATCGCGGACGGGAAGCTATACGGACGCGGCACGTCGGACATGAAAGGCGCGGACGCGGCCATGGCGATCGCGATCCTGCGCTACGTGCAGGCGCACGGGCGGGACTTCCCGGGGGAAATCTGCTTCGCCGGCGTCGTCCATGAGGAGTGCTTTGAAGGGGTCGCGTCGCGTGAGATCAGCCGGATCGTGAAGCCCGATTTCGTCGTGATCGGCGAGGCTTCCGAGATGAATCTGAAGATCGGTCAGCGGGGCAGGGCGGAGATCAAGGTCGAGACCTACGGAAAGAGCGCCCATTCCTCCAATCCGGAGAAGGGGATCAACGCGGTGTACAAGATGGTGCGGCTGATCGAACGGCTGCGGGCGGTCCCGGTCCCGGAATACCCGGGGCTTGCGAAAGGCAACATGGAGCTGACCGATATCGTGTCGGTGCCCTATCCCGGCGCGTCCGTTTTACCGTCCCTCTGCTCCGTGACCTACGACCGGCGCCTCCTGCCGAAGGAAACGCCGGGGAGTGTACTCAAACCGGTGCTGGATATTATCGGGCAGATGGAAGCGGAGGATCCCGAATTCAAGGCGAAGGCATACTTTACCGCGGGAGAGGAACGCTGTTATACCGGGGAACCCATTGCGGACACGCGGTTCTTCCCCGGATGGAAATACGACGCCTCGGAGCCGTACGTACAGAAGGTCAAACAGCGCCTGGACGAAATCGGCATTTGCCCAGAGCTGACCGCCTACAACTTCTGCACGAACGGAAGCCATTACGCCGGGGAAGCCGGCATACGGACCATGGGATTCGGACCGTCCAGGGAGGACCTCGCGCATACCGTCGACGAGTACGTCGAGGTCGACCAGCTTGTCGCCGCCATGCACGGGTATATCGGCATCATGGAAGCGCTGCTTGAGGAGGATGACAGGTGAAGCTAACGCATGATCTGTCCGTGGATTTCTGCGGAAAGCACTTTATCAACCCCTTTTCCATCGCCGCGTCGCCGCCCTCTGACCGGAGGGAACGGATCGAGCGCGCGTTTGAGGCCGGCTGGGCGGGCGCCGTTTTCAAGACGACCTCCGTCGAGGAAGAGCCGGTCCATCTTGCCTATCCCATCATGTCCGCATGCGCGGGCAGGGGACTGAACGCGTACGGAAACATCGACCTGATCTCGGAAAGGCATATCAACGAGATCTGTTCGGATACGCGGTACCTGAAGGAACGGTATCCCGACCGCATCCTGATCGGAAGCATCATGGCGAGGAACCGCGGCGAGTGGGAACTTCTGGTGCACGAGCTGGAGGAAGCCGGCATCGACATGATCGAATGCAGCATGTCCTGTCCGCAGGGGGACGGATCCGGCGTCATTCCGGTTACGGACCCCGGCATGACGAAAGAGGTGACGGGATGGATCCGCGACGCGAGACGGAAGGATACCCCGATCATCGTGAAGCTGACGCCCATGGTCGCCAACCTGACCGAGATCGCCCTGGCGGCGAAGGAGGGCGGGGCGGACGCCGTCTGCGCCATCGACTCCGTGCACGGATACTGCGGGATCGATCTTGATACGATGCTGCCGAAGCTCAGCGTCGGGGGCAAGTCCACCTACTGCGGGATCTCCGGACCCGCGGTCAAGCCGGTCGCGCTGGCGTGCGTGTCGGAGCTCGCCAGGACCGTCGGGCTTCCCGTCGCGGGAGTCGGCGGGATCAGTACCTGGGAAGACGCCGCGGAATTCCTCCTTCTCGGAGCGGGAACGCTGCAGCTGTGCACCGCCGTGATGCGGAACGGGTTCGGCATCATCGCAAAGCTGCTTCACGGTCTCGACGGATACATGCAGGAGAAGGGCTTCGAACGCGTTTCCGACATGGTCGGCAAATGCCTCGATACGTTTGAGGATCATGAAAAGCTGGACCGTTCGGCAAAAAGGACCGCGGTGCGGAATCCGGAGCTGTGCATCGGATGCGGGAAGTGCTGTACCGCCTGCCAGAACAACGGGTACGGCGCGATCCGGATGGAAGGGAAACAGCCGGTCATTAATCCGGATCAATGCAGGGGGTGCGGGTTCTGCACGCTGGCGTGCCCTGAGGAGGGCTGTCTGACCATTCAGGAAACATAAGGGTTTTCCAATCCTTTATGAGGGACCTTTCCGGGTCCCTCTTTTCATTTGGATACGGCCGGGGAAGAACGGCCGAACGGATAAAAAACAGTTGAACAATCCGCAATTAGATGTATAATTGTATACATTAATTCCATTGGACACGCGGAGGATGCGTACATGCTTGAGATTTCCAACAAGACGAACCTGCTGGAAGAAAACGATTACCGGTATTCCCTTCAGGACGTGAAGGATCCCAATCTTTACCGGGATATCTATAACTACGAACAGATCCCGAAGATCGCGTTCAACCACCGGCGCGTTCCCATGAACATGCCGGAGGAGATCTGGATCTCGGATACCTCATTCCGGGACGGGCAGCAGTCCGTCAATCCGTATACACCGGACCAGATCGTGGATCTCTTTAAACTGATGAGCAAGCTCGGGGGCCCGTACGGTGTCATCCGCCAGACGGAGTTCTTCATCTACAGCCAGAAGGACCGGGAGGCGCTGCAGCGCTGCCAGGAGCTCGGTCTGCAGTTCCCGGAGATCACTACCTGGATCCGGGCGAGCAAGGAGGATTTCAAGCTCGTGAAGGACCTTGGGATCCGCGAGACGGGCATCCTGGTCAGCTGTTCCGACTATCACATCTTCAAGAAGATGGGGCTGACGAGAAAGCAGGCGATGGACAAGTATCTCGCGACCATTGCGGATGCGTTTGAGGCGGACATCATGCCGAGATGCCATCTGGAGGACATCACCAGAGCCGACTTCTACGGCTTTGTGGTACCGTTCGTGAACGAGCTCATGAAGATGAGCCGCGACGCAAGGATCCCCGTCCGGATCCGGGCGTGCGACACGATGGGATATGGTGTCCCGTATACCGGCGTCGCGCTCCCGAGGAGCGTGCCGGGCATCATCTACGGTCTCATGCATTATTCCGGCGTGGAGAGCGAGTATCTGGAGTGGCACGGTCACAACGACTTCTACAAGGCGGTGACGAACGCGTCGACGGCATGGCTGTACGGCGCGGCGGCCGTCAACTGCTCGCTGCTCGGGATCGGGGAAAGGACCGGGAATATCCCGCTCGAGGCGATGGTGATGGAGTACGCGTCTCTGCGCGGTTCGCTCGACGGGATGGATCCGACGGCCATTACCGAGATCGCGAAGTACTTCGAGAACGAGATCGGATATAAGATCCCGCCCATGACGCCGTTCGTCGGGAAGTATTTCAACATGACGCGTGCGGGCATACACGCGGACGGGCTCATGAAGGACGAGGAGATCTACAACATCTTCGACACGAAGAAGATCCTGAACCGGCCCGTGTCCGTCATGATCACGAACACCTCCGGACTGGCCGGGATCGCCTACTGGATCAACGAAAACTACCAGCTGAACGCGAACGAGGGGGTCGGCAAGCACGACGAGCTCGTCATCCGGCTGAAGGAATGGATCGACGGTCTGTATCTGGACGGAAGGACCACCGCCGTGTCCAACCAGGAACTGGAGCTCAAGATCGAGGAGCTGACAAACGGAAGGCTCTGCAGGCTGTAAGGAGAGGGAAGAGAAATGAATCACAAAATGCTGTCCATCGCGGATCAGATATTCAACGAGCTGGAGCATGACATTCTGACCGGCGTTTACGAGCACGACGAGCTTTTAACGGAGCTGAAGCTGTCGGAAACGCTGGGGGTGAGCCGGACGCCCGTCCGGGAAGCGCTGAGCAGGCTTGCGCAGGAGCATATCGTGGAGATGACCTCGAAGGGGGCGAGGGTGATGGGTATCACGGAAAAGGATATCGAGGATATCTACGCGATCCGATACCGCATCGAGAGCCTCGCGGCGAAAATGGCGGCAGAGAACGCCGACGAACAGGGACTGAAGGAGCTGAAACGGCTTCTGGATCTGCAGGAGTTCTATACCGAAAAGGACGACCACGACGGGACCAACGCGGCGGATTCCGGATTCCACCAGGCGCTGTACGCACTGACGAAAAGCCCGACCATGATCCAGACGCTGGGACCGCTGCACAGAAGGATCGTGAAATATAGGCGCGTCTCCTACGAGACGCCGGACCGCGCGATCACTTCCCTCGGGGAACACCGGGGGATCTATGAGGCGATCGCGGCGGGAGACGGCGAGAAGGCGGAAGAGCTGATGCGCGTCCATATCGAAAAAGCGAGAAAGAGCATTCTCGGGAAGTGAGGGATGCGCTCCGGCCGGCGGTGCCGTATTGAAAATCCTTTCGGATTGACAGCGGGAAAAAGACCCTCATTCGGCATATTTATGGTTTACATCGGGAAAAACCATGTACTATACTTAATGAATAAGAACATCGTTGCCAATATAGGTCCGGTAATACGGTCCGGACGTCTCTACCGCCTGTCCATATCGGGCGACTATTGGTAAACAGATCTGCAGATCACACTCTGCGGTATTTGTTGTATTGAATTGGCAGCGGGGACGTTGCCTTTTTTTGCACTATTGGAACAGGAGGAAATGATGAGGGAATTAGAGGAAAGAATCGTCAAAGACGGAAAAGTGCTGCCCGGAAACATTATCAAGATCGACGGTTTTCTGAATCACCGCGTGGACTGCGCCCTGATGGGCAGGATGGCGGACGAGTTCGCCAAATACTATGATATCGACAACGTGGATATCGTCCTGACGGCGGAAGCAAGCGGAATCGCGCTTGCCGCGATCTGCGCGCTGAAATGGGGAAAACAGATGCTGTATGCCAAGAAGGCAAAAAGCGACAACATCGAGGGCGGCCTTTATGCCAGCGAAATCTATTCCTACACCTATAAAAAGAAAGTCACGCAGATCGTTGCGAAGGACTGGCTGAAGAGCGGAGACAGAGTGCTGATCATCGATGACTTCATGGCGAACGGGGAAGCGGCCCGCGGTCTCTGCGATATCGTGGATCAGGCTGGAGCAGAACTGGTCGGCGTCGGGATCGCCGTAGAGAAGGGATTCCAGGCTGGCGGTCAGAGACTCCGTGACATGGGGATCAATTATCATGCGCTGGCGATCATCGACAAGGCGGATGAGAACGGAATCGTATTCCGCAAACAGGAAGGAGAATAAAAGCATGAAGGGGAATGTTCGTCCCGAGGATATGGCAAGGATCCAGACCAGAGAACAGGCTGAAGCGTATATCAAGCAGGAAGTCCGTGAGATCCGTGAAACGGTCGGAAAAGACAAGGTGCTGCTGGCTCTGTCCGGCGGCGTAGACTCTTCCGTAACGGCAGCCCTTCTGATCCGCGCGATCGGCGACCAGCTGACATGCGTCCATGTAAATCACGGGCTCCTCAGGAAGGGCGAGCCGGAGCAGGTCATCAAGGTATTCGGTGAAGAAATGCACGCAAACCTTATCTATGTGGATGCGGTAGACCGTTTCCTCGACAGTCTCGCAGGCGTGGAGGATCCCGAGAAGAAGCGCAAGATCATCGGATCGATCTTTATTGACGTATTTGCGGAGGAAGCCAGGAAGCTGGACGGGATCAAATACCTCGCCCAGGGCACGATTTATCCGGACATTCTGGAATCCCACGGAATCAAGTCCCATCACAATGTGGGCGGCCTTCCGGAAGATCTGCATTTTGAACTGGTCGAGCCCGTGAAGCTCCTGTATAAAGATGAGGTCCGCGTAGTCGGTGTTGCACTCGGATTGCCCGAGAAAATGGTATACCGTCAGCCGTTCCCGGGTCCGGGACTCGGCGTCCGCTGTGTCGGCGCGATTACACGGGACAGGCTGGAGGCGGTCAGGGAATCCGATGCGATTCTCCGCGAGGAATTTGAGAAAGCGGGTCTGTCTTCCAAAGTCTGGCAGTATTTCACCATTGTTCCGGATATCCGTTCAACCGGGATCCGTGACGGGAAACGGACGTTTGAGTGGCCGGTGGTGCTGAGAGCGGTGAACACAATTGACGCTGTTACCGCGGACATCTATCCGATCCCCTACGAAGTGCTTGCGAAAATCACAAACAGGATCACGTCGGAAGTGAAAGGCGTGAACCGCGTGCTGTATGATGTGACGCCTAAGCCTTCCGGGACGATCGAGTGGGAGTGACGCTTGGTTAAATAAACTGAATACTTATTAATCATCAAAGGCTATCTGATTCAAAACGGATTCGATAGCCTTTTTCTCGGATTGATAATTAATGAACAATCGACATAGGAATCGATGCGGAAAAGTATTTCATAATATGCGATACGCCATTTATGTCAATTAGTGAATCAATATGGTCATTTATGCATTGCATGACATTATTGATTTGATTTTTGATTGCGGACGTGATAAGATGCAATTGTGTCATAATACACGGAAATGACTATGTTAAACTCTGAAATGGGGTAAATGAATGAGAACACTGAATTACAAAAACGAATATCAGAAACTGCTGTCTCCGGAAATCGTATCATTCCTGGCTCGGATCCATGAGCAAAAGGGTCAGCAGAATCTTTATATAGAAGCGCATAAGGATGCCCTGTCTGAGTTGCTAGAGATCGCAAAGATCCAGAGTACGGAGTCATCCAACCGCATCGAAGGTATTATTACTACTGACGATCGGCTGAAAAAGATTGTGATGAACAAAACGACCCCGAAAGGACGGAGTGAACGCGAAATCGCCGGTTATCGTGATGTGCTGAACACAATTCACGATAGCTATGACTTTATTCCCATTAGACCGAGCATGATCCTGCAATTGCATCGGGATCTCTATAAGTTCAGCAATTCGACTATTGGGGGCAGTTTCAAGAACTCCGATAATATCATTGCCGAAGAGCTGCCGGATGGGACCAAGAGCGTCCGGTTCCAGCCAGTCCCTGCATGGGAAACATCGGAAGCGATGGATTTACTGTGCAATTCATTCCAAGAGGCCCTGACAGATCCGGAGCTGGATCCTCTTCTGCTGATTCCCATGTTTATACTGGACTTCCTCTGTATCCACCCGTTCAATGACGGCAACGGCCGCATGAGCCGTCTGCTGACGCTTCTTCTGCTGTATCGTGCAGGATATTTCGTCGGAAAGTATATCAGTATCGAGAGACTGATCGCGGACAGCAAAACCACCTATTACGAGGTCCTGCAGGACAGCTCGACCGGTTGGCATGATGGCATGAACGACTATCTTCCTTTCGTCCGGTATATGCTCGGTATCGTGATCGCCGCCTACCGGGAGTTCGCATCCAGGGTCGATGTCCTGATCACAAGAGGCCTCTCAAAGCCGGAACGGGTACGGGAGATTATCCGCAGCACAACGGGGAAAATCACAAAGACGCAGATTATGAAGCAGTGCCCGGATATCAGCCAAAAGACAGTGGAAAGAGCCTTGAGAGAACTGATGGATAACAGCGAGATCATAAAGATCGGCGGAGGCCGTTATACCTCCTACACTTGGAACTGGGAGAAGGAGTAAGGACATGGTAACAGGCGAACTGAAAAGCAAAATTGATAGTCTTTGGGAGAGCTTCTGGACAGGCGGCATTACTAATCCGCTTGATGTTGTCGAGCAGATGACTTATCTGATGTTTATCCGTGATTTGGATGATTCCGATAACATCAGAGCCAAGGAGGCCGCTATGCTCGGTCTGCCCTACGAGAGCGTCTTTGCCAAAGAAGTACAGGTTGGTGACCGTACCATCGACGGCAGCCAGCTGAAATGGAGCGTATTCCACGACTTCCCCGCCGGAAAGATGTACAGCACCGTGCAGGAATGGGTCTTCCCGTTCATCAAGGAGCTCCACGGCGACAAGGAGAGCGCCTATTCCAAATACATGGGCGACGCCATCTTCAAGATTCCGACGCCCCTGATGCTGGACAAGATCGTCACCGCCATGGACGGCATCTATGAGCAGATGGCCCAGCTCAAGGCCGCCGACACCCGGGGCGACGTGTATGAGTATCTGCTCTCCAAGATCGCCACGGCGGGGGTCAACGGGCAGTTCCGCACGCCCCGCCACATCATCCGCATGATGGTGGATCTGATGGAGCCTAAGGCGGACGAGATCGTCTGCGACCCGGCCTGCGGCACCTCCGGCTTCCTGGTGGCTGTCAGCGACTACCTGAAGGAAAACCGCAAACAGGAGGTCTTCTTCAACCGGCAGAACAGGGACCACTACATGAACCGCATGTTCCACGGCTACGACATGGACCGCACCATGCTGCGCATCGGGGCCATGAACATGATGACCCACGGCGTGGACAACCCCTTCATCGAGTACCGGGACAGCCTCTCCGACCAGAACCCGGACCGGGACAAATACACCCTTATCCTGGCCAATCCCCCCTTCAAGGGCAGCCTGGATGCGGATATCGTATCCACCGATCTGCTGAAGGTCTGCAAGACCAAGAAGACAGAGCTGCTGTTCCTGGCGCTGTTCCTTCGGATGCTGAAGGTTGGCGGCCGCTGCGCCTGTATCGTCCCGGACGGCGTGCTCTTCGGCTCGTCCACGGCGCACAAGGCCATACGCAAAGAGCTGATCGAGAATAACCGCCTCGAGGCCGTGATCTCCATGCCCTCCGGCGTGTTCAAGCCCTACGCCGGCGTGTCCACCGCCGTGCTGATCTTCACCAAGACCGGCCACGGCGGCACGGACAAGGTCTGGTTTTACGATATGAAAGCCGACGGCTACAGCCTGGATGATAAGCGTAGCGAGATCAAAGAGAATGACATCCCGGACATCGTCGCCCGGTCCCGTGCGCGGGACGCCGAGCAGGAGCGCAAACGCACGGAGCAGAGCTTCTTCGTGCCGAAGGACGAGATCGTCGCCAACGACTACGATCTCTCCATCAACAAGTATAAGCAGACGGAGTATGTGGCGGTGGAGTATCCGCCCACCAGCGAGATTATGGCGAAGCTGGATGAGCTGGAAATGGAAATCGGCGCGGAAATGGATGCACTCCGGGAACTCTTGGGGTTGTGATTTGAGATTAAGAGGGATGAATATATGAGGCGAAAACTGACAGAATTATGTGATATCCAATACGGATATGCATTTGACTCTGCTGGATTCACTGAGGATTCTTCATATCCTCCACTTGTTAGAATTCGAGACGTTAAAAGAGGATACTCAGAAACCTATTATTCCGGAGAATACCCTGAAGAATATGTTCTTCATGCTGGAGATCTCCTCGTTGGAATGGATGGCGAGTTTAATATTGCCCGATGGAAAAGCAGAGATGCGTTGCTTAATCAGCGGGTTTGCAAGATTATAGCAAAAGAAGGAACGGATGAAGAATACCTTAGATTTGCTTTATCAAAGGCTCTGAAAGAGATAGAGAACCGTACAGCCTTTGTTACGGTTAAGCATCTTTCAGCAAAAGAATTGAACAAACTGGAATTACAGGTTCCTGCGCTTCCTGAACAACAAAGAATTTCGAGTGTTCTTGCTAGAACAGAGGGAATAATTGCCCTACGGCAGAACGAGCTGCAAACCCTTGACGGCCTTATCAAAGCCCGATTTGTCGAGATATTTGGGGAACCAATTGCAAATCCCATGGGTTGGCCCGTTAAACGGCTAAAAGATTTATCGGTTTTGATTACGAACGGGAACACACCAAAAGGTGGTAGTGAAAACTACGTTGAGAATGGAATCATATTCCTGCGTAGTCAAAATGTATGGAGAAATCGTATAGAGCTTGATGATGTTGCTTTTATTGATGAGGCAACGCATGAAAGCATGAAAAAGAGCAGCCTTCACCATGATGATATTCTGATAACAAAAACGGGGCGAATAAATACTGAGAATAGCAGTTTGGGCCGAGCAGCGTTATTCAAAGGACCGGATAATTCAGCTAATATCAATGGACATGTATATCTCGTTCGGTTAGACGGATCTATAGTCCCAGAATTTGTGGTTACGATTCTCACAGGGGAAGCATATAGGAAATATATCCGAAAAGTATGCGTTGGTGGAATTGATAAACGGCAGATCAATGTGGACCAGGTAGAAGACTTCCCAATTATCATTCCGCCGCATGAACAACAAAAGGCATTCGCCGCCTTCGTCACTCAGGTCGATAAATCAAAAGTTGTCGTGCAGAAAGCACTAGATGAAGCACAGCTCCTGTTTGACAGCTTGATGCAGCAGTATTTCGGGCGAGGTTGTCTATGGATAATCATAAAATAGAATTAGGTCTATACCAAGATTGCCTCTATGAGATTAAAAAACGCATTGATGTGATTGGCGATCATATCAACAAAAAGACGACTGAAAAGTACTTAATAATCGAAGTTGAAACCGTATGCTTACAGTTCAGAAAAATACTTGAGAAAATAATGCTCATGTCTTTAGTCGCAAATAAAGACGCATATGCGGAACAGAATGAGAAGTATGCAAAGCACTATCATGCAGAACGGATAATGAGAGATTTAGAAAGAATCAATCCCGATTTCTATCCTGTGCCGTTGATTCGAGTAAAAAGCGAAAACGACGATGATGAACTTAAGCGTGTTGAAAATGGTTGCTTAACTAAAGATGAGCTGATTCAAATATACGAGATTTGCGGAGGAATGATGCATGCCCATAATCCATTTTCAGCAGAAAAGTCGTTAGAAGATGTACAAGCAAAATTCCCCGTCTGGTTGACAAAGATTTGCCTTCTTCTTAATCATCATCAGATAACACTTTTTGGAGGGAAACTGATGGTTGTTGCTTTAATGGAACGGGCGGACAATGGTTTACCTCAAGCAGTAATATTCGAGCAGGAAGAGAAGGGTGACAATTGCTTATGACCAACTTTGACATCTTCGCAAAAGAACAGGATTTCGCTCCCTTTGCGGAACCGGCTATAGCGGCTGAGCGTATTTATCAGATCGATCCTGCGGCGTGTGTGCTGAACTGCCGCCGGGCAATGGAATCTGCGGTCAAGTGGATGTATTCCGTTGACGCGGCGCTGGTGATGCCCTACCAGGACAATCTCATCAGCCTGATGAATACGGACGAATTCCGGGATATCGTGGACGACAGCCTTCTTCGCCGTATGGACTATATCCGGAAGACCGGCAACGCTGCCGCGCATGCAGGAAGAAAGATCACGAAAGAGCAGGCCGCGCTGTGCCTGGAGAATCTCTATATCTTCCTGGATTTTGTGGCCTATTGCTACGCCGATGATTATCAGGAAGGCACATACGATCCTTCCCTGCTGGAGCAGGAGCCTCCTGCAGCAATGCCGGTCATCGATACCGAGGCGGAACTGAAGCTGGAGGAGCTGATGGCAGAAAATGCTGCCCTGCGGGAGGAGCTGACAGCCCGCCGTGCCGAGCAGCAGCAGACTTATGTGCCGAAGCCGCTGGATATCTCCGAGTATAAGACCCGCAAGCTCTATATCGACGCCATGTTGGAGGATGCCGGCTGGATTGAGGGGAAGAACTGGATCAATGAGTATGAGATCCCCAGTATGCCCAACAAGTCCGAGGTGGGCTATGCGGATTATGCGTTGATGGGCGATGATGGGCGGATCCTGGCGGTGATCGAGGCCAAGCGCACCTGTGTGGACGTTGCAAAAGGGCGCCAGCAGGCCAAGCTGTATGCAGATCTGATCGAAAAGAAGCAGGGCCGCCGTCCGGTGGTGTTCCTGACCAATGGCTTCGATACCCGCATCGTGGATAATCAGTATCCGGAGCGTAAGGTCGCTGCTTTCTATTCCAAGCGAGATCTGGAGAAGCTGTTCAATCTGCAGAGCATGCGCAGCAGTCTGAAATACATCGTCGTGGACAAGGCTATCGCAGGCCGCTACTATCAGGAGGCTGCCATCAAGGCCGTATGCGACGCCTTCGGACAGAAGAACCGCCGTAAAGCGCTTCTGGTCATGGCCACTGGCTCAGGTAAGACTCGGACAGTCATTGCCTTGGTGAAAGTGCTGCTGGAACAGGGCTGGATCAAGAACGTTCTGTTCCTGGCCGACCGGAATTCCCTGGTCACGCAGGCGAAGCGGAACTTTGTGAATCTCCTGCCTGATCTTTCGGTAACGAATCTCTGTGAGGAGAAGGATAACTATACTGCCCATGGCGTGTTCTCCACCTACCAGACCATGATGAACTGCATCGACTCGGTCCGGGATGAAGAGGGCAAGCTCTTCTCCTGCGGTCATTTCGATTTGGTGATCTGCGACGAGGCCCACCGGTCGATCTACAACAAATACAAGGATATCTTCAACTATTTCGATGCGCCTCTGGTTGGCCTGACCGCTACGCCAAAAGATGAAATCGACAAGAATACCTATGCCATCTTCGAGCTGGAAAGCGGCGTGCCGACCTATGGCTATGAGCTGGCCCAGGCCGTACAGGACGGATACCTGGTGGATTTCATGTCGGTAGAAACGACGCTGAAATTCATCCAGCAGGGTATCGTCTACGATGATCTGTCCGATGAAGATAAGGAAATCTACGAGGATACCTTCGAGGATGAGAACGGCGAGCTGCCGGAAAGCATTGCTTCCTCTGCGCTGAACGAATGGATCTTCAATGAGGATACGATCCGTGAGGTCCTGCATATTCTCATGACCCACGGCCTGAAGATCGATTACGGCAATAAGATCGGTAAGACCATCATCTTTGCCAAGAATCACACCCATGCGGAGAAGATCCTGGAGGTGTTCGGGAAGGAGTATCCACATCTGAACGGTTACGCCAAGGTCATCGACAACTACATGACCTATGCCCAGAGCGCTATCGACGAGTTCTCCGACTCCAAGAAAATGCCGCAGATCGCTATTTCGGTAGACATGCTGGACACCGGCATTGATGTCCCGGAAGTGCTGAATCTGGTTTTCTTCAAAAAGGTCATGAGCAAGGCCAAGTTCTGGCAGATGATCGGTCGTGGCACGCGCCTCTGCCCGGGGCTGGTCGATGGCGTAGATAAGGACAAATTCTATATCTTCGATTTCTGCGGAAACTTCGAGTTCTTCCGCATGAACAAAGGCAAGCCCACAGCTAACATGATCGCTCTCCAGGGTGCTATTTTTGGTCTGCAGTTTGAGATCACATATAAGCTCCAGGATCTGCAGTATCAGACCGAACGGCTGATTGCATACCGGAAAGCCTTAGTTGAGCATATGACCGAAAAGGTGCAGGAGCTGAACCGGGAGAACTTCGCAGTACGGCAGCATCTGCGGTATGTGGATCAGTATGCTGTTCCCGAAAACTATCAGACCTTGACCTATGAGGATACGCTCATGGTCCGGGAGGAGCTGGCTCCGCTGATCGAGCCGGAAAACGATGATGCCAAAGCACTGCGATTCGATGCCCTGATGTATGGGATTGAGCTTGCCTATCTCGCCGGAAAGAAGTACAGCAGGGCCAGACACGACCTGGTAAAAAAGGTCTCCGCCGTAGCCAGTGTGGCCAACATCCCAGAAATCATGATGCAGGCGGAACTGATAGACAAGATTCTGCATAC
Organism: Clostridia bacterium; assembly: GCA_017429985.1. Classification (GTDB taxonomy): domain Bacteria; phylum Bacillota; class Clostridia; order Christensenellales; family CAG-138; genus JAFRNW01. The sequence continues at coordinate 100,971 of JAFRNW010000018.1, read as the reverse complement.
AGACTATTTGGACAATGCCGGCATCGATGAATTTGAGCATATCCGCGAGAGCCTGAGGGATCTGATGAAGTACATCCCGACCGGCAAGATTATTTATGATACGGATTTTGATGATGAGATTCTGTCGATCGACTGGAAAGAGTCGGAGCTGGACAGCGATGACCTGAAGAATTACAAGGCCAAGGCTGAGTACTATGTCCGGCAGCATCAGGACAATGCCGTGATCGCGAAGCTGAAGAGCAACGTACCTCTGACTAGCGCGGACGTAAAAGTGCTGGAAGAGATCCTGTGGAGCGAAGTCGGGACCAGGCAGGAATACCAGGCCGAGTACGGAGAGAAACCCCTGGGCGAATTTGTACGCGAGATCGTTGGGCTGGACATGAATGCTGCGAAGGCAGCGTTTGCGGAATACCTGGATGAAACGCACCTGGACAGCCGTCAGATCTATTTTGTAAATCAGATCGTGGAATACATCGTCCATAACGGCATGATGAAGGATCTGTCCGTGCTGCAGGAGCCTCCGTTTACGGACCAGGGCAGTATCGTGGAGGTGTTCACGGATCTGACCGTATGGATGGGCATCCGGAGAGTGATCGAACAGGTCAATGCGAACGCATTGGCAGCGTAAGGAGTGTGTGAAATGGCATACGGAAAAGCAATCGAATTGTTCCTTGTAAACGGTACTGCTGAGAGTCTGATTACGGCAGAATTGTCAAACTGGAACGGGAAGGCAATCAAGATTCCGCGTACGGAAGTATCCGCGTGTGACCGGGAAGATATAAAAGGCGTTGGCATCTATTTCCTGATTTGCCAGGAAGATGATGGGACCGATTCTGTCTATATTGGGGAAGCGGAGAATGTGCTGGATCGCCTGACGCAGCATCTTCGTGATTATCAATCCGGTAAAGAAAAGTATTATTGGAATACGGCTGTAATCTTTGTGGGGAGAGATCTGAATAAGGCGCTGATTCGTTATCTCGAAAATCGCTTTGTCGAGATTGCAAAAGAATGTGGTCGGTACACCATCCTTACAAAGAATACATACAAGAATACGGTTTTGAAGGAAGCTCAGATTGCCAGCATGGAGGAGTTCATTGATAACGTAAAAATCCTTATCAATACTCTGGGCTATAAAGTGCTTGTGCCGGTTCCCAAGGCGAACGATGAGACGATTTACCTGTACTGCAAAGGATCCGGAGCTTCTGCAAAAGGGTTTGTAAGCGCCGGAGGTTTTACCGTTTTGGAAGGTTCCACCGTTTCCGATCATACAGTTCCTTCTTTGGAGACAAAGGGGAAATCGTATTATAATCTTCGGAATGCTCTAATCAAAGATGGAACCATTTCTGATTGTGTATTTACCAGGGATTATGAGTTTAAAGCACCATCGGCGGCGTCTGCTGTGATTTTGGGGCATACGTCCAACGGTAATGTGGATTGGAAAACCACGGACGGGACTAAGCTCAAAGACCTATAATTTGAAAACGATGAGTTTCTGAAATCTGCAAAAACCGATTTTTGCGATTGTATGAAGCGTCGAAAGACGCGCAGCCGCACTTGTGCGATCATAAGGGTTTGGGATTATCCCAACAAGCCAACTTTGGCGAAAGTGGTTCCGATCCGGATCGGGACACTGCTCGCCAAGTTCTGGAACCGTCCATCGGGACACTGCTTGCCAGGTACCGAAGAGAGGACGGTTCCACGAAAAAAACGCATACTCTTACGAGTATGCACTGCTTGCCAAGTACCGAATATCTATTTCCGGACATATCTGGGAAGCTGTATTTTTCCTTAACAGTGCATATAAACCGGCATAAAACTTTGGAGGGAATGTGCTATGGAATTGATAACTGCATCCATGTTGGAAGCGCTGAATACAGAAAAGAAAAGACAGTTTGAAGGACTACTTCCGCTTATCGTAAAAAAACTGATAGTAGCCGGAGCTAGTGATTCACCCAGTCTTCGTATTCCTTCTGGTAATGATATTTGGGCGAGTGGCTTTGACGGGGTAATTACTTGTGCGAAAGGGACTACATATATAGCCGAAGGGACTAGCGTTTGGGAGTTTGGAACAAGTGAAGATTTGCTGCGAAAAATCGAATTGGATTATGAAAAAAGAACAAAGAATTCTTTGGGCATTGATAAAAGTAAAACATCGCTTTATTTGGTATCTCCAAAGATTTGGGCATTCAAAATGCCAATAACGCAATGGGAAACTGAACATACAGACTGGAAAGCTGTGCATGTTTACGATGCGTCTATTTTATGCGATTGGATTAACAGTGAGCCAACAGTTGTTAGTTGGCTTTTAGAGTTACTATTTGATACAACGGCGGATTTTTCTGGAATCGATCAAGCATGGGAACTGTTTTCTCAGAAGACGAACCCCCCATTTTCTCAGGAAATGTTTCTGGAGGATCGAGAAAAAGAAATAGCGCTTCTGTATAAATCACTCAAGCAAACAGTAATTAAGGTTAAGTCTGACTCTTTTCTTGAGTCTATGGGTTTTGTATTGGGATCCCTGAAACAGAATCAAGAGCTGCAGGAAAAATGTGTCGTTGTAAATAATCCATCTACGTATCAGACCATTTCTAACATCACGAAAGATAAGATAATCATTCTTAACTACATTAACTCCCATGACATTATTCCATCAGAAAACAGTGTTATTGTGTGTTACAACAAAGAGGCAATCAGCATAAAGCCAGATGTTCAACTAAATCCATATTCCAAAATGCATTTTTATAATGCTTTTCGAAAAATGGGTATTAACGAGAGTGCTGCTCATGAACTATATGCATTTTGTCACGGGAATCTGAGAGCGCTGGTCAGACGTATTCCGGGAACAACAAATGAGCATAAACCTGATTGGGCTGGGATAGAAGAAAAGAAGCTTTTGGAGCCTATAGTTTTTCTTCGCTCAATAAACATAAGCATTGATAGGGAAATAGTCGAGAAAATTGCAAATACTTCTTTTGAAACCATTGAAGAGTTCTATAAAGCATTAGTGCAAAAAGAAGACTCACCTATAAAGAAAATAGAAAGCAATTATCTCATTGTGAACTATGAAGAGGCATGGAGTGTATTAGGCTGTAGTGTTGATGATAGCTCATTTGACCGGTTCCATTCGAGCGTTAAATGGCTTTTAGAAGAAATACGAAATGACGGCTTGTATACGGGGAGATTCGGGCAAACACATATAATACAGCAACATGTTCGAAATCTCATGTTGAACTATGTTTATTATTCCTTCTCTTCAGATGATTCAACTAGAATCACTGATGCTGTAACCGAAATATTGGAATACTCTCTAGAGGATCGCACTGCCAATCTATTGCTTGAGAATATGGCAGTTCTCGCAGAGGCCTCACCTATAGCCACTTTAGGCTTTATAGAAAGGAATCTCTATGATAAAGAGTCAAATCTTCTTTCACGTTTCAGCGCTAACGATTATCAGCACGAATACACAGGAGTTTTATCGGCAATCGATGAATTAACTCTATACAGGAGCACATCTATAAGAGCATGTAAGCTTTTATTCTCTTTGTATCAGATGGATTATGAGTACAAGATTTTGAATTCACCGGAAGAATCATTGTTGACAGCCTTATGTTTGTTTAATACCGAAGTCGCATTATCTATACAACAGAAACGGGAGCTAATAACGTTTTTTAATACAAAAGATCCATATCATACATGTAGACTGATATGTATGCTTTTAGGAAAGGATTCTTTTTGGAGAAGCATACGTTATGGGGAACACCACTACGATGCACAAGTAGAATTGACGATTCAAGATATTATCGAAACATCAGAGTTTATAGCTGGTGTGGCTTTTGAACACTTAGTCTCTTGTGGTGATGTTTCTGCTCTGCAAGATCTCTTAAAACAATATCATCATTTAAGACCAGACTTCTTGGAAAAACTAATGCATCGCTTTTCTGCCAGGGCTTTTAGCGATAAAGATTTAATGCCTGTGGTATTTCAGTTAAAAGACAGGGTGTATTCGATACAAAAATACCAAATGGAAACTGAGCAACCATATTTACACGTACTTAAATCATGGGAAAGCCTTTTGCTGTCGATATGTTCAGAAGAAGAACGGGAAGACTGGCTGTTTTATAAAACATATGAGTGCCCTTCGGAAACATTGCTGGAATACAAAGACGATGATTATTTTGAAATTAAAGAACAAGAACGCAAAATCAGAATCAGCAAGTTAAGGGATATATATCAAACACGCGGAATATCTGGAATTATTCGTCTGGTAAAGAGAATGGAAAACCACTCATATTGGGGTTCCATATTAGCGGAAGTAATATACGGAGATTCCTTATTTACATTAGTTGATGCATTATCTTTAGATGGGAAATATGCCTTAATTGGTGGAATGATTGATGCAATAAGCGAAGATAGTGCAAGAACTATCTATTCCAGGTTTTCAAGTGAGTCAAGATTATCAATTCTCCCATTTATATCGCGGGAAGAATATTGGAAACTGTTAGAGACCGAGGAGGAAAAGGAAGAATACTGGAAGCACAAAGACATGGTTTCTTTCAGTGAAGAACGCTATGAACAGTTTTTGATTTATAATCCGCGAGGCCTTTTAATGTATTTCTATGAGCGGATGGAAAAAGAGCCCTCGACAAGAATTGAACAAGCCAAGACCGTTATCAATTCAATCTTAGGTAATGAGAAGGATTTCACCTTCAGAGCAAAGCAAGATGAATACTATATATCTGAAATCGTCAAAAGAATTGATTTATTGTTTTATTCAGACGAGTGGGCGCATACAACATTAAGCCTTTATACAAAAGGTTTCGTACAGGAAATGCCTTTAAGCGGGAAAGTGTTTTTCTTTCATCACCCACATAATTATGTTGAATTTGTCTCGGCAGATCCTTCAAGACGCTTTACCGAACAATGGAGATTTTCTTTACCTGCAAATGCTTGTGATGAATATGATGTACTGGTCTATTTTGTAGAGACACTTATTAATTCTAATCATGTAAGCTTAGCAGGAAGCATAATTGGAAAAACACCTGATGGAGAAGACGGTATAAGACTGAATGAGAAAACGCGCGAACTGCTTGAGCATGTGGATGATGCAGAATTTGACAATGCAGTTATAAGTGGTATTATCAATGCGATGGGGATAAGAACTGTAACTGATGGGGCAGATCGAAAAGCATTATCTGTAAAAAATGAGAAAGATGCTTCAGAATTGGAACTGTTTTATCCTCACGCTGCATATGTTTTACGAGGGCTAAGCCGGTTCTATTTGAGCGAGGGAAGACAAGATTATATTCAATCAGAAATATTGGATTACTAACATTTTGAATACTGATACTCCCTGGCCCACACGAATCTGGCTTGCTGCGTTACAAGAATGCTCCGACAACGTTTTGACAACACCCGGTCAAATAGCCTCTGTTTTTAGGCTAATCAGAACACCTGGTATACTGTAGTCAATAAAACTAACGCAATATGCTTAGTAAAAGCTCCTCGGGAGTCGAGTGGGAATAATGTACTTTTTGATTCCATATGCGCTGAATTATCCTCAATAGCTTGAAACAGCAGGTATTCTCCGGAGTGCCTGCTGTTTTCTGTTATCAGTGCTGAAAACAAGAAAAACAGATGGCAGTCCGCAAGGGCATCACGGAACAGATCAAGGCTCAGAATCGGATGCTTTGGGTACAGCGGATGAACAAACGTCCGGAATCGGGCTATGGAGGCGACCGATCTTCTGCATTTGTGGGAGACGCAGGAGTTCAGGTTCCTTCTCCCCTAAACTTGGTGCATTGACAAAGGATATCGCCTCAGGGTATATGGAGTGCGTAATGTTGGGGATAAAAAAGGATACATCCGTACCCGGCAGGTTTATAATCAATAATGGGAAATAAAACAACGCCAATAATTGCGTTTGAAAGTGGAAGTATGGGAACTGATATGAAAAGACACCGCTGGTTTTGCATTCCGCTTCTCCTGATGATACTGTCGGCGGTGCTGCTTTGCAGCTGTGCGGGTACGGACGTGCAGCAAACAGAAATCGATACGATAACGATTGCAGAAGACATTACCACTCAGGAGATCGTGGAAAGCAGTCACCGCCGTGAAGAAGGCTATATGGCGGCGTTTAATACGCATATGCTGTCGGTTGCACCCTTCACACTGCATATGGAGAACAGGATCTACGAGGAGACAGCGCTGCGAGAGGCTGCAAAAATGCTCCTGTCAGACCTGTCTGCTTTTGAGAACACGACCGGAGTAAAGCCGGAAGCCGTTACCGTCTATCTCGTAGGTACCACACCGTATGGCTGTCCGCAGGTTGTAGGCAGCCAGGTCTTTTGTTGCCCTGAGGATTTTGAGAGCGGGACCTATCGCGAAGCGCTAGCAGGTGCCGTCTACGCCCTTCCCAGCGTATGGCAGCGTGTCGGCCTGACAGAGTTTGTCTTTGGCGAGGAAACAAACATAAGCCTTAAAGACTATTATGGCGATAGTGCGCACACGCTCACCGCGTCCTGTTCCGCCATTCACCTTTCTCCTGTTCTGTCTGATGAGGAAACTGTTCTTGCCGCTCGCCTGACCGCCAAATCACTCGCGGCTTTTGCATTGGAAAACGAGGGCTTTTCCGCCTTCAGAGAGGCCACAGACCCCGGCACGGTCCTTCCGGGCTGGTCGAACAGTTTGGAGATATCGCCGGCTCCGTCTCTGCCGGCCGGAAGTGCAGACGTGGCAGAGCTGACGCTCGGAATGAAAAAAGGAGCCGTTTGTGTGCTGAGAGTAAAGAATTTTACCGTTACGATCTTGGAAGGCAGCTGGATGCTTGATCCCGATGGGCTTTATAACTGGTTTTGCAGTTTCTTTGGCGGTATGGATATGGTATTGGAACAAATCGCTGCAGAAGCCCCATCCTCATTTGATATCGCCGAGCAGCGTTACACCGAGCCCATTTCAATTGTCTTCGATAATCCTTATGGTTATTCATACACCTATCCCACTCAAAACAAGATCATACTGACCAAAGACAATGCCATCTGGCACGAGATGGTACATCTGCTGCTTGAAGAAATCGTTGTGATCGAAGAACAGGCGTGGATGGAGGAAGCTCTGGCGGAGCATTTTTCCTATGCAGCCCAGACGCGCTATGCATCGACACGATACTATTCTGAAGGTTTCGATGCCTATCTGCAGTTTTTTGAGGAAGTGAGCGACAAAGAAGCAGAGGCAGACGACCTGCTGTATCATCAGCAAGTCTGGAAGCTCTATCAATCGTTTCGGACGGAAACCGAAAACGACGATAATGAAGCCTATTGCCGTGCCTATGGCATTGTTTCTCTGCTTTCGGAAGGGCAGCTAAAGCGAACGCAGGTTCGGAAGCTCTATGACAAGTCGATCGCCTTCAAGCGTGGACAAAAGGAGGGCTCAAAGAAAACTAGCGGCTCCGCCTTAACCTATCCTGAAGCCATGGTCATGTTTGAATATCTGGGTGAACGCTATGGAAAGGATGCAGTGATCGACGCCTTTTTGAACGGCAATTCCCTGGAGAAGACGTTTGGAAGCCGCTACTCAGATTATTATTCGGCTGCCATAGACTATTACACACAACGATATGCCACCTTGTTGTCGGCAGATTGACTGGTCGACGGCATAGGCTTTATGAAGACGGTCGTGTGGACAGCGTTGATAGCGGTATTTTTGTTCACGCTATTGTCCCAAGGCATCTTGTATTTGACCTCTGTTTTGGTATAATAACAGCGCTATTATCCATAGCAAATCCCTTCCTCTGTTACTGGAAGGGAACCTACGGTCACGCGACCGCGGAGTTCATTGCGGAATACTATGAATGCCCCGATCCGTATTCCGTGTCGGAAATGGAGGAAATGGCCATAGCGAATGCAGCGGAATGCTTTGATATGCTCGGCCGTCTCATTTCATTCCGCGTGATCGTGAACTCCGATCTGTTCATGGACGGTGAGACGCCGGAAAGCACATGGGGGGATCAGCGGAGCTTTTCCGAAAGAGTGGAAAACGACAACAGCGAGACGCTGGATATTTTCGAGCCCGCCATGCACAATCTGTTCAATACCGCAAGCGTCGCGATCGAGGCGATACTGGCAGGAAACATGTGACGGCTCAAATACTGTCCCGATAAAAGCAATAAAGAATTTCATATACGTGAAAGGATGAATCTGTATCCGGTTATCGTGAAACTGTTAAGCGGCAGGTGTTCGGAAGAGCGCCTGCTGTTTGCATGATTCGGCACCTAACCGGGAGAATCCCGGTTTTGTTCCGGGATCCCTTGACAGGAGAGACGTGTAAAAATATAATAACAGTTGTTATAATATTATGGGGTGAATCTTATGCCTAAGAAACCGACGACGACAAAGGAAGCCATGATAGACGGTGCCTTCCGGCTGATCCGGGAACAGGGGCATGAAGCGCTGACCGCAAGAAGCCTCGCGGCCTATCTCGGCTGCTCCACGCAGCCCATCATGTACCAGTTTCCCAATTTGGAATCGCTGCGGGAGTTGGCGTATCAGAAGGCGGACGCGTTCCACAGTGAATACATTCTGGCGGACGCGGACCTTCTGGGGATCGGGCTCCGGTATATCCGGTTTGCGAAGGAAGAGCCGCAGCTTTTCAGGTTTCTGTTCCAGTCCGGACGCTTTTCGGGTCTCAGCATGGAAGACCTGATCCGGTCTCCCGAAGTATCCGGTGTTCTTGCTGCTGTCAGCGCCGAGGCGGAACTGACGGCGGAGGAAGCGGTTTCCTTTTTTGAACCTCTCGCAGCGCTCGTGCACGGATACGCGAGCCTGATCGCGAACAATGCGATGCAATATGACCCGGACGCGGTCCGCAACGCCCTGACAACCATTGCGGAAGGACTGGAGAAGGCGGAACTGGTAAAGAAACCGTAAACAGAGCGGGATACCCGACATTTAGGAGGAAGAAATATGAAAGTTTTGATTCACGATCTGGACCGGGAGCGCAGTGAAGCGCTCGGATCCGGATATGACCGCGTAATCGAGGCGGACGGCAGGTATGCGCCGTGCCAGGGCTGCTTCGGGTGCTGGACAAAGCACCCGGCGGAATGCGGGATGAAGGATACGCTTCATCAGGTCTGCCGCGAGACCGGCAGGGCGGACGAGCTCGTGATCGTCACGAAGAACCTGTACGGCGGTTACAGCGCCGCCGTCAAAAACGTGCTGGACCGCGCGATCGGCACGTCTACGCCGTTCAGCACCTACCGCGGCGGGCAGATGCATCACACGCTGCGCTACGGAAAGCACGATCTCTTTAAAGTGATCGTCTACGGCGACATTACGGAAGCGGAAAAGGAAACGTTCCGGTATCTCGCGGAACGGAACGCAATCAATGACGGCTATCAGCGGTCCGAAGTCGTGTTTATCGCGGATCCTGCGGAAGCGGAGGGACAGATATGAAAACGGTATTCATCAACTGCAGTCCGAAAAAACGGTTCTGCGCTTCGGCGTACTTCCTCTTCCTCCAGAAGCTGTTTGTCGGGGGAAAGAAGGTCACAGAAAAGCTCTGCACCCCGGCGGATCACGACCGGATCCTTACGCAAATCCGCGACGCGCAGACGGTCGTGTTCGGCCTTCCGCTCTATGTGGACAGCGTTCCTTCCCATGTGCTGCGGTTTCTGGAGAAAATGGAAGCATACTGCATCGAAAACGGCCTGCACCTCCGCGTCTACTGCATCGCCAACAACGGCTTTATCGAAGGAAAGCAGAATGAGCCCCTGATGCAGGCGTTTGAGCATTTCTGCGCCCGCGCAGGGCTGGAATGGGGCGGCGGCGTCGGGATCGGCGGCGGCGTGATGCTGAACGTGACCAGGATCCTGTTCCTGGTGGACGTCGGCCTGCTGCTTCTGAACACGGTCCTGAGCGTGGCCAATACCGGCAACCTGTTCCCGAAGGATGCCTGGATCAGTTTCGGGGAGAACGCGGCGCTGCTTCTGTATTTCAACCTCGGCGTGCTCATTTATCTGGCGCGCATGGGCGGCTGTATCCGGAAGGGTTCCTTCAGCGGCAAAAAGTATACCCGCATCCTGATCCCGTCGTTCGTCTTCATCCTGTTCGCGGACATATTCTTCATCATCGTCTCCCTGTTCGAGGGCGGCCTGTTCCGCGGATGGCTCGCAAGAAAGGAATATGAGGACGGAAATGCGGTGCGGCGGTAGGATCCGCACGGCAGTTTCGGTCAGTCGATTCTGAACTGTTTTTGATCTGTGATTCCTTTGCCGGGGCAGCAGCGTACGCGCGTCCGTCCCGGAAGGAATCTTTTTTCATAGATCTGCTATTATTTACTTGTCATACTCTCCGGCTTTCCTGCGCTTTATTGACAGAAACGACCCAAAAGGAGGTACTGATCAATGCAGCTGTGGTCTCAGCGGCAGAAAGAAGATCCGGAACAGGGGATCCATGATCTGATGGACCGGCACGGTGGCCTGGTCTATTACATCGTGCGCGGAATCCTGTCCGGATTTCCGGAGGACGATATCGAGGAATGCGTTTCAGATGTTTTCTTCTATATCTATCAGAACCGGAGCCGCCTGAAGTTTGAAAAGCAGGGAATCAAATCCTATCTTGCCGTGACGGCAAAGCACATCGCAATCGACAAGATGCGCAGGTATAAGCGCATTCCGGAGCCCGTTTCGGATCTTGTGTTCGAAACGGCGCGGAGCGGCTGCCTCGCGGAGGAAGCGGCGCTCTCGAATGTGGAGCGGGACGAACTCATCCGTTGGATCCGTGATCTCGGCGAACCCGACGCGACCATTCTGATCGCGAAATACTATGTCGGAATGACATGCAGCGAAATCGGGGAACTGACCGGCCTGCGTGCGAATACGGTGGCGCAGCGAGCCGGGAGGGCCGTCAGGCAGCTCGCGGACAGGATGAAAGGAGGGAAAAGACATGTACAGTGATCTCACAAAAAATCTTCGCGGATCCGATCCGGACCAGATGAAGGAGATGATGGATCTCCTGCACTCGGAGGAGATAATGGATCCGGAAGTTCTGAAAAGAATCGAAAACAGGCTGGACGCAAAGATCGCAGCGGAGAAAAAGATTTCGGGCAGAAGTCGCGGACGGTCCCACTGGAAGGTCGCCGCGCTGACGGCGGCGGCAGCGCTGGTCGCGTTTCTCGTGATCGGGATGACGGTTCCGGGCGTGTCGAAGGCGCTCTATGGGCTGGTGCATCCGGAATACAAGACGTCCTATTACATGAACACGCCCCCGGAAAAGCGTACCGAGGTCCCGGACGTGGAGGAAAACATCCGCAGCAGCGGCGCGAAGGACGTTTCCTACAGCGTGGAACTGCTCGGGGATTATTCGATCCGGACAAGATACGACGAGGACTACAACAAAATGGCGAACGAGTCGCCGACCCTCAGGGAAACATACGGCTTTCCGCCGTACAGGCAGGAAGAATACGCCTATCTGAAATCGCTGGTTCCGGAAGTGAAGGAAGTGCTCTACGACGGACAGAGGCTGGTCGTCAACACCTATTTCGCGTGCGACTACGCGGCGGAGTTCATGATAGGGTGGGGGTATCAGGACGTTCCCCATAAGCACGATCTGGATATGACGACGTTCGAGGTATACGGAACCGTCAACGGGATCGACGTGACGGGAGCGACGGACCTCGGTACGGATTTTCTGGGCGGCTACGGAACGGGAACCGGACTGACGTTCGAACCGTTCGGCGAGCCGATGGACAGTAAACAGGTCGAGGAGCTGAAGGGATTCTGGCTGCAGACGGATTTCGACACGCTGAAACAGCCGCTCCCGGACGGAACCTGCACGCTGACGCTGTTCTACTATATCTATGACGGCGAGGTGGACGATATGGGCGCGATCGGGAACGTGGCGCGCGTCATCCATACGATCGAGTTCGATACCACGCCGGGGAATCATATGGGGAAGACCGTCAAGGTGAATACCGCCCTGTCGGGCCAGGCGGTCGTGACCTGTACGTTCTGGCCGGATTACCAGAACCCATCGGATAATCTGAAGATCGAGAACAGAACCCTTGCCCTGGACGGCGTGGAACTGGAGACCGAGGCGTCGTTTTTGCAGACCGGCGCGATCCTTTCCATCCGCGTCAGCAAGACGCCGGACAGCTGGGACGAAAAGGAAAAGAAAGATCTCGCAAACAGCCTGCTCGAGGAGATGAATTTCGACCTGTATATCGACGGGGAGCAGCAGAAGATGCCGGACCGGATCTCTTCGGTCAAACAGTTCGAAAAGCGCTACGAGATCCCGGTCTTTCCGGGCGATTACGGCAACGTGAAGGAAATGGTGCTGATCCCGAAACTCAGGGCGTATGAATCCGTCAAGGTCTATGACGGGACCGTGACCGATATTTCAGAGGCGGAGAAGAACGCCCCGTTTCAGGAGCTGCAGCCGGACGGCGCGCCAGTCGTCGTCCCGAACGACTTCAGCGCCAGCTGGGAGGAAGGACCCGATAAGTATTCGACCGTGCTGGACGGATGCGAGATCCGCATCCCGATCCCGGAGAAATAGGACATGCTTTTTGATGGTCAGAAACTGTGAAACAGAGGGAGAGGCCGGCAATTGCCGGCCTTTTCCGGCGGAATACGAAAAACAGGTGCCAAATATGAAATAATTGCAAACTGGGTTGACAGGGGGAAGTTGTTCTTATATCTTTAAGACAAGATTAATCTTAGAACCATAAGAATACTCCGGAGGACAACATGGACAGGAGACTCAAGGACAACGAGTGGATCATTCTGCAGACCCTATGGCAGAAGCATCCGCAGGATATGAAAAGCATCATCCGGAACGTGCAGCAAGCGCATCCGGAGATCGCCTGGGACTACAAGACCTACCACAGTTTCTTCCGCATCCTGATGGACAAAGGGTACCTGAAGGCGGAAAAGTCCGGGAAGAACAATCTCTACAGCCCGGGCATCAGCTACGAGGAAGCGATGGGGCTTGAAACGGACAGCCTGGTCTCGAGGAGAACGTATTACGGATCCGTTTCCGGTCTGATGATCAACATGGCGGAACAGGGCAAACTGACGGAGGACGAGAAGCGGGAGCTGATGGATCTCGCAAGGAAGCTTGCTGAGGAGAACAGATGATCCCGGACGCGCAGACAGCCCAGGCCGCGGTGATGCGGCTGATCGAGATTTCCGTTTACGCGGTCGTGATCCTCCTTCTACTTCTTCTGTTCCGAAGGATCTTCGGGAAGAAGATGAGCCCGGCGCTCCGGTACGCGCTATGGTTTCTGCTTCTGGTCCGGCTGACCGTCCCGGTGACGTTTCAGACGGGACTGCACCTGATCGTGCTGCAGGAAAAGACGGCGGCGGAACAGCCGGCCGTCGTGACGGCGGAACCGGCGGCCACGCAGCCCGCGGCCGTGCCCGTTCCCTATCAGAACGAAGAAGCCGCACAGGATGTCCCTAAGACACAGCCTGCCGCCGCGGAAAGGCCGGCGGAGACGGCGAAGGCACGCTTCAGCGTGTCCGTCTGGCAAGTCCTGTTCTGGGTATGGATCGCCGGTTTCGTAGGGATGACGGCAAGGCTTTTATGGATCCGCTCCATGCTGATCCGCAGGCTGAAGGAAACGGCTTCCTGCCCGGACGACAGGCTTTCCAGGGAGTTCCGGCTGCTGTCGGACAAGATGGGCATCAAAAGAAAGATCGCGCTTTTCTGCGTACGGGATATCACAAGTCCCGCTCTGACGATCGGGATCCGGCCGGAGGTCCTGCTTCCGCTCAGCCTGACGGGGCAGGGACAGAGACAGAACCGGACTTTCGCGATGCGGCACGAGCTGATGCATTTCAAACGGAAGGATCATCTCGTCATGATCTGGACGGGGCTTCTGAGGGCGGTCTGGTGGTTCAACCCGGTCGTCTGGCTCATGGAAAAGCCGCTCCGCATGGATATGGAGTCGGCGTGTGACGCGATGGCTGTGGAAGGACTGTCCGAACAGGGAAAGCTGGCGTACGCGAGTCTTCTGCTTGAACTCGGAAAGGAATCGGTATTATGAACAACAGGAAATCACAGAGTACGACGGATAAACTCCTCTCGCTGGGCATGGCGCTGAACGCGGACCGTGCCACGATGGAGCAGAGGATACGCGGTATTTTCTCAAGGAAAAAGTCGGGGATCGCCGCGCTGACGGCGGCAGTGCTGCTGACGGCGGCGGTCGGGATCGGGTGCTTTACGACAGCCTGCAGACCGGTGACGGCGCAGGACGCCGCGGCGAACCATACGGCGGAGCTTTCGGCGGTGTTCGCGGAGGATTCCGGCTCAGCCGGATCGAACGCGGAAAGCGCGGACGGCGCGGAAATCGGGCCGCTTCTGACGTTCGCGGGCCCCGCTGAAGCGGATATCATCGGCGACACCATCACCGTAGTGGGAAAGGACGGAACGGTGAAGGAATACTCATACGTCGATGACGGCATTATGGAACACTCGGACAAGATCCCGGACCGCAAGTATGTGACCCCCGCGGAGGCGGCGAAGGAAGCGGCCCGGGTGGCGGTCACGGTCTACGGAGCGGACGCGCCGGAAGGACCGATCCACGTCGCCATGCAGTACTACGAGGGATTCGCCGACGTCTACTACGAGATCTCGTTCGCTGCTTCGTACGATGAAAACGAAAGCGCGTTCGGACTCGTCGAGGCGGAATCCGGAACGCTTCTGCAGCTCGAAGGGAATCACTGGGGGAAGATCTCCGCGGAATACGGTTCGGATCTAATCAATGAAAAAATAAAGGAATTCGTCTGGGACGATCCTGCCTACCAGCAGATGCACACCTCGGAGAAGGCGCTTGCGACCGCCATGGAGCTGGTCCGGACCTGCTTCCCGACGGGGACCATCATTCCTAAGCATCCGGACATCTGGGACGCCGGCTCGCACACGGACGGCGAACAGATCACCTGGGAAGGCGGCTATCAGGCGCTAGTGGACGCGTATATCCGGATGGACAAGGATCCATGCTACTACGTGCAGGTAGCAGTCCCGCTCGAGGACAGCGCGAGCCCCTGGATCTCCATCTTCAACACATATCCCCGCGGATGGGAGTACTGCAACAATCAGATCTGGGAGCCTTCGGTGCTCCAGGAGGAACTGCAGTGGCTGGAAGAGGCGAGGAACGGGACTCTCCAGGAAGAGCCCTTTGATCGCACTTACGGTAACTTGATCGACGAGAACGTGGCGATCGCGAGAGCCGAGGCAATCCTGACCAAGGTCGGGACGGCGTTTGAGCCGAAATGGGATGAGTACCAGGGGGATCCCGAGATCTTCTCCAAGCTGTATCTTGCCGAAGAGAATGTCTGGCCGGACGACAGTTATGCGGAGGTCGACGTTCTCGTATCCGAATCACAGGTCAGGACAAGACTGAATCCGGGCACGCTCGTGATCATTCATGGCGTCGGGTACAGCGGCGGTAAGACGGACGTCGTCGCGGTCTATACGGGAAATGAATTCGTATACGCGGATATGGACAGCCGCTCGGTCATCGGGGTGCCGGTCGTGGAGATGCTTCCCGAACCGTATGCCGTCGAGGTGACGGTCGTGACGTTCGAGGCGCCCGGCAGGCGCGAACCGATCCCGACGCCGGTCCCGTAAGCAAAGCAGCGAAAAATCGAACATGCTCTGATATCATGAACCGGCCGGATCCGAACCGTTGATCCTGCCGGTTTTCTTCATGCGTCCGCTGCCCCGAAGACGGCTTCGAAAAAGGAGACGGCGTGCACCGGGAGCGCTTGACAGGCATGCCCTCGTATGGTATGATTTGTATAACAAATCATACTTAAGAGGTGAATCGGTATGCATACGCCGGAAGGCAAATACGCCTGGACCGCCGTCGTGGGCGAGAAAGGGCAGATCGTGATCCCGAAGCAGGCGAGGGAAATCTTCGGCATCCGACCGGGAGACACGCTTCTTCTTCTGGGGGACGTGGAACGCGGCATCGCCATCCCGCCCAAGGGATCGATCGAACAGTTCAGCCGTCACGTATTCGGAGGCGATGAGTCATGAGTATCTGCGAAGTCAGGAATCTTTGTAAGGAATATCCCGGGTTTTCGCTTTCGAACGCGTCTTTTTCGCTGGAACCCGGCACGATCACGGGCTTTATCGGACGGAACGGCGCAGGAAAGACGACGACGATCAAGGCCATGCTCAATATCATCCATCCGTCGGACGGGGAGGTCCTGTATTTCGGGCTTCCGCTTTCAGAGCATGAGAACGAGATCAAGCAGCGCATCGGGTACTCGACCGGCGCGGTCAACTATTATCCGAAGAAAAAGCTGAAGGAGCTTGTTTCCGTCACGAAAACGTTCTACGACAGCTGGGACGAAGGCGCCTACAGGCAGTATCTGGATCTGTTTTCGCTGGACGAGGGGAAATCCCCTTCGGAAATGTCGGAAGGGATGAAGGTCAAATGCAACCTGCTTCTCGCGCTTTCCCACCGCGCGGAGATGCTGATCCTCGACGAACCGACCAGCGGACTGGATCCGTTTTCCAGGGATGAGCTGACCGATCTGTTCCTCCTTCTGAAGGACAGGGGCATTACCGTGTTCTTCTCGACGCATATCACCTCCGATCTGGAGAAATGCGCCGATCATATCGTCTATATCCGGGAGGGAAGGATCGTTCTGGCCGACACCAGAGAACAGTTCCATGAAAAACTCGGTGCTCCGGGGGAGACGCTGGAAGAGACCATGCTGCGGCTGGAGAAGGAGGCACGTCATGAAAAAACTGCTGTTTAAGGAACTCCGTCTTTCCGTCGCGACGATCTCCTATTTCTTTGTCGCGTTTGCGCTGCTCGCGTTCCTTCCCGGCTATCCGATCCTGCTCGGCTCCTTTTTCACCGCGCTCGGGATCTTCTACTCCTTCCAGGCGATGCGCGAGAACCATGACATCGGCTATTCGCTGCTGCTTCCCGTATCAAAGGCGGATATCGTAAATAGCAAGTTCGCGTTTTCGGTTTTTCTCGAGGGCTGCAGTTTTCTGATCATGGTCATCGTCACGGTCATCCGCATGACAGCGCTGAAGGATTCGGCGGTATACCGGACAAACGCGCTGATGGGCGCGAATCTGGTGTTTCTGGGCTACGCGCTGCTCGTGTTCGGCCTGTTCAATTATCTGTTCATCCGGGGATTCTTCAAAACGGGCTATTATATCGGGAAGCCGTTCATCGTATTCTGCGTCGTCTGCATGCTGCTGATCGGCCTGGCGGAGACGCTTCATCACGTTCCGGGACTCGGGTGGCTGAACGCTTTCGGCTCGGACCACATGGGCCTGCAGTGCGCCGCGCTTTGTGTCGGGATCGCCTGCTTTGCCCTGCTTACCGGCGCCGCCTTGAAACAGTCCGTCCGGTCGTTCGAAAGGATCGACCTGTAAGAAACGACCCAAGCGCGGAAACAAAGCCGCATATGAATCTGACAGGGCCGTCCGCTGGACGGCTCTGATCATTTTCCCTTTGAGGTACGGACAGAAAGGATCGTCCGGGGCAGACGCGGTTGACATCCGCCGCACGCGGGAAATAAACTGATGATCATGGGAGGGGCAGCGTATGATCGTCGATTATCTTGGCCACAGCGGTTTTCTTGTCGAAACGGATCATGCCCTGATGCTGTTTGACTATTATACCGGGGATCTGTCCCTGATCGGTGAACGGGACGCGGCAAAGCCGCTGTTCGTGTTTGCTAGCCATGCCCACCCCGATCATTTCCGGCCGGCTGTCTTCCGACTTGCTGGACACGGAAGGGACGTGAAGTTCCTTCTTTCCGATGATATACGCGGGAATCCCTCTGTTCCGAAGAGCGCGGACACGCTCTTTGTCGGACCGGACAGGACCTATGAGATCCCGGGGCTGGGCCCGGTGCGGACGCTGCTGTCCACCGATGAAGGCGTCGCGTTTCTCGTCAGAACGGAGGACGCGGTCGTGTATCACTCCGGCGATCTCAACTGGTGGGACTGGGAAGGGGAAGATCCCGAATGGCTGGCCGATCAGGAGAGCGTGTATAAGCGGGAGATCTCCACGCTGAAGGACGAACGGATCGACGCGGCGTTTGTCGTGCTGGACGACAGGCTGGAGGATCGGTACGCGGAAGGCATGGAATGGTTTCTTTCGGTATGCAGGGCGGACTATGTGTTCCCGATGCATTTCTGGAAAGACCGCAAAAGGATTTCCCGGTTCGTGACCGAACATGAAGCCGCAGGGACCGGAACGGAGATACTGGACACGGCGGGAGGGAAAACACACTGGATCCTTCCCGATAAAAGAAAAGGAGAGAACGGGCATGCAGTTTAAAATGGTTCATGAGAATTATAACGTCGCGGACCTGGACGTTTCGCTGGCATTCTACCGCAAGGCGCTCGGCCTAACGGAGAAACGGCGCAAAACGGCGGAGGACGGGTCTTTCATCATCGTTTACGTCGGCAACGAGAGCAGCGATTTCGAGCTGGAGCTGACATGGCTTTCAGACCATCCGCAGAAGTACGATATCGGGGAGGAAGAATTCCACCTCGCGTTCCGGACGGACGACTATGAGGCGGCGCACAGGCTTCATGAGGAGATGGGATGCATCTGCTTTGAGAATCCGAAAATGGGGATCTACTTTATCCAGGACCCGGACGGGTACTGGCTGGAGATCATTCCGACCAGACACTGACCGTCGGATTACGTTTTTAAAAGATTATACGGAAGCGTAAAAATGTGGCCGCGGGGTCTGATTCCCGCGACCGCTTTGCTGTTTGTGTCTATAGAACGCGTGTCTGTCAGATGAACAGGTTCACGTTCGATTCCTCGGCGCTTCCGAGATAGGTGCCGACGCCGACGATCTCCACGCCGTCGATCAGCTCTTCGGGATGGATGCCCATGACATCCATGCTCATGGAGCAGGCCATGATGTGCACGCCGTTCTCCATCGCCTTTTTCACGAGGTCCTCGAGCGTATTGACGTTCTTGTCGTTCATGATCTTCTTCATCATGGCGGTTCCCATGCCGGCCATGTTCATCCGGGAAAGACCCAGCTTGTTGAAGCCTCTCGGGAGCATGAATCCGAACATCCGCTCCATGAAGCTCTTCTTCACCTTGACATTTTCCTGACGGCGGAGAGCGGTCAGACCCCAGAAGGTGAAGAACATGGTCACTTTCCTGCCCATCGCGGCGGCGCCGTTTGCGATGATGAAGCTTGCCATGACCTTGTCGAAATCCCCGGAGAAGACGATGATGGTCTTTCCGTCTTCCGTGTCCTTCTGAACGACCGGAGCTGCCTGTCCCGTGCCCTTCTGGACGAGAGCGGAGTAGCGACCGTCGCCCGAGGACTGGGAGAGCAGGGTGTTGCCTGTCCGGCTGCACCATGCCGCGATATCCCTCGCAAAGCCCGGATCGGATGCGGAAACGTCCAGCACGTCCCCTTCCTGCATGGCGTTGACGGCTTCGTATACCTTCATGAGCGGACCCGGGCACTGCATGCCGCAGCAGTCCAGACTGACGGAGGTTTTGACCGCGCCGACAGCTGCCGCAGCGGGAAGCGATGCTGCGGCCGCTTTCTTCGGCTTGTCCTCGTCGAAGATCGCCCGGTAGAGCTTCAGGCCGCCCGGATAGACCTGAACGTGCGGGAAGCCGTTCATGGAGAGGATCCGCGCTGCGTTATACGACCGGACGCCGACGGCGCAGATCACGATGTAATGCTGCATTCTGTCAAGCTCGTACAGACGGTTCCGGAGTTCGGACAGGGGAATATGGAGCGCGCCGGGGATCTCATACGCCATCAGCTCGGGATCTTCCCGGATATCCAGGATCTTTGCACTGCTCAGATCGGGCTGATAAGCGCTGAATTTCACCAGTCCCCGGATGACGTTCTCCGCCGTAAAGCCGATCATGTTCACGGGATCCTTCGCGGAACCGTGCGCCGGGCTGTAGCCGAGTTCCAGTTCCGTCAGCTCGCTGACGCCCGCGCCGAGCCGCATGGCGGTCGCGATCACGTCGATCCGCTTGTCCGCTCCGTCCGCGCCGATCGCCTGCGCGCCGTAGATCTTCGTTCCGTCGCAGGAGAAGAGGAGCTTCATCAGGATCTGCGAAGCGCCGGGATAGTATCCGGCGTGGTTGTTCTGCGTGATAATGACGCTTTCATAATCCTTTCCCCTGACCAGTCCGCGGGACTGGAGCTTTTTCTCGTTTGCCCCGGTGGATGCCGCCTGCAGTCCGAATACGCCCGTGACGGAAGTGCCCTGGGCGCCCCTGTATACCGAAAGCAGCCCCGCGATGTTGTCCGCCACGATCCGTCCCTGCTTGTTGGCGGGACCTGCCAGCTGAACGGTGGTCTTGCCGCCGAGGGCAAGATCCGGATAGGAGATGATGTCGCCGCAGGCGTAGATGTCCGGGTCGGACGTTTTCAAAGAACCGCTGACCTCGATAAACCCGCGGTCCGTCACGTCGAGCCCCGCGTTTTTCGCGATGGCGGTATTAGGCCGGATCCCGATGGAAAGGACCGCGAAGTCCGCTTCCACGCTGCGTCCGGTCTTCAGGTTGACGCGGATCCCGTTGTCGGTCTCCTCAAAGGAATCGACGGGATCGGAGAGGATCAGGTCCACGCCGTTCTCGGTCAGCGTACGGTGCAGGAGCCGGACCATCTCGGGGTCGAATGGCGCCATGATCTGGTCGGTGCCTTCCACGAGCGTGACCGCAAGCCCGAAATGACGGAGCTGTTCGGCCATCTCGACGCCGATGAACCCTCCGCCGATCACGACCGCTTCTTTCGCGTTTTCCGTCAGCGCTTTGATTTTATCCGCGTCCGGAACGGTCCAGAGCGTGTGAATGCGGTCCGAATCGATGCCGGGGATACGGGGACGGACCGGCGTACTGCCCGTGGCGATCACGAGCTTGTCATACGTCTCCTCGTATTCGGTTCCGTCATTGCGGCGGATCGTGACCGTTTTTCCCGCCCGGTCGATGGAGACCGCCTCGCTGTGCGTGCGGACGTCGATCCGGAATTTGTTCCGCATCTGCTCCGTCGTCTGGACGAGCAGCGCACTGCGGTTCTTGATCGTACCGCCGATAAAGTAGGGGAGGCCGCAGTTGGCGTAGGAGATGTACTCCCCGCGTTCAAGAAGGACGATCTCAGCCTGTTCATCCAGGCGCCTGAGTCTCGCGGCGCAGGTCGCCCCGCTGGCAACACCGCCGATAATTACCGTTTTCATAGGATCCTCCTGTTTTATTCTTTATTTTGATTATTCAGATTGTCGAGAAGCAGGTGCAGAAGCCTGCAGAGTTCCCCGGCGTCACGGGCATCCAGTTTGCAGCACTGCTGCATGCGTTCGGGAACGGCGGAAAGCGCATCCTTCAGCCGGAGACCCTCGTCCGTACAGCGCACAAGCGTATGGCGCCTGTCGCCGCGGAACGCCTCCCGGACGATATATCCCTTGCTTTCGAGACGCTTCAGAAGCGGGGTGAGGGTCCCAGAATCCAGACAGAGCATGCTGCCCAGATCGCCGACGTCGAAAGCGGTGTCCGGGTATTCCCACAGCGCCGTCATGGTGATGTACTGCGTATAGGTCAGGCCGGTGCTTTCCAGAAGCGGGGCATACTGCCGGATGACCTCCTTCGCGGCGGCATACAGAGGGAAACAAAGGGATTTTTCAAGCTGATCTGACTTCATGCGTCCGTTCCGTTGTCTTCAGTGTCGGGCACAACCGGGAAAAATAGATTGTGCACAATCTATTTATACAGCAGGATCCTTTCCGTGTCAATAACAAAAGCGAAACGGACTTTCATACTTGACAAACAGGCAGTAATTACCTATCATATTAGTAGGAAATATAGGTCATAAGGAGGCAGGCTCATCCGGCCGTCTCCGGCGCAAGGGGGAAGAAATGATCTACGCGGACAATGCGGCAACAACAAAAATGAGCAGGGAGGCGGTTGCGGCCATGCTTCCCTATTTCGAGGAATACTACGGAAATCCGTCCAGTCTGTATGCGTTCGGACAGAAGGCGAAAGAGGATCTGGAAGATGCAAGAAAGAGGATCGCCTCCTGCCTCGGGGCGGATCCCCGCGAGATTCTGTTTACTTCCGGAGGGAGCGAAGCGGACAACCAGGCGATCATGAGCGCGGCGCATTCCGGCGCGGCGAAGGGGAAAAAGCATATTATTTCGACCGCCATGGAGCATCACGCCGTTCTCCATACTCTGGACAAGTTGAAGAAACAGGGATTTGAGGTGACGCTTCTCGACGTGCACGAAAACGGGATCGTCACCGCGGAGGAAGTCCGGAACGCGATCCGGGAGGACACGTGCCTTGTGACGGTCATGTACGCAAACAACGAGATCGGGACGATCCAGCCCGTCGGCGAGATCGGGGCGGTCTGCAGGGAACGGGGCGTCCTGTTCCATACGGATGCAGTCCAGGCCGCGGGGCATCTTCCCATTGACGTGAAGGCGCAGAACATCGACATGCTGTCCCTTTCCGCACACAAGTTCCACGGACCGAAGGGGATTGGCGTTCTCTATGCAAGGCGCGGCGTTCTGCTTGAAACGCTGATCAGCGGCGGCGCGCAGGAGCGTGGGAAACGCGCCGGAACGGAAAACCTGGCGGCCGTCATGGGCATGGCAAAAGCGCTCGAGATTGCCTGTTCCAATATGGAAAGGAACGCCGAGAGGATGACCGCCATGCGCGACCGGCTGATCGAAGGACTGGACCGTATCCCCTACGGCGAACTGAACGGGGACAGGGTGCACAGGCTCCCGGGGAACGTGAACTTCTGCTTTGAGGGGATCGAAGGGGAATCCCTGCTCCTGCTTCTTGACGATAAGGGTATCTGCGCCTCCTCCGGATCCGCCTGCACGTCCGGCTCCCTTGACCCGAGCCACGTCCTGCTTGCGATCGGAAGGCCCCATGAAGTGGCGCACGGATCGCTTCGCCTGAGCATCGGCGAAGATGTGACCGAAGAAGAGATCGACTATATGATTGCCGCCGTAACGGACGTCGTCACCTATCTGAGGAATATGTCCCCGTTCTGGCGGGATCTCGTAAACGGCAAACGCCGTCACGTATTCAGCGAATGAGAGGGAAAAAAATATGGCTTTATACAGTGAAAAAGTAATGGATCATTTCCGCCATCCCAGGAATGTCGGGGTGATCGAGGACGCCGACGGAGTCGGAGAAGTCGGGAACCCGGTATGCGGGGATATCATGAAGATCTATCTGAAGATCGACGGGGACATCGTGACCGACGTCAAATTCGAGACGTTCGGGTGCGGGAGCGCCATCGCCTCCAGTTCCATGGCAACCGAAATGATCAAGGGGAAGCCGGTGAGCGAAGTGCTGACCCTGACCAACAAGGCCGTGACGGAAGCGCTGGACGGGCTGCCCGCCCACAAGCTGCACTGTTCCGTCCTGGCCGAAGAGGCGATCAAAAAGGCGGTCAAGGACTACTATGACAGGAACGGCATTCCGTACGATCCCGCCCAGTTTCCGGAGGAGGAAGAAGAAGGAGGCGCCTGCCGCTTCCGATGACGGATACGGAATCCTTCGGTTCGTTTTTCTGGCCCGGTTTTTCCCGGGTCTTTTTGCGTTCCGGACACGTCCGCAGAATCTGCCGGACGGATACGCAGAAAAGTTTACAGTATCGTTAACGTGTTGGGCTCCGCAGTATGATAAAATAACAAATACGGTGTTTCATGCGGCGTGCGTTCTCAGCCGACAACAGGAAAGAGAAGGATCTGGCCATGTACGAAAACGAAGAGTTCTATCTCGAAATCGACGGGATCCGCATCCATGCGAAACTGGATTTCCCGATGGAAAAGAAGGACCGGATGCCGCTGCTTGTCGTACTGCACGGACTGACGGGCGACATGGAGGAAACGCATATCGCCGCGGTCGCGGAAACGGCCAACGAGGAAGGCTTCGCGTCGCTCCGCGTGGAACTGTACGGGCACGGGAAAAGCGGAGGCCAGCTGAAGGATCATACCGTGCTGATCTGGCTCGCGGAGGGGATGCGCGTGATCGAATTCGCGTCAAAGCTTCCCTTTGTGACGGATCTGTACCTGACCGGTCATTCCCAGGGAGGCCTGACGGCCGTCCTTCTCGGAAGTCTCGAAAGGGACCGGATCAAAGCGCTGATCCCGCTCTCCCCGGCGGTATCGCTCGTGGAGGACGCGCGGGAGGGGAGACTGTTCGAAGCGGTCTTCGATCCCGACGATCTTCCGGACATCATCCAGTTCGAGGACTACGAGCTGTCGTCGGAATACGTGCGCGCGATCCGCGCTCTGCCCGTCTACGAGGCCGCGTCCGTCTATAAAAAGCCCGTTCTGATCGTGCACGGAACGGAGGACGAAACGATTCCCTTCGCAAGCGCGGAAGCGCTGCAGAAACATTATGAAAATGCGAGACTCGTACCGGTACAGGGCGATACGCACTGCTTCGACCGCCATCTGGACGCGGTTGTGGACGCGGTAAGGCGGTTTTTGAGAGAACAGGAAACCGAATCCCTGATCGGATGACGGAAAGACTCTGAAGAACCCGGAAACGGAAAGGATGTAAGAGATGAATATTGCGGTAGCGGGAACAGGATATGTCGGGATGAGCCTTGCGGTTCTCCTTGCACAGAACAATCATGTGACGGCGGTGGATATTCTTCCCGAGAAGGTGGACAGGATCAATGCGCGGATCTCGCCGATCCAGGACGAGTATATCCAGAAGTATCTTGCGGAAAAGGAGCTGGATCTGACGGCGACGCTGGACGGAGCAGGCGCATACCGGGATGCGGATTTTGTCGTCATCTCGACGCCGACGAATTACAACCCGAAGGAAAATTTCTTCAACTGCAGCGCCGTGGAGGACGTGATCCGGCTTGTCATGAGCGTGAATGACAGGGCGTTCATGGTGATCAAGAGCACGATCCCGGTCGGATATACGGAGAGCATCCGGAAGAAGACAGGCTGCGACAGGATCCTCTTCTGCCCGGAATTCCTGCGCGAATCCAAAGCGCTTTACGACTGCCTGTATCCTTCCCGGATCATCATGGGTTGCGATGAAGGGACAAGGCGGGCGGCGGAGGCATTTGCCGCGCTTCTGAAGGAAGGCGCGCTCAAGGAGGATATCGAGACGCTGTTCATGGGCTTTACGGAAGCCGAGGCGGTCAAGCTGTTCGCCAACACATATCTCGCGCTACGGGTCAGCTATTTCAACGAGCTGGACACGTACGCCGAGATGAAGGGACTGAACACGGGCGACATCATCAGGGGCGTCTGTCTGGACCCCAGGATCGGCGACCATTACAATAATCCGAGTTTTGGATACGGCGGCTACTGCCTGCCGAAGGATACCAAGCAGCTTCTGGCCAATTTCCGCGACGTTCCCGAGAACCTGATCCAGGCGATCGTGGACAGCAACCGGACGAGGAAGGACCATATCGCCAACCGGGTCCTGGAAAAGGCCGGCTATTATTCCGAGAACAGCATTTGGAACGAGGAGCGGGAGCATCCCGTCACGGTGGGCGTATACCGCCTGACCATGAAGAGCAATAGCGACAACTTCCGGCAGAGCAGCATCCAGGGCGTGATGAAGCGCATCAAGGCGAAAGGCGCGTCCGTCATCGTGTACGAGCCCACGCTGGAGGACGGGACAACGTTCTTCGGAAGCCTCGTCGTCAACGATCTGGACCGTTTCAAGCAGCTGTCCGACGTGGTCATCGCAAACCGCTTCGACAACACGCTGGACGATATCCGGGACAAGGTATACACGAGAGACCTTTTCAGGAGAGACTGACGGAAGGGGCCCCCCACGTACGATTTCACGCACGATTCACGCACGATTTGCAAAGAAAAAGCGGGAAATGCTTGCTTTTTCCGAAGCAATGTGCTATGCTCCCAATGTTGTAGTTTTGAACAGATCCTTGAAGGAGTGGGAAATCCCCACTCTTTCGTTTTTGAAAGGGTGGATTCCGTTATGAAAACGACCGAGGCCGTTGATAGTATCGTCCGGAAGACAGTGGAGGACATGGGCTTCTCCCTGTGCGACGTGGAGTTTCAGAAGGAATACGGGAACTGGGTGCTGACGCTGTTTATCGACAAGCCCGGCGGGGTCACGATCGACGACTGCGAAGCGGTTTCCAAAGCCGTGGATCCCGTCCTCGACGAGGCGGATCCGATCGCTCAGGCGTATTACCTGTCGGTCTCCTCGCTCGGGATCGACCGCCCGCTCAAAAAGGATGCCGACTACGAGCGGAATCTCGGCAAGGAGATCACCGTCCGGCTCTATGCGCCTCTCGACGGGAAAAAGGAGATCACGGGCGTCCTGCAGTCGTATACCGAAGACAGCTTCGAGCTTATGTGCGGGAAGGAAACGCTCACGGTGAAAAGAAAAGACGCCGCCCTCGTGAAACCGTATATCCGGTTCTGAGCGGGGCAAATGATACAGGCAAGATTGAATTTTAATTATAGATAAGGAGTACCCAAAATGAACGCAGCGTTTATAGAAGCACTGAACGCACTCGAAAAAGAGCGCGGCGTCAGCAAGGACGTGCTGATCTCCGCCATTGAAGCAGCTTTGATTTCCGCGTACCGCAGGAACTACGGTTCCTCGACGAATGTCCGCGCTGAAGTGGAGAAGGATACGGGAGAGATCCATATCTACGCGTCGAAGACCGTCGTGGAGAAGGTCGAGAACCCGCAGAACGAGATCGCGCTGACGGACGCAAGAAAGGTCAACGCGCTCTATGATATCGGCGACGTGCTGGAAGAGGAAGTGAAAACGACCGGATTCGGAAGGATCGCGGCGCAGACGGCCAAGCAGGTCGTCGTGCAGCGGATCCGCGAAGCGGAGCGCGGCGTGATTTACGAGGAATACGTCGAGAAGGAAAACGAAGTGCTGACCGCCATCGTGCACCGCGTCGAAAAGGGCAACGTGTTTGTGGAACTCGGCAAGACGGACGGCCTGCTCGCAGCGTCCGAGGTCATCCCGGGCGAAACGTACGAGACGAGCCAGCGCATCAAGGTATATGTTCTGGAAGTCCGCCGCGACAACAAGGGGCCGCAGGTCCTGGTGTCCAGAACGCATCCCGGCCTTGTCAAGAGGCTGTTCGAGCTGGAAGTGCCCGAGATCCAGAGCGGCGTCGTGCAGATCAAATCGATCGCGCGCGAGGCGGGGTTCCGGACCAAGGTCGCCGTGCATTCCACGGACCCGCAGGTGGATCCGGTCGGCGCGTGCGTCGGGCAGAGAGGCGTCCGCGTGGAGCGCATCGTCAACGAGCTGCATAACGAGAAGATCGACATCATCGAGTGGGATCCGGATTTCGCCATCTACATCGCCAAGGCGCTGAGCCCGGCGAAGGTCCTGATGGTGTACATCAACGAGGATGAAAAGGCCGCGAAGGTGATCGTGCCGGATTCCCAGCTGTCCCTCGCGATCGGCAAGGAAGGACAGAACGCCCGCCTTGCCGCCAAGCTGACCGGCTGGAAGATCGACATCAAGAACCAGACGCAGGCGGAAGAGGAAATGGACGCGGTATCGGATGAGCCGGAATACGACGACGATCTGCTTCCCGAGGACGGCGCGGAGGAATAAAACGCTTTGCAGAAAAAGATACCCATGCGCATGTGCGTGGCATGCCGCGAGATGCGCCCGAAAAAAGAACTGCTCCGGATCGTCCGGACGACGGACGGCACGGTTGAGGTGGACAGGACCGGGAAGAAGAACGGCCGCGGCGCCTACCTGTGCGCGAGAGAGGAGTGCCTGAACAAGGCGCTGAAGATCCGCGCGCTGAACCGCGCGCTGGACGTCACGCTGGACGCGGAGACGGCTGCGAGGCTGGTCAAGGAGTTCATGGGATGACGGACAGATTCTACGGGGCGCTGGGCCTTGCGCAGAAAGCGGGGAAATGCGTCTCGGGCGAGTTTGCGGTCGGGAAGGCGATGTCGTCGGGAAAAGTACTGCTCCTTCTGATGGACGAAGGCGCGTCCGGGGCGACAAAAGACCGGTTTAGGATCGACTGCGAACACCACGGGATCGCATATCTGGAGGCAGAGGAGATCGGAAGCGCGATCGGGAAGCCTTCCAGAATGATCATCGGCATCACCGATGAAGGGTTTAAAAAAATGATTATCAGAGCGGCAGAGCCGCATAACGAATAATTCGGGGGAATACAACACATATGGCGAATATGACTTTTTCAGAATCCTTAAAGGAGGTCCATGCGGACATCGGCGCATTGCTCCGGGAGCTCGCATCCGCGCAGGAACAGGTGTCCGAGCTGGTCAGACAGGCGTCGGACGCCGAACGGAACCTGCTGGATAAGGAAGCGAAGGAACGCAAGGAGCGTCAGGAACGGGAGCGCGAGGAGCGGTTCCGCTCCATGCTGGAGTCCCAGGACGATCTTGCGGTTCATGTCGGAGGCGAAGACGAAACGCCTGCCGAGGAGACGCCCGCGGCGCCTTCCGAACCGGAAGAAACGCCTGCCCCGGAAGCGGAGCCGGAAGCAAAGCCCGCTCCCGAGCCGGTTCCCGCGCCCGAAACGGAATTCGTTCCCGTTCCGGTGCCTGCCCCTGCCCCGAGACCGGCGGCGAAGCCTTCTGCCGCGCCTGTCCAGAGACAGGACAAGAAGGGCTTCCAGCCGAGAGTGATCACGCGGGACGGCGTGCAGGGCCAGGACAGGAAGGGCCCCCAGCGTGTCCAGCGCGGCCCACAGACCGACGTCAAGCGGGGCGGATCCGCCATATCCGCCACCGTCATCCCCCAGAACGAGAAGGGACGTCAGGGCGGCAAGGACCAGCGCACACGCGGCAACTACGACACCGAGAAAAAGGCAAAGAACAAGAAGGCGATGCAGCGTGAGGCCGGTCCGGACGCAAGGTCCTGGGACGAGGATTCCGTCACCGGAAGCCGCCGTCCGAAGCGGAACACGAAGCAGCAGCCCGTTCATAAGCCGGAGCCGGTTGTGATCGAGAAGGCTGTCATCACGACGGAGATGATCACGGTCAAGGATCTTTCGGAAAAGATCGGAAAACCGGTCACGGAGATCATCAAGAAACTGTTCCTGCTGGATATCCTCGCGACCATCAACCAGGAGATCGATTTCGATACCTGCCAGCTGATCGCCGCGGAATACGGGATCGAGCTCGAGCAGAAGATCGCCAAGACATACGAGGAAGTGCTGACCGATTCCACCGAGGATCAGGACAAGCCGGAGCAGCTGAAGCCGCGTCCCCCGGTCGTCACGATCATGGGACACGTTGACCATGGCAAGACCTCTCTTCTGGATGCGATCCGTAAGAGCGCCATCACGGCGGGAGAAGCGGGCGGCATCACGCAGCATATCGGCGCGTACACCGTCACGCTGAACGGGAGACAGATCACGTTCATCGACACCCCCGGCCACGAGGCGTTCACCTCCATGCGCGCCCGCGGCGCGCAGGTGACGGATATCGTCATCCTGGTCGTCGCGGCCGACGACGGCATCATGCCCCAGACCGTGGAAGCGATCAACCACGCGAAGGCGGCGGGCGTTCCGATCATCGTCGCCATCAACAAGATGGACCGCGCGGAAGCCGATCCGGACCGCGTCAAACAGCAGCTGACCGAGCATGAGCTCGTTCCGGAGGAGTGGGGCGGCGAAACGATCTGCGTTCCCGTTTCCGCGAAGACGCATATGGGACTTGAAAACCTGCTCGAGATGGTGCTGCTGCAGGCGGACGTTCTGGAGCTCAAGGCGAACCCCGACCGCATGGCGAAGGGCACGATCATCGAGGCGAGGCTCGACAAGGGACGCGGCCCGATCGCGACGGTCCTCGTGCAGAGCGGTACCCTGAAGAAGGGCGATACCATCGTGGCAGGCACGACGTACGGCCGTGTCCGCGGCATGCTGGACGACAGGGGACGCACCGTCAGTTCCGCAGGCCCGTCGATCCCGGTCGAGGTGCTCGGATTCAACGAGGTGCCGGAAGCGGGCGATACGCTGATCGTGGCGGAAGCGGACAAGCTCACCAAACAGGTCGCCGAGGAGCGCAGGGAAAAGATCAAGGCCGCGCAGCTCAAGAACCTTTCCAAGGTCTCTCTGGAGGATCTGTTCAAAAAGGTCGAGGAAGGCGAGCTGAAGACGCTGAACATCATCGTCAAGGCCGACGTGCAGGGCTCCGTGGAGGCCGTCAAGCAGGCGCTTGAAAAGCTCTCCAACGACGAAGTCCGCGTGAAATGCATCCACGGCGCGGTCGGCGCGATCACCGGTTCGGACATCATGTTCGCGTCCACTTCGAACGCGATCGTGATCGGATTCAACGTGCGTCCGGATTCCATCGCCCGCGCGGAAGCGGAGAAGGAGAAGGTGGACGTCCGCACCTACCGCGTCATCTACAACGCGATCGAGGATGTGGAAAACGCTATGAAAGGCATGTTCAAGCCTGTCTTCCAGGAAGTCGACCTCGGCATGGCGGAAGTCCGCGAGACGTTCCGTGTTTCCGGCGTCGGCACGATCGCCGGCGCGTACGTCAAGGACGGCAAGATCCAGAGGAACGCGCAGGTCCGCGTGCTCCGCGACAACGTCGTTCTGCATGAAGGCAAGATCTCCTCTCTCAAGCGCTTCAAGGACGACGCGCGCGAAGTCATGGAAGGCTACGAATGCGGTATCGGCATCGACGGGTTCAACGACCTTCAGGTCGGCGATATGATCGAGGCGTTCGTGATGGAAGAAGTGAAAAGGTAAGGGATACGAATGTCTGCAATACGAAGTGACAGAATCAATGAAGAGGTAAAAAAGACCCTTTCCGCCATTATCAGGGAGATGAAGGATCCGAGGATCTCTCCCATGACCACGCTGACCGGCGCGGAGGTGACGAAGGATCTGAAATATGCGAAAATCAGCGTTTCCGTTTACGACAAGGACGACGCGGTGCGCCAGGGCACCGTGGACGCGCTGAATCATGCAGCGGGGTTTATCGCGCATGAACTCGGCCAGCGGATGCTGATCCGGAGAGTGCCTTCCCTGAAATTCCGGCTGGACGATTCCATCGCGTACAGTATCCATATTTCCGAGATACTGAACAGCCTGGATATCAAGAAGGAAGACGGCCAGCAAGAGGAACTGGAAGAGTAACATGCTGAAGGAAGCCGCAGATTTTATCCGGAGGCATCAGGAATTTATCCTGATCTCCCACATTTCACCGGACGGGGATACGCTCGGATCCAGTCTGGCGCTTTCGATTGCCCTGAAAAACGCGGGGAAGAAGGCGGAGATCGTCTGCGGGGATCCGGTTCCGGATCTGTATCTGTTCCTGCCGGGCGCGTCATCGGTCAGAAAACCGTCGGAGGCAGAGGCTTCGGACGCGGTGATCACGGTCGACTGCGCGGCGCTTTCGCGGGCCGGGGACGGCCAGATGCTTTTTGAGAGCGCGAAGGAAACGCTCTGCATCGACCATCACCGGACGAACGCCGGCTTTGCGGACGTCAATTTTGTCAGGCGGGCCAGTTCCGCGGGAGAACTCATCGTGAAGCTTCTGAACGAACTCGGCTATCCGATGAACCGCGAGATCGGGATCTGCCTTTATGCGGCGATCTCGACCGACACGGGCAACTTCGCCTATTCGGGCACGACGCCCGATACCTTCCGGGCGATGGCGGAGATCGTGGAAACGGGCTTCGATCTTCCGGAAGCGAACCGGATCCTGTTCAGGACGGTGCCTCTCCGGAAAGTCCGGCTGACGAGCCTTGTTCTGGAGCGGATGCAGCTGTCCAGGAACAACGCGGTCGCCGTTTCCTATGCGGATCAGAAGGATTTTGCCGCGTGCGGCGCAAGGGGAGAGGATTCCGAAGGCATCATCGACGCCATGCGGGACATCGACACGGTGGCGGCTGCCGCGTTTCTCAGGGAATGCGAGGACGGCTCCATCCGCGTGAGCCTGCGCGGGAAGAGCCATGTGGACGTCAGCGGGATCGCGTCCGCATTTGACGGAGGCGGCCACAGGCTGGCGGCCGGCTGCACGCTTTATATGGAAATGCCCGAAGCGGTCCGGGTCATGACCGAGGCGCTTCAGGCTGCATACGACGGGACGGAGACCTGATGGACGGATTTATCTGTGTGCTGAAACCTCCCGGAATGACATCCAACAACGCGGTGTATGATGTGCGCCGCGTTTTCGGCGTAAAAAAGGTGGGTCATCTCGGTACGCTCGATCCCGGCGCGGCAGGCGTGCTGCCTGTCAGCATCGGCAGGGCGACGAGACTGTTCGATTACCTGGTCGAAAAGGAAAAGACGTACGTCTGCGAGATCCTGTTCGGGACCGGGACCGATACGCTCGACGTGTTCGGGAAGGTGATGCAGCGCGATCCGGAAAGGATCGTCACGGAGCAGGAGCTTCTGGCCGCGCTGCCGTCCTTTACGGGCGAGATCTGGCAGACCGCTCCCGCCTATTCCGCACTGAACGTGGACGGGGTCAAAATGTACAAGCTCGCGAGGGCCGGGGAAGAAGTGCCGGAACGCAGGCGCCTCATTTCGGTCCCCGGGATCGAGCTGATCAGGCAGATGGGGGAGAACCGCTTTCTGCTGCGCGTGACGTGCTCCAAGGGTACCTATATCCGCAAGCTTTGCGAGGATATCGGGACAGAGCTCGGGACCTGCGCGTGCATGAGCTTCCTGCTTCGGACCGGGACGGGCATGTTCCGGTCCAATCGCGGATTCACGATCCGGGAACTGGAGGAGATGAAGCGGGAAGGCGCGCTTGACAAGGCGCTGATCTCTTGCGAGGAAGCGCTGTCGGGCTACGGCGCGCTCCATCTGGACAGTGACCGGAGGGCCCCGGCCATGAACGGCCTCGAAACGGATGTCCGGAAAGAGGACGGGATCTACCGCATCTATTCGGATGGTTTCCTGGGCCTCGGGGAAGTCAGGGACAGGAGAGCGAGGCTCCTGGTGCATTTATATTAACGAAGAGGTTTTATGGCTGACAAGGAAAAAGCGGTCCTGGTGCTCGGCATGTTTGACGGCGTGCACGTGGGACACAGGACACTGGTGGAACGGGCAAAACATCTTGCGGCCGCGCTGGACGCCTCCTGCACGGCATATACTTTCTCCAACCATCCCGCGGAACTGATCGGCAAAAGCGTCAGGCTGCTCTGCACGATGGAAGAGAGGGAGTATCTTCTGAAGGACTGCGGCGCGGACAGCGTCTTCATGGAAGCGTTCACGAAAGAGCTGATGCACATGGCGCCGGAAGCGTTCATCGACATGCTGCTGTCCCGGTGGGACGTGCAGGGACTGGTCGCGGGATTCAATTTCACCTTCGGCGACAGAGGCGCGGGGAACGCGGAGACGCTGCAGGAATTCGGACGGAAAAAGGGATTCATCGTGCGGATCCAGCCCGCTGTCGCAGTCGACGGCGAAACGGTATCCAGCACCGGGATCCGCCGGATACTCGAGGCGGGCGACGTGATGCGCGCCGCGCAGTTTCTCGGGAGGTGCTACACGCTTTCCGGCGCAGCAGAGCAGACGGAAGGGGAGATTTTGAAGATCCGCCCGGACGCTTCGCTCGCGATCCCCGGGGAAGGGCTGTACCGGACCCAGATCCTGACGGAGAACGGGGCCTTCGACGCCGTGACGAAGACGTATCCCATGGACGGCTTTGCGGAGTGCATGGTGTCCGGTCTCCGTCCGGTAACGGACGGATCGGATGCGATGATCGTGTTCCGCTCCGCATATGGAACGGTTTAACAGAGTATGAAAGGGACAGAAAACAATGCAGGAAAAAGTGAAACAGTATAAGGATTATCTGAGGAAGGCGGACGCATTCGACCATGCGGTGGGCGTGCTGTATTACGATTTCGAAACCGTGATGCCGAAGGGCGCCGCGGATCATTTTTCCAAAACGATGGGGACGCTTTCCGAAGAGATGTATAAAATGGAGACCTCGCCGGAACTCAAGGCGCTCGTGACGGAACTGTACGAGCACCGGGACGAGCTCGACGAGATCACGAGACGCGAGGTGGAGGAGCACAGGGAACAGATCGCAAGGATCGAATGCATCCCGATGGAGGAATACGTGGCCTACAGCGAACTCGAGTCCATGGCTTCCGCCGTCTGGCATCAGGCGAAAGTGGACAACGATTACGAATCGTTCAAGCCGTATCTCCAGAAGATCGTGGATTACCAGAGAAAGTTCGCCCTGTATTACGCGCCGGACAAGGAACCCTACGACACGCTGCTCGATCAGTACGAAAAGGGCCTGAACAAAGAGACGCTGGACGCGTTTTTCGGAAAGCTGCGGGAGGCGTTCAAACCGCTGGTGGAGAAGACGTCCGCCGCGAGGGATTCCATCCGGGACGATTTCCTCTCCAGGAACTGCCCGGTCGAACAGCAGCGCAAGCTGTCGGACTACATCATGGACGTGATGTGCATCGACAAGAACTACTGCATCCTGGGCGAGGTGGAGCATCCGTTCACCACGGAATTCTCCAAGCACGACGTTCGGATCACCACGCACTACCATGAGGACGCGGTCGCGAGCTCCTTCTATTCCGTCGTGCACGAAGGCGGGCACGCGCTGTACGAGCTGCACACCGGCGACGAGCTGATGGGTTCCCCGCTTGCGGAAGGAACCAGCATGGGCGTCCACGAATCCCAGTCCAGACTGTTTGAGAACATCATCGGACGCAGCAGGGGATTCATCACCGCGGTCTTCCCGAAGATCAAGGAGCTGTTCCCGGAGCAGATGGAGGACGTGACCGCGGAGGAATTCTACCGCGCCGTGAACAAGAGCGTTCCGTCCCTGATCCGCACGGAAGCGGACGAACTGACCTACTGCTTCCACGTCATGATCCGGTATGAGCTTGAAAAACGGCTGATCGCCGGAAGCCTGACCGTGGACGAACTGCCGGCCGAATGGAACCGCCTGTACAAGGAATACCTGGGAGTCGACGTTCCGAACGACACGAAGGGCGTTCTGCAGGACAGCCACTGGTCCGGCGGCATGATCGGATATTTCCCGAGCTACGCGATCGGCTCGGCGTACGGCGCGCAGATCGTGGCTTCCATGAAGAAGGATTTCGACGTGGACAAAGCGGTGTCGGAGGGCAATCTCCGCCCCGTGATCGACTGGCTGACGGATAAGATCTGGAAGTACGGCAAGCTCAAAAAGCCCGCCGAGGTCATTCTGAACGCCTGCGGCGCGGAATTCGACCCGCAGTTCTATATCGACTACATCACGGAAAAGATGAACAGCATCTACGGATTCTGAACCGTTTTGAAAAACGGACGCGCGAAAGCTTCAAAAACAGCCGGAAAAACTGTGAAATCCGCGAAAATATATTATTTTTGGCATTGCGCTTCCCGGTATCAGATGGTATACTTTCAAAGTTAAAACCGCCCACATGGTTCAGCGACACTCCGACGCTCTACTCTGTCCGCGGGGTTATAATCAAAATGGAGGATAAAAAAATGACAAAGCAGGAAATCATCGAAACCTACGCGCTTCATGAAGGCGACACGGGTTCCCCGGAAGTCCAGATTGCGCTTCTGACGGACCGGATCAATCACCTGAATGAGCATCTGAGAGTCCACGCAAAGGACCATCACTCCCGCCGCGGCCTTCTGAAAATGGTCGGCCAGCGCAGAGGAATGCTCAACTACCTCAAGGAAAAGGATATTGAGCGTTACAGAGCGATCGTAGCGAAGCTGAACCTGAGAAAGTGAAGAAGAGGGCGGGGTTTTTTCCCGCCTTTTCTTTTTTGCGCCTTTCGCAGGCTTTGTGTTGCCTGCGCTGATTCTGGCTGTAATTTAAGTAGAGATAAAAAGAGTAAAAAGAAGGAGCATGAGAATGCAAGAAAGAAAGTTTGAAATGCAGATCGGCGGCCGCACGCTCATCGTGGAGACCGGCAAGTACGCACAGCAGGCGGGCGGATCCTGCCTCGTCCGGTGCGGCGGCACGGCGGTGCTTGTCTGCGCGACAGTCGCAAAGACTGCCCGTGAAGGCGTGGATTTTCTCCCGCTGTCCGTAGAGTTTGAAGAAAAGCTGTATTCCGTCGGGAAGATCCCGGGCGGATTCATCAAAAGGGAAGGCCGTCCGAGCGACAAGGCGATCCTGACGTCCAGACTGATCGACCGTCCGATCCGGCCGCTGTTCCCGAAGGGCTTCTACAATGATGTCCAGGTCATCGCGACCGTTCTCTCCGTGGAGCAGGACGTGCAGCCCGAGATCCTCGCGATGATCGGTTCCTCCGTCGCGCTGTCCATTTCCGACGCGCCGTTCATGGGACCGACGGGTTCCGTTGCGGTCGGCATGATCGACGGGGAGTACATCCTCAATCCGGACGTCGCACAGCGTGAGGCGAGCCGCCTCAGTCTGACGGTCGCGGGCACGAGAGACGCGGTCATGATGGTGGAAGCAGGCGCGCAGGAGATCTCCGAAGAGGAAATGCTCGGCGCCATCCTGTTCGCGCACGAGGAGATCAAGAAGATCGTCGCGTTCATCGACGGCATTCAGGCGGAGATCGGGAAGGAAAAGCGTCCGGTGGAAGTCTACAAGCCGGATGAGACGATCGACGCGAAAGTCCGCGAGGCTGCGACGGAGAAAGTCCGCTGGGCCCTGGATACGTTCGACCGCTACGAGCGCGAGGCAAGGACCGAGCAGGTGAACCAGGAAGTGCAGGAGATGTTCGCGGAGGAGTTCCCGGAGGGATCCAAGGACATCGCGGCAGTCCTCTACAACATCCAGAAAGAGATCGTCCGCGACAAGATCATCAACCACGAGATCCGTCCCGACGGACGCAAATACACCGAGATCAGGCCGATCTGGTCTGAAGTCGGGCTTCTCGAGCGCACCCACGGCAGCGCGGTGTTCACCCGCGGCCAGACCCAGGTCATGACGATCGCAACGCTCGGCACTATCGCCGAGGCGCAGATCCTGGACGGGATCGGGACGGAGGAATCCAAGCGCTACATGCATCAGTACAACATGCCGCCGTACAGCACGGGCGAGACCCGTCCGGTACGCAGCCCCGGCCGCCGCGAGATCGGCCACGGAGCGCTCGCCGAGCGCGCGCTTCTGCCGGTGCTTCCTTCCGAGGAGGAGTTCCCCTACTGCATGCGTCTTGTCAGCGAAGTCATCAGCTCGAACGGCTCAACCTCCCAGGCATCCATCTGCGCCAGCACGCTGGCCCTGATGGACGCGGGCGTTCCGATCAAGAAACCGGTCGCGGGCGTCGCGATGGGTCTGATCAAGGATACGGACAACGGCAACATCGCCATCATGACGGACATCCAGGGTCTCGAGGACTTCCTCGGCGACATGGATTTCAAGGTTGCCGGAACGAGAGACGGCATCACCGCGATCCAGATGGATATCAAGATCAAGGGCATCGACAGGGAGATCCTGACCAGAGCACTGGAGCAGGCGCGCCAGGGCAGGATGTTCATCCTCGACCGCATGGCGGAGACCCTGGCAGAACCCAGGGAGAACCTGTCCCCCTATGCGCCCAGGATCATCTCGTTCACCATCAATCCCGATAAGATCCGCGAAGTCATCGGCACGGGCGGCAAGGTCATCAACAAGATCATTGCGGATACCGGCGTCAAGATCGACATCGACGACGACGGAACCGTGTTCATCGCTTCGACGGACGAGGCGTCCGCCGCGGAGGCGAAACGCATCATCGACGGCATCGTGAAGGACATTGATGTCGGAGACGTCATCTACGGCACGGTCGTCGGGATCAAGGACTTCGGCGCGTTCGTCAACCTGAAGCCGGGCACTGACGGACTGCTCCATATTTCCCGCATCGCCAAGGAACGCATCGCGAAGGTGGAGGACGTCCTGCAGATGGGCGATCAGGTCCTGGTCCGCGTCATCGACATCGACGCAAAGACCGGCAAGATCAGCCTGACCAGGAAGGATCTGCTTCCGGACGACAAGAGCAAGTAATCCAGAGTACGATCACGCAGGGCGCAGCGAACGGCTGCGCCCTCTTTTCAAACGGATATGATCAGAAAACGCACGCTGAAAAACGGAATACGGGTCGTATCGGAGCGGATGGCGCACGCGCGCTCCGTTTCTCTCGGCGTATGGGCCCTTTCCGGCACCATCACGGAGAACAGAGGGGAAGAAGGCGCCTCCCATTTCACGGAGCATATGCTCTTCAAGGGCACGGAAACGCGCACGGCGCAGGATATCGCCGGGGAGATGGACGCGATCGGCGGAAACCTCAACGCCTTTACGACGAAGGAGGGGACCTGCTTCTATGCGGACGTTCCCTCGGAACATCTGAAAAAGGCGGCCGAGGTTCTTTCGGACATCGTCCTGAACAGCGTGTTTGATCCGGAGGAATTCGAACGGGAAAAGAACGTTGTCACGGAGGAGATCCTTCTGAGCGGGGATCTTCCGGAGGACGTTTCGGAGGAAGAGGCGTGCAGGATCTTTTTCAGAGGCGACAGGCTGGGCATGCCTGTGCTCGGCACGAGGGAAAGCGTCGGCGCCATGACCGCGGAAGGGCTCCGGTCGTACTGGAGGAGACGGTACGCCCCGCAGAACCTGGTGGTTTCCTGCGCGGGCAGCTTTGATCCCAAGGAATTTGCGGAACTTGCGGAATCCTGTTTCGGAAGCGCCGCGAAGCGGCCGTCCGGGCCGGTTCCGCCGAACGCCTATCCGGGAGGAAGGCGGGTCTCCTTTATCCGCAGAAACGCCGAACAGGTCTACATCACGCTCTGCATGCCGGGATTTGCCTCGGAGACGACGGAGAGCTATGCGCTCTGCGTGCTGTCCAACGCGATCGGCGGCAATCTGAGCTCGCGTCTGTTCCAGGTGATCCGGGAGCAGAGGGGGCTTGCCTATACGGTCAATTCCAGCCCGGTTCCTTCCGCAACGACGGGGTGCTTTGAAGTGTACGCCGGCACCGACGAGAGCCGGGCAGCCGAAGTGACAAGGCTGATGATGGAGGAGCTGCGGGATATCCGGAAGAACGGCATCACGAGGGAGGAATTCCTCCGCGGGAAAGAGCAGGCGAAAGGGAGTTTCATCCTGGATATGGAATCGCCCCACGCCCACATGGAAACGGCGGGCCGTACGGCACTGTTACAAAAACGTGAATATACCGAGGCGCAGACCCTCGAGAAGATGGATTGTGTTACAATAGAAGAGGTGGAGGCTGTCATTCCGGTTGTGCTGGATGAAGCAAACCTCTGCGCGGCGTTTGCGGGGCGTGTCGGCAAAGTGAAACCGTATCTGAAGGACGCGCTCGGCATGTAGCAAAAGACAGGGATCCGGAGAGGACACATGGCACGGAAAAGGAGAAGAAGATTCCGGTTCAACCCGAGATTTTTCATTATCATAGGCGTACTGCTTGTGCTTGCGGCGGCCGCCGTGTTCTTCCTGCGCCGCGGAAAGCAGTCCGGAACGCTGTCCGCAGGCAGCATTTCCATGGATAGGAAGGTTGCAGGGGCCATCATCCGCGAGGAAACGACGGTCAGCACGGACCGCTTTGAGAAGATCCATTTCCATGTGATCGAGGGGGACACGGTCGCCAACAACGCCCTGATCGCCACCGTATACCGGATGGGATATCAGGATGAGTCGATGATCACGATCCTGAACCTGGAAAAGGAAATCTACCAGTACCAGGTGCAGCAGGTCGGATCCGCCGACGCCACCCTGAACGACTTCAATTCCAGGATCACCGCGATCGAGGAACTGATCCGCGACGTCGCCCGGGAGGACAGCAACCAGGACGATCTCGTGCTCGAGCAGCAGCTCCGTTCCCTCCAGCAGGAAAGATCCAACTACCTGTACGCCACGGTCCCGGTCGACACCTATCTCCAGGGGCTTCTGACGCAGCTGAACGACCAGAAGGCGACGATCAGCAACTGGACGCGCGACATCATCAACACGGCGGGAAGCGGCATCATCAGCTTCTACTTCGACGGGTACGAGGAAGTGCTTTCGAGCTCCAAACTGAGCACGATCAACATCTCCCTGGTCCGGGACGTCGTGCATGGTCTGAACACGTCGAAAGCCAATACCGGAACGACGAGGCCCATGCTGTACCGGCTGATCACGCCGAACCATTTTTATCTCGCGTTTGCGACCAATATCGATGATCCTTTCCGCGTCACGGAAGGGGAAAGCTATTACGTGAAGTTCGACGATTATTCCGACACCGTCTATCAGGTCACCGCGCGAGCGCCGATCGTGTTCGCCATCCAGCCGACGGACGAAGAGGAACAGGCTTCCACGTCCGGCCAGGGCGTCGTCAACATTCTGGAATTCTATACGGACATCGGCAGCTTTTCGGGGATCCGGACGGTCAACGCCACGATCTCGACCGCCGCGACGGGGCTGAAGATCGACAAGGAGCTCATCACGATCGAAAACGGGATACCGTACGTGTATATCAAAAACGGTGACTCGATCATGCGCGTCGAGGTCAGCGTGCTGGCGGAAGATGAGGATGACTGCATCATCCGCGAAAGCGGGGGCACTTCGGTGCTGAACCAGGGACAGAAGGTCGTAAAACCATGAGCATACGTGAAAACAT
The DNA here is from genome assembly GCA_017429985.1 of Clostridia bacterium. GTDB lineage: Bacteria > Bacillota > Clostridia > Christensenellales > CAG-138 > JAFRNW01. The sequence goes on along the minus strand of JAFRNW010000018.1, from coordinate 60,462 downwards.
CGCGTCGGTGCGCGAATCAATCGAAAACAGCTGCGTCCGCGCGGGAAGAGACCCGCGGGACGTTCTGCTTCTTGCGGTATCCAAATATATGAGCACGGAGCGGATCGCGGAGGCGGTCGCGGCGGGGCAGACGGCGTTCGGGGAGAACCATGCCCAGGAAATCAGGGAAAAGTTAACTTTTTTTAAACAGCATTTATGCCAGGTTCATTTCATTGGACAACTACAGACGAATAAGATAAAATACGTCTGTGGCGAAACCGACCTCATCCATTCGGTCGATCGGCTGCCTCTCGCGGAGCAGATCAGCAGGCGCGCCGCGGCAAAAGGGTGCGTCCAGGATATCCTGATTCAGGTGAATATCGGAAACGAACCGCAGAAGGGCGGCGTCGACGCGGACGGTTTGCTTCAGCTGGTCGAAGCGTCCGCTTCCCTTGAGGCGCTGCGTGTGAGAGGTCTGATGTGCGTCCCGCCGGACTGCGGACATGACGAGGTCCGCGGGTATTTCCGGAAAATGCGTTCGCTGTTTGAGAAGACGGCAGCGGCGTTTCCGGAGCTTCCGATCGACGTTCTGTCCATGGGCATGTCCCATGATTATGACGTCGCGGTGGAGGAAGGGGCCACGATCGTCCGCGTAGGGACCGCGATCTTCGGACCGCGAGACAGGAAATAATCTGCCGGCATCGGCCGGCTTTGCATGTTTGACAGACGGAGGCGCAGGAGTCAATGGCAGGACTTTATTCCAAGTTTCTTGATTTCATCGGAATTGAAGAATCGGACGAGCCGGAAGATCAGGACTATTACGAACAGGACGACCGGTACGGCAATAACGACAGGACGTACGGACGCGACTACGGCCGGGACAATGACCGCGCCGCGAGAGACCGCGACCGGGACCGTGACAGGGACCGCGACAGAGACCGTGAAAACCCGGTCACCTTTTCCGGAAGAGAGAAACCGTCCAAGAACGTAAAGAGCACCGCAAATGCGCAGTCCGGCATCGGGAATCTCCCCATCAACGGCGGACAGAAGATGATCGTGTATCATCCGGTCAGCTATGAGGACACCCAGAGCATCATCGATAACCTCCGCAACCGCAAACCGGTCATCGTCAACATGGAGGAGCTGGAAGTCGAGACGGCGCAGAGGATCCTGGATTTCCTCTCCGGCGCCGTGTATGCGCTGGACGGGACCATGTGCAAGATCTCCAGGAACATCTTCGTTGTCGCGCCCCTGAACTACGACGTGGTCGGCAACGGTGACGACGAAGAATGGGATATGTAACAGTATAGGGACAGAACAGACAGTTCAGGCACACAGAGCGTGTGCCTTTTTTTGAAAGGTGAAAGACCGTGAAAGTCAAGGATATTCTGGACAAGAAGTTCGGCAGAAGCTTTTTCGGGTATGATCCGCAGCAGGTGGACGGATTTCTGGACGACATCATCGACCAGATGGAAGCGCTTGACCGCGAACGCCAGGAAATGCTCACCGCGATGGAATACCTGCTGAAGGAGATCGAGCAGTACGAAGCCGGCGGCGCTCCTGAGCAGAAAGAGAAAAGAAGGAACAGACAGAAGAGCGAACCCGCGCTGGACGCGTTTCAGGATCCGCGGAAGAAAACGGCCGCGCCGGCGGAACCCGCAGCGAAGCCGGAACCCGCAGCGAAGCCGGAACCACCCGCCCCGCAGAAGCGGAAGGAAGTGCCCGGAAAGCCTTCTTTCCTGATCCTGCCGGAGGAGGAGCGTCAGCCGGAAGAGGAAACCGAAGGGGAGTCCCTGATCGACCAGCTGCTGCGGGATTTTCCGCCTGAGGCGGAGCACGGAGGCGATGAACAATGATCTACGGGATCATGCAGCCGTATTTTTTTCCGTATCTCGGTTATTTCTCCCTGATCCGGCACGCGGACCGGTTCATCTTTTTCGATACCCCGCAGTATATCGAGCACGGATGGGTCAACCGCAACCGAGTCCTGAAGCAGGACGGTAGCACGATGTATGTCACGGTGCCGATCCGGAAAACCGCGCGTGAGACGCCGATCCGAAAGATCGAGATCAGCGGAACGGACTGGACGGAGAAGATCTTCGGACAGCTGACCGCCTACAAAAAACGCGCGCCGCGGTACAAAGAAACGGTCGCGTTCCTGCGTGAGGTGCTCCCTGCGAGGGAGGGTGAAACCCTTTCCGAGCTCGACATCCGCACGACGCAGGCGGTCTGCGCGTATATCGGGCTTAAGCGCAGCTTTGACGTTTTTTCGAAAATGGATCTTCCGATCGATCCGGTGAACGAACCGGACGAGTGGGCGCTGAACATCACGAAGGCTCTGGGCGGAGACGCCTACGTCAACCCGCCCGGCGGGATGTCCTTTTTCGATCCCAAAAAATATGCCGTGGACGGGATCGACCTGCAGTTTCTGCAGTCCAATCTCCCGCCGTACGTGCAGCGGATCGGCCGGTTCGAGCCGGGACTGTCCGTGATCGACGCGATGATGTTCTGCACGCCTGCGGAGATCCTGGACATGACGGGGGATTACACGATTCTCCGGAAGGAGTCCTGAGGAACGCTGACAATTTGTTGTTCATAACATGTCACATTCCATCCGTTTACTTTGGGGATTTCCGCTGATATAATAAGGATAATGAATAATTAGGAGGTAGAACCATGGAAGAACTCAATCAGGAAGCGGTAACTCCGGAAGAACCTGTCGAAGATGGCGGAAAAATCGTTTTTGCCAATGATGTGATAGCGACCATCGCTGCTCTGGCTGCCGCGGATGTCGACGGCGTTGCCGGGATGAGCGGAACCATGGCCGAAGGCATTTCCGAACTGTTCGGCAAAAAGAACCTGACGAAGGGCGTCCGCGTCGAAGTGGCGGATTCTCTGGTAAAAGTCGTGGCATGCGTCAACATCTACTACGGATACAAGATCCAGGAAGTCTGCAAGAATCTGCAGAAAGCCATCAAGGACGCGATCGAGACGATGACGGGCCTGCCGGTTGTTTCCGTGGACGCGTATGTCCAGTCCGTGGTGTTTGAGCTTCCGAAGGAGGAAGAAGCGGTTCCAGAGGAGCCCGAAGCGCCTGAGGCGGAAGTCGTCGAACCGGAAGAAGACTGACCGGTCGGATTCGAATGAAAAACATGGCGGTTGCAAGACCGCCTTATCTGTGTAATGAGGGAGGGCTTTCCCGTGAGATGGAAACTGCTTGAAAAAATCAGCGCGGGCGTGCTGAGCGTGATCAGCGGTCTTGCCGCCATCGGCGCGATCCTTGCAGCTCTGCATGTGATCCCCGCCGACACGGCGTCCGAGCTGACAGCCATTATATTTGCTTCGGACGCGGGAAGATGGGTCGCAGGCTGTCTCGGTCTGCTCGTACTGCTTGCCGTGGCGGGTCTGGTCGTACGTGCCGTTCAGATGAACAGGCTGCAGGCGCGGTCCGCAAAGATCGGTTCGGATGAAAGCGGAAGCATGTTCATCACCGTGGACGCGCTCGAGCGCATGATCCGGACGGTCTGCAAAAACGAGGACGCCATCAAAAAGTGCGCGGTGTCCGTGGATCCCGGAGAGGACGGCATCTCGGCGACGGTCCGCGTTTCCGTGCCCCCGGAAACGGATCTGTCCGTGTTCGCCCCGTCGCTGATGAGCAAGATTCGGACTGCCGTGAGCAATGTGACCGGTCTGAGGGTGATGGACGTCAAACTGCTGATCGACCAGGCGAAACCCGCTGCCTAAGACGGATTGTTTGTACCGGAGGAAACTATGGAAAAGTTCAAGGCATTTGTAAAAGAGCATATGTGGGCGACGGTTCTGGTCGCGGTGGGCATCGTCCTGACGATCCTTCTTCTGACCATCGGTTTTTTCAGGACGCTGCTTCTCGCGGTCATCGTTGCGGCATGCCTGTACATCGGCAACAAGCTCGATAAGAACGGCACGGACAATGTCAAGGAATCGGTCGAAAAACTCTTCCGCAAAAAAGACGAGGATAACAAATGAACCGCACGCTTGCCCGTGAAGTCGCGATGAAGCTGGTCTATTCCCGGCTCGTCGGCGGCAATGACACCCAGGACGCGATCCTTGAGAAATCGGAAATCGCAGAACGCCTGACCGCGGAGGATTCCGAATTCGCGGAGCAGCTGGTCAGCGGCGTGACGGAACACGCGGAAGAACTGGACGAGCTGATCAGCGCGCATGCGATCGGATGGTCCGTCAGCAGGATCGACAAGGTGGATCTTGCCATACTGCGGATCGCCGCGTATGAGATCCGGTATCTTGACGAGATCCCGGTCGGCGCTTCCATCAACGAAGCGGTGAAACTGGCGAAGCAGTTCGGCGGGGATCATTCCTATTCCTTTATCAACGGAATACTCGGTTCCCTGGCGAAAGATCAGAACTGACAGCACATGGACAACCTGTATATCGGAATCGACACAAGCTGCTACACAACTTCGGTAGCTTGCATACAGCATGGGAGCATCGTCTTGGATGAAAGGACGGTGCTTTCTGTACCTTCAGGCGCGCGCGGCCTGCGCCAGTCCGATATGCTGTTTCAGCACAACCGGAATCTTCCCCCTCTTCTGGAAAAACTGTTCTCGGCGATCGATCCGTCCGCAATCGGAGGGGTCGGCGTGACCGTCAGCCCGACGGCGGAACCAGGCTCATATATGCCCGTTTTCCTTGCGGGCGTCGTTGCCGCGGAATCCGTCGCGCTGTCCAGAAAAGCGGCTCTGTACAGGGGAACGCACCAGCAGATGCATATCCGCGCGGCGATGAAGGGGAACGAGACGCTGAAGGAGGAGGAACGGTTTCTTGCCTTCCACCTTTCCGGCGGCACGACGGACCTTCTTTCGGTCGAAACGGACGGCGGACGGGTCGGCCGGATCACAAAGCTCGGATTCAGCAGGGATCTTCACGCGGGTCAGGCAGTCGACCGGACCGGCGTGCTGCTCGGATGCCCGTTTCCCTGCGGCCCGCATCTGGAAAAGCTCGCGCTTTCCGCCACGAACCGGGACATCCGGATCCCGTCCAGCGTCAGCGGAACGGACTGCTCCTTTTCCGGAACGGAGACGGCGGCGCAAAGACTGTTTGAATCCGGCGCAGACCGTTCCGAGATCGCATACGCGGTTTACGACTGTATTGCCCGGACGGTCGCCAAAATGGCGCGGAACGCCGCGGAAGAAACCGGATGCGTCAAGATCCTGTTTGCCGGCGGGGTCTCGTCGAGCGGCCTTCTGCGGGAAATGCTTTCCGAAAGGCTCTCCGGCAGGGCCGAACTCTATTTCGGAGCGCCGGGACTTTCAACGGACAACGCGGTCGGGATCGCGCTGATGGCGGAGGATGATCGATGCAGCAGCCGGAAATGATTTTCAGCGTATCGGAACTGAACGAGTATGTGGCGGCGCTGCTTTCCGCGGACCCGAATCTGAGATCGGTCCGGGTCAGGGGCGAGATCAGCGGCTTCAAGCGGCACAGTTCCGGACACCTGTATTTTTCCCTCAAGGACGCGAACGCGGTCGTGCAGTGCGTCATGTTCCGGCAGTACGCGCAGAGGATGTCGTTCCGGCCGGAGGACGGACAGCAGGTCACGGTATCCGGCGCCGCGTCCATCTATACCCGGGACGGGAAGTTCCAGGTGTACGTGCAGGAAATGGAAAACACCGGGAAGGGGGATCTCTACGCCCGGTTCATGAAGATGAAGGAGGACCTCGAGAGGGAGGGCCTTTTTGACGAATCTCACAAAAAACCGGTCCCGTATCTTCCCGGATGCGTCGGCGTCGTGACGTCCGGGACCGGCGCGGCGCTGCAGGATATCCTGCAGATCATCGGACGCCGTTTTCCGACCATGAACCTTCTGCTGTGCCCCGTGCGGGTGCAGGGGGACGGGGCGGCGCAGGAGATCGCGGGAGCCATATACGAGATGAACCGTCTGCAGGCCGCCGACGTACTGATCGTCGGAAGGGGCGGCGGAAGCATCGAGGATCTCTGGGCGTTCAACGAGCCGGAGGTAGCCCGCGCGATCTATGACAGCCGGATACCGGTCATCAGCGCGGTCGGGCACGAGACGGATTTCACGATAGCGGATTTCACCGCGGACATGCGGGCTCCGACACCCTCCGCGGCAGCGGAGCTGGCCGTTCCGGAACTGGACAAGATCCGCCTGCTTCTCGGACGCGACAGGGAGAGGCTGGACGGGATCCTCGAGAAGGATCTATCCAGACGGAGGGACAAACTGAGCCTTTTATTCCGCTCGCCCGGATTCATGCAGGCCGAGATGCGCCTGTCGGAAGAGCGGACCAGACTGGAAACGGCGGCGGAGAGAATGCTCCGCGGCATGAGCGAAAAATCGGTTTCCGAACGGCACAGGCTTGAACGGATGCGTGACAGGCTGGAAGCCCTTTCCGTGCAGTCGGTGCTGGACCGCGGGTTTACGATGATCCGCGGACAGGACGGGCGTCCCGTCAAGAGTATAGAGGAGCTGGAAAGCGGAGACGCCGTTGAGATAAGGTTCCGTGACGGGACCGCGGACGCGGAGATCACAACGATCCGGAGGAATGACTGATGGAACTGGAACAGATGACATTTGAACAGAAAATGGAACGGCTTGAGAACGTCGTGAAGAAGCTGGAGAGCGGGACAGGCTCGCTGGACGAGATGATTTCCCTGTATGAAGAGGGAATGCGGCTTCATGAAGCGTGTTCGAAACAGCTGGACGCGTACGAGGGAAAGCTTCAGAAGCTTTCAGCCGTGAAGGCGGAAGCATAGCAGCGGGATACCGAATTCTGAAGGAAGGGGCGTGCCGGACCGTATCTATACGGTCCCGGCCGGCAGACAGATGGCATTACAAGAAAAATGGAGTTATTACCAGACCCTGACGGAGAGCATGCTCCGCGTGCTGGTGGACCAGAGCGATACGCCGCAGCTTCTGTATGACAGCATGACCTACAGCCTGTTTGCGGGCGGGAAGCGCCTGAGACCCGCGCTGTGCCTTGCGACCAGCGAGATGCTGGACGGGACGGCGACGGAGGCGCTGAAGGCGGCCTGCGCGCTGGAGATGATCCACACCTATTCGCTGATCCACGACGACCTGCCCGCGATGGACAACGACGACATGCGCCGGGGCAAGCCCAGCTGCCACAAGGCGTTCGGAGAGGGAAACGCGATCCTGGCCGGCGACGGGCTTCTGACCCTTGCGTGCATGACGCTCGGGCAGAGCAGCAACCTGAAGGTGATCAACATCGTGACCAGGGGCGCGCTCGACATGGTGTCCGGACAGTCGCTGGACCTGAACGGCAAGCAGGACGCGGAAACGCTGTTCTCGATCCACGAGAAGAAGACCGGCGCGCTGATCCGGGCGTCCATACTGGCCGGCGCATACTCCGCCGGGGCGAACGCGAAACAGGTGCAGCTGCTCACGGAGTTTGCGGATCATTTCGGGATGCTGTTCCAGATTACGGACGACATCCTGGACGTAACGGGTACTCCGGAACTGCTCGGAAAGACGCCCGGGAAGGACAAGGCGGAAAACAAAGTCACGTTTGTGACCCTGTACGGAATGGACGTAGCGATGGAGGAGGCCTCCCACGCGGCGGACGCCGCGCTGGAATCCCTGCGTGAGCTGAACCTGGACAGTTCATTCCTGGAGGAGCTGACGCTCTATACCCGGAACAGAAGCTGGTAATACCGGTTCGTCCTTCTGAAGAACGGGGAAAGGAAAGCAGATGAAGGAGTTTATCAAGAAGTTTTTTGACATCAAGTTCTGGAAGTTCATACTGGTCGGGATCGCGAACACGCTGTTCGGATCCGCGATCATGTTCCTGTTTTACAACGCGTTCCATTTCAGCTACTGGGTGTCATCCGCCGCCAACTATGTTTTTGGAAGCATTCTCAGCTATTTTCTGAACAAGCACTTTACTTTCCGGAAAAAGGGTGATACATTGAAGTCTGTTTTGCGGTTCACCGTGAACATCCTTCTCTGCTATCTGCTTGCGTACGGAATCGCAAAGCCGCTGATCGCGAAGCTTCTGAGTTCCTCGACGCAGAGCGTCCAGGAGAACGTGGCGATGTTTGCGGGCATGTGCCTGTTCATCGGCTTCAACTATATCGGGCAGCGCTTTTTCGTCTTCCGTGACGAGAAGGAGGAGCCCGTCCCGGATGCGGAGGGAACGGAAGCCGAAGACCAGGCGGAAGACCGCGGGGAATAACCGGGCTGAAACGGGCGGGCAAAGGTTCCGCTTGAGAACCGGAGCCCGTTATGATATAATTAAAATTCAAGGTGGTGCAGTATTCTAGTCGGTAAAACCGTTTTTGAAAACGGGCCTAAAAATCCGTTAAGGGCACAGCGATGAAGTTCCTGGTGTTTGCTGCCGACGCCCAGTCGGGGGTGGATGCTGGGAGTTAAGAAGGCTGGGCGATCCGCAATGGCATGCGGGCGTTGACCCATCCTTCGTGGAGACCTAAACGAGTGACCAACAGTGGTTGCGTTACCCCTTAGGAAAGAACCTGTTATGCGGGAATTTAAACTGTGTACAGAGTAGCCTGCCGTGCGTGGTAGCGGTGGATTTCGGAACACGTATCTCGGTTGTCTGGCCAGACGGTGAAGCATACGATTGCCGGATGAAACCCCTACTGCAAAAGCGGCTAGAAAACGGTCGAGCTGTCGGGGAAAGCCCCTAGACTGTTACCGCGAGAACTATGTTCGAAGCGTGGGCATATTGAGGATTACGGTGTAGCCTCAGTGGTAATCCAGTTCCGTATATGGTGACATACGGCGCGTGCTGTAAAGGGAAACCGCTCTTTCGGCGACGGAGAGTAGCACACGGGGAAATCCTACTGGACCTTAAGCTGCAAAGTCTACTTGATATGCCACCACCTTTTTTATTTTTGAGGTGTTTTTTGAGCAGAAACCGAAACAGACGGCAGAAACAGCAGAAAAAGGATAAGCACGAAAGATGGCCGGTCACAGCGTTCTTCATAGCGTTTGGACTGGCGATCGTTTTATCTTTCTTCTCGGAAACGACGCTGGTGGGCCTTCCGCTGGCGGTCGCCGTGATCGTGCTTCTGCTGATCGTTTTCATCGGGATCGTCGCCGATACGCTCGGCACGGCCCTCGCGATTGAGAACGTGACCGCCTATACTGCAATGGCGTCCAAGAAGATCCGCGGCGCGAAAGAGGCGATCCGGCTCGTCCGGAACGCGGACCGGCTGTCCAACATCTGCAACGACATCATCGGCGACATCTGCAGCATCGTTGCCGGCGCCATGGGCGTGGCGATCGTGGCAAGGCTGTTTTCAACTGCGTCCGACAACAGCGTGTTTCTTTACAACATCCTGCTTTCCTCCCTGATCAGCGGTCTGACCGTGTTCGGGAAGGCGATCGGGAAACGGCTCGCGCTCGAAAGAAGTCACGACATCGTCTTCCAGACGGCGAAAATCGTATCCTGGTTCCACAGATAGCAAGCTACAGGAGGCTCGCTCCGGCGCAGCCGGAACGGGATCATCACATATGTCTACCTATCCGATTCTAGATTCCGTCAATTCCATAGAAGATCTGAAAGCGCTGCCCGAAGAGCAGCTCGATGCGCTTGCGGAAGAGATCCGCTCGTTCATGGTGGAGCATGTCGCCCGTACGGGAGGACATCTTGCCTCCAGCCTCGGAGCGGTCGACATCATCATCGCAATGCACCGCGTGTTCGATTCGCCCACCGACCGCATCGTGTTCGATGTGGGGCATCAGGCGTACGCGCACAAGATCCTGACGGGACGGAAGGACGCTTTTGAGACGCTCCGTCAGAAGGACGGACTGAGCGGCTTTCCCAAACGGGAGGAGAGCGAGCATGACGCGTTCAACACCGGCCACGCCTCGACGGCGATTTCCGCCGCGCTCGGATACGCGAGAGCAAAGCAGATCCGGCACGCGGAGGGAACGGTCGTCGCTCTGATCGGGGACGGCGCCATGACGGGCGGAATGGCGATGGAAGCCATGAACGACGCGGGATCCGCCAACCTGCCGATCATCGTGATCCTGAATGACAACGACATGTCGATCGCCCCGAACGTCGGCGCGGTCCACAGACAGCTGATCAATCTGCGGCTCAGCGACGGATACGTCCAGTTCAAGCGGAAACTCGTCCGCATGCTGGATACCGGAGCGACCGGCAGATGGCTGACGCGCCACATGGAAAACTTCAAGAACCGCGTCAAGAGCTTTCTGCTTCCCAACCGCCTGTTCGAGGAGATGGGATTCCACTATTACGGACCGATCGACGGCCACGACATCCGCGGGATGATCCGCGCGTTTGAACGAGCAAGGAAGCTTTCCGGCGCCGTTGTCGTGCATGTGACCACCAAAAAGGGAAAGGGTTATGCATTCGCGGAGGCAGATCCGGAGCGTTTCCACGGGATCGGACCGTTTGATCCCGCGACAGGGAAAACAAAACCCTCCTCCGGGAAGTCCAATTCGGAGGTCTTCGGGGAAACAATGTGCCGTATGGCGGAAGAGAACCCCTGCGTGACAGCGATCACCGCCGCGATGCCGAGGGGGACGGGTCTTCAGATGTTCGCAAAGACGTTCCCGGACCGCTTCTTCGACGTCGGCATCTGCGAGGAGCACGCCGTTACCATGGCGGCGGGCATGGCTGCGGGAGGACTGCGGCCCGTGGTCGCCATCTACGCAACATTCCTCCAGCGCGCGTACGATCAGATCCTGCACGACGTCTGTCTCCAGAATCTGCCCGTGGTTTTCGCCGTTGACCGGGCCGGCCTGGTCGGCAGCGACGGCGAGACGCACCAGGGCGTATACGACGCGGCCTTTCTTTCGACGCTGCCGGGGCTGGATATTTACTGCCCCGCCACGCAGGAGGAACTGTCCGCCATGCTGGAACTGGCGGTCGCACTCCACAGGCCGGCCGCCGTGCTGTATAACAGGGGAAGCCTGATGCGGACACCGATCAAAAAACCGATCGAATTCGGGAAGTGGGAAACGCTCGGGGAGATAGCCCCTGTCACGGTCGTGGCGGCGGGAGACATGGTGGAAGCGGCGATCCCGGTCGCGAGGGAACTCGGAGCCGGTCTGGTCAGCGCAAGATTCCTGTCCCCTGTGGACGAAATGCTCCTGAAGGAAATGAAGGAGAAATGCAGGCGCATCATCACCGTGGAAGATCGTGTGAACACGCTCGGGGCCATCGTTGCCTCCCGCGTGATGCCCGTAACGGTTACGGCGCTCTGCGTACCGAACACCCCGATCCGCCAGGCGACGACGGAACAGCAGCGCTTGTTCTGCGGGATTTCCGCGGATGACATCCGGAAAGCGGTCCTGGAGGCGCAGAAAGATTGAAAAGGCTGGATTTGCTTCTTTTTGAAAAAGGGCTGGTCAAAAGCCGCGAGAAGGCGCGTGCGCTGATCATGGAAGGCGTCGTGAGTGTGAACGGCACGCCCGTGACGAAAGCCGGCGCCATGTGCGCGGAGGACGCGGACATCCTGATCCGCGAGGATACCGTCCCGTTCGTGAGCCGGGGCGGGCTCAAGCTCGAGAAAGCGGTCCGGACGTTCCCGATCCGGCTGGAACATGCCGTTGCGGCGGATATCGGCGCTTCGACCGGCGGGTTTACGGACTGCATGCTTCAGCACGGCGCTTCGCACGTTTACGCGATCGACGTCGGATACGGACAGCTGGACTGGAAGCTGCGCACGGACGAACGCGTGACCGTGATGGAACGGACGAACGCCAGATTCATGGAACCGTCCTGGTTTGAGGGACCGCTCGACTTTGCGTCGATCGACGTTTCCTTCATTTCCCTTTCCAAGATCCTTCCGGCGCTTTTTCCGTGCCTGAAGGAGGGCGGACAGGTTGCCGCCCTGATCAAGCCGCAGTTTGAGGCGGGAAGAAAGGAAGTCGGGAAGAACGGTGTCGTCCGGAACGAAGCCGTGCACGCTTCCGTCATCCGCAGGGTGCTGGATTTTTCCCTGGAGACAGGATTCCATGTCCGTGGCCTTTCCTTTTCCCCCATCACGGGACCGAAGGGCAATATCGAGTTCCTGCTGTATCTGGTAAGACCGTCCGGAACGGACAGCCCGGAATGCGGCGTGACGGAGGAAGCGTGCGCGGAAACTGTCAGGGAGGCGCACCGGACGCTTGCTGAGCGGAACGCGGAGAAGAAAAACGGTTCAGACGGCTGAACCGGACAGACTGTTTTAGAAGGACCTGACGGGTCCTTTTTTTCAACTGCAAAGTTTTGGCGCAAACAGGCGTGGAAGCGCGCGGCCGAATCTGATACAATATTGCAGAGCCGCCTTTTGCGGCCGAAACGGAACGGACGGTGTCAGGATGAAAAAACCCAGCGAGAGCGTCGTATTCAAAAGCATAACCGGGATCGTGATACTTCTGATCGTGTTTTCCCTTATCGTCAGCTGGATCGGCTACAAGGCGTTCACCGACACCCTGCTGACGGAATACGCGGACGGCGCGTTCCGCGCGGCGGAAACGGCAAGATATCTCGTCGACGCCGACCGGATGGAACGTTACGAAGAGAGCGGCGGAACGACGGAGGAATACGCGGAGGTCTGGAAGTCCCTGGACCTGCTGTGCAATTCGTTCGGCGCGACGTTCATCTATGTTATCCAGCCGGACACGTCCGATTACGGGCATATCACCTTCCTTTTCTCAACGATCAACCACGCGAGCAGCTACACATACTATGATTTCGGATATAAGCGGGAAACGACCAACGAAGACTACCGGGGAAAATACCGTAATCTGTACGAACAGAAATCGGAACATGAGCTCGTGATCCGGGACAAGGGCTATATCGAAACGGATCCGCATATCACGGCGATGATCTCCCTGAAGGATTCCGACGGCGCGGTCAGGGGCATCCTGTGCGTGCAGCGTCAGATGGAAGGCATGGCGGCCGCCAGGCGCAGCTACGTGCGGAGGGTCATCCTGACGCTCGTCATTCTCGCCCTTGCCGTCACGTTCGGGCAGATCGCGTATCTGGACAAGGTCCTGCTTTCCCCGCTGAAAAAAATCTCCGAGGAGACGGGCAGGTTCGCGTCCGAAAACACGGCTGCGGAGGAGAAGCTGAAGGACAGGATCCCGAACCGGGACGAGATCGGACAGCTGGCCGGCTCCATCGACAGGATGGAGGAACGGATCGTTTCGTATGTGAACGACCTGACCGCCATCACCGCGGAAAAGGAGCGCATCAGCACCGAGCTGAGTCTCGCCGCCCGGATCCAGGAGGATATGCTCCCGAGCACGTTCCCGCCTTTCCCGGACAGGAACGAGTTTGACATCTACGCGAGCATGGATCCCGCGCGCGAGGTCGGCGGGGATTTCTATGACTTCTTCCTGATCGATGACGACCACGTCTGCATGCTGATCGCGGATGTTTCGGGGAAGGGGATCCCCGCGGCGCTGTTCATGATGGCGTCGAAGAACATCCTTTCAAACTATGCGCTGAACCGGAAATCCCCCGCGCAGATTCTGGAGCTCACGAACAATTCCATCTGCAGGAACAACTCGGAGGAAATGTTCGTTACGGTATGGCTCGGGATCCTTGAGATCTCCACGGGAAAACTGAAAGCGGCGAACGCCGGCCATGAGTACCCGGCCATCCGGAAACCCGGCGGCCGGTACGAAACGTTCCGGGACAAGCACGGGTTTGTGATGGGCGGCATGGAAAATATGAAGTACAAGGAATACGAGTTTACCCTGGAACCGGGCACGAGCGTGTTCGTCTACACCGACGGCGTGAACGAAGCGACGGACCCAAACGGGAAGCTGTTCGGCGAGAAAAGGCTGATCGAGGCGCTGAACACGGATCCGGACGGTTCTCCGGAAGAGATGCTGAAAACGGTCCGGCGCGCGGTGGATGCATTCGTGAAGGACGCGGAGCAGTTCGACGATCTGACCATGCTGTGCATGAAATACAAGGGACCTTCCGCTCCAAAAGAGCAGAAGAAGGAAAAGGCCTGAGGTTGACGACGCATGCAGTATCCGGAAAAGATCGATCTTCATATGCACTCGACCGCCTCCGACGGAACCGATACGCCGGAGGAACTGCTCGCGGTCGCGGGGCAGGCGGGTCTGTCACTGTTTTCCCTGACCGATCACGACGCGGTGAAGGGCAGCATTCTGATCCGGGAACTGCGGAAGGAAGACGATCCGATGTTTCTGACCGGCGTGGAGTTCTCTTGCCGGGACGAGCAGGGAAAATACCATATCCTGGGATACGGATACGATCCGGAAGCGGAATCCGTAAAAGAGATGATCGCCCGGGGCCACGGTCTCCGCATGAACAAGGTGCGGCGGAGGCTGCAGATCCTCAAGGAAAAGTTTGAGATCGAATTCCCGGAGGAGGACATAAAGACCCTGCTCGGGATGGACAACCCCGGGAAGCCGCATATCGGGAACCTGATGGTCAAATACGGGTTTGCAGGGACGAAGGAAGAGGCGTTCGACCGTTTTCTGAACAGGATCCGCCTCCGCACCGAGTACATCCGGCCCGAAGAGGCGATCCGCGCGATCCTCGGGGGAGGAGGCATCCCGGTGCTGGCGCACCCGGCATACGGGAGCGGAAGCGAGATCATCGTCGGGGAGGAAATGGACGCCCGGCTCAGGCGGCTGATCGGATTCGGCCTGCAGGGCGTGGAGGCCTTTTACTCCGGCTTTACGCAAAAACTGATCCGGGAGATGCTTTCCCTTGCCGGGCGGTACGGCCTTTACGTCACGGCCGGAAGCGACTATCACGGCAAAAACAAGCTGATCGATCCCGGGGATACGAACCTGTGCCCGCCGGAGGAATACCCGGACGGTCTGAAGCGCTTTCTGGAAGAGACCGCCGACAGGGCGAAATAGGGTATCCACTTGAATAAACATAGACACGGCTGTATAATAATGCCGTGTCTTTATCATTCTTGCGGAGTGAAGAAATGATCGGAATCATTACAAATACGGGCAAGCCGCGGACCTTGGAGGCTCAGAATCGCCTGACGGACATTCTGGACAGCCGGGGTATTTTATACAGGACGTATACAGAAGCTTCCGAGATTTCCGGATCGGGAGAAGAGCTTGAGTGCGTCGTCACGGTAGGCGGGGACGGTTCCCTCCTCCGTGCCGCGCGTTATGCCGTGGAGCATGACGTTCCCGTGTTCGGCATCAACCTCGGCAGGGTCGGGTTTCTCACTGAGGTCAAAGAGGACCGCATGGAAGAGGCGGTCGATCGGTATCTAGCGCATGACTTCACGGAGGAAAGAAGAATGATGCTGCACTGCCGTCTGAACGGAAAGACGGTCAGGCATGCGCTGAACGACGTGCTGGTATCTAAGAGCTCTTTCTCCGGGCTGACGCAGATCGACGTGTCGGTGGACCGTGACAGGGTCGGAACGGTGTTCTGCGACGGAATGCTGACCGCGACGCCGACCGGTTCCACGGGCTATACGCTTTCGGCGGGCGGTCCGGTCCTGTATGCCGATCTGGACGCCATCGTGGTGACGCCCGTATGCTCCCATTCGGTCTATATCCGGCCGTTCGTGGTCAGACCGGATTCGGTCATATCCTTTGAAATGCGGGACAGCGGCTTCATCTGCATCGACGGATCCCAGACCGCCGACGTGCACAAAGGGGATATCATCAGCGTGACAAAATCGGATCGCACGTTCAGGCTGATCCGTTTCGACCATACCAATATCGCCGGACTGATTCGGGAAAAGCTTTGCTAAGGAAGGTTGCCGCCATGAAAGAAAGCAGACAGCAGATGATCGTCAAGCTCATTCAGGAGCAGAACATAGAGACGCAGGAGGAACTGGCGCGCGTGCTCCGCGAAAACGGTTTCCGGGTCACCCAGGCCACCGTTTCGAGGGACATCAAGGAAATGCGCCTGATCAAAGCGCTGACGCCGGAGGGGAGCTACCGCTACGCGACGGTGGAAAACGCCGAAAACGACGTCCAGGACAGACTGATCCAGATGTTCTCCCGCTGCGTCACGTCCGTTTCTTCCGCTGGAAACCTCATCGTGATCAAAACCATTTCCGGCAGCGCTTCCGTTGCTGCCGAGACGGTCGATTCCCTGAAATGGCAGGAGATCGCCGGCTGCATCGCGGGCGACAACACGATCTTCCTGGCCGTGCACGACGCGGACGCCGTGCCGGAACTGATCAGGAAGTTCCAGAGCATGATGCAGTAAAAGGGGAAACACATCCATGCTTCGAAGAATCCATATCCGGAACGTAGCGCTGATCGATGAGCAGTCGATCGAATTCGAGGACGGTTTCTCTGTTCTGACGGGCGAGACCGGCGCCGGGAAATCGATTATCATCGAATCGTTCAATTTCGTGCTCGGAGAGCGCGCAAACCGCGATATGATCCAGTATGGGGAAGACCGGGCGTCCGTGGAAGCGGAATTCGAGATCTCCCCGGCGGAACCCGTGAACGAGGTTCTGAAAGAGCTGGAGATGGAAGCGGAGGACGGACAGCTGATCCTGTTCCGCGAACTGACCGCTTCCGGAAAGAACACCTGCCGCGTCAACGGCATTCCCGTAACGGCCTCCGTTCTCAAGCAGATCGGGGACACGCTCATTGACATCCACGGGCAGCACGCCCATCAGTCCCTGCTCAACGTAAAAATGCATCTCGGCCTTCTCGACGCATTCGCGAAGGACCGTACCGCCAGCCTGCTCGCTGAGACGGCGGCGTGTTACCGCGCCTATTCGGAAGCAAAGCGCGCGCTGGACGAGGCGGGCATGAACGAGCGGGAGCGCGCGCAGAAGTGCGACCTTTACGCCTATCAGATCAACGAGATCGAAAAGGCGGATCTGAAGGACGGGGAAGAGGAGGAGCTGGTCCGGGAGCGGAACAAGCTCGCAAACGCCCAGTCCATCATGGAGGCCCTCGGCGGCAGCGCGGAGGGACTCGGGGCCGAGGAAGGGGTCCTTTCGAAGCTCAGCGCGGTGAAGCAGTACATGGAGGGCATCGCGGGTATCAGCCCGGAATATGCGGAAATGGCGGACCGCATCGCGGAAAGCTATTACGCGCTGGAAGACGCCTCCTACACGGTGCGCGGCTGGAGCGAAGGGTTTTCCTACGATCCGTCCGAACTGGACAGCATCGAGTGGCGCCTGGAGCAGATCGCAAGACTGAAACGGAAATACGGGTCTTCCATCAAGGAGATCCTTTCCTATCTGGAAAAGACCCGCGAAGAGTATGACCGCCTGATGACGGTGGAGGAGCGCAGGGAACAGCTGGAAAAGGACTGCGCGAAAGCCCTTTCCGCCTATACGGAAAAAGCCGAAAAGCTGTCCTCCGTTCGGAAGGAAGCCGCGGAACAGCTCCGGAAGGAACTGGTGTCCGAAATGGCCGACCTCGGCATGCCGCACGCGGCTTTTGAGGCGCGCATCGGACGTCTCCCGGGAGACGCTCCCTCCGCGAAGGGATTCGATTCCGTTGAGTTCATGTTCTCTGCCAACCGAGGGGAACCGGTCAAACCGCTGGCCCATATCGCCTCGGGCGGAGAGATCTCCCGCATCATGCTCGCATTCAAGACAGCGACGGCGGGATCGGACGGGATCCCCACCATGGTATTCGACGAGATCGACACCGGCGTCAGCGGGGACATCAGCACGGCGCTTGCGAGGAAAATGCGCGAGATCGCGGAAAACCGCCAGGTGCTCTGCGTGACGCATCTTGCGCAGATCGCGGCATACGCGCATATCAACTATTACGTGGAAAAGAAAACGGACGGGGACAGGACGGTTTCCGTTGCCGTACGGCTGGATGAATCGGAACGCGCGAGAGAGATCGCGCGGATCATGAGCGGAAGCTCCGACGATCCCGCCGCCCTGCAGCATGCGGAAAACCTGATCTGGTCTGCAAAACAAGCGGAAAGGAAGCAAAAAGCATGAAAAAACGTGTCATTCTGATCGTACTTGACAGCGCTGGTATCGGAGAACTGCCGGACGCCGCGGAATTCGGGGACGAAGGATCCAACACTTTCGGTAATATCTACAAAGTCAGAGGCAGGCTGGATCTGCCGAACATGTACCGTCTCGGGATCGGGAACATCGAAGGAAGCGGCCTTCCGAAAACGGACGCCCCGGAGGGAGTCTACGGCAGGCTTGCCGAGCTGACCAAAGCCAAGGACACCACGAGCGGGCACTGGGAGATGGCCGGCCTTGCCATGGAAGTCCCCTTCCGGACCTATCCGAACGGATTCCCAAAGCGCATCATGGACGAGTTTGAGAAAAGGATCGGACGCGGGACGCTGGGCAACTGCGTCGCGAGCGGCACGAAGATCATTCAGGAGCTCGGCGACGAGCACGTCCGGACCGGATTCCCCATCATATATACCTCTGCGGACAGCGTGTTCCAGATCGCGGCGCATCAGGACGTCATTCCCCTGGAGGAACTGTACAGGATGTGCGAGATCGCGAGGGAGATGCTGGTCGGGGAGGATCTGGTCGGCCGCGTGATCGCGAGGCCGTTCATCGGTTCCTCCGGATCCTACACGAGAACGCCTCACCGCAGGGATTTCGCCGTGGAGCCGATGAAGGACACGATCCTGGACGGACTGACGCAGAAGGGATTCAAAACGATCGGCATCGGAAAGATCGAGGATATCTTCTGCCACCGCGGCCTGACGGAGACGAACCATACGACGAACAACGCCGACGGGACGGAAGCGACGCTTCAGCTGATCCGGGACGGCGGCGGGGACTTCATCTTCACCAATCTCGTGGATACCGACATGCTGTACGGACACCGCAACGACGTGGAAGGATACGCGCTCGCGCTGGAGGAGTTTGACAGAAGGCTTCCGGAACTCATGGATGCCATGAAGGAAGGCGACATTCTGATGGTGACCGCGGATCACGGATGCGATCCGACGACGCCAAGCACCGACCATTCGAGAGAATACATCCCGCTGATCGCGACCGGCGCAACGCTGAAAAAGGGCGTCGATCTCGGAACGCGGTCCACGTTCGCGGACATCGGCGCCACGATTTACGAGTATCTGACGGGCGGGACATGGCGGGAAGGGACGTCTTTCCTGGACCTGATCGAAAAGAAAGACTGAAAGGACCCCTTATGATCACCTCATCCGGAATAGGAAGACTGATTTCCGATCCGCTTTCGATCCTGTATATGCTGCCGGGCATATTGATCGGCATGACCGTGCATGAATGGGCGCACGCATTTGCTGCGTACAAGCTCGGCGACCCGACCGCGAGGAATCTCGGGCGCCTGACGCTGAACCCGTTCGCGCACATCGATCTGTTCGGATTTCTCTGCCTGCTGTTCATGGGATTCGGATGGGCCAAGCCGGTTCCGGTCAACCCGAACAATTTCCGCAATTACAAGCGGGACGACATTCTGATCTCCCTGGCCGGCATCGCGATGAACCTGATCACCGCGTTCGTGTTTACCTTTGTGCTGTATATCGGCTTTTTCAAGTGGGGTCTGTATTCCAACACGGCGTTTCAGTCCATTGTCCTGTCCATCGTGACGATCAACCTGTCGCTCGCGGTATTCAATCTGATCCCGGTCTATCCGCTGGATGGCTCGCATGTGCTGGACAGCCTGCTGATGCGCAGGTTCCCGAAAGCGCTGATGTTTCTCCATCAGTACGGAAGGTATATCCTGATCGCACTGCTGATCACCGGCATCGTGTCCTCTGTGCTCGGCGTCGTGGTGAACGCGCTGTTCCGCCTGTTCGCCGGCGCGGCGATCGCGGTCCTCGGCTGAGCCTTCGGCCTGCGCCTCCTCCGCTTCTGATCCGGGGAACGGGGGAGGATCGATCCTGCCGGATATTTTTTATGGGAGATCCTGGGATGAAACAAACGGATGCTTCAAAACCGGAAAAGAGAGAAAAGAGGAAGGGGATCGGCTGGATCGTTCTGGCCGTGCTTCTCCTTGCCGCGGCTGTCGGAGGGTATTATGCGTACAACCGGTATTATCTTCCCGAAAAGCACTACGCGGAAGCCCTGGAGCTGATGAATGCGGGACAATATCCCGAGGCGGCGGAAGCGTTCGAGGCAATGGACGGATACAAGGACAGCGCGACTGGGCTGACCGAAAGCAGATACCGCTACGCGCTGCAGCTCATGGAGGAAAAGCGGTATTCCGAAGCAAGGGAGATCTTCACCGGACTCGGCGGATATCAGAACAGCGCGGACTGGCTCGAGAAGATCCCGGTTTTTCAGTACAACGAGGCTGTTGCGCTGATGGAAGCCGGCGACTACCGCGGCGCGTATCAGCTGTTCTCCGAGACCGAGGGGATCGGCAGCACACCGGAACACATCGAAACGTGCCTTGCCGAGATCACGCTTGAGGACGCCTACGAGGCCGCGCTTTCCCTGAAGAACAACGGAAGATATGAGGAAGCGGCGGAAGCGTTCCGGGCGATCGGCGATTACCGGGACTGCGCGGAGCAGGTCGAAGCGTGCATCTATGCCGGAAAGGACGTGATCTATGAGCACGCGCTTTCCCTTCTCAGCAGCGGGAACGTCGTGGAAGGCTTCGAACTTCTGGTGCCTCTGAAGGGCCACCGCGACAGCGGAGAGACAGCGGACCGGTACTTTGAACAGTATCAGCAGGAAAAGTTGACGGACGCGAACGTGGAGGATAACGGTTATCTGTATTTCGGTTCCTACGAGCAGGACAACGATCCGGACAACGGTCCGGAGCCGATCAAGTGGCTTGTGCTCAAAAAGGACGGGAACGACGCCCTTCTGATCAGCCAGTACGGGCTGGACTGCATGCCGTACCATTCCGCCTGGAAAAAAACCAGCTGGAAAGACTGCTCCGTCCGGAAATGGCTGAACGGCGCTTTTCTGAAAGCCGCGTTCAGCACCGCCGAACAGGAGCGGATTCTGAAGGAGACGGTTTCCGCGCATACCAATCCGCGCGCCGGTTTTGTGAAGCAGGGACAGGACACAAAGGACCGGGTATTTCTTCTCAGCGTGAAGGAAGCGGAATCGCAGTTCACGCCCTATACGAGAAGACCGTGCGGCGCGACGGCGTATGCCATCGCGCAGGGTCTGCAGACGTCCGATACGAATATGGTGGACGATAAACCGACCTGCTGGTGGATGCTCAGAACGCTCGCCTACAGCCGGGAAACGGTGACGAACGTCGATCTTTTCGGGAATATCGATTACAGGTACGGAAGCGTCGCGGCGAAATACGCGGTCCGTCCGTCGATCAGGATCCGTCTGGGTTCCTGACCGGCGGCCATTTTATGAGGACAGTATGGAAGAATCAAGCTATCATGTCAGCATAGAACAGTTCGAAGGACCGCTGGACCTTCTGCTGCATCTGATCCGGAAGGCGGAGATCGACATCCGGGATATTTTCGTGTCCGAGATCACGTCGCAGTATCTGCAGTACATGCAGGAGCTGGATACGGTGGATATGGATAAGGCAAGCGATTTTCTGACGATGGCGGCAACGCTTCTGTACATCAAGTCACGTCAGCTCCTTCCGGATACCGGAAGGCAGGAGGGAACGGAAGAGCAGGAACCCGATCCAGAAGAGCAGCTGATCCGTCAGCTGCGCGAATACAAGGCGTTCAAGGAAGCGAGCGAGAATCTGCAGCAGCTGTATGAAGCCGCCAAGGATACGCTTGCAAGGCTTCCCGAGGACGTTCCGCTCCCGCCCAAAAAGCTGGAGATGGAAGGCGCGACCATGGAAGGCCTTTACGAGGCATTCCTCCGTATTCTGGAAAAGACCAGCCGGAAAGAGGAAACGAAACGCCTGCAGCATGTGCGCGCGGACAGCTTCACCGTCCGCAGACAGACCCGCAAGATCCGGTCGCTTCTGGCGAACGCCGGGAAAGACGTTCCGTTTGAGGCGCTGTTCGGGGAACATCCGGAGAAAATGGAAGTGATCGTTACCTTCATGGCTTTGCTGGAAATGACCGGCCGCGGCGAGATCCATATCCACCAGAGCAAGCCTTTCGCGCCGATCATTCTCAGAGCGAAGAAACTGCTTTCGGAGGACGCGGACATCGCCTATATGGATGAGATTCAGGAGGAAGAAATATGACCGAGGAGAATAAAGCTGTCCGGAACAGAATCGAGGCGCTGCTGTTCGTCGCGGGGGATCCCGTATCCGCCGTGGAGCTTTCACACGCGCTTGACATTCCGGTCGCCGACATCCGCGGGATCCTGCAGGACATGGAGGAGGAGTACCGGACGGAGGAAAGAGGGATCCTGCTTTTTCTGACCGAGGAAACGGCGCAGCTTGTCAGCAACCGCGCGTATTTCGACACGATCGAAGCCATGCTGCAGCCCGAGCGCCAGAGAAACGCGTCCCAGTCCATTCTGGAAACGCTGGCGGTCGTCGCATACCGTCAGCCGGTAACGCGCGCGGATATCGAAGAGGTCCGCGGCGTCCGGTGCGACTATGCCGTCAGCCAGCTTCAGCATATGGGACTCATCCAGATGGTGGGAAGGAAGGACTCGCCAGGCAAACCCATGCAGTTCGGGACAACGGACGCGTTTTTACGGAAGTTCGGCCTCCATTCCCTTCAGGAACTGCCGGAGTTCTCCAGATTTGTGGAAGACACGGCATCCGTGGATGACGGCGAGGAGTTTCCCGTCGTCTGACCCTTCGGAATCCGACATCCCGCCGTTCCGGAAGGACGGAGCAGGGGAAGAGTATTGAACCAAAAAGCCGGGGTTTTCCCGGCTTTCGCTGTTTCTAAAGAAACGGATCTATTACAGCGCGTTTTTCGGACAGTTCTTCACGCATTCCATGCACAGGATGCACTCCGTGCCGTTCCGCCTTTTTCTGGAATTGTCCGTCACATCGACATCCATGGGACATACACGCCTGCATTTCCCGCAATTCACGCATTTCTCCCTGTCGCATTTGACACGGATCAGCGAATAATAGCTCATGGGTTTCAGGAACACCGTGACCGGGCAGATGTATTTGCAGAACGCCCGGTTGTCTTTGAACAGGAAGGCGAGCAGGATGCCGGTTCCGTAATACGCGGCGTTGCCGATGATAAACGCCAGGAACATGATCCGTTCCATGTCCGCGGCTTTGAAGACAAAAAGCGCCGCGACAAAGAAGAGGGACGCGGCAAACGTCACATACCGGATCCATCCGATCTTCTTCCGGGGCTGCGAGGGGACCTTATAGGGAAGGAAATCAAGGACCATGGCCGTCCAGCAGGCATAGCCGCACCACCCGCGTCCGAACAAAAGCGGCCCGAATATCTTCGCGATGGCATAATGGATGGTTGCCGCCTCGAAAACGCCCGTGAAGAGATAGTACCAGAATCCCTCGATCTGCATGTTTTCCCGGCAGATCAGACCGAGATAGACGAGCATATACAGACCGACAAGCAGCTGGACGATGCGTCTGGCGTATTTGTATTTGCGGATATACAGGACCGCGCCGAGAGAGATCGATAGCCCGATATAGCTGAAATTGAAAAGATAGAACAGATTGTGTTTCGTCAGCCACAGGGTCACTGCGACCGCTTCAAATACAATGAAAAGGATAATGGGATAGAAATATGCCCGGATTCGTTTCATTCCTTGCTCCATTCATTCCGATTCGCCGGATACGATGAAATGACGCTGCGTTACACGGAGATCATTTTTACGCCGACGTCGCCGTTTTCCACCGTGAGGATCGCGTAGCCTGCGCCCGTTCTTTCGCGGGGGATGGAAAGGCTTCCCGGATTCACGATCAGCACCGGGCCGAACGCGGTCAGCAGCGGTTCGTGGGTGTGCCCGAACAGAACGGTTCCGCAGTGCGCCTCCTCCGCGGCAAGCCCGAGTTCATATGTGCCGCGGTAACGGTGTCCGTGCGTCAGGAAAAACCTTGCGCCGCCCAGCTCCACGACCCGCTCGAGCGGGATGCCGTCCTTTTTGGAATAATCGCAGTTCCCGCGCACGGCGTAACAGGGGACGCCTAGATATTCGCCGATCGCGATCCCGTCGGACGCATAGTCCCCGAGGTGAAATACGGCGTCCGGACGGGGCAGATCCTTTTCGATCAGCCTGATTTTCGAAATGTCCCCGTGTGTGTCCGAGAATACGGCGATCTTCATAACTGTTCCCGTTCCAGCGCCTCTTTCAGGAGGGCGAGGGACCGGCTTCTGTGACTGACCGCGTTCTTCTCGTCCGCGCTCAGTTCGGCAAACGTTTTCTGAAGCGGGGGATAGTAAAACAGGGGATCGTATCCGAACCCGTTTTCACCGTGCTTTTCCCGAAGCAGCACGCCCTCCGCGTATCCGATCACGACGATCGGCTCTTTCCCGCGCCGGACCAGCGCAATGGAAGAGGCGAACCGGCAGGTACGTTTTTCGTCCGGCACGCTTTCCATGTCTTTCAGCAGCTTCACGTTGTTCTCCTGATCTTTATGGCCCTCGCCGGCGTATCTCGCGCTGAAGATGCCGGGCGCGCCGCCCAGAGCGTCGACCATGAGACCGGAATCGTCCGCGAGCGCGGCGTCGAAGCCGTCCGCTGCGGCAAGCACTTCTTCCGCCTTTTTCAGCGCGTTCTCCTGGAATGTCGTTCCGTCCTCGACGACATCGATGTCGATCCCGGCTTCCCGGAGCGTGCTCATTTCCGAAAAATACTGTCCGAGGATCTGCTTGATCTCGCGGACCTTGTGACTGTTGTTGGATGCAATGATAAGACGCATTGGTTTCTCCTTCAGCTGTTTTCCTGCAGCGCCAGAATGACGGACTCCTCCGGCGTGACGTATACGGTGCGGTTGTCTGTATAGATGACCTTGCCGGGCTTTGCCCCGGACGGTTTCTTCACGAATCTGCGGAAGGTGTAATCGACGGGAACCGCGGAAGACTGCCTGGCGCGGCTGAACCACGCGGCCAGCTGCGCTGCCTCGTTCAGCGTCCGGTCCGGCGGCGTTCCGTCATACTGGATGACCACGTGGGAGCCGGGGATATCCTTTGTGTGCAGCCAGAGGTTGTTCCCCTGCGCGGTGTGCAGGGTCAGCCTGTCGTTCTGACGGTTGTTCTTGCCCACCAGGATCGGGATCCCGTCTGAGGAGAGGAACGAGAACGGTTTGGAGACTTCCTGCTTCTGGGACTTTGCCCTGTGATCGGACTTCAGATACCGCAGCTCGACCAGCTCTTCCCGGATCTCCGCAAGTTCCCGGAGCGTGGTGCATTTTTCCAGATTGTTCAGCTGGCCTTCCAGATATTCGACCTCCGCGCGTTCCGAATCGATCATGCGGGAGGCGTAATCCCTGGCGGTCTTTGCCTTCTTGTATTTCTTGAAATACTGCTGCGCGTTTTCCGCGGGGGTTTTGACCGGGTCTAGCGGGATCGCGCGTTCCGTGGGCGGGTCCGTGCTGTAATCGGTACATCTGCACGCGCTCTGCCCCCGGCGGATGGCGTACAGATTCTGCGTGATCAGTTCCCCGTACACGCGGTTCTGCTCCATGGCGCTTTCCGAGTCAAGGGACGCCTCGTACATGGCGAGCTTGTTCCGCGCGCGCTTCAGCTTGATCTCCACGCTTTTGCGCAGAGACGAGCCGTTCCGCGCGATCCGGACGGCCGCGTCCCTGCTTTTATAGAACGTATCGTATGCCTCGGACATGGTGGGGAAGGTCCGGATGCTGACCGCGTTGAACGGGACAAACGGAAAAACAAACTGCGGCTCTCCGCTGTCCCTGTAGGTGATGACGGGGACCGGCTCATCGGACCGGAGCTTCTGGAACACACCGTAAACCATATCCGCGGTGATGTCCTCTCCTGTCAGCGCCCTTGCCACGTTCTTCGAGATGCCGCAGTACGAAGCCTGCATCCGCTGTACGGGATTGCCGGAACGGAGGATATCTTCGAGTTCGGCGGGAGCCGCTTCGAACGGGGAGCGTTTGTCCTGCGCGGGCGGAACGATATACGAAACGCCGGGGAGGAGCGGGCGGACAGGCGACATGTCCGGCGTGACGCGTTTCAGGCAGTCCACGATCAGACCGTCCTGGACGAGCGTCAGATTGGAATGCCGGTCCATCAGCTCCACGCAGAGCCGAAGCGCGACGGGATCGCCCATTTCGCTTCTTCCGTCCAGCGTGATCTCAAAGTACCGGTCCAGACCCAGCTGCGAGATATCCGCCACTCTGCTTCCGACCAGACGCTTGCGGAGCAGCATGCAGAACATGGGCGGCTCCGCGGGGTTTTCAAAAGGAAGATCCGTCAGCTGCACGCGGCCGTTTTCGATATGCAGGCAGATCAGAAGTTTCGATGTTCTTCCCGCGCTTCTCACCGTGAAAAGGAGCGTGTCCCGGTCGGGCTGCTGCACCTTGTCGATCCGTCCTCCCTTGAGGAACCGGATCTCGTGAAGCACGGCGTTCAGGGAAAGACCGTCCATCGACATAGGGTCATTCCTCTTTTCCGATGCGTTCGAGCATCATGGCATATCCGCCGGTTCCGTAGGCAAGGCAGCGGTTGACGCGGCTGATCGTCGCAGAGGAAGCCTTCGTCATGGAGGAGATATCCTGGTACGTGACGCCTTTGTCCAGCTCCCTTGCCACGTGCCAGCGCTGCGACAGTGATTTCAGCTCGGGGATGGTGCAGAGATCTTCAAAGAAGCGGTAGCAGTCCTCCTGTGAACGGAGATTGAGGACGGCGTCAAACAGCGCGTCCATGTTTTCATCCTTGAGACGGGAACGGTATTCCTCCAATTCGGCTCACCTCCTGAAAAACATTTTAACACTTTAGCGCAATAAAGCAACCGGAAAACGGTTTTTCCTGCACAAAAAAACCGCCGGAAAACCGGCGGCTTCTGAAATACAAGAAAACAGGGCTTACTGCGCTTTTGCTTGTTTCTTGGCGAGCTGCGCTTTTTTGTGGTTGGCAGCGTTTTTATGGATAACGCCGTTGGAAGCTGTCTGATCAACGACCTTCACAGCATTCAGATAAGCTTTCTGCTGCTTTTCCTTGTCATCACCGGCCAGCGCCTCATCAAAACGACGGATAGCGGTCTTCATAGCGGACTTCTCCATGCGGTTGCGGAGATTCTGCTTCTCGGATACCTTAACCCGTTTCAAAGCGGACTTGATGTTTGCCAAAACCCATTCACCCCCTGTATCAGTATCTTAATGCTCAAACATTAGGATTATAGTACATTGATCAGAGGAATGCAAGCATTATTTTTCCTGTTTTTTCCGAGGATCAGGGCGTTCTTTACGGCTCCCCGCGCCGCTCCGGAAACGGCATGCGCGGAACGGGAAGACGGAGGTTTCAGCCCGGGATCGGCGCTCCGGCAGGGGGAGCAAGAATTCACATTTCTGTTGAAATTCGAGATTGACTAACAGATAGGCGGTGGATATAATAAGGAAGGTGGTTAGCACTCAACTGTTATGAGTGCTAACAAACGGATTGATCAGATATATTTTGCAAGGAGGCATAGTTGATATGAAACTCAAACCATTGGCAGACCGTGTAGTTCTCAAGAGCCTTGAGGCGGAAGAGGTCACAAAGGGCGGCATCATTCTCGCCAGCACAGCAAAGGAAAAACCGCAGACTGCGGAGATCATTGCTGTCGGCCCCGGCGGCTTGGTAGACGGCAAAGAGGTGACCATGTACGTGAAGGAAGGCGAGAAGGTCATCTATTCGAAATATGCAGGCACGGAAGTCAAACTGGACGGCCAGGAGTACATCGTAGTCCGTCAGAGCGACATTCTTGCAGTTGTGGAATAATTCATTCAGGAGGATACAGATATGGCAAAACAGTTGAAATACGGTGAGGACGCAAGACGTGCTCTTGAATCCGGTCTGAACCAGCTTGCAGATACAGTTAAGATCACATTGGGACCGAAAGGCCGCAATGTTGTGCTCGACAAGAAATTCGGCGCTCCGCTGATCACCAACGACGGCGTCACGATCGCGAAAGAGATCGAACTCGAGGATCCCTTCGAGAACATGGGCGCCCAGCTGGTCAAGGAAGTCGCCACCAAGACGAACGATGTCGCGGGTGACGGTACAACGACTGCTACGCTGCTCGCACAGGCGATCGTCCGCGAAGGCATGCGCAATGTCGCCGCAGGCGCCAACCCGATGGTGATCCGCCGCGGGATCGAATCAGCCGTCGAAGCTGCGGTAAAAGGTCTGAAGGATCTTTCCAAGCCGGTCAGCGGCAAGCAGGCGATCGCACAGGTCGCAGCTATTTCCGCGGGTGACGAGAGGGTAGGCGAACTGATCTCCGACGCGATGGAAAAAGTCGGCAACGACGGCGTCATCACGGTGGAAGAGAGCAAGACCATGAAGACAGAGCTGAATGTCGTGGAAGGCATGCAGTTCGACCGCGGATACTGCTCCGCGTACATGGCGACCGATATGGATAAGATGGAAGCCGTCCTGGACAATCCGTACATCCTGATCACCGAGAAGAAGATCAGCAACATCCAGGAGATCCTGCCCATTCTCGAGCAGGTCGCGCAGCAGGGCAAGAAGCTGCTCATCATCGCAGAGGACGTGGAAGGCGAAGCACTGGCAACCCTGATCGTCAACAAACTGCGCGGAACATTCACCTGCGTCGCGGTCAAGGCGCCCGGATTCGGCGACCGCCGCAAAGCGATGCTGCAGGATATCGCGATCCTGACAGGCGGTCAGGTCATTTCCGAAGAGCTCGGTCTTGAGCTGAAGGAGACCACGGTCGCGCAGCTCGGCAAAGCCCGTCAGGTCAAGGTCGACAAAGAGAACACCGTCATCGTGGAAGGTGCGGGCGATCCCGCGGATGTCAAAGCCCGTATCGGATCCATCCGCAAACAGATCGAAGACACCACCTCCGATTATGATAAGGAAAAACTGCAGGAGCGTCTCGCCAAACTGGCAGGCGGCGTAGCGGTCATTTCCGTCGGTGCGGCGACAGAGATCGAGATGAAGGAGTTCAAACTCCGCATCGAGGACGCGCTGAATGCGACCCGCGCGGCTGTCGAAGAGGGCATCGTCCCCGGCGGCGGCGTAGCGCTGCTGAACGTGCTCGGCGAAGTCAAGAAACTGGAAGAGGACGCGATGGGCGACAAGAAGACCGGTATCCAGATCGTTCTCCGCGCGCTCGAAGAGCCTGTCCGCCAGATTGCTGCGAACGCGGGCGTCGAGGGTTCCGTCGTGGTCGAGAACATCAAGCGTGAAGGCAAGCCCGGTTACGGGTACAATGCCGCGAACGGCACGTTCGGCATGATGACCGACTCCGGTATCGTTGATCCTACCAAGGTTACGAGAAGCGCTCTCCAGAATGCGGCTTCCGTTGCAGCCATGATCCTGACCACAGAGAGCCTGGTCGCGGACATCCCGACTCCTCCGGCTCCGGCACCCGCTGCACCGGACATGGGCGGCATGTATTGATCCGGAACAGGAAACTGAATGAAAACAGACAGCAGCTGTCCTTGACGGGACAGCTGCTGTTTTAGCGGTTGAAAGGTTTTCCGGACTGATATGCGCCCGGCGATTCAGTGAACGACGGGATCCTCTTTCTGCGTTAGCCTATGGCGGGTACCATCCGGCTCCTGAATCACGGTGGAGTCCAGCGTGCTTTTCAGAGATTCCCTGAACGCCGCGACATAGGCTGCGCGCAGTGCTGCCTGCTCGGCTTTTTCCTTTTCGGTCAGTCCCTCCGGCGTGCGGGATTTTCTTGCGAGCTCATTGATCCGTTTGATTTCAGTATCCGTAATTGCCATAATGTTCTTCCTTTTAGATGGATTCTGACCGTATCTTACCACAAACACGACCTGCAGAAAAGAAATCGAACAGCGGGGACTCTCCTGTAAACAAACAACAGGGAGCCCTTTCGGCGCCCTGAATTGTCTTTTCCCCGTTCCGCTGATATACTTGTATTGGTATGAGTATGGAAAGAAAGCAGAAAATCATATCGGTTGACGCCGGATCCTGTGCGGAAAAGGCCGGGATCCGCCCGGACGATCTGCTTTTATCCATCAACGGGGAACCCGTGCTCGATCTCGTGGATTACGAGTATCTGTGCGCTTCCGAGGAGCTTACGGTCGTGACGGAGTGCGCGGGAGAAGGGATCGAAACGTTCCGGATCCGGAAGGATTCGACGGATCCTCTCGGACTGCAGTTCGAGACTTCTCTTATGAGCGAGATCCGCACATGCAGAAACAATTGCGTATTCTGTTTTGTGGATCAGATGCCGAAAGGGATGCGGCCGAGTCTTTCATTCAAGGACGATGACTGGCGCATGTCCTTTATCATGGGAAATTACATTACGCTGACAAACGTGTCCGACGAGGAACTCGATCGGATCATCCGCCGGAAGGTCAGCCCGCTGTATATATCCGTTCACGCAACCGATCCGGAAGTCCGCAGAAAGCTCATGTGCAACCGGTTCGCGGGAAACATCATGGAGCGGCTGAAAAAGCTCCGAGATGCGGGAATCCGATTTCATATCCAGGTAGTGCTGTGTCCGGGTTTGAACGACGGCCCCGTTCTGATGCGGACGCTGGAAGATCTGAAGAGCCTGTATCCGGGCTGCGGATCCGTGGCGATCGTGCCGGTCGGGCTCACCCGGTTCCGGGAAGGACTCCATCCGCTCCGCCCGTATACAGCGGAAGAGGCGATGGACGTCGTCATGCTGGTCTCGGAGATCCGGGAAGCGTGCCTCAGGAAAATGGGCACCAGGTTTGCGTTCCTGTCCGACGAATGGTATCTTCTTGCGGGCTTGCCGCTCCCGGAATACGAGGAGTATGAGGAGTTCGGACAGATCGAGAACGGGGTGGGTCTGCTGAGACTGTTCGAGGACGATTTCAACTGGGCGCTGTCCGACCGCAAACCGCTCCGGCACCAGAGGCATGTTTCGATCGCGGGCGGTACTTCGTGCCACCTGTTCTTCCGGAATCTCTACCGGAAGCTGGAACCGTACGGAGTCCGGACGGACCTGTTCCCGATCCGGAACGATTTCTTCGGCGGAAACGTCTGCGTGGCGGGGCTTGTAACGGGATCCGACCTTCTGACGCAGCTACGGGGAAACCTGAGGACGAAAGAACTGCTGATCCCGGCGAACATGCTCCGGGAGCAGGATGACGTTTTTCTGGATGATATGACGCTGCCGGAACTGGAAGAGAAACTTGAGGTCAGGATCCGCCCGTTCGGAAGCGGCGATGAACTGATCGATCTGATCTTTGATGAGGAAGACAACACATGACGAAACCCCTTGTAGCAATCGTCGGCAGACCGAATGTCGGCAAGTCCACACTGTTCAACCGGCTGATCGGACGGAGACTGTCCATCGTGGAGGATACGCCCGGCGTGACCCGTGACCGCATCTACGCGGACGCGGAATGGCTGGACTATGCCTTTACCCTGATCGATACGGGCGGAATCGAGCCGGACAGCGACGACAAGATCGCGGTCCAGATGCGCCGGCAGGCGGAACTGGCCATTGAAACTGCGGATGTGATCCTGTTCCTGGTGGACGGCCGCGAAGGGCTGACTTCCGCGGACGAGGAAGTCGCCTCCATGCTGAGAAAAAGCAAAAAGCCGGTCGTGCTCGGCGTGAACAAGATTGACGCCCAGAAGTTCGAGGAGGGCATGTACGAGTTCTATGAGCTGGGGCTCGGGACTCCGATCACGATCTCCGCGTCCCAGGGTCTGGGGCTCGGCGATCTGCTGGACGAAGTGGTGCGGGATTTCCCGAAGGCCGAAGGCGAAGAGGAACACAGGCGCATCAATATCGCCGTGGCCGGAAAGCCGAACGTGGGCAAGTCCAGCCTTGTGAACGCCCTGCTCGGGGAGGAGCGGTCCATCGTGTCTGATATCCCCGGAACGACGCGGGATTCCATCGATTCCTTCTTCTCCTACGGCGGAAGGGATTATACGCTGGTGGATACCGCGGGCATCCGCAGAAAGCGCAGCATCGAGGATGAGAGCATCGAACGCTACAGCGTGATCCGCTCTCTCGGAGCGGTCAGAAGGGCGGATGTCGTTCTGTTCGTGTGCGACGCGGAGCAGGGATTGTCCGAACAGGACGTGCGGATCGCGGGATACGCGCATGAGGAGGGAAAGCCGAGCGTCGTGCTGGTGAACAAATGGGATCTGATCGAAAAAGACACCTACACGATGGACAAGTTCAAGAAAAAGCTGTACGCGGATCTCTCGTTCATGAGCTACGCGCCGATGCTGTTCGTGTCCGCGCTTACCGGGCAGCGTGTCGGAAAGATCATGGATCTCGCCAATGAGGTGTATGACCAGAGCTGCAGACGGATCACGACCGGCACGCTGAACGACATCCTGAACGAGGCTGTCATGGCGGTCGAGCCGCCTTCCGACAAGGGCAGGCGCCTGAAGCTGTATTACGCGACGCAGGCGTCGATCCAACCGCCGACGTTCATCGTGTTCGTCAACGATTCGAATTTGGTGCACTTTTCGTACGAAAGATATCTGGAGAACTATTTCAGAAAGTCCTTCGGGCTGGAGGGGACTCCGGTAAGATTGTACTTCCGCAGCAAAAAGAAGGAGGAGGGCTGATCCGTGTCCTATCAATTTTCTTTCCTAATCGCGCTGATCTGTGCCGTGATCGGATACTGTCTCGGGAATCTCCAGTCTGCTGTCATCGTCAGCAAGCTTCAGTACCGGCAGGACATCCGCCATTTCGGAAGCCATAACGCCGGGACGACCAACATGCTGCGGGTTTACGGGACCTCGCCGGGCACGCTGACGTTTCTGGGCGACGTGCTGAAGATGGTGATTTCCGTCCTGATCGGACGCGCGCTCATGGGCACGCTGGGAGGATATATCGCCGGCGCGTTCACCGTGGTCGGCCATTGCTTTCCTGTTTTCGCGGATTTCAAGGGCGGAAAGGGCGCCGCGTCTCTTCTGGCGTTTACCTGGATGGTTTTCCCGCTGGCTGGCCTCTGCGTGACGGTTACGGCTGTGGTTGCGTTTCTTCTCTGGAAGAGGGTCTCGCTCTGCTCTCTGCTGGGCGGCCTCGTCTTTGTGATATTCGTTCTGATCTTCAAAAGAACCGACCCGGCGCTCGTGGTCTTTGCGATCCTGCTCTATTCGCTCATGTGCTACAGGCATAAGGACAATATCCGCCGCCTGATCCGCGGCGAAGAGCCGAAGCTCGTGATCAAAGGGGTAAAGATGTAACAGATTCCGGACGGCGGATTCCCGCCGGACCGGCGGGACGGGCACGGACGGATTCTTGTTACATAAAAACTACTGTTTTGTTCGGATTCTTGCATCCCGGCACCAAATCCACTAAACTATATTATATAGAAATAACCGCTTTGTTTTCGATTCCAGACAACTGTTTAAACGAGACAGGTACTTCGATTAAAGGGGGATTAATCCGGTATGCTCGTTATTGCTGTTGCGGACCGTGATGAGAGAGCTATTTCGGATACGGTCGGGAGGACGGACGGAATCCTGGGTGCGCTGCCGCATACGGTTGGCAGATTTCAGAATTATGACATTCTGACCGAGACGCTGGAGCAGCGTCTTTTCCTGCCGGATATCGCGGTTCTGACGCTGGATGCGTCCATGGACGGGATCGATGCGGCGGCAAAGATCAACGAGCTGGCTCCGGACTGCGGGATCCTGTTCCTCGCGGAGGATCCCTCGCACATGACGGACGTCTACGCTGTTCGGCATGACAGTTTCATGCTGAAGGAGACAATGGACAGGTATTTCCGGACCGCGCTTTTACGCGCAGCCGACAAGGTCCGTGAAAAACGGGAAAGAGCCGGACAGGAGAGCGTGTTTATAAAGATCCACACCAAGATGGTGCGATTCCGTACCGATGAGATTGTCAGTCTGGAGCGGATGGGACGTTCCACCGTCGTCCATACACAGGACGGCGAATTCGTTACGGTGGAGCATCCGCTGGATCTTGTCTCGAGGATCAGCGGCTCCCGTTTCCTGCGGTGCCATCAGAGCTACTGGGTCAACACGGCCCATATCCTTGAGGGAGACGCAAAGGAACTGGTGACGGATGACGGGAAGAGGATTCCGGTGTCGAGGAGTTACCGGGTTGCGCTGAAAAAACTCGGGAGTGGTTTTTTTCATTCAGGATTGACTTAAAATTCGGAAGATTTATTGTGAACCCCAAAAGTTGGACCCGTAACCGAATAGTCTTTAGATGGACGAACTCCGGAACTGTGAAGGAGTTCGTCCTTTCATTTCAGTTTTACCTTTATCCGTCGTTCATTGTAAAAGTGAATATAACTGTCGATCGCGGTCATGAATTGCCTTATCTCTTCGAAGACCGTCTGAAACTTCCAAAGACTTGTAAGAAAGCTGAGATGGTTTTGCGTTTTCTGCTCAGTTTTGCTTGATTTCAGGCGGTTTTCAGGGATAGAAAAGGCAAGATCGTGACTATGAGAATCAAATTCAACCCCTTACGGGAGTAAGAATCTGCTAAATAAGTGTTCCATGCCCACTGCCTCCCGGGGCGGCGGACTGCGTCACAATATGCACGGATCCTCACTTTTTTACTGATATTGTTGCAGCAAAGTCACAGAGACACAGCGAGTGAGCCAAACGATCCAGATGGCTGCAATATTTGGGATCTAAAAAATATCTGTCTTTTCCGAGCATTCCATAATTCCCTGAGAAAAATCATTCTTTACCGTTACATAAGGATCATTTTTCACTCAAAATTTGCCTTTCTACTGATTCTTCGTACGCTACGGTAAGTGCGTATTTCAAAAATGCTGGGATATTTTCGGAAGGTTCTCCACTAAAGAGTGACTGTGATACGTGCCAGGGTTTTTCATCGTTTATAACCCATAAGCTGGAAGAATAAAGGTCCGCACTTCTATCCGGCTCCCCATATAATCTTGTCCAATAATCTTTCATCACAGTAGATAGTGTTCGGACATCTTCTATGTTTTTCCCCGCAGTCGTTTCCTGAATCGAGTAGGAAATGGCAACTTCACACACGATATCATTAAAATACATTATCATGTATTCCACCCACAAACGCGATTCCCCGCTGGAATCTTTGAATCCGGAATCGCCGAAGTCAAAGGAACCGTGAAACGTCTCGCAGGTTGCATAAATATTAAACTTGGAAACATCAAGTTCCCTAAACTCGACATCTAAATAATGGTGCACTTCCTCTTTAGTCATCCCCAGCTTTAGTTCAGCCATAGGAAAGTCTGCAAGAGACCCTTGCCCATGCTTTTGCACCTGCACAGACGTCTGTGCCTGCGCATTGCTGCCGGAATTGCCGCATCCGCTCAATACAAGACTTATAACCATCAGAAGAGCCAATAGTTTAAGGAATCCCTGTTTCATCGCAAACACCTCATGTATTCTATTCATATTTTCATTTAAAGTCGTTTTACCATTCTTTCGTTTTATTTACAAGACAATAAGCATCTTGAAATTGAAAAAGACACTTGGATAGTTATAATAAATCATAAGCCCATAGAAATGCTCGTTTAGAATAAATGAATCAGGAGGATAACATGAAAAGACTGATTCCGATAATTCTTACCCTAATTATCGTGGTCTCGCTTTCAGCATGCGGACTTGGCGGAAGCTCACTGACCGAGGAGGCAACGTCTTCCTCGATACCTACATATGAAGAAGACATAACCAGTCAGCAGCTGAATCCGTTTGTTGAGGCCGGTCAGGATTCGGCAAATGATTCTTTTCCCGGATATGAAATGTATCGTCAAAAGATACAGGATATTCGGGACTTAATTAACAAGGTCGGATCAGGAGAACAAATAGACTATTCGGAAGATAATCTTTTCATGGGTTTTATTGCCAGGATGACAGAGTATTTGGGGGTTGAAGCCGCGCGGAATTCATTTGGATGGAGGACCATGGATCTGAACGGAGATGCGCTTTCGGAATTGGTGATCGGTTATCTGCCTGGGCAAGACAGACCTGTTCAGATTATTGCTGTTTACACTTATTTCGATAACGAGCTCAAACTGTTGATTGAGGGCTGGGAACGAAACCGTTGGAATATGCTGGATGGTAATACATTTTATAATGAGGGTTCCAACGGGGCGATCTATTCTGTATTCGGAGAATATGAATTAAATGCAGACGCAGCGGAAATAAACTGTATAGATTATTATTTTACCTATGAGAAAGTCTCCGGCAATTGGGATGAAATCGGATACTATCATAATACCGTCGGAGTAGATGATAAGAATGAGTCCGAAGAACTGCCGAAAGGATGGGACGAGTTTTTCGAAATACAGAATAGATACTATGAGCGGATTGTTTCCCCGGAACTGATCCCGTTCACCGACGATGACACAGCGGCCGATTCCGGTGCCGATTCCGCGGTCATAGACGACCACGAATCCGAAGCCGGACTCGATGGATCGGCGTCCGTTTTCGCCGGTTTATTAAAAAACGGCTCAACGGAATTTAATCCGGATCTTGCCAAAGTGTGCGCTGAGATGAGCGAAGCTACGGAGATCGGTCAGTGGAAGATCGAAGAAGTCTATCGGAAATACGGGCTTGGAGAAATAGAGCCCCATAACTTCACAGAAGATTCTGCATTTTGTTTTTCCTACACAATGTTGAATATCAATGGAGAACAGACCCCTTTTCTTGTTATCACTACAAGAGGAACCAGCACCGTAAGCGAAGGGGTAGGGGATTTCTTCCACGGCAATTTCATCGGCAACGATATCTATCTGAAGACCTTGTCAGACATTCAGGAAATGCTTGATTTCACTGGGTTATCTGAACACTTGGGTATCCCAGAAATAAGAGAATTCAGAAACCGGCATGTGTCACCCCGCTATATGGGCTATGAGCTGTATTTAAATGTCAATGAATATGTCGATCTGATCTGGGACGGCATTCGCGATTACGTTGAAGCGTATCCCGAACTGACCGATTCGGAACATATCAAGATCCTTATCACCGGTCACAGTCTCGGCGGCGCGGCCGCTAATCTACTGGCTGCCAGATTTACCAGATTTTCCGAATTGGACGGCACTGAATGGTGGGCGCAGTCGACCTCAAAGGATGATATCTACTGTTACACATTCGGGGCAATCGATGTTCTCACCCAGCGAATCAACATTACCGATGGCTATGAAAACATACATAATATTTATAATTTCCTTGACAGTTTCAATTGTGTCGGCGGACACGCTCTCGGCGGACTGAATGTCAGTTCTCCTGTTTCGCTGTTCGGGCATACGGACTTGTTTCTCTACGACTT
This sequence comes from Clostridia bacterium, assembly GCA_017429985.1. GTDB lineage: Bacteria > Bacillota > Clostridia > Christensenellales > CAG-138 > JAFRNW01. Next base: position 23,337 of record JAFRNW010000018.1, on the reverse strand, counting down.
TACACTTGAGAATCTGGGATCTATGGATCAAGATTCCAAAAAGTATGCGGAAGAGAACTTCAACAGCATAACGAAGAATCACAACATGCCAACTTATATTCAGGCACTTGACCTTGATCTGGTCCATTGCCGGCATGATCTGCTGCTTGAAATAACAGGTAATGTCGATGTTCAGATAAAAGACGCGGATGGCAATATAATGGAAGACTTCCGTTACCGTGATTTTCATTCCCCGTTGTCAATCGATGCTTCTACTTTCATGGGGAGTAAAGTGATTGTTTTGCTGGAGGGAAACAGCAATTATTCAGTCCATATTGAAGGCCCGGCTTTCTCTCAGATCATCGCAAGAGTATATGATACAACCGACTTCCGTCTGCTGAAGGAAGAAACTAAAACTACATTCCTGTTTTCCAAAACACTCGATATCAGCATTCCGCAATAGCGGGGAGTAATTTGGTTTCTGAAGAATTATCCTTTCTCGCACGTTCTTCAAGCATGTTCGGCACTTATTAAACCCCCATTATCTGTGTCCAAATAATGGGGGCCATACCAATTCCGCGATACATATTTTGATTGCACGTCGGTCCGCTGCGCGGCAGTTGATTCGGCGTGTTTTGCTGCGCGGCGGGACGCAGGCAGGATCCTGGCAGGTTCCGGCCTTACGCCCAGATTTCCTTTCATGACGTTCTCACGCTTTACAGCGCGAGGAGATATGCTCTCAGCTCTTCTTCCGTGTGCAGGACGGTCTCCGGTGCGCCGCACAGCATGACGTTGTCATAGCCGTCGATGAACGATCTGGCGTCGGTCTTGTAACCGATGCAGCGCTTTCCTTTCGCGAAGCAGTAGCCGAGTTCGAAGCACGCGCCTTCGTCCGGCACCCTTCCGTCCATCAGGAAAAGGACAGCGTCGCACCAGTCCATGTGCGCGCAGTCCAGCCGGAACAGGTATTTCCGCTTCGGCATCCCGTCGATGACGTCCGGGAGAGCGGAGACAACGCCTCCTTCCCGCTGCGGGAGAAACGTTTCGTGACCGCAGCCGCGTACGATCGCGTCCACTTTCAGATTGAATTCCCGTTCCGCCTCGCAGAACAGCGGCGCCGCTATATAGATCTTCATGCCTGCCTCCGTGATTTGGATTCCGGTCCGGTCCGGACAAGTTTCCGGAGGGACCGTTTACAGCGTATCATGAATCGGGATTCCGCTCAACCGTGCCGGGAAAAGTGCCTGCTCCGGCAGGATGACGCGTCATCCGTTACTGTGTATGAAAGACACATCCGTTACTGTGTATGAAAGAAAAATGTTTATTCCGGCGCGTTTCCATGGTAAAATAACTAGTTGTATATTATTCTCCCGACGGAAAACGTCACGTCAGGGAACGGACGTCCGAACGGAGCTGGGGGAATGACCCGAACAACGGTAAAATCGCGGAGCAGGGGGAAGGAGAGGGAGTTCCGGGATTAGCGCCTGGACCGGAAACGGTTGACGAGGACAGCAGTTATCGAAAGATTCGGCGGGTGCTGCTGCGGGTATGCGGCGGGTCGTAAGGAGATCATGAAAAAGCAGAATCAAACCTGTAACAGAGATGATTTCCGGCGCCGCGGCGAGCGGTCCGAAAGGAGCAGAGCTTCGAGGGCGGACCGCAGAAATGAAACTACGGAGGATTTATTCCATGTACGGCATAAAAGATCTGTATGATCTCAATCATACAGCAGCAAAAGACTATCTAAGCAAATTCACATACCCGTGGGAAGCCCTGAAGGGCATCAAGGAGTTTATCCTTGAACTCGGTCCGACGCTCGGACCGGATTATACGGAAGTCGCGGAACATGTCTGGGTCCACCAGACAGCGAAGGTCTTCCCGTCCGCCTATCTCGGCGCGCCCTGCATCATCGGTCCGGAGACGGAAGTGCGGCACTGCGCGTTCATCCGCGGCAGCGCGCTGGTCGGCGCGAACTGCGTCGTGGGCAACTCGGTGGAACTGAAAAACGTCATTCTCTTCGACAACGTTCAGACCCCGCATTATAATTATGTCGGCGATTCGATCCTCGGCTACAGGTCCCATATGGGGGCGGGCTCGATCACGTCGAACGTGAAGTCCGACAAAAAGCTTGTCGTCGTGCACAACGGGGACGAGCAGATCGAGACGGGGATCAAGAAATTCGGCGCCATGCTGGGCGATTTCGTAGAGGTCGGATGTAATTCCGTTCTGAATCCCGGCACGGTGATCGGACGCCACAGCAACGTGTACCCGACCAGCTGTGTCCGCGGCGTGGTCCCGGAGCAGAGCATCTGGAAGAACAACGGCACAGTCGTTAGAAAGACGGAGGACTGAATATGGGCAAGTATTTCGGTACGGACGGCTTCCGCGGGGAAGCAAACAAGAACCTGACCTACGAGCATGCCATCAAGATCGGCCGGTATCTCGGCTGGTACTACGGGGAGCGCCTGAACAGGAAGGCCAAGATCCTGATCGGAAAGGATACGAGAAGATCGAGCTATATGTTTGAGTATGCGCTCTGCACCGGCCTCATGGCATCCGGGGCAGACGCGTATATCATGCATGTCACGACGACGCCGTCGGTGGCGTACATCACGAGAGTGGACGACTTTGACTGCGGCATCATGATCTCCGCCTCCCACAACCCCTACTACGACAACGGCATCAAGCTGCTGAACGGAAACGGGGAGAAGATGGACGAGGAGACCATTCTGAAAGTCGAGGCATATATCGACGGAAGTCTGGATATTCCGCTTGCCACAAGGCAGGTCGGCCGGACGGTGGATTATGTGTCGGGACGCAACCGGTATATCGGCCATCTGATTTCCATGTCCAAGTACGGCTTCAAGGATATGAAGGTCGGACTGGACGTGGCAAACGGCGCCGCGTGGTCGATCGCGAAGAGCGTGTTTGAGGCGCTCGGCGCAAAGACCTATGTCATCAACAACGAGCCGGATGGCTACAACATCAATACGGACTGCGGAAGCACGCACATCCAGAAACTGCAGAAGTTCGTGATGGAGAACCGTCTGGATGTCGGGTTCGCGTACGACGGAGACGCGGACCGGTGCCTCTGCGTGGACGAGAAGGGAAATGTCGTGACCGGGGATCATATCCTGTACATTTACGGCCTGTACATGAAGGAGCGCGGAAAGCTTCTGAACAACAAGGTCGTGACGACGGTCATGTCCAACTTCGGGCTCTACAAGGCGCTGGACAAGGTCGGCATCGAATACGACAAGACCAAGGTCGGCGACAAATACGTATACGAGAACATGGTGGAGACCGGCAACCGCATCGGCGGGGAGCAGAGCGGCCACATCATCTTTTCCAAGTACGAGACCACGGGCGACGGCATCCTGACCAGTCTCAAGGTCATGGAGGTCATGCTCGCCAAGGAGAAGCCTCTGAGCGAGCTCGCTGCGCCGGTCGTATTCTATCCGCAGGTGCTGAAAAACGTACGGGTCAAGAGCAAACCGGACGCGCAGAACGATCCCGATGTGCAGGCAGCCGTGCAGCGTGTCGCAAAAGCGCTCGGAGACGAGGGAAGGATCCTGGTCCGCGAGAGCGGAACGGAGCCGGTGATCCGCGTCATGGTGGAAGCGGGTTCCAACGAGATCTGCGAGAAGTATGTGGATGAAGTGATCGAAGTCATCCGCGCGAAAGGTCATATGGAGGCATAAAAATGAGAGTTGTGATTCAGGACAATTACGATAAAATGTGCAAATGGGCGGCAGACTATATCGCTGCCAGGATCAACGGACATAAGGAAGACCGTCCCTTTGTGCTGGGCCTTCCGACAGGCTCCTCCCCGATCGGCGTGTATCAGGAACTGGTCAGGAAGAACCGCGCCGGCGAAGTGAGTTTCAAGAATGTCGTCACGTTCAACATGGACGAGTATCTCGGGCTTCCGCACGAGCACGACCAGAGCTACTGGTATTTCATGCATGACAATTTCTTTGATCACCTTGTGGATATGAAGCCGGAGAACATCAACATTCTGGACGGCATGACAAAGGATCCGGAGGGAGAGTGCAGAAGATATGAGGAGAAGATCGCGTCGTACGGCGGAATCGATCTGTTCATGGGCGGCATCGGCGTAGACGGCCATCTGGCGTTCAATGAACCGTTCACCTCCCTGAATTCCAGGACCGGTGTCAGGACCCTGACCACGGACACAAGGATCGTGAACTCCCGTTTCTTTGGGAACGATCCGGAGAAGGTGCCCGCGCAGGCGCTTTCCGTCGGCATCGGGACCGTAACGGATTCGAAGGAAGTGCTCGTGCTGATCAGCGGCCACAACAAGGCCCGTGCGCTGGCGGCGGTCGTGGAAGGCGGCGTCAGCCAGAAATGGACCTGCAGCGCGCTGCAGATGCACAACGCCGCGATCATTGCCTGCGACGAAGCGGCATGCGGCGAGATCACCGTGGATACCTACAAGTATTTTCTCGATATAGAGAAGAACGAGAGGCTGTAAGGACTTTCCCCCGGATGCAGGCTGTACTGTGTCCGGGGGTTCTTATACGTTTCTGAAAAGAAAAGGGACGGGCATGAATCGACATTCCGGTCTGACAAAGGAACAAAGTTATAATATCCAGATTGCGAGAGGGATCGCGATTTTCGCTGTCGTCAGCATCCATCATGTGCCGGGGACAGGCGTGTTCATTGCAAGGCCGTTCCTGAACTTTGCCGTCGGACTGTTCCTGTTTCTGAGCGGCATGCTGTCGGACCCGGAAAAACTGCACACGGGAAAAAGGATCCTGAAAGTACTGATCCCCTATGTGATCTGGTCGTTTGTCTATATTGTGAGAGAGCAATTCCGGACGCCGGAGACGATCCTGCCCGCATTCGGAAAGGCGCTGCTGACCGGAACGGGTTCGGGAATCATGTATTATGTTTTCATCTATGTTGAATTCACTCTGCTGATTCCGGTGATCGACCGGCTTGCAAAGTCCGGACACCGGAATCTCGGATTCTTCATAGCCCCGCTCGAGATCGTTCTGATGCGGCTTCTCCCGATGATTCTGGGTTTCCGGCTCCCCGCCGTTCTCCGGCAGATCCGGCATGTCTCCTGCCTCGGATGGTTCACCTATTTTTATCTGGGCTATCTTCTGGGAAGCGGTCATCTGAAACTGCGCATTTCCACGGAGAAGCTGTTTTCCTTCTGGCTTCTATCGCTGTTTTTGCAGGTACTGGAGACAAATCTGTATTATCTGATGGGCAATACCAACAGTGGCACGCAGATCAAGCTGACCTGCCTTCTGTCCGGATCTTTGTTCGCCCTTTTGATGTACCGGATGATTTTTTCCGGAAAAGCGTATGAGATCCTGCCTCTGAAGCTTCTCGGCGACTGCTCGTTCGGGATCTTTTTTGCGCACGGCGCCGTGATGATGGCGCTGGATCACATACCGGGCTATGCCAAGTACGTTGTCTTTCCTGCTGATGCTGCTGTGGCGGCATTCGCGACAGCCCTTCTTGTCCTTGCCGGGGGAAGGCTGCTGGGCAGGGCGGGAAGATTCCTTGCTTTTCCGTCTTATCCACTCAGCCTCCGGTTCCGGGGGGAGAACGGAACTGCGCCGGACGGGGACGGAACGGTGAAACCGGAGTAACGCACATCCTTTCGGCGGAGCAGCGTTAACGCACCGAAAAAAACGGAACTGTCTTGTACCCTAAAAGGGAGGAACAGTTCCATTTATAGCATATTGGTTTTTTTACGGGAGTTTACTTGAGAGTAAACTCCTTTTCCACTGTCCGGACGGCCGTATCTGCCAGCGGAGAGGGGACGCAGAACTCGATCTTTGTTTCGCTCGTCGTGATGATGGAGGGATGGATGCCTGCCGCCTGCAGCGCAGACAGGACCTGCGCCGCGATGCCCTTTCTCAGCGCCATGCCGCTGCCTTCCACCGTGACCTTGACCAGATCGCTTTCGGAATGAACGCCCACAACGCCCTTCACCCTGCCGACCGCGCGCAGCGCGTCCGAAAGATTTCGGTCTGGGACGGAAAATGCGAGGGAAAGGGGTTCCCCGTCGGGCGCGGAGCAGGAGATCATATCCACAAAGATGCCCTGATCGGAAACGGAACGGAACACGTCGCGGACGAGCCCGGGAACGGTCTCTTTGCTGCCGAGATGGATCACGGCCTGGTCCGGAAGCGCGGTCACAAGGGAAACGACATTGTGCTCCGTGACGATGTTCTCCATGGTGTAGAAGCCGGACGCCTTGTTCGCGATATAGGAGGCTGCGCGGAGCGCGCCCTGCGCGAACACCTGCTTGGAGAACGCCTGGTGCGTGATGGAGACCACTTCGTCCTTCCCGATGAAAGCGACCTCATGCTCCCCGACGAGCGTTCCGCCGCGCACGGAATGGAAACCGATCTCGTGGCTGGAACGCCTGCGGTCCTTTTCGTGACGGCCGTAGACATACTCCAGTTCCTCGGAATAGCATCCCGCGATCGCGTCGGCGAGCATCAGTGCGGTGCCGCTCGGCGCGTCCTTTTTTGTGCGGTGGTGCCGTTCGATGATCTCCACGTCGAACGCTTCGCCCAGCGCTGCCGCAGCGTCCCGCGCGAGTCCCATCTGGAGATTGACGCCGAGGCTCATGTTCCCGGAGGCGAATACAGGGATGCGGACGGAAGCGTTTTTCAGCATGCGGACATGCCGGTCGGTCAGACCGGTCGTGCCGACGACAAGCGGCTTGCCGTTCGCTTTCGCGAACCGCAGCTCTTCCTCGAGCGCACCGGGGACCGAAAAGTCAACGATGACATCGAAGGGGACGCTGACGGAAGCGAAATCCGTAAAGATCGGATAAGGGAAAGCGGCGTCGACAACACGATCGACACCGCCGCTTACGGTAAAGGAATCGGATTCTTCCGCGGCTTTGCAGAGGGCGTGCCCCATCTGGCCGTGGATTCCGTTGATCAGCAATCGGATCATGACAGCAGCTCCTGTTTATCAGATCAGTTCGTATGCTTCGAGCGTCTCGCGGACGAGTTTGAAGTCTTCCGGCGAGAGCGGGACAAGGGGAAGCCGGACATCCGGTTCGCACAGTTTCATGAGGCCCATCATCGCCTTGACGGGGATGGGGTTCACCTCGCAGAATGCCGCTTTCCAGAGCGGGATCATCTGGATCTGGATCTCTTTCGCGAGCTTGGTATCGCCCTTGAAGTAGGCGTCGCAGAGGGCGTGCATGGCCTCCGGCATGACGTTTGCGATCGTGGAGATCACGCCTTTGCCGCCGATGCTCAGGACCGGAAGCACGTGGTCGTCATTGCCGGAATAGATGTCGCAGTCGGGGCACATGGCGGCAAGGTTGACGATCTGCTCGATGTTCCCGCTTGCTTCCTTGATGCCCACGATGTTGCCCCTGCGCATCATTTCGGCCATGGTGGCCGGCTGCACGTTCAGCCCCGTGCGGGATGGGACGTTGTAGACGATGATCGGAAGGTCGACGTTGTCGGCGATCTCGCTGTAATGCGCGACCAGACCGGCCTGGGTCGTCTTGTTGTAATAGGGGGTCACGACGAGCAGCGCGTCCGCGCCGATCGCTTCCGCACTCCGGCTCAGCTCGATGACCTTTTCGGTATTGTTGCCGCCCGAAGCCGCGATGACCGGCACGCGTCCGTTGACGCGTTCCACGACGAACTGGAGCACGCTCAGTTTTTCGTCCATGCTCAGCGTGCTGCCTTCCCCGGTCGTGGCGATCGCGACGATGGCATCCGTGCCGCTTGCGATCTGCAGTTCGATCAGCCGGGTAAATGCCGTGAAGTCGACCGCCCCGTTTTTGAACGGGGTGATCATTGCGACGGCAGAACCTTTAAAAACTGTCATGGTTTATTCCTCCCACTGACGAATGAGTTCCTGCGCGATCTGAACCGCGTTGGTCGCCGCGCCCTTGCGGATATTGTCCGCAACGCACCAGAGATTGACGCCGTTTGCCACGGAGAAGTCGCGCCGGATTCTGCCGACATAGACCGGATCGGTATCCGCGGCGTCGACAGCCATCGGGTAAATGTTCTTTGCCGGATCGTCCTGGACGATCAGACCGGGCGCGTCCGAAAGGATCGCGCGGAGCTCGTCGAGGTCGAACGATTGTTCAAACTCGACATTGATGCTCTCGCTGTGTCCGTAGAAGACGGGGACGCGGACCGTGGTCGCCGTGACGGCAAGATCCGGAAGGGAAAGGATCTTTCTCGTTTCATCGATCATCTTCTGTTCTTCCTTGGTATAGCCGTTGTCCAGGAACACGTCGATATGCGGCAGGCAGTTGCCCGCGATCGGATGCGGGAATTTCTGGAGCGGCTCACTGCTGTTCCCGAGCCCGTTGACAAGATCGGTGTATCCCTTCATGCCGGCGCCGGATACGGCCTGGTAGGTTGAATAGATGACGCGCTTCAGGCCGTACGCGTCCGCCAGAGGCTTCAGCACGACCATCGCCTGGATGGTGGAGCAGTTCGGATTGGCGATGATGCCCTTCTTTCGGTAGTCGGGGATCGCGTCCGGGTTGACTTCCGGAACGACCAGGGGAACATCGGGATCCATACGCCAGCAGCTGGAATTGTCGATCACGACTGCGCCCGTGGAGGCGACGATCGGCGCGAAGTGCCGGGAGGTCTCCCCGCCTGCGGAGAACAGCGCGATATCGATATTCAGATCCTGAAACGCGGAATCCGTCAGTTCACGAACCGTGTAAGTTGATCCGTTGAATTCAATCTGCTTTCCCGCGCTGCGGGCGGAAGCAAAAAGGAAATACTCGGAAACGGGGAGCTGGCGTTCTTCCAGGACCTGCAGGAACTTCCTGCCGACCATGCCCGTTGCTCCAACAACTGCGATACGATACTGTTTCATGATCTTTGTGCACCGCATAAAAATGCGGCATCCTCCTGATGAATATTGTATAATTTTACTAAATTCGAATATCGTTGTCAACGCAGACGGGCGTGGTGTAAAATAATAAGAACTTTGAGCAACGGAGGCGTTTATGCAGGGCTGTTACGGCCGTTTTGCGGATCTTTACGACCGCCTGATGGATGACGTGGATTACGACGGCTGGGCGGATTCCCTGTGCGCCCTGTTCGGGACGTACGGAGACAACGGGATCGGGACTGTGACGGACTGCGCCTGCGGGACCGGCGCGCTGACCATCCGCCTGGCGGAAAGAGGCTACCGGATGACCGGCATCGACCTTTCCGAGGACATGCTGCGCGTGGCCCAGGAAAAGGCGCGCGCGCACGGACTCTTCGTTCCCTTCGCGCGGATGGACATGACGTCGTTCCGCACGCACCGGAAGACGGACGCCATCATCTGCTGCTGCGACGGGGTGAATTACCTGACGGAAGAGAAGCAGGTCCGGTCCTTCTTTGCGAGCGCGAACGCGAATCTGCGGGACGGCGGACTGCTTCTGTTCGATCTGTCCACGCCGTACAAGCTCGAGCGCGTGCTGGGCTGCAGCACGATGGGTGAGGACCGGAAGGAATGCACCTATCTGTGGGAGAACACATACGATCCTTCCTCCGGACTGCTGGAAATGCGGCTGCATTTCTTTCTTCCGGACGGGAAGGGAACCTATACGAGATTTGACGAGACGCACATACAGAGATCCTATTCCAGGGAACAGACGGAGAAGCTTCTGGACGGATGCGGGTTTGCGCTTCTTGAAGCGAAGGAAGCCTTTACCGGAAAAGACCCGGGACCGGAATGCGAACGGATCCAGTATGTCGCGCGGAAGAAGGGAAACATATGAAGGATAAACTTCTGCATCTGCTCTGCGCGGACGACATGGTGCAGGTGTGCGCCATATCCGCGAAGGAGCTCGTTTCGGAGGCGAAGCGGATCCACTCGCTGTCCATGGTCGCCACGGCCGCACTGGGGCGCCAGCTCATGATGACGTCCATGATGGGGTCAAGGCTGAAGAACGAGAGCGACCGCGTTTCGACGATCCTGAAGGGGAACGACGGATACGCCGGGTCCATGGTATGCACGGCGTTTCCGGACGCTGCGGTAAAAGGATGCACAGGCGACGCGGAAACGGAGCTTCCTCCAACGCCGGAGGGCAAACTGGATGTAGCGGGATATGTCGGTCATACCGGAAAACTGACCGTCGTGCGGGACGCGGGACACGGCGACCCGTATGTCGGCGTCTGCAACCTGATCTCCGGGGAGATCGCGCTGGATTTTGCCGAGTACTACGCCGCGAGCGAACAGCAGCCCAGCCTTGTCTATCTCGGCGTGCGCGTCGACGTGGAGACCGGCACGGTGCGTTCCGCGGGCGGCATGCTGATCCAGCCGATGCCGGGATGCCCTGACGAGGTGATCGCGGACCTGACGGAACGGAGCGGACGCGTTTCCGAACTCAGCAGGAAACTGGACGAGGGGATGACGCTGGATGACGCCGTTTCTGAGATCCTTTCCGGCCTTTCTCCGCGTGTGACGGATACGTATGAACCGGTCTACCGCTGCGACTGTTCCCGCGAACGCATTGAAAGCGCGCTGCTGAGCGTCGGCAGGGATGAGATCGAGGACATGATACAGAAAGACGGCGGGGCGGAAGTCAGCTGCCATTTCTGCAATAAAACATACCGGTTTTCCGAAGCGGAACTCCGGGCGCTGCTCCGCGCCGCGGAGGACAGGGGAAGCGATGGCTGACGGACGGGGAAACGGAAAAGTCCTTCCGTTCCGGCAGAACGCGGACTTCTATATTTCCCGCGGGGACGAGAAACGCGACGGAAACGATCTGGCGGGCGCCATCCGGCATTACCGGCAGGCGTTCGAACTGGATCCGTCCGATTCCAACGCCTGCTTTGCGCTGTGCGAGGCGCTCAACCGGGTCCGGCGCTTTGAGGAAAGCAACCGGATCCTGATGGTCTTTATGGCCATGTGCGGGCCGGTCACGGAATTCTATTACGGCATCGCCTGCAACTATTTCGGCATGGGGGAATTCGCACTGGCAGCGGAGGCTGCCGAAGCGTATCTGTCCGTCGACCCGGACGGCATGTTCGCGGATTCCGCGGAGGAACTGCTGTCCGTCATGGCGGACGAGGAGGAGCTGGCGGAGACCGCCGGCATGTATCCGGGAGAAAAACCTCTGACCCTGATGGTCTGCAACCGCGCGAGGCAGATCGCGTGCACGGGGGAGACGGAAACGGCGGAAGCGATGCTGAATCAGTACCTCCTTCAGGAGAAAGACGCCTGGCGGGCAAAGCTTGCGCTGGCGGAACTTCAGATCGACAGGGGGAACTGTCACCGGGCGTCCGAACTGATCCGGGACGTTCTGAAGGACGATCCGGACAACGAAACGGCGCGCATGCTCCGCATCCACGCGCTGATCCGAGAAAAACGAACGGAGGAGGCCCTGGAGGAACTGGACCGGCTTCCGTCCCAGAAGGATCTGAATCCGGATCTGCTCGCCGCAGAGGCAAGGATGCTGGCGGAAACGGGCAGGCTGGAACAAGCGAAGCAGGCCGCGCTGTCCGCCCTGCAGGACCTTCCCTGCGACGAACCGCTGACGCATCTTTATGCAGTCCTTTGCCACATGACCGGAGACGACGAAACGGCCAAGAAGTGCTATCTCGAACTGTCGTCCGCGGATCCGGACGACACGGTCGCCATGTATTACCTTGCAGAGCTCGGCGCGGGAAGCGGCGGAAGGAAAGCATGGCCGTTCGAATACCGCGTGTCCCTGCCCGAAACCGCGAGGCGGCTGTCGGAAGCGGACCGGCTTCTGGAGAAGGACCGGGCGGACGCGCTGGAGCAGTGGACCGCGGGCCCCGAAACGGGAAGGCTCCTGAACTGGGCGCTCGGGGTCACGGATCCGGGGACGCGCGGGCGGATTCTGATGTTTCTCGGAAAGATGGGGGACAGCCGCGCGGAACGAATGCTGCGGGATTACCTGCTGAGGACCGACCAGCCCGACAGGCTGAAGCAGACGGTGTTCGCGATCCTTGGCCGCATGAACGCGCCCCAGCCGTATATGGCATATATGAGCGGGCAATGGGTGGAAGGGCATATTTCGGCAGCCGAGCTTCCGGAAGACACGCCGCGCGCCTACCGCATGATCCTGGAACGGACGGTCCAGAACCTGGAGGAGGATCCCGTGAGCGAACCCGCGCGGAAATTCGCGTCGGTCGTCCTCAGGGAATATCTGGTTTCCTGCGAAGGAGATTATCCGCGGATCAGCGCCAAACAGGAGGCCGCGATGTGCGGCGCGCTGGAACTGTACGCGAGGGGTCTTGCGGAGCATCCGGTGTCCGAGGAGGAGATCTGCGTCAGATACGGGATTTCGATGACCCGGCTGAAGCACGCGATGCTGAAGCTGCTGCCGGCTTTTCATACGGAGGAAGAAGATTGAGATTTCTGGCAACCTGCAAGATGGGCCTTGAGTCCACCGTGACAAGACAGCTGAAATCCCTCGGGATCGAGGTGGAGCAGACGCTGGACGCGCGCGTGATCTTTACCGGAGACGAGGAAGCGCTGTTCAGGGCGCTCCTGTGGCTCCGGACGGCCGAACGCGTCCTTCTGATCGTGAAGGAATTCGAGGCCAGGACGTTTACGGAACTGTTCGACGGGACGGAAGAGGTCGACTGGAAACGGTATCTGAGGAAGGATTCGTTTATCCACGTCACCGGGAAATCCGCGCACAGCACGCTGTTTTCCGTTTCCGACTGCCAGAGCATCGTGAAGAAGGCGATCGTGGAGAAACTGAAGAAGAGCCTTCATACGGATACGCTGCCGGAATCCGGCGCGGAAGTCATCGTGGAAGCGGGGATCCTGAAGGATCACGTGACGCTGGCGCTTGACGCGTGCGGCCCGGGCCTTTCCAGACGGGGCTACCGGACGTGGAACGTGACGGCGCCGCTTTCGGAAACACTTGGCGCGGGGATCGTGCTCCTTTCGCGGTATTATCCGGACCTGCCGCTTTTCGACCCGATGTGCGGCTCCGGCACCATGCCGATCGAGGCCGCCCTGATCGCGCAGAACCGCGCGCCCGGGCTGAACCGCGAGTTCGCCGCGCAGAAATGGTCTTTTGTCGACCAGAGCCTGTTTGAGCGGACGCGCACGGAGGCGCGGGACAGCATCCGGAACATCCCGGTCGAGATATACGGGTCGGACATCGACGATAGATGCATCGACGTCTGCAAAAAGCACGCGAAGAAGGCGGGCGTCACCGTGAACTGGAAGGTGATGCCGCTGTCGGATTTCCATACGGACCTTTCGGGCGGCGTGCTCGTGTGCAATCCGCCGTACGGCGAGCGCCTCATGGAGAAGAAGGAGATCGCCGCGCTGTATAAGGAGATGCGCCGGAAATTCGACGCGCTGGACCGGTTCAACGTCAGCATTCTTTCCGGCGTGGACGGATTCGAAACGCTCTACGGAAAACGGGCGGACAAACAGAGAAAACTCAGCAACGGCGGCATGCGCTGCAGGCTGTATCAGTATTTCAGGGAGAAACGGTAAATGAAGTATGTCATCTTTCTCGGGGACGGCATGGCGGATACGCCGGTGCCGGAACTGGACGGGAAAACGCCGCTTCAGGTCGCGGCGCATCCGAACATGGACCGCATGGCACAGAACGGTCTGTTCGGGCTTGTCAGGACCGTGCCCGTCGGCATGAAGCCGGGCAGCGACACGGCAAACCTTTCCGTATTCGGTTACGATCCCAGGATCTATTATTCCGGTCGCTCTCCGCTGGAGGCGGCGTCCATCGGCGTGGACCTCGATCCGGACGACGTGACGTACCGGTGCAATTTCGTGACCCTGTCGGACCCGGAGCATCCGGACGACGCGTATATGGCGGATTACTGCGCGGGGGAGATCTCTTCTGCGGAAGCCGCGCAGCTCGTCGAAGTGTTCAACGAACGCTTCGCAAGCGATACCGTGCACCTGTATCCGGGCGTCTACTACCGCCAGTGCCTTGTGCTGAAGCATGCCGAGACCGGCGCGGAGCTGACGCAGCCGCACGACATACCAAACCAGCCAGTCAGGGACAAGTTCCCGAAGGGAACGAACGCAGGACTGCTGAACGAGATGATCCGCTATGCCGCGGAGGTGTTTCCGAAGCATCCGGTCAATATCCGGCGCGTCGAACAGGGCAAACATCCCGCAAACGCGGTCTGGTTCTGGGGGGAGGGCAGGAGACCTGCGCTCCGGCCGTTTGAGGAGTTGTTCGGGCTGAAGGGCGCGGTCATCTCCGCCGTGGATCTCATCCAGGGAATCGGGAAATGCGCGGGCATGCAGGTGCTGAAAGTGCCCGGCGCGACCGGGAACTACAAAACCGATTTTTCCGCCAAGGGCCGTGCGGCCGTCGATGTGCTGAAAAACGGCGCCGATTACGTGTATATCCACGTGGAAGCGCCGGACGAATGCGGGCACCAGCACCAGGTAAAGGAAAAGGTCTATTCCATCGAGCAGATCGACGAAAAGATCGTCGGTCCCGTGCTGGATTATCTTGAGGCCTGCGGGGAGGAATTCTGCGCGGCTGTCCTCCCGGATCACCCGACGCCGCTTGAAGTCCGCACGCATACGGCCGATCCGGTCCCGTTCGCGCTTTACAGAGGCGGACGCTGCGGAAAGAACGGCCCCGTCCGGTTTACGGAAGAAGAAGCGGAACGGACGGGCGTGTTCGTTGAGAAAGGATGCGAGATCATCCGCCACATGCTGGACGCCGATCTCTGAGCGTGACGGTATAACGGACGGTCGTCCCGCCTGCCCGCAGCGCGGAACGCGGGGCAGCCTTTTCATATGCACAGGAAGGAGAAGAACGGTATGACGATCCTGGAGGCACTGGAACAGAGACATTCGGTAAGAAGGTTTACGGACCGTCCCATTGACCCGGAAGCGCTGTCCGGACTGGAAGAGGAGATCCGAGCGGTCAATTCGGAAAGCGGGCTTCACGCCGTGCTGTTCCGCGACGAGCCGGAAGCGTTTCTTGCGGAGAAACCGCATTACGGACAGTTTTCCGGATGCAGGAATTACCTTGCCATATACGGGAAGCGGGGCAGAGCGGAGGACGTCGGTTACTACGGCCAGAGGCTTGTGCTCCGCGCGCAGCAGCTCGGACTCAATTCCTGCTGGGTCGCGATGACCTACCGGCAGGGCAAAGTGGCAAGACGGGACGGAAACGGCGGAAAGCTGTATATCGTGATCGCGCTCGGATACGGACAGTCACAGGGAACGGCGCACAGGGGGAAATCAGCTCCTGACGTGAGCGATCTGAAAGACGGCGACCCGGCGTGGTACCGGGACGGAATCCGCGCCGCCCTGATGGCGCCGACCGCCGTGAATCAGCAGAAATTCCGGTTTACGAGGGACGGGAACCGCGTCAGCGCGAAAGCCGGGCTGGGGTTTTTAACGGCGATGGATCTCGGGATCGTAAAATACAATTTTGAAGTCGGCGCGGGGAAGGATTCGTTTGTCTGGGCGGAGTGACGTACAGACCTTGAACGGGGATGCGAAGCAGACAGGAAGTATCACAGTATGAAAAGATGACGGCAACGCCGGTCCGCAGACTGGTCCTGACGCTTGCCGTGCCCAGCATTGTCTCGATGCTGGTCAACAACATCTATAATCTGGTGGATACGGCTTTCGTGGGCAGGCTCGGCACAAGCGCGAGCGGCGCGGTCGGCATCGTGTTCGGGTTCATGTCGATCATCCAGGCGTTCGGCTTTATGTTCGGACAGGGCTCGGGCAGCATTCTTTCGAGAGCGCTGGGGGATCAGGACAGGGTGAAAGCTTCCCTGCACGCTTCCGCGGGCTTTTTCGGCGCCATCCTGTTCGGACTGTTCATTTCCGTTATCGGCTTTCTGTTTCTGGACGAGATCGTCATGCTGCTCGGAAGCACACAAACGATCGCGCCCCACGCAAAGACGTACATTTCCTATATTCTGATCGCTTCGCCATTCATGTGCAGCAGCCTGGTGCTGAACAACATCCTTCGCTACGAGGGGAAGGCTGTCCTCGGCATGATCGGTCTCATGACCGGCGCTGTCCTCAATATGGCGGGCGATCCCATTCTCATGTTCGGCCTCGGAATGGGCATCGCGGGAGCGGGGCTTTCCACCGCGGTCAGCCAGCTGATCAGCTGGGGCATCCTTCTTTATATGTTTTTATCCGGACGGACTTCGGCCCGGCTGCGTTTTTCCCTTGCATCGCATGCTGGCGCTTCCGTCTACGGCAATATCATGGCGACCGGCATGCCGAGCCTTCTCAGACAGGGACTGCACAGCCTGAACACGGTCCTGCTCAACACGGCGTGCGCGCCCTACGGGGACGCGGCCGTCGCGGGCATGAGCATCGTGTCCCGGATCATGTTTTTCGCATTTTCAGCCGCGCTGGGCGTTGGTCAGGGATTCCAGCCGGTGGCCGCGTTCAACTACGGGGCCAGGCGGTATTCCCGCGTCCGGGAAGGGTACCGGTTTACGCTTCTCGCTGCGGAAACGATCATCGCGGTCGGATGCGCCGCTATCCTGGCCTTCGCTGGAGACCTGGTCTGCGTGTTCCGGGATGATCCTGCGGTCATCGCGGTCGGGACGAGGGCGCTCCGCCTGCTGGCGGCGGCGTATCTGTTCCTGCCCGTCTGCATGGTGACGGAGATGCTGCATCAGAGCACGGGGCACCGGGCAGGCGCGTCGTTCCTGTCGGCGCTCCGAAGCGGCCTTTTGAGCATTCCCGCGCTGCTCATCCTTTCAAGGGTCAGGGGACTGTCCGGTATACAGGAGGCGCAGCCTGCCGCCATGATGCTTTCCATTCCGTTCGCGGTCCTGTTTGCCGTGCTGTTTTTCAAAAAGCTCCCGAAAGAGGATGCGATCGCGGGCGGCAGCCTTCCGGAGGAAGCCCGCGGGGAATGACAGGATCGTTCCGTTCCATCCATTGTTTGAGTTCAGGGAATAATAGGAATATAATATATAAAAAAAGAGGGAAGAGGCGATTTCGGATGCGGTTTCGAACACGGGTGAGCTTGC
Source organism: Clostridia bacterium (assembly GCA_017429985.1). Classification (GTDB taxonomy): domain Bacteria; phylum Bacillota; class Clostridia; order Christensenellales; family CAG-138; genus JAFRNW01. Next base: position 6,388 of record JAFRNW010000018.1, on the reverse strand, counting down.
TTCTGGCGGTCCTTGTACTGCTGGCAGGGACATTTCCCGGCATGGCGTTTGCCGAAGAGGAACAGGGCGCGTGGTGGGAACAGGATTACTGGCCGCGTGAAGTTCTGGAGGAACTCGGCGCGGTGGCGCCGGACTACAATGCCGGCATGGAACGGTATGAGATTTCTTCGCCCGAGCAGCTGCTGTTTCTGAGCGGGATCTGGAAAACCGAGGACAAAAACGGGGACGGAGCGCCGGACGCGCCGTGCAACGGGACGTATGTGCTGACGCAGGACCTGGACATGGCGCCTCTGATGGAACGGCTGGGAACCGTCCTGTCCGAACGGGCGGGGAAAACCGTGAAAGGATACATGCCGCCGATCGCGGCGTCTGCCGACAAGGATGAAGAGGAGGGCGTTCACTGCGCGTTCTTCGGCGTGTTCGACGGACAGGGGCATGCGATCCGCAATATCCGGATCGAACGGAAAAACGAAAAGTACGTCGGCCTGATCGGGAATATCGGCCATGATTTCGGGACCGCCTCGGTAAAGGATCTGGCGATCCTGGACGCGGAGATCTACGGCAAGGCCTCCGCGGGCATTCTGACCGCCAGCATCTACGGAACGGTTGAGAATGTCGTCTGCACCGGAAAGGTCACCGTGCTCGAAAAAACGGCGGGCGGACTCGCGGGAAAGATCAAGCGGAACGACAACGGGGATCTCGGAACGGTCCGCAACTGCGTGGTTTTCGCGGACATTGAGGTACTCGGCCAGGGCGGGGAAAACGGCGCCGCGGGACTGATCTCCGGATCCAATTCCAAGGGCGGGCAGATCTTCAACTGCTTCGCGGGCGGCTCGATCCGCGTGGACGGCAAGGGCGCGGACACGGTCGGCGGCATTGTCGGAAACCTGAAGGGCGGCCTGGCAATGGACAACTGCGTCATGGTGGGCACCGGGATCGCCGCCACGGGACCGGACAGCTCCAATTTCGGCCTTCTGTGCGGTTCCTATGCCGGGGACACCGGATCCCATATCCATAACAATTACGTGTGGGAGGGCACCAGACTCTCCGGCGCGATGACCAGCGATCATCCGGAAACGGCCTGTTTCACGGTGATCTCCGCAGAGCAGGCAAGAGACCGCGTTTTCTATCTGGAAAACTCCGGATGGGATTTTGATAGCGCATGGACCTGGGTCGGGGAAGACGGACACGGCTACCCCATGCTGACGGCGTTTGCGGATGCTGTTGACCTCGGAGAGCGTCTGGACAGCGAACTCCGGATCACGGAACCAGTCGTGCAGCCGTCCGAACCGACGGTCAATTCCGTTTACGCCGGTGAGGAGACGGAGATCTTCGTCAACGTGAAGATACCGGACGGCGCGGAAGCGAAGGGCGGCACGTTCCTGTACGGAACGGAGAAGGACCGCGCTACCTTTGCAAACAGCCTTCCGATGACGGCGGAAAACGGCAGGGTAAGCCTGAAACTGACGCTTGACGAGTTCGGAACCTATTACTATTACTGCACCGTCGAGGCGGGCGGAAAGACGTTTTCGGTTCCGTCCGAAGGGTCGCTGCGGCTGGACGTCGTGTCCGCTTCGGAAAAATACCAGCCCATGCAGGAGACCGTCTCGCCCGGCGCCGATTTCAGCAGCGTCGGGATCAACTGGATCACGACGGCGGAAGGCCTGACCGGCGAGGTGCGGTACAGAAAGAACGGTTCGTCTCAGTGGGAGACGACCGTCCCGGCAGAGACCTACACGGCGCAGGTCGGGAACGATCACGGCAGGTTTGAAAGCTTCTCCGCCGATCTGACAGGGCTTGAGCCTTCCGCTTCCTATGACTATATGGCCGTGACCAGAGACGGAACGGACGAGTATTTCGGGAAAGTCCACACATTCACGACCCTGCCCGATTCCGAAAACTTCTCCTTTATCGTGATCTCCGATCTCCAGGGCACCTCCGAGGATGAATATATGCCGTATCTCTATACCGACGCGTCGTTCCTGACGGAAACGATCCATCCTGATTTCGTGATCAACTGCGGCGATCTGACGGAAGACGACACGATGGCAGAGTGGGCCTATATGTTCAACACGATCGGGGAGGTGCTTGCCTCGAAGCTGACGGCCTATGTGCCCGGAAACCATGAATTCAAGGGCGATATGGTCTACACGCATTTCAAAGGGCGCACCAATCTGCCCGGCGGCATCGATATCGATGTGCTGAAGGAGACGACTTCCTGTTTTAAGGTCGGGGATGTCTGTTTTGTGACGATCAACACGGATCCGCATTCCGGACTGGACAACGCGGATGCCGCCGCTGACAAGATGATGTATTACGAGGCGCAGAAGGAATGGGCGAAAGAGATGTTCGAACAATCCGGATGCAGCAGGCTGATTCTCTGCGGACATGCTGGCCTCGTGCAGAAGGATGACGCGGCGAGCGCTTTCCTGGAAAGGATGTGCGGGGAGCTTGGCGCGGCGCTGTTCTTTAACGGACACATTCACGATTATTTCCGCGCAACGGTAAACGGGGAAGGACAGCCGGCCGAAATCGGTGAAGCGACAACGTTTGTTACGACCAGTCCGATGGGCACGAAATTCGACGACTACGGACATGAGATTGACGATATCCTGCAGTTCCAGACGGGCGGGAGCGATGATCCGCGCCAGTACCTGACCTATGTTGAGGTGTCCGGGGAAACCATTACCGTAACGGGCTATCGGAGGTCGTCCGCTGCGGAGGCAACCAAAAATAACTGCGGCGAATATGAAGTGATCGACCAGTATGTTCTGGAACCGAAGCAGATAGTGGAAGAGCCTGCGGAAGTCCAGCAGAAACCGGAGCAGCCGGCGGATCAGGCTGCGCCGCAGGAACCGAAGAAGACGGGGATCTCGCCTGTGATCTGGATCGTTCTCGGCGTGATCGTTATCGCGGCGGTCGTTTTCTTCCTCATCCGCAGGAACAGGAAAAAGGCAGATTAAGAACAAATAACGAAACAAACCTGATTGCATGATAAACAGGACAGAAGTCTTCTTAGGGCTTCTGTCCTCTTTTCACTTATGGAAATGACACCCAACTGTTCTGTCCAACCAGCTTTTTATTTAATAAAATAAACTTGCATATTTTCAGATGCTAGTGTATTATATTCAAGTGCGCAGAAAGAGCGCAGATAATAGGGCAGATTGCCATGGAGAGATGGCTGAGCTGGTCTAAGGCGCACGACTGGAAATCGTGTTTACGGGGAACCGTAACAAGGGTTCGAATCCCTTTCTCTCCGCCAAAAAGTCCCAGAACTTGGGGCTTTTTTTGTTGTATTCCAAAACCCCGCCATAGTGGCGGGGTAACGGCGAGGTTAACCGATGAATAGAAATCTCCTGTTGTATGAAGTTACTAGCGTGACCTGCCAGTTACGCAAAGAACAAATAACAACAACAGGAGAAAATGAATCGCTAAGGAAAATGATAGCACAATTAACCCGGCACATACGAACTGGAATTACAAAAAACATATCGGGCTTGCACTGCAGCACCGGCTGAAAGTTTTATGGGGAAAAGCGGATCAACTGGTGCTATTTGACCCTGGGGACCCGTTTACGGGTGGCAAGTAAACCATGCATGGCTGGCAGGCCATTTTATGCGCACGTGTGCGCTGCCAGTTTTATGAGGGCTTTGCCCGAAACAAAAAAGCCACCGGCTATGCCGGTGGATCGTTACTTGCCTTTTTTTTGAAGAATAAACAATGTAGTATAGTTTTTGCTAATACATTTGCTAATAAATTGCGGTTTTTCGACATAATAGGAGGGAGCGTTTCAATGGCATTTAGAACACTGGAAATCAGCTGACCGTCAGAAATCCATATAAAAAAAGGACAACTTGAGATAGCCGGAGAGGAAGCAACCATTTCTATTCCGCTAGAAGATTTGGCAACAATCATTTGCAGCGGTTCAGGTATTCGGATGTCCACCATGGCGCAGGCACAGATAGCAGAGGCAGGTATTTCTCTGATGATCATAGATGAGAAATATCATCCTGCCTGCATGCTGATACCTACCCAGGCTAATGTTCGACAAACGCTGGTTATGAGGGAGCAGGTTGCTATGTCCCGAGAATTCAAGGATAAACTATGGGAAGAAATAATCATAAGGAAGATAGAAAATCAGGCAAGAGCTTTAACGATTCTTGGAAGAGAAGGGTCTGAGAAGGTCTTGCGTTATACGGAAGGAATTACGCAGCATGGCGATATCGACGCTTGCGAGGCAAACGCAGCTCGAGATTACTTCGCGTTTTTGCATCCGGGATTGAATCGACAGAGCAATGATTCTGTGAACAGTTGCCTTAATTATGGGTATGCCGTGATTAGAAATGCTATCATCCGAGCGGTTTTTCTTGCGGGGTTTCAACCTGCTTTTGGGATTCATCATGATAACTACTTGAACCCGTTCAATCTTGCGGATGATTTGATCGAACCATGGCGTGCAATGGTAGATGTTGCTGCGGTTCAGGATCCCGGAAATACAGAGGTGTTGAGCAGAAAGAAACGGAAAGAACTAGCATTCGTCCTGCATCACGCGTGCCTGATCGACGGTATGAAAGTATCCATATTGGCTGGTATAGAATCAATGGTCAACAGTATCCGCAACAGAATCGTATCTGGTGTACTCGAGCCGCTTGCTCTTCCCATTATTGTTCCTATTGAAATCATAGAAGCGATAAAAGAGTGAAAAAGAAATGAGAATTCTAGTATTACTTGATCCTACAAATAACCGCGGAACAAAACGTGCGTACACAGAACTGCGTCAGTTTTTATACTCAGATGGCTATTTGAGGATTGGGATGAACTGTTTATGAGAATCACCCCAAGCAGAAAAACTGCGGATAAACATCTTCGAAGGCTTGCTGAGTATGCGCCGGGAACAGGGATTGTACGGGTAATCAAAATGACTGAGAAACAGTATGACGGAATATGGTACCTAACGGGAGAGGCTGATGTTCAGGAGCGACTTGTAGGCAGAAACGCACATATCTTGTTTTGATAAAAAAACTCATATATTTTATTTTGATATGCTATTGCAGTAAAAGATAAGCCGACAAATCGTTATAAATCTATATCTTGTATACAGAATGATTAAACAATCTAAATAACGTGTTCAACTATGGGTCGAAAATGCCGTATAGTATAACTACGAGGGAAGAGGAGTTCATAGCCAACTCCACCAGACATCCCATGAGGGTATATGTGAAGATGGGAGGCAATAAGGACGGGCAGATTACGGCGATATACATGAAAGTAGATGCGAATACCGGTCCTTACGGCAACCATGCGCTGACAGTCCCTATGAACAGCTGCTCCAAGACGCTGCCGCTCTTCAAATGCGACAACATGAAATACGATCTCACGATCTACTATACCAACACGCCGCCTGCCGGGGCATATCAGGGCTATGGAACGCCAAAGGGCACATACGGACTCATGATGGCCATGCGCGAACTGGCGGACAAGCTGGGCGTCGACTATAAGTTCAACTATGGGTCGAAAATGCCGTATAGTATAACTCAGCGTATCGCTTTTGATGCGGCAACTATCCCCGAAACAGCCCGTTCACGTTGCGTAAAAAGAATAATGCCAGAAAAGAAATATTACTGCTGCTATATAAGAAGGGAAGCGAAATCCGCATGGAGAGAGGCCACCTGCGGCTCTTTGATAACGGCAGATACTCTCTTGAAAAGCATTTTAGTTCCTCTATTTTCCCCTTGAAACTCTTCTTTTCCGTTTTGCTGCACCCGTACCACCGGCACCATACACTGGAGATGCTGCTTGCCGCATGGCGAAGCAATGCATCCTGTTTTTCTGCAAACAGTTCTTCTTCATGCTCCTTAAACCAAAAAAACCGGGAAACATAAGCATTTGCTTGATCAATCAGGTTCCTGGCACTATTCTTTTTCGACATAATGCTTTCCGGTCTTTGTCTGTAGTGATAGAAGGCATCCTGCACTACAACAGTTTTATTTGATTTTCCAACTATCTGGTGGATGGTTGATATATCTTCGTAAAGCTTTCCAACCGGAAAGGAGATGTCCTGCAGTAAATCTCTGTGATAAAGCTTGTCCCACACATAACTGCTAATGTTTCCTTCTATCAATGCTTTTAGAGAATCCTTCCCGGTATAGACCGCCTCTTTTGATCTTTGTTCCTGTCTGGAATCGGGGTATTCTCTCCAGGAAGCACAGGCAGCCATATCCGCGTTCGCATTCTCCATGCCGCGCAGCATCGTCTTGAACATCTCTGGTTCGATCCAGTCATCAGAATCAACGAAACCGATGTAATCACCCCGCGCTTCGCTTAGTCCAAGATTTCTTGCCGCTGACACGCCTCTGTTCTCCGTATGGAAAACTCGGACTCTCGGATC
>JAFRNW010000017.1 GCA_017429985.1 Clostridia bacterium | reverse complement strand
CGTATCACAGTCGACATGGAGAATGTTGGAGTAGAAGTCGTGGACCGTCATGACCCCCCTCCGTTCGCGCAGCCGTTCCGTATAGTAGGAGCGCTCCGCGCTGTCGACGAGTTCGTTGTAGGCGTCGGAAAGGCGTTGTCCGAATAATCTCATGTCCTCATCGGAAAGCCACAGACAGACGCCGGTCCCGAAGTCATGGTCCCTGGATATCTGGTCGTCATATCCGAAGCAGTCCGATCCTTCACCCGCGATACCGACCGCGATCCGGTCCTCATATTCAGCAAAGCTGCCATGTATGAGGTTCGCAACGTACTGATCGTAAAACCGTCTGTTTTTTTCCCTAACAATAGCCATAGCATGATATCCTTCCCGTTGAATCGAATGGGAACGCCTTTCTGCGGGATTCCTCACCCGTCCGGAGCAGCACAAAGTTTTCTGATAATAAATAGATGAATCTGCCCGGCACATCGGAAGACCGGAAAGTCAACAGATTCATCTAATTTTCTTGCTGAGCTGATGGAACAAGCCAGATCCGTCAGCCGTTCTTAAAAAAGCGTTATTTATCGGTATGCACGTCCACCTGCTGATGCGCAAGCGGCAGTGCGTTCTCCGTAAGCGTCATCTGCACGGCGTCGTTCAGGCCGAAATATACGGTCCAGTAGTCGCTTGACTTGAACCAGGTCCTGAGCTTGAATACCGGCAGGCCGCCGTCGGTTACGGTGACCAGCGCCTCCGGAGCAGGGTCATCAAGAACCAGCTCGTTTTTCCTTGCGCAGTCCAGAAGCAGCGCGCAGACCTTCTCCTTGTCAGCCGCGGGACTCAGCGTCAGATCGATGTCCAGACGGCGGGTGTCGTTGGCGTTCAGATTCTTGATTGCCGCGTTTGCAAGGGCACCGTTGGGCAGCGTTACCTGCAGATTATCCGCGGTGGCGATGGTGGTGTAGAACAGCGTAATATCCTTCACAGTGCCTTCATGCGCACCGTCGCTGATGTAATCGCCTACCCGGAACGGTCTGAAGATCATCAGCATGACGCCGCCTGCCAGATTGGACAGTGATCCCTGCATGGCAAGGCCGATGGCCAGACCGCAGGAGCCGAGCACGGCCAGAATCGAAGCGGTGGGAACCCCGACGGTGGTGACGGCCATCATGATGACCAGAACATAACCCAGCACCTTCATCGCACTGGAGAGGAACGACTGCACCTCAGGCGCCTGCTGCTGGAATTTCTTGCCCTTCTTCACCAGCTTCACAACCAGCTTCACAAGCCAAAGGCCGATGATCAGGATCAGCAGCGCGGCAACGATTCTCATCGCGAGATTGGCAACATTGCTGCCTACCAGCGCACCGATATCCACTTTTTCTTGATACATTTTGTATTACCTCCTTGCAGGATGTTTCATGAAACCTGATTCATTATACTATATATCATGCTTCCGGGGCTAATAATTGTTTGAAGGAAAGGAATAAACCGGCGGCCGCACAGACCGTAACGGAATCATACCGAACGGGCGGAAAACATGTTAAAATCATAGCAGTATTTGAATTCAGAGGTAATACCATGAAAACGATCGGCAATATTCTTTGGTTTCTGTTCGGAGGGTTCCTCAGCGGGCTCTTCTGGTTCATCGCGGGGCTGATCTGCTGTGTCACGATCATCGGCATCCCGTTCGGGAAACAATGCTTCAAATTCGCGAGCATGGCCTTTGCCCCGTTCGGAAAGGACATCCAGCTCGGGGGCGGAGCCGTATCACTGCTCGTCAACATCCTGTGGCTCATATTCTTCGGAATCGAAATGGCAATCATCAATTGTGTGTTCGGACTGGTCTGGTGCGTGACGATCGTCGGTATCCCGTTCGGAAGACAGTTCTTCAAGATCGCGAAACTCTCCCTGATGCCGTTCGGGGCGGAAATCGTTCCGGCATAACGGCATCCCCTCCCGGTTCTCCGCTCCAGCGGATCCGCGCATGCGGTCCGGACTGCCGGATACTTGATATCAGGAACGGAATTATATAGAATTACCATAATCCCACCCGGAAGAGGTCTGAAAGATGAAACTGACGGAAATACTGGCACGGAATACCTTTTCCCTTTCCTTCGAGGTCTTCCCCCCGAAGCGAAACGACGCGTTTGAAAGCATTCAGCACGCTGCGGAAAAGATCGCAGCCCTCGGCCCGTCCTTCATGAGCGTCACCTACGGCGCCGGAGGCGGAACGAGCCGCTATACGCTGGATATTGCCCGGATCATTCAGGAGGAATTCGGCGTGCCAATGCTGGCTCACCTAACCTGCGTATCCTCTTCCAGACATTCCGTGCACAGGCAGATCGAAGCCATTTCCGATGCGGGAATCGAAAACGTGATGGCGCTGCGCGGCGATCTGACGCCGGAGCTTGAAAAGAGCGACCGCTCCCAATGGGATTATCACCACGCCGTGGAACTGGTGCGGGAACTGAAGGAATTCAACCCCGGTTTCTGCGTAGGCGGCGCGTGCTATCCGGAAAAGCATCCGGAAAGCGCGGACCAGCGGGAGGACATCCGTTATCTCAAGGAAAAAGTGGATGCTGGCTGCGATTTTCTCACCACCCAGATGATCTTCGACAACAACCTCTTCTACAATTTCATGTATAAGATCAGGGAAGCGGGCATTACCGTGCCGGTGCTTCCCGGCATCATGCCGATCACGAACGCCGCGCAGGTCGAAAAGGCAATCAAACTTTCCGGCTCGTTTGTCCCCCAGCGGTTCAAGGCGCTGGTCGACGCGTTCGGTTCCGATCCCGCGGCCATGAAACAGGCAGGGATCGCGTACGCGACGGATCAGATCATCGATCTGTTTGCCAACAACATCCGGAACGTGCACATCTATTCCATGAACAAGCCCGACGTTGCCGCTGCAATCGTTGCCAACGTATCGGAAATACTGGGCTGATATGATAGGTTCGGTCTTCATCAGCGAATATGACGAACCCCCTTTCCGCATGAGCGAGATCCTTCGCTACGCGGGCGCGGGCGGTATCGAGAAGGAGGATGTCCTCCGTCTCGCGTCGGAATGCGCCGACATGGTCAGGGGAAAGCTCACCTACCGGGTATGCTGGCGCGAATTCCCGGTGCGCCTCGACGGAACGGATGTCGATCTGGGTTTCGCCCGTACGGACTCCGTGTTCCTGCGGCACCGGCTGGCGGGCTGCAACCGCGTCGTGCTGTTTGCCGCCACCGTCGGTCTGGAAATAGACCGGCTCATCGCGCGCTTCAGCGCCGTCTCCCCGGCCAGGGCGCTGCTGCTACAGGCGGTCGGTGCGGAACGGATCGAGGCGCTGTGCGACCGGTTCTGCGAAGATATGGCATGCCAGGCCGCTTCCCGCGGAGAGCGGATCCTTCCCAGATTCTCCCCGGGCTACGGGGATCTGCCTCTTGAGATGCAGCGCGACATCTTCCGCGTGCTGAACTGTCCGGATCATATCGGACTCACCCTGAACGAAAGCCTGCTCATGTCCCCGTCCAAATCCGTCACGGCCATCGTCGGCGTGAAGAAGGAGGGCTGCGGAGCGGGCGACGATCCCGAAGAATCCGCCGGCTGCGATGCCTGCCCCGATTCTGACTGCCCTTTTAGGAAAAAATAATCTCATGAAGATCCTTAACTATCTGAAAAAACATATCCTGTATCTTGACGGAAGCATGGGAACGCTCCTGCAGTCCGCAGGGCTTCTGCCCGGAGAATATCCGGAAAAGTGGAACCTCTCGCATCCCGACGTGATCACCGGGATCCATACGCGCTATTATGACGCGGGAAGCAACGTGGTCCTGACAAACACCTTCGGCGCCAACCTGCTGAAGTTTTCCCCGGACGAGCTGGAAGCGATCGTTCATGCCGCTGTGGAAAACGCCCGCGAGGCTGCGCGGAGAAGCTCGGGAACGCAGGCGAAATGGGTCGCGCTGGATATCGGGCCGACAGGCAGGATACTGAAGCCGTACGGCGATCTTGATTTCGAGGACGCCGTGGCCGTGTTCGCGGCGACCGTAAAGGCGGGCGTCCGTTCGGGAGCGGATCTCGTTTTCATCGAAACCATGAACGACAGCTATGAAACAAAGGCGGCCCTCCTGGCTGCAAAGGAAAACTGCAGCCTGCCGGTCTTCGTTTCCAACACCTACGGGGCGGACGGACGGCTCATGACCGGCGCTTCCCCTGCCGCGATGGTGGCCATGCTGGAAGGAATGGGCGCGGACGCCGTCGGCGTCAACTGCTCCCTGGGCCCGAACGCGCTGATCCCGGTCATCGAAGAGTACCTCAGAACCGCGTCCGTGCCGGTCCTGTGCAAACCCAACGCAGGCATGCCCCGGCCGCAGGACGGAAAGACCGTCTTCGACATCGAGCCGGACGAGTTTTCCCTGGATATGGCCGGAATGATCTCCCGCGGCGTGCGCATCGCGGGCGGTTGCTGCGGCACAGATCCGGAGTATATCCGTCAGCTCGTCTCCCGGACGGCGGATACCGATCCGCTGCCCGTTTTGCCGAAAAACATCACCGCGGTTTCCTCATACACCCATGCGGTCGAATTCGGCAGCGCTCCCGTTCTGATCGGCGAGCGGATCAATCCGACCGGGAAAAAACTGCTCAAGCAGGCGCTCAGAGATCACGATATGAATTACCTTCTGGAGGAAGGCATATCCCAGCAGGAGCAGGGCGCGCATATACTGGATGTGAACGTCGGCCTGCCGGGGATAGACGAAGCAGCCGTGCTGCGGGACGCCGTATGCGCCATTCAGGCAGTGATCAGCCTGCCGCTGCAGATCGATTCCGCCTCCCCCTCCGCCCTTGCGTCTGCGCTTCGCCGATATAACGGAAAACCGATGATCAACTCCGTGAACGGCCGCGAAGACAGCATGCGCGCCGTGTTCCCGCTTGCGAAGAAATACGGCGGCGTGGTGGTCGCGCTCACGCTGGATGAAAACGGCATACCCGCCACCGCGGAAGGCCGCGTCGCAATCGCAGGGAAGATCCTGTCCACGGCCAGAAAATACGGAATCGGCCCGAAGGATCTCGTATTCGATACACTCGCCATGACGATCAGCGCGGATCCGGGATCTGCGGACGTTGCCCTGGAATCCCTGCGCATCATCCGCACAAAGCTCGGATGCCATACTTCGCTTGGCATCTCAAATGTCTCGTTCGGACTTCCGGAACGGGAGTTCATCAACAGCGCCTTCTTTATCATGGCACTGGAAAAAGGGCTTTCCGCGGCGATCATGAACCCGCGCTCGGCGGAAATGATGAAAGCCTACCGGGCATATATGGCGCTGCGCGGCATGGACGGGGATTTCAAGGAATACCTGTCCTTCTGCAGTTCTCTTCCGGAACCGGCAGCACCGGCTTCCCCCGTCCGCGCGGAGGCACCCGGCTCGCCCCTTCCGTCCGCTTCCCCGCTTCAGGAGGCCATTATCAAGGGCCTGAAGGACCGGGCGGCGGAGCTGGCGCAGTCAGGAGATCCGATGGAGATCATCAGCGGGGATATCATCCCGGCTCTGGACGTGGTGGGAAAGGGCTTTGAAAGAAAGGAAGTCTATCTTCCGCAGCTGCTGATGAGCGCGGAAGCCGCAAAAAGCGCCTTTGAAAAGATCAAATGCCGCATGCCGGCGGGAAGCAGGGCTTCCGTTTTCAAAAGCCCTGTCGTCATCGCGACCGTTCAGGGGGACATCCACGACATCGGGAAAAACATCGTCAGGCTTCTGCTTGAAAACTACGGCTTCCCGGTGATCGATCTGGGCAAGGACGTATCCCCTGAGGCGATTGCGGAAGCGGTGATCGAGCATCACGCTCCTGTGGCAGGTCTCAGCGCACTGATGACCACGACCGTGCCGGCAATGGAATCCACCATACGGCTTCTGAAGGAAAAGGCGCCATGGTGCAGGGTGGTCGTAGGCGGTTCGGTTCTCACGAAGGAATACGCGGAGCTGATCGGCGCGGATCACTATGCAAAAGACGCCATGGATACCGTGCGCTTTGCGGAAAAGATCATGTCCTGAAAGAATTGCGAGGAGGCGTTCCCATGTCCATTCTTGCCGCGTTTATGGTCCCCCATCCGCCGATGATCGTTCCGGAAATCGGGAAGGGAAGCGAACGTGAGATCCCGGAGACGATCCGGGCGTATGAACGTGTCGTTGACGAAGTGGCCCGGCTGGAACCGGATACCCTGATCATCACCAGTCCGCATTCCGTGATGTATGCGGATTATTTTCACATATCCCCCGGCAGAAGCGCGTCGGGTTCCTTCCGCCAGTTCCGCGCGCCGGGCGTGCGTTTTTCCGAACAATACGATACCGAACTGGTGAAACGGATCTGCGAGCTGGCGGACGCGCAGGATTTTCCCGCAGGAACGCTCGGGGAACGGGACGCTTCGCTCGATCACGGAACGATGGTCCCGCTGTGGTTTATCCGGAAACGGTACGCAGGCGGAAAGATCGTCCGGATCGGCCTGTCCGGACTTCCGCTGACCGAGCACTACCGTCTCGGCCAGATCATCGCCCAGGCGACCGGTTACACCGGAAAACGCGCCGTCGTGATCGCGAGCGGGGATCTTTCGCATAAGCTTCAGGATTACGGACCGTACGGATTTGCGGAGGAAGGTCCGGAATATGACCGCAGGATCATGGACGTATGCGGGCGCGCGTCGTTCGGCGAACTGTTCGATTTCAGCGAGACCTTCTGCGAGAAGGCGGCGGAATGCGGCCACCGCTCCTTTGTAATCATGGCAGGCACGCTCGACGGACTGAACGTGAAGGCTACAGAACTGTCCCATCAGGACGTGACCGGCGTGGGATACGGGATCTGTACCTTCTATCCGGACGGAGAAGATCCGGGCCGGCATTTTCTTGCGGAATACTTGGAAAAGGCGAAGCGCGAATGTCTGGAAAAAGCGGAGAAAAGCGATCCGTTCGTACGGCTTGCGAGAGCTTCCGTAAACGCGTGGGTCCTCCGCCGCGAGCGCCTTTCCGTCCCCTCCGGTCTTCCGGACGAGATGCTCACCAGTCGCGCCGGAGCGTTCGTCTCCCTCCACCTGGACGGGCGTCTCAGAGGCTGCATCGGCACGATCGCAGCGTCGCGGCCAAACATCGCGGAAGAAATCATCGACAATGCCGTCAGCGCCTGCTCCCGCGACCCGAGGTTTTCGCCTGTCACTCCCGGCGAACTGAACCGTCTTGAGATCAGTGTGGACGTTCTGGGAAAACCGGAGCCGATCGATTCCCCCGATCAGCTTGACGTGAAGCGCTACGGCGTCATCGTCAGCCGCGGCGCGAAACGCGGGCTCCTGCTTCCGAACCTGGACGGCGTTGACTCCGTGGATGACCAGATCCGCATCGCGCGGCAGAAGGGCGGCATCCGCGAAGGCGAGCCGTACCGGCTCGAGCGGTTTGAAGTCGTCCGCCACTACTGAAGGAGCCTGCCTATGACGGAATGCGGCGTTTGTTTCAGACACTGCCGTCTTGAGGACGGCCAAATCGGCTTCTGCGGGGGACGTGTCGCGAAAAACGGACGTACGGAAGCATTCAATTACGGCAGGATCACCTCCCTTGCGCTCGATCCCATCGAAAAAAAGCCCCTCCGCCGTTTTTACCCTGGCAGCCGGATCCTGTCCGTTGGCAGTTTCGGCTGCAATCTGCGCTGCCCTTTCTGCCAGAATTACGAGATCTCGTGGTCGGAAGAGGCAAAACGGTTTGCTCAAACCGCGGATACGGTCAGCCCCGAAGAACTTGCCGCCCTTGCGGCGTCCTGTACGCGGAAAGGGAATATCGGCATCGCATTCACGTATAACGAGCCGCTGATCGGATACGAATTCGTCCGCGACACGGCAAAGCTCGCCAGGGCGAGCGGCCTGAAAAACGTGCTGGTCACGAACGGAACGGCCGAGCTGTCCGTATTGGAAGAGCTCCGTCCGTATATCGACGCGATGAACATCGATCTGAAGGGATTTACGGACCGTTACTATCAGAAGGTCCTCGGCGGCAGCAGGAAGCAGGTCCTTTCGTTCATTGAAGAGGCTGTGAAAACCTGCCATATAGAACTGACGACCCTGATCGTCCCGGGCGAAAACGATTCGGAAGAGGAAATGCGCGAGCTCTCACAATGGGTCAGCAGGCTGAACAATCCCGACGGTGAAAGCGTTCCGCTTCATGTATCGCGGTTCTTTCCCCAGTTCCATATGACAGACAGGCTTCCGACGGAAGTCCGGACCGTCCGTCATCTCGCATCCGTCGCCGGAGAATCCCTGGAATATGTCTATACGGGGAACTGCTGACCATTTCCCGAAGGCAGACCGGCATCCGCTCATGAACAGCCCGTCTTTCTGATGTCCGGCCATTCTCCCGGATGATCATTCCTGTCCGCAGATCCGATTCCGAGCAGATCCCGTCATAACCTGCATCCATTATGATATGGCTGTGAAAACAATCCGAACTATTCCGAAACTGCGCTCCTCCCCCGTTCGATTCTGTTATACTTCAGGTGTTTCCCGATAACAGGGAACGAAAAGCACGGCTTTTCCGTTCGGTCGGGAGCGATTTTTCCTGCAGGGTTGAAAATGCGCGAAAAGCACATCCCTCAGAAATGAATAATGGAGGATTCCGTAATGAAGAAAACACTGTTAGCCACGATTTTTGCCGTTGCCGCGCTCCTGCTGGTCCTTTGCATGGCAGGCTGCAGCACCGGTTCTTCCGCTTCGGCTCCCGCTTCGGATCAGACCGCGGAAATCACGGTCTCCGCTTCCGCAAGCGTCAGCCTTGTACCGGATAAAGCGAGCGTCTATTTCGGCGTTTCCACCCAGGAAAACAGCCCGGAACTCGCGCAGAAAAAGAATACCGAAGCGGTCAACCGGGTTACCGCCGTACTGACGGGACGCGGGATCGCAGAAAAGAGCATCCGCACGACCAGCTACAACATGTATCCTCAGTATATTTGGTCCGACAGTACCGGAGAGCAGCGCATCAACGGATATAATGTCGTCACGACGATGTCCGTTCAGGATCAGGATATCGAAAAAGTCGGGGAACTGCTTTCCGCATGCGTAGAAGCCGGGATCAACCAGATCGACAGTGTCAGCTTCCTCTGCAGCGGATATGACGACGCCTACCGTCAGGCGTTCATCCAGGCGGTCGAAGCCGCGCGTTCCAAAGCGGAAGCCGTGGCAGCCGCCGAAGGCAAAAAGCTTGCAGATGTGGTCTCCATTTCCGAGGGATGGCAGGACACCTCCTTAAGATACGCAAAGGGAGCAAACTCCATCGCCAGTATCTCTGTGGAAGAAGCGGCAATGGACATGGCCGCCCCGATCCTTCAGCCCGGCGAGTCCGAAATCAGCGCCAGCGTGACCGTTACGTACCGTCTGAAATAACCCCTGTTGCACAGCATCCAAACCGGTTATGACGTTCGCTTATGAGGAACCCAGCGAAGGGTTCCTCTTTTTATTGTTCACTTCTCTGCATTTCTGTTTGCAGTCATAAACGCAGCGCGATTGAGAGAAATGTCTTTCTTATCTGTCGCAGTTCCATAAGCACCGGTTACAGTTTGATGAATTGCGTGCTCTTCCTGAGGCAGAAAATGTAGTATAGTATAACCAAATAACCCGCATCGGGATAATGCCATCCGATCATAACAGAAAGGAGAAAAGCAAGAGATTGTTCAAGAGAAATGTTACGGATGAGTCCGGAGAAAAGCTCCGGAAGAAAGTCAAACCGCTTGTCACAGTCGCGCTGCTGGCCGTGCTGGTTTGCCTTGTAGTATACAATGGCATGTACAATATCAAGGAGCAGCAGCAGGGCGTCGTAACGATGTTCGGCAAGGTCATAAGGACGGATACCGCAGGTCTGCACTTCAAGCTGCCGCTGGTCCAGCGCGTACACAAAGTCGACATGACGACCCACGGTACCGGCATCGGGTATACCGTGTCCCCCGGAGGTCAGAATATTGCAAACACCTCCGATGGGATCATGATCACAAGCGATTTCAATCTGATCAACATCGACTTTTATCTGGAATACAGGGTCAGCGATCCGGTTGCCTATCTGTATCACTCCAAGGAGCCGGAAGCCATCCTGAAAAACATCGCTCTGGCAAGTATCCGCAGCACGGTCGTCAATTTTACCGTTGACGAGGCGATGACCACCGGAAAGAGCGCTATTCAGGCAGAGGTTAAAGCCAAGATGGTGGAAGAACTGGCAGAGCAGGATATCGGTCTGCAGGTAGTCAACATTACCATTCAGGATGCCGAACCGCCTACGGCGGAGATCATCCAGGCTTTCAAATCCGTCGAGACGGCAAAGCAGGGAGCCGAGACCAAGATCAATCAGGCACGCAAGTATCAGAGCGAGCAGATCCCTGCTGCCGAGGCAGAGGCGGACCGCATTATCCAAAGTGCGGAGGCTCAGAAGGCGGCACGGATTGCGGAGGCCGAGGGTCAGGTGGCACGTTTCGCAAAAATGTACGAGGAATACGCGAACAATCCGGAGATCACCCGCCAGCGCCTGTACTACGAAGCGCTGGAGAAGGTCCTCCCCGGCGTCAAAATCTACATCACAGACGGCAGCACGCAAACCATGTTGCCTCTGGAACCGTTCGACAGTGCCACAGAAACACAGGAGGTGTCCGACTGATGGAAAAGAAAATTCGGAATGTACTGATCTGTGTCGCTTTGGTTTTGATACTGATTGTACTCGTCTCCTCCTTCTATACCGTCAATCCGAAGGAATACGCGGCCGTACGCCAATTCGGAAAGATCGTGAAGATCGTTGACACGCCCGGTTTGAAGCTGATGGTACCGTTCATGCAGTCCGTGCAGCATATTTCCGCAGCCACCATCCTGTACGATATTCCAGCGTCGGACGTCATCACCCGGGATAAAAAGTCCATGATCTCCGACAACTACGTCCTTTGGCGTGTGTCCGACCCCAAGCTGTATGTGCAGACACTGGGCGCCGTTGAAGGAAGGGCAAATGAGCGCATTGAAGCCGCCGTTTACAACTCTCTCAAAAAGATCATCTCCAGTATGACACAGGAAGAAATCATTGCCGCCCGCGGTGAAAAGCTCACGCAGATGATCACAGACGACGCCAGCGCCGATATGGCAGTATACGGTATCACGATTATCCAGTCCCAGATCAAAGCCCTCGATTTGCCGGAGGATAACAAGGCTGCCGTGTTTTCACGCATGATTTCCGAGCGGGAAAACATCGCCGCCGGCTATACGGCCGAGGGTGACGCGGAGGCTCAGAAGATTCGAAACGAAACGGATAAGTCCGTAACCATCAAACGGGCGGACGCGGAGAAGACCGCTGCGGAAGCAATTGCGGAAGGCGAAGCAGAGTACATGCGTATTCTTCAGGAAGCATATAACACGCCGGACAAGGCCAGCTTCTACAAGTTCATTCGCGCGCTGGACGCCTTAAAGACTTCGATGCGTGGCAAAGATAAGACCGTGATCCTGGATAAGGATTCCGAACTGGCAAAGATCCTGTACGGCGTCATGGACTGAGAAACCGATCCTCTTGTGACTTAAGCAAGCATGCGATGAAAAAGAGTTCTTCACAGCAAAAGACCACGGAAACTTTCCGTGGTCTGTTTTATGCTTAAGATACATTGATATGTCATTCCGGATTGTTCGAAAACGGTTTCCCAAACAGAAAGAGAAAAAACTCACGGTACTCGGATGCCGTTGTTGAACGTGATCCGTTCTTCTGTTCTCCGCCGTATCATAACAAACCGAGACGTCTGATTTTTATGATAAACTGATACTGAAAGATGAGGTCAGGAACATGGATCATGATTACACGTTTGACGCGTTCATAAGCTACAGCCACCGCGACCTGGACTGGGGAAAATGGCTGCAGAGGAAACTCGAATCCTTTCATATCCCGAACGATATGCGCGGTGACCGGCCGAAAGGTCAGAAGCTCCGTATCTTCCGGGATCAGACCGACCTCGCAGGCACGGGTCTGCAGGATTCCCTGCAGCAGAACCTGCATGCCTCCCGGTTTCTGATCGTAATCTGCTCTCCCTCGAGCGCCGCTTCCTCATGGGTGAACGAGGAAGTGCAGTTTTTTATCTCGCAGGGGCGCGTGGACAAAATCATCCCGTTCATCGTGGACGGCGAACCCAATAGCGACGATCCTTCGCTCGAATGCTTCCCGCCGTCATTGAGGAACATCCCTGGCTACACCCATCTCGGCGCCAACATCCAGGAGATTGGCAGAAACAAAGCGTTTCTCAAGACGGTCTCCATCCTTCTCGATGTGCGCTTCGGCCGCCTGGTAGACCGGGAAAAGCAGAGAAAGCTCCGCACCGCTCTTATCATCGGGATCATCACAGCCGTGATCGCAGGCACCGGCGGCATGCTGTTATGGCGCAACGCCGTGATCTCCAGGGAAAACCGCGCGCTCAACTATGATATTTACGGTGCGGCGATGCTTTCCCTCTCCCAGAAAGATGTGATAGAACCGGAAGACGTCGCTTTCCTCAGGGCGTCCGCGGAAGAAGGCAACACGACGGCGATGTTCTATCTGCTTGACTGTTACAAGAACGGTTGGGGCGTCGAAAAGGACCCCGAACAGGAATTCTACTGGAGCAGAAAAGGGGCGGAACTGGGCGATGTCGGATGCATGATCGCTTTGGCGAACTGCTACTTCTACGGGGAAGGCACAGAAAAGGATTACCGGGAATCCCTTGCCTGGGATCTAAGGGCAGCGGAAGCGGGAAGCCCGTCCGGTATGCTAGACGCGGCGATCTGCTATGAGGACGGGTACGGTGTCGAAGCGGATCCGGTGCAGGCTTTCAAACTGTATTTGGAATGCGCCGAAGCAGAACTGGAGAAAATCCCTCCCCACTACAGAGACAACGCCGAAGAAGCCAGAAATCTTGGCATGTATAACGTTGCGAGATGCTACGTCTCGGGAACCGGAACAGAAAAGGACGTCTCCAAAGCGTTCGAGTGGATGCACAGGCTCGCGGACACGGGGAATCCCTATGGGATGTACAACCTCGGTCTCATGTACCAGAACGGATTCGGAACACAGGAGGATCCGGAAAGCGCCTATTTCTGGTTCAGAAAGGCTGCGGACGCCGGGGATGCCGACGGGGCATATATGACAGGATGGTGTCTGGAGAATCAATACGGCGTCACAGACCCCGCAGTCGATTGGTATAGGAAAGCGGCCGAAGGCGGCAATGCGCAGGCGGCAGAAGCGCTGGAAAGGCTGAAAGGATAAGAGCAGCCGCGGACAGCTTCAAAAACAAACGCCCGGAATCCGGGCGTCAAAGGATAATTTGAGACGATTAGTCCGCCTTAGAGTAGATCCAGCCGTAGTGCAGTCCCTCGTTGGAGCAGTTCAGCAGTTCTGACACCGTCACCAGCTGATACCCCTGCTGCTGCAGGGCGGGGATGATGACCTTCATGGCATCCGCGGTCTTCTGATACTTGTCATGGAACAAAAGGATAGCGTTGTTGAGCCCCCGTCCCAGTTCGTCCTTTTCGGCCAGCACCCGGTCAATCATCATCTGGGCCGTGTAGTCCTCATGGGAATCGTGGCTGGAGCGGGTGTGGTTTACGATGGCCAGTTCATATTCGCTGGCCATGGCCACGATATCGTTACGGATGGCTTCGTCCTTCTTTCCGTAAGAGATATACGGAGGTCGAAGCAGATGAACCCGATACCCGAACAACTGATACATCTTGTCGTTCAGTTCGCCGACGGTGGTCCTGCGCTCCGCCGGGGACAGCTTCTCCAAATCCTCGTGGTTCATCGTGTGGTTGCCGATCTCGCATCCCAGTCCCAGCTCCCGCCGGATCAGTTCCTTGTTGTTGTCGATATAGGCACCCTTGACGAAGAAAGTGGCCCGGGCGTGGTTCTCCTCCAGCACGTCCAGTATCTGTTTGGTAATGAGGGAATCGGGGCCGTCGTCAAAGGTCAGTGCCAGCTTCTTGCCGTTGGGATCGATCTGCATCTGCTCCAGAGCGGCATAAACTGCGGCGGCGTCCTTATAGTTTCCATAGGTGGTCAAATTGTGATAAAGCTGCTCCGTCCGTTCCCGATACCAGTCCGCCTGAATGGTCAAAGGCGGAGTGGCCGGGATTGAGGTTGGTTCAGCCATGGGCGAGGCCGTAGGTAAAGCGGTCGTCTCAGGCTCCTGGGCCAAAGGCTGCCGGCCGTTCTTCACGGACCGGACGATAAGCAATACCAAGCTGATGACCAGCAACAGCGCGATCAGTGCTCCAATCCCCAGCAACATGAGCCGCCGGCGGCGCTTTTTCCTTTGTTTTTCAGTGACCCGTTTCCGGGCGGCCCGCTTGCGGGCTTCTTCTCGAGTGTATTCCATGGCGTCAGTATGCAGGCATTTCGTTATATCACATGGCGTTTTTGGCACATAGTTGAACTTAATTGCTTTCCCACGGGAGATTCGTCCGATTATCTGCAAACCTCCCGGTCAGTCCACTATCCCCGAAATTTTGCTCGCTTCCAAACAGCATTCTCCCAATAAATGACGGCTAGCAATCAATCTGGGAAAGGACTATCCGTAAAGTGATCCCCAGTCCTTCATAGCTTTCTGCCTCTGTTTTTTATTATACCATAGGGACGATAACGGTATTGGAAAAACATAAAACAGTTTAACCCCAGAGCAATCGGACCGGGCAGGGGAACCCCTGTACGCTTGTACACGAGGCTGCAGGAGGGTATTGACAATTGGCTGGCCGAACACTAAAAACAAGAAAGGCAGTTTTTTTAACTGCCCTATGCTACCTTTGTCTACGGGTCTGGTGAACGCTTTACACCTGTGCTCTGAGCTATGAAGCCGTCATGAATAAATATGGTGCGGATTATGAACTGATCGTTGGCGAAGGAATGGTTCACTGCTATCTGGTCTTCCCCATATGCAGGGAGAACAGAAACGGATGTCCCTTGTGTATCATATTGCGTCCTGTCCGAAAACGTTCTTATCCGCAATATATGGATATGAGAGTTCATCGCATCAGCTCGCATTTCAAGATATGAGGTGTATTGGTTATACTATGCGGCATTTTCGACCCATAGTTGAACCAAAGAGGACGAGGAACTTAGGAGGCTGCGCCAGGACGCGTCCAACTACCATTACGCGAAGAGCTTTGTCGCGATCCTGATCCCGCTCATCTACTGCCTTCTTGACGCGCTCGGCACCTTCGCCGACAGTCTCGTTCTGTTCGACGAAGCGGTGCCTTCCGAGACGACCTTCCGTGTCCTGTTCTGGCACGGGGAGAAGCTCGTGGAGGATTCCGCCAATGTCGCGTACGAACTGACTTTCCTGTTCATGGGCATCCTCGCGGCGGTCTACACGTACGGGATTAAAAAACAGAAAGCCGTGGTGAAGATGGAGGTCCCGAAATTCACCGGAGCCGTCTTTGAAACGGTCGGGCAGTTCTTCTACATCTACGCGCTGGCCGATTCTGCGCACGTTGCCTTTTCCGCCCCGATCATCAGCTCCTACTGCATCGCTTCCGTTCTATGGAGCAGGATCTTTCTCAAGGAGAAGCTCTCCTGGAAGCACTACGCCGCCATCGCGGTCGTCGTGTCGGGCATCGTGATCCTCGGCATT
>JAFRNW010000016.1 GCA_017429985.1 Clostridia bacterium | reverse complement strand
TGGTCGAGGTGACTGGATTTGAACCAGCGGCCTTTTGGTCCCGAACCAAACGCGCTACCAAACTGCGCTACACCTCGTATGGAGCCAATGAGCGGACTCGAACCGCTGACCTGCTGATTACGAATCAGCTGCTCTACCAACTGAGCTACATTGGCAAATATCCGCACTGATTTAGTATAGGGAAATGCGGATTATTTGTCAAGACGGAAAATCAACATGCAGAAAGTCAATCTGCGCAGAGAATCAGCGTCTCTGCCGGTCTCTCTCGGAGGAATAATTCCGGCTGCGGGTAGAGCTGTTTCGTTCCGAAGGCCGGCCTGTCCTGGAGTAGTAGTCTCTCGAGGAGCGCTCGGAAGAGGACCTGGCTGATCTGTTTCTGGAAGCAGGGCGGTAAGTGTCTCCCTGACGGGCTGTCGGCGAGGAATAGCCAGTTCTGCGCTTTCTGGCCTGCGTCCGCTTCTTTTTCTGCGAAGAGGATACGATCAGCACAACTGCCAGTGCAATGATCAGGATAACGATGAGAATAATCAGCACGATGACAAAAGGACTGACGGGAGACGACGGTTTTGACGTCGGTTTCGGGCTGATTTCCGGCGCGGTCAGAAGGGAATTGGAAGCTACCTGGGAACCATCCGCCAGCGCCTCGCTGCTTTCACCCTGGGAGATTACCGCAACTTCCAGGATGTCCCTCGGGGAAGTCAGCACGGTGGTATACAGCGTTTTATTGCCAAGCTTGTAATTCACAATTCCGATCTGCTGCCCCTGATGAATGGGAGCGGAAAGAGAATCGATCCACTGCACTTCGGCTGTAACGGGGGATGTGCCGTTCAGTATTGCGTTCGCTTCCTGAGGAAGCGTTTTGATCGTGAAAGACGCCTGATCAACGGTCAGATGAAGCAGACCGTCTTCGTCCAGATCTTCTGGCCTGGCATGGGGGACAGCGCATGAAAAACTGTTTTCCAGTGTCAGCTGATCGGCACTGACCGTGACATATGCTGTATCAAACAAGTCTTCAAATATTCTTTTCGCGTTTGCAAAACGATCCATGGAGGATCCGTCGGAAGGATCTCCATAGAGGCATACGATCGCCCGCGCGCCGTCTTTTTCTGCTGCCGCGACCAGGCAGTAGCCAGATTTTGGGGTCATGCCGGTTTTAATGCCGATGCAGTACTCGTACGGGTATGATGAATAATTAGATGAACCCAGGGATGTCAGGAGGAAGTTGGAATTGATCAGGTTGAGATCCTGCTGACGCGTACTGTTGGATGGAACCGTGTACGCAGGAGTTCTGACGATTTCTGCGAATGTCTGGTTATTCATGGCATATGCCGCCAGCTTTGCCATGTCCCGGGCAGTGGAATAGTGATTGTCGTTGTGCACGCCGTTCGGATTCGTAAAATGGGATCCGGTCATCCCAATCTCGGCTGCTTTTTCGTTCATCATGGAAACGAAATCCTGTATTGTACCGCCGATGGCAACGGCGATTGCGTCTGCGGCATCATTTCCGGACGAAAGCATGAGCCCATACATAAGGTCGCGCATGGTAACCGTTTCTCCGACAACGAGCCCCATCAGAGAACTGCCACTGGGTCCGGTGGTATAGCCTTTTTTCGTTTCGAAGAATCCGCGGATCTCTTCGCCTACGGTTACTTCGGCGTCAGGGGAGGAATGCTCAAGCGCTAACAGACACGTAAGCATCTTCGTTGTACTGGCTGGATAGATCTGCTCATCCGCGGCCCGTTCATAGACCGGGGACGCGGCGGACAGATCGCTGGCGTCAATTACAATAATATGCGGGGTGCCGATCACATCATAATTAAAATCTGCCAAAGCGATACCTGGAATGACAGCTGCAAACAGCAGCATTGCCGCAAACAGGCAGGAAAGGCATTTTTTCTTCATAGCAGTTCACTCTCTATTTGTAGTCTTTTACAGATAACCAGTATAGCAAGCATACATTAACATGTTGTGAACGGTTTGTGAAACATCGTTGAAATAGTCGGAATGATAGGAAAGAGCGGCAGGAACCGCCGGCAGAAACGGATGATGCACGGCAATACCGCTTGTGCCGCAGGGAGACCTGACCCGCGCCAAGCACGGATACCGTTTGCCGATACGTGTGCGGCACGATGGAGAGGAACGGAACCAGGCGGCATGTATTTACAAATTATCCACAGTTTATTAACAATATACCGTGAGAATTCTTGTGATGGACACAGTACACTATTATGTGTGTAATAGTATGTTTACATGGCTGTAATTCTTTGAGAAGGGATAGCTCTTTATTAATTGAGCGAGGAGAATCAGATGGAGGACCGAATCAAAAATAACAGTATTCCGGAAGAAGAAATCGAAACGGAAGCTGCGGAGCAGATGCCTGTAGAGGAACATTACGAAGAGCCTGCAGAGGCACCCGCTGCTGAAGAACAGCAGGCAGGCTACAATCATCACAAGCAGGTGCAGCAGGACGAGTATTACGGCGATCCTGCGCAGTACGGGTATGATCCGAGGTTCGCTCAGCAGGGTTACGCGCAGCAGTACGGATACTACAACAACCAATACAACGATCCGTATTATCCGCAGAATATGGATCCCCGTTATGCACAGCAGTATAACGAGCAGTATTATCAGCAGAACATGGATCCCCGTTATGCGCAGCAGAATATGGATCCCCGCTACGCGCAGCAGTATTACCAGCAGAACATGGATCCCCGCTATGCGCAGCAGTATTACGGGCAGCCCGGGCAGGGCTATCCCGGATACGGACCGTACGGTCCGCAGGGAGAGGATCCCGCGTACGCGAACAATCCGTATTATGCGCCTGCGGGAGGAAGAAGACGTCAGGATTATGCTGCCGGAAGGTATGATGAATCCAGAGGCAGAGATGAAGAGGCCGAGTACGATCAGCCTTATGACGACGACTACGACGGGGACGATTACGAAGAGGATTACGAAGAGGAGTACGAGGAGAAGCCGCGGAAGAAGAAACGCAGCGGTTTTTCCAAGATGGTCCGCTCGTTCAAGAGAAAGCTGTCCAGAGTACCCACCAGAACGCTTCTTCTGATCGGCGGAGGCATTGTGCTTCTCCTGATCGCGATCATCCTGCTCGTGGTTCTGCTGCCGAAGAATCCGGGTTCTCAGGAAGTTGTCGTGGCAACATCCCCGACCCCGGTCGCAACGGATGCGCCTGAGGAGCAGACTCCGGAACCGACACAGGCTCCTACGCCGACGCCCCATCCTCTCGCCACGCCTCTTGAATTCGGAATGACAGGGGATATCGTCGCGGAGATCCAGCAGAGGCTGATCGACCTCGGATACATGAACTATCCCGTCGTGGACGGTGTCCAGCAGGTCACAACGGTTTACGGTAAAACAACGAAGAACGCGATCCGCACGTTCCAGTCGAAGAACGGACTGGATACGGATGGGAACTGCGGTCCGCTGACTTACGATGCATTGATGTCAGACAGTGCCAAGGCGTTCTATATTGAAAGAAACGATGAGGGAGAGGCCGTCAAGAAGCTGCAGGAAGCGCTGATCAGTCTCGGATATCTGAAAGCTTCCGCAACAGGTCACTGCGGGCAGAGCACCGTTGACGCGATCAAGGCCTTCCAGACAGCGAACCAGCTGGAAGCGGACGGCAAAGCCGGACAGACAACGCTGCAGCTTCTCTACAGCGGCAATGCTATTTCCGCAAACGCAGCCGCAGCTGCCGCCGCCACGGCAGCGCCTGCAGCTACGGACGCAGCAGTAGCCACGCCCGCCCCGTAAACAGATCAAAGCAACAGCAGGAAGTGCGCAGATCAGATCGATCCGCGCACTTTTTATATGTTCAAACGATGCGAAATCAGACAGCAAGATAATACAAGACCGGCCATCTCTGGCCGGCCTTGCTATCGGAAAGGATGAAATCAGTAGACTTTTCTGGGCACATAGGAAGTATGGAGAATCTTATGGGCTTTATGGCTGCCGGGCTTCTCCAGATAGGTGTCATAGATTTCTTTGACAACCGGGTTCTCATGGCTCTTGCGCAGTTCCATTCCGGCGTCTTCGCTGTAGAGTGCCTTGGCGCGTTCTGCACGGAGATCGGTGAAATTGCGGACATCACCGCTCTGATGGGGCTGGCCGCCGCCGTTGACGCAGCCGCCGGGGCATGCCATGACTTCGATGAAGTGATACTGACGCTCACCGCTCTTGACCATGTCAAGCAGTTTCTTGGCATTGGCCAGACCGGACGTGACGGCGACCCGTACGACGGTTCCGTTCAGATTGTATTCCGCTTCCTTGATGTCTTTCAGTCCGCGGACGTCGTGGAATTCCGGATCCTTCAGGGATTCGCCGGTAACGATTTCCGCAACTGTACGGAGAGCGGCTTCCATAACGCCGCCCGTCGCGCCGAAGATGTGGCCCGCGCCGGAAGCAACGCCGAAAGCGGGATCGAAGGGCTCATCCTTCAGATCGCGGAAACGAATGCCTGCGCGCTTGATCATTCTTGCAAGCTCGCGGGTCGTAAGGGATACGTCGATATCCGGGAGACCCTCTCCTGCAGCGCTCATGTCGTCACGGGTGATCTCAAATTTCTTCGCGGTGCACGGCATGACGGAAACGACAAACAGGTCTTTCGGATCGATATTGTTCTTCTCCGCATAGTAGGTTTTCATCAGAGCGCCGTACATGCCCTGCGGCGATTTGCAGGAAGAAATATTCGGGATCATATCCGGATAATACTCTTCGCAGAATTTGATCCAGCCGGGGGAGCAGGAGGTCAGCAGCGGAAGAGGACCGTTGTTTTTGAGCCGCTCGAGAAGCTCGGTTCCTTCTTCCATGATCGTGATGTCCGCGGCGGTATCGACGTCGAATACCTTTTCAAATCCGAGACGGCGGAGCGCGGCGGCAAGCTTGCCCTCAACGTTCGTTCCGATCGGATAATCGAAGCATTCGCCGATCTGCGCACGGACGGAAGGCGCCGGAGCGATGACGACGTGCTTGGACGGATCGTTGAGAGCATCCCAGACCTTGTCGGTGTCATCCCGTTCACGGAGAGCGCCTGTCGGGCAGACTGCAACGCACTGGCCGCAGTTCACGCACGGCGTTTCCGTCAGAGGCATGTCGAACGCGCTGGCGACATGTGTTTCAAATCCGCGGTCGTTCGCACCGATTACGGCAACATGCTGATTGTAACGGCAGACGGCGATGCAGCGGCGGCAGAGGATGCATTTGCTGTTGTCACGCAGGATGCGCGGTTCAAGTCCGTCCGAACCAACTGCAACCACTTCCTCTTTGGGAAGCTGCTCGTAGCCGGTGTATCTGTTCTGATCGACCCCGTATTCGGCAGCAAGTCTGCGGAGCTCGCAGTCATCGCTTCTTACGCAGGAGAGGCACTCCATGCGGTGGTTGGACAGCATCAGTTCCAGAGTGGTTTTTCTGGATTTGCGAAGTTCGGGAGTATTGGTCTTGACTTCCATGCCGTCGGCAACCTGCTGGACACAGGCGGCTGCCAGATTACGGACGCCGGTCGCCTCGACGAGGCACATACGGCATGCCGCGATGGCATTGATATCCTTAAGGTAGCAAAGAGTGGGGATGGTAATGCCCGCTTCATGTGCTGCCTGGAGGATCGTATAATTGGAAGGGACTTCAACTTCTATTCCATCAATTTTTACATGTACGTTTTCCATGTTGCGACCTCCTTATTTCTTGAGTATTGCGCCGAATTTGCAGGTTTCCATGCAAACGCCGCATTTAACGCACTTGCTCTTGTCAATGACGTGAGGCTGTTTGACGGTGCCGGAAATAGCTCCCACCGGGCATTTCCTGGCGCACGCGGTACAGCCGCGGCACTTGTCAGCCAGAATCTCATAGGAGAGGAGCTTCTTGCAGACGCCGGCCGGGCAGCGTTTCTCGACAACATGCGCTTCATACTCTTCGCGGAAATACTTCAGTGTGGAAAGCACGGGGTTCGGAGCAGTCTGTCCGAGCGCGCACATTGCATTCTTCTGAATGTAATGGCACAGGTCTTCCATCTTGTCGAGGTCCTCAAGCGTGCCTTTTCCTTCGGTGATGTTATTCAGCATTTCCAGAAGACGGCGTGTGCCGATACGGCAGGGAGTGCATTTGCCGCAGCTCTCGTCAACGGTGAACTCAAGGAAGAACCTCGCAACGTCGACCATGCAGTTGTCTTCGTCCATGACGATCAGACCGCCGGAGCCCATCATCGATCCGATGGCCTTCAGGCTCTCGTAATCGATCGGGGTATCAAGATGCTTGGCAGGAATGCAGCCGCCGGAAGGTCCGCCTGTCTGTGCTGCCTTGAACTGCTTTCCTCCGGGAATTCCTCCGCCGATGTCAAAGAGAATCTCACGGAGCGTTGTGCCCATCGGGATCTCGACAAGACCGGTGTTCGTGATCTTTCCGCCCAGCGCGAAGACCTTGGTGCCTTTGCTGGTCTCGGTACCCATGGAAGAAAACCATTCGGGTCCTTTGTTGATGATCTGCGGAATGTTGGCCAGAGTCTCAACGTTATTGATAATGGTCGGTTTTTCAAACAGACCCTTGTTCGCAGGGAACGGAGGCTTGTTGCGCGGTTCGCCGCGGTTGCCTTCGATAGATGTGATCAAGGCCGTTTCCTCGCCGCAGACAAAAGCGCCGGCGCCGAGACGGATATCGATATCAAAATCGAAACCGCTATCAAAAATGTTTTTGCCGAGCAGGCCGTACTCTCTTGCCTGTTTAATGGCGATTTCAAGACGTTTGACGGCGATCGGGTATTCAGCACGAACGTAGATATAGCCATGATGGGCGCCGATCGCGTAGCCGGCGATGGTCATCGCCTCCAGAACCGAGTGCGGGTCTCCTTCGAGAACGGAACGGTCCATGAATGCGCCGGGGTCGCCTTCGTCCGCGTTGCAGATGACATATTTTTCATCGCAGATATTCTTTGCGGCGAATTCCCATTTCAGTCCGGTGGGGAAGCCTGCACCGCCGCGTCCGCGGAGGCCGGATGCTTTCATAAGAGCGATGACTTCCTGGGGCGTCATTTCCGTCAGGACTTTTCCAAGAGCCTGATAGCCGTCAACACCGATATACTCGTCGATGTTTTCGGGGTTGATCACGCCGCAGTTGCGCAGCGCAACACGAAGCTGCGTTTTGTAGAAACCTGTGTCGGCGAGAGAAGAAACCTCGTGCTTTTCTTCTCCTGCAGCAGCTTCGTTGTATACCAGACGGTCGACAACTCTGCCCTTCAGCAGATGGTTCTCAACGATTTCCTCAACGTCATCAACAGTAACGCGGCTGTAGAAAACGCCTTCCGGATACACGATCATGATCGGGCCCAACGCACAGAGGCCGAAGCATCCGGTCTGGACGACCTTGATTTCTTCTGCGAGACCGTGCGCGGCGAGAGACTCTTCCATTTTTTTGCGGATAGCGGGGCTGTTGGAAGAGGTGCAGCCGGTACCGCCGCAAATGAGTACATGTGAACGTATCATGGTTTACCTCCCATTATTTCTGAGCTTCGCCGATCGTATACTCGTAGACGGGACGTCCGCCCTTGATGTGCTCGGCGACTACGCGTTTTGCCTTTTCGGAATCCATTTTGACATATGTCACGCGGTCCTTGCCTTCTTCGAAGACCTCGACGATCGGCTCGAAACGGCACATGCCGATGCAGCCGGTCTGCGTCACGGTAGCTTTCCCGACGAGATTCTGTTTCTCGACTTCTTCAACGAAGGTGTTCAAGACGGGCCGTGCTCCTGCCGCGATACCGCAGGTTGCCATGCCGACAACGATGCGGATGTCTCCGGTGCCTTCACGCAGCGCAACACTGTTCTTCATCCTGTCACGGATGGCTTGGAGTTCTGCTAGAGATTTCATACTTTTTCATCCTTTCCGCAATTGTAAAATATGGTTTCCCTTTATATTATGTAAAACTATTCGGCCGTATCTTCCGAATCAAACGGTTCACGAATCAGTTCGGCGACCCACATCAGGACGGACGGGCTGTCAAGCGGAACATCTTCTCCCAGGATTTCGCGCATTTCGCGTGTATCCAGATTCTTTCTGCCTTCCTCGGTGTCATAGACGAGAGAGAAATCAAGACCGGGATTACCCTGAAGCAGCGTGACCATTGTGGATGCGAGGTCTCCGAGCGGGACACAGTCAATATGATCCGTGAAGAACTGCGCGTAAACACGCGTTCCGTGGTCTGCGCCCTGGGTTGAGAAGATCTCAATATGTCCGCCCGTCTGTTCCGCGGCGAGTTTCAGGAGAGGGATCCCCATGCCGACAGGCCTTGTGGTTCTGGAAGTCGTGAACGGATCCGTCACGGTTTCCACCATTTCCTTCGACATGCCGCACCCGTCATCCTGAATGACAAGCTCACGGGAGTTTCCCTTTTCCGTAATAGATATTTCTATCAGGGAAGCGCCTGCTTTCACGGAGTTTTCCGCGATATCCAGAATGTTCAGCGACAGTTCCTTCATTTTGATCCGTTCTTTATCATGTTCAGCAGTTCTTCGCGTACACGCGTGCTGCTGTAGGGTTCATCATCAATGTCGAGACTGTATTTTCCGTCCCCGATATCCCATAGATGATGCGCGTCGCTGGAATGGAGCACCAGCTTTCCGGGGAAGCCTTTCTCAAAGTCTTCATCCGCAAGGTGACTGAGTTCAATCGTCCGGAACTCAGGACTTTCAGGAAGGCTGCCCAATACGGCAACGATGCCGTGCGACTCCCTGTCAATATGAGCCGGGAAACAGGCTCCCGAATGTCTCAGGCACAGATCCACGGCCTCGGGAAGGCTCAGGGTACTTGCGTTGATCAGCAAGGTGTCCATCGTTCCCAGAAGATGATCTTCCGCGTCAACGATCAGCTGATTTCCGAAGATATCCGGCTTATTGCTGACCGGGAGCAGATAGCCCTCCACATCGCTGCTGAATGCCAGGGCGTCGTCAAGGGAGGCAAACAGACAGATCATATGGATTTCTTCCGCCGTGCACAGTTCCATGCCGGGAACCGGCACGATTCCATACTGCCTGCAGGCATCCATAAAAGCAGGGCAGTTTTTGCAGCTGTTGTGGTCCGTCAGCGCCAGCAGCTGCAGACCGTTTAAATGCGCCATGCCCGCGATGTTTGCAGGCGTCATATCATCATCCGCACACGGCGACAGACACGAATGAACATGAAGATCATATTTATAGCGCGTCATATCAGCGAACCGATACGGGTTGCAAGCTCGAATGCGGGAAGTTTTGACCCATACAGGTTAATACCCCGGCTGGCGGCAATGTTTGCCACGCCTTCATCCGGACAGACGCCTTCGGCCAGAAGAATCATCGCGACATCGGCAAGCGTTGCGACCGCAACGATATTCTGGTTGGACATGATCGTGATCCAGACCTGATCCGATTCCGCCCGTCCCATTACCCAGGACAGCAGGTCCCCGATATATCCGCCTGAAATCGGGCGGTCTTCGTCTGCGACGGAGAAAGGGGTCAGATCTAGAGTTTTACAGAGCTCGCCTACTGTCATTGCTTTTCCTCTGCCTTTTCGGGCTTAACCAGAAACTGCTGGACGCTGTCGGGAAGGTTTGAGGTGTCAAACGATTCAATGAACGGCTGCATGTGCTCGCGCATCCGGACAATGCATTCGTTCAGACTTCTGGTTCCCATAATCACATCCTGAGCGAAAGCACGGCAGTTTGGGGCACCGCATGAGCCGCAGTCCAGTGCCGGCAAAGATTCGCACAGGTCATCTATTGCCTGCATTTTCAGCATGGCGCGTCCCATATCCTCGTCCAGCTTTTCAACCGGGCGGTAAGAGAGCTGCGTCTGATACAGCAGATCCAGCGGGACGTAATCGGTCTGACTCAGCGAGGGATCGATGCGATTACGGGAGACAGGGAGGAATCTGCGCAGCGTCTGAAGACGTACCCTGGCGATATATGGATTCTCAACTGCCGCCGCGCCGCCGACACACCCGCCGTTGCATGCGTTCAGTTCGACAAATTCGAGATTCGGGAAATGACCGGTCTCGATTTCGTCCAGAACGCGGATTACATTTTCAATCCCGTCCGCGGCCAGATACTTATCATTCATCAGCGCGCTGGATTCGCCGCCGGTGCTCGCCCAGCTCAGGCCGATCATGCCGGTCTCGCTGCCGCGCTCCAGATGGTCATGCTTTTTCAGCTGCGGGAGGATCTTGAAATAGATGTCGCTCATGGACAGGGCAAAATCTATTGAGCTCTTGGTTTTCCATATCCCGTTTTTGATATAACTGACCTTTGCGGGACACGGAGAAATAAAACAGGTGCAGATCTCTTCCTCGCGGAGCTCAGGGTGCTTTTGCATCGCTTCCTCTTTTGCCATCTTGCTCGCCACTTCAAGAGGGGGAAGCATGGGCATGACATGGGAGCACAAATACGGGAAACGCAGCCGGATCAGACGTACGATGGTCGGACAGGCCGAACTGATAACCGGTCGGGAGACGCCTTCCTTGCGCATATAGTTTCTTGTATACGCAGAAACGAGTTCCGCTGCTCTTGCGACTTCGAATACTTCGTCGAAGCCGCAGTCAAGAAGCGCCTGAATGATAACGTCAACATCTTCCGCTTCCGGAAACTGACCGAAGAGAGAGGGAGGCGGAAGCGCGATCCGGTACTTTTTCCCGGCGGGGATGTCTTCCAGTTTGTCGAAATTTGCGGACTTCGCTTTATAGGGACAAACCTTAATGCATTCCCCGCAGTCGATGCAGACATCGGAATTGATGACAGCATGACCTTCACGGATCCGTATGGCTTCGGTAGGACACCGTTTCAGGCATGTAGTGCATCCCTTGCATTTTTCTTCATCAAGGAAAACCGAATGTTTGAAAATACCGGGCATAGAATACTCCTGCGAGAGAATCTGCTAAACAAGGATCGTCATGTAAATGGTCGTTCCCACTCCGACAGTCGAGTCGATCCGCATGGAATCGGAATTGCGCTTCATGTTCGGCAATCCCATGCCGGCGCCGAAACCGAGCGTCCGGATGTTGTCCGGGGCGGTGGAATAACCCTCCTGCATGGCGAGATCTACGTCTGCAATGCCGGGACCGGTATCCGCGAGGACAATTTCAATGCGGTCCGGATAAACGAACACATCAGCATCTCCTCCGCGCGCATGAATGACCATATTGATTTCGCCTTCATACATGGCTATCGATACTTTGCGGATGGTTTCCGGCGAAAAGCCCAGCTGACGCAGCTTCTTTTTAACTTCCACGGAAGCCTCACCTGCGGAGGTGAAATTGGAGCCGTCAACTTTGTAATGGAAGCGAAGAGGATCAGCCATGCACGTTCTCCTTGCTGGACAGACCGTGGGTATACAGCAGCCCGCAGGCCTCGTACATGCGGTGCGGAGATGCCATGACGACGATACTGTTGTTCTCGGCAAGGCTGATGATCTCCGAAGACGGCAGTTTGCCGCGCACGAAAACCACGCAGTGCATGTCCATCATCATCGCAGTGCGAATGACCTGTGTATTCACAAGTCCGGTGAGAAGAACCGCCTGATCTTTAACATGCGCCAGGACATCGCTCATCATGTCGCTTCCGCAGGCGTCGGACACATCCGTGTCCAGACGTTCATGGCAACACAGGACCTCGGCATCGAGCAACTCGGAAATAGTACGTATCGTCATACGGCAGAGGACTCCTTATTTCTTAGCGATACTTTGCTAGAATATCCCCGACATCCTTAACTGTCAGCCTTCCGTAAACCTCATCATTGACCATCATGACAGGCGCAAGCCCGCAGCATCCGAGACATCTCGTAGCTTCCAGGGTAAAGAGACCGTCGGGCGTTGAACCGCCGGCCTTGATGCCAAGCTGCTTTTCGAGTTCGTCAAGGATGTTCTGTGAACCTTTGACATAACACGCCGTGCCCAGACAGACAGCAATACGGTATTTGCCGGTCGGATTGAGCGCGAACTGGCTGTAGAAAGTTACAACCTGATAGACCTGCTCCAGGGAAAGGCCGAGTTCTTCCGCGATAATGGTCTGAACCTCGATGGGAAGATACCCATAGATGTCCTGCGCCTTCTGGAGAACAGGCATCAAAGCGCCCTGGGTGTCACGATAAGACGCGATTACCTCGCGGAGCTGCTGCTCCTGTTCCGGAGTGCCTTGAAAGGGAACGACTGTTTTTTGTTTTGCCATACCAAACCTCCTGAATATGAATAAACGAAGATACTAAAGAACGCATATGTATCTATTCACACGTCTACAATGTTAACACAAAGAGGGGGGGATGTGAAGAATAATTATCGTCCGGAACGCAGATCATAAATAATATATATAACGCGTATGGGTAGTCCTGTCTGTTCCAGACCTGCGCCGACAGCGCAATTATGTGACGCCCGGCTCCTATAAAACCCGGGGGGATCAGTTGTCAAACAGCGCAATAAAAAACTTTACAATTTGTTAAAAAAACTCTTCACAAACCAATTATCAGCATATATACTACATATAGTGTACAAGAGGCATGAAATATGCCTATTTTGTGATATTGAGAGCAGAGGCCTTATGAGCGCGACCACCAGAAGGAAAAAAAGGATACGTTTGACACCCTTCGGCTATCTTGTTGTTGCTGCATCCTTTGTGGCGATACTGATAGCTGTTTGTCTAATAGCAAAAGCGGTCGGAAAGAAGCGTCTGTCCAGCAGTACGGTGGACGGATCGGGAAAT
Source organism: Clostridia bacterium (assembly GCA_017429985.1). Lineage (GTDB taxonomy): Bacteria > Bacillota > Clostridia > Christensenellales > CAG-138 > JAFRNW01. The sequence continues at coordinate 23,168 of JAFRNW010000016.1, read as the reverse complement.
CCGCTGCACAGCCAGGCAGGAGAAAGCATCAACTCGGAACCCGGCGCACTGGACGGCATTATCAATGCCGCTTCCGCTGCGACCAATGAGCCGACGGGTCCGGCAACGCCGACACCGGTTCCGACTCCGGCTCCGACGCCCACGATTTACTTTGCCGCGGCAACGGTCAAACCGGGAGACCCGACTCCCTCTCCGAGCCCTGCCAGATACAGCAGGACGCCTACCCCTGATGAACTGAACAGTGCGATGGACGGAAAGCTCAGCACGGGTGGCGTGAACCTTCGTGCAGGCCCCTCCAAGAATGACGCGATCATCGGCACCGGTTATGCGAAAGGAACCAGACTGAAAGTATACAGTCTCCAGAATGATTTCTATTTTGTGCAGATCGTTGCAAAAGAAATGTACGGCTTTGTTTCCGCCAAGTTTGTTTCCGTGGACGGAATGAATCCGGAACCCATTATGACGATCGTTCCGGAGAATGCGGTGGGCGGTTATATCAGCGCAAGCAAAGCCATGCTGAGGACCGGACCCGGAACAGACAATTCCGGAATCAGGGAAATCCGCAGGAATACGCCTCTGTATGTCTACTACAGCATGGACGGCTGGTATTACGTCGAGGTTGCTCAGACAGGCGAGGCCGGCTATGTGAAAGCAGATTTTGTAACGACGGACCGTCCGGTTCCGGAAAGCACACCGATGCCGGGCTGATCAGAAGCCGGAATCCGAACATCAGGCAGAACAAGTTGTTCTGCCTTTTTTGATGCCAAAGATAAAAATCCTTCGGCACCCGGACCGCTGCCCGGCATACCCGAAGGACAGAGTGATGCTTGGGTGTCGTATTCATCTCGCCCGTGAAGCGGAGGACCGGTTTGCAGAGGCGGTGATCCCGCTTGATTGCCGGGCAGGGAACTTTCAGACGTGTTCTGCTATCATGGCTCGGAACGGACGGTTCCGGAAACGGTGTGTCCGGTCAGGCCGCCGTTATTCCGGCAGCTCTTCCAGTGCTCCGGAAACTTCGGATTCCGGGTGATTGCTGCATTCTTCGCAGTTGCCTCCGGGACACGATTCACAGTCGGGCTTCCCTGTCTCCACCGTGACGTGCCATGCCGGGTTGCGTTCCGCAAGGTCGAAGAGAAGACCGAGCAGGGGAAGGAAGCTTCTCTTTCCGGCATGCTCCGCATTCTGGATCATGATATATCCGGGTTCCTTTTCGTTGATGCAGTCCCAGAAAGCGTCAAGGTTTTTTCCGTAGTATTCGGGGAGGCCGAACTGCATATACAGGTGCGCATGGAGATCCTCGCGGGAGCCCATCATTTTTCCGTCCAGAACATAAATTCGAATCATCTCTTATTCCTCCCCATACAACAGTGTGAAAGTGTTGTAATGATCGGATGTATAGTAAATCAGTCCGTCATTCGAGTAAACAATGCGTTCCGTCCCGCGTGACCGTCCTTTATAATTGACATCGCACTCGTGGTAGGTGCGCCCTTTCTTTTTTGGAAGCAGATTCTCATAGTTTCCAAAGTAATCTCCGCCGATACTCTTGTGATCCGTAACTTTCCACAGATTTCCGAGCGCATTGTCCCAACCGAGCGCCTGCGCTTCCGACTTGGTAATAAAATTCGGCGGAAGCTCGCCGTACTCGTGAAGATAGGCCGCGACCTCGTCCTTGGATGAATAGGGCTGCCCATAAACGACGGATACAGAATCCGGCGCGATGCCGCCGGCTGGAGTTTCGGACGGGGCCTCTGTTTCGTCAGGTGAAACGAGATGGAGATCGTTGGAATATCCGGATGACGTGCCGGAGCTGCCTGCGGATGACGATGCACTGCTGAGCGACTGGAGAATGGCGTTCGCAAGAATGGAGGCAGACTGATCGGTACAGCCTACCGAGAACAGCAGAATGACCGCAACAAGGATCAAAGATAAATGCCGGAAAACAGAACGCATGGGAGTCAGTCTTTCTTATTCGAATTCTGGCCCAAACTGGATTTGAGCTCCTCAATGGAGGAAGAAGTGAACCCCGCCGTACTGTCGCGGGGCACGAAAAGGACGCGTACCGTCTGGAACAGAAGCTGGAGATCTTCCGCAATGGAAGCATTCTCAATATACAGAAGATCGAGCTTCAGCTTGTCCTCATAGGAAGTGTTGTATCTTCCGTATACCTGTGCGTATCCGGTCAGGCCGGCCTTAACCTTCATTCGGAAGCGGAATTCGGGAAGCATTTCGCAATAGAAATCAACGTTCTCGATACGCTCGGCACGAGGCCCGACCAGGGACATTTCCCCGCGCAGGATATTGATGAACTGCGGCAGCTCGTCGATGCGGGTAGTCCGGAGGATTTTCCCGACAGGCGTGATCCGCTCATCGTTCTCAGTCGTGAACTGAGCGCCGTTTTTTTCGGCATCGACGATCATGCTGCGGAATTTGATCAGGGTAAACTTCTTGAAGTTTCGGGTATACCGTTCCTGCTTGAAAAATACCGGTCCCCCGTCCTGCAGCTTGATGCAGATCGCCGCGATCAGCATGATCGGAGAGCAGATGATCAGGCCGAGGAAGGAGATCAGAATATCAAAAAACCGTTTGACGGCAAGCTGCTCGATGGTAAACGGCCTGTTTCTGCACAGATACATGACGGAATCGCTGATAAATGTCTGATGGGAACTGTGCACAATGATATCCTGGATATACGGAACGATGAACATGCGCTTGTCATTGTCAAAACAGAAATTGACGAGTTCCTGCCGGATGACGGGGTCGATCTGGCCGACAATCACGGTGCTGAACGGGCGAAGCTGCCTTTCAATCTCATCAATGCCGACGGATTCGGGAACGATCGTCCTGACGGAATAGCTTTCACGGACATGCTTGAATTTATCCAGGGAGTCCGTTTCGTGCTGATCGGCGGAACAGACCATGATCGCATCGCGTACCGGCCTGAGCTGGAAATAGATATAATCTGCGAGCAAAAGGACGATGCTGCCGCAGATCCACTGGAAAACAAGCATGATCAGGAGCGGAACCGGATTGATTACGTATTTGCAGAGCAGAGACACAACGAAATACATGATCAGGTTGGTCAGCAGCGTAGAAAACAGGAAGGAAAAAAGCAGTTCGCGCTTTCTGAGCGTCCCGATGTTCAGACAATGATACATGTTTGCCGTGGCAAGAAAAACGATCAGATACAGAACCGCAAACATGACATAGCCCCAGAAATGGAAGTCTGTTTCCGGATAGTTGATTACGACACAGTACACAAAGGACGCGACTACAAGCGCGCACAGCAGGACTTTAAATACAGTTATGATTGCGTGACGATATTTTACGGGAAGATTTGCTTTACTCATACGCTTCTATATCTGCAAACGCTGACACCTTCATAAAAATCCAACATATTTTATCACGGTGGCAAATGGCTCGTCAAACCAGTGTCCTAATTTGTTTGGAAAGTTCATGATTATTTCACTCGGATTAAAAATACAATCACAGAAAAAGTGATATACTAGGCAGATAAAAGAAGATATGATTGGCTGAGTGGAAGAATTGAAAGATTTTATCAAAAAAATCATTTGCGGAATAGCGATCGGGATCGGCTGTGTCCTGCCGGGCGTTAGCGGCGGGGTAATCGCGATCTCCATGGGGCTGTATGAAAAAATGATTTCGGCGATCAAGCAGCTGTTTTCCGAGTTTAAAAAGAATTTCATGTTTCTGCTTCCGATCGGGATCGGATGCGTGATCGGCGTTCTGCTGACGAGCAATGTACTGAAACTCGTTATTGACCGGTATGAATCAGAATTATTTGCTCTGTTTGTCGGGTTTGTGATCGGGAGTTTTCCTTCTCTGTTCGAAGAGACAAAGCAGCCCGGTCAGAAACGGTTCAGCGCTGCGAATATAGCCGTTATGATCATCGCGTTCGCGCTGATCATCCTGATGGAGATACTGGATACGAATGCGACCGCCAGAGTTTCCGGAACGGAGCTGGCCGGATTGACGCCGATTGAGGCGATGATTGCGGGAGCAATTCTCTCGATCGGTGTTGTGATTCCCGGTCTGAGCTCCTCTTTCCTGCTGGTGTACTTCGGCATGTACAAACCGGTTCTGACCGCCATTGCGGAAATCAATATCCCCGTGCTTTTCTTTGCGGGAATCGGATTTGCCGCGCTGGGCATGCTGCTGATCGTGCTGATGCACTTTCTGCTTTCGAGATATCATGTCAAGACATATTTTGGGATTATCGGCGTTGCTGTCGGTACAATTGCGCTGATTATTCCGAACATTGCCCGTCATTTCTCCTGGGTATGCGTTCTTCTGCTCGCGTGCGGATTGGCGATCGGCTTCTGGCAGGCAAAAAGGCGGATGAAAATGCAAAAAAAGGACGCTGAGATCAGCCTGCCTCTGTGATGCCGGTCAGTTGTCACGAAGGTTTTTTTGTGTTATTATTTAATATCTGTGTAAGAAGAAAGCCGGCTTTTTAATCCGCCCGGCGAACAGGATATCATCACGCAAAGATAGGGAGGATGGGAGACCGGATTTCTGCATCTGCCGCCCATAACAGTTTGAATGGATAAAAAAATGAAAAAGAAACGCAGGAAAAAGAATTCAGCGGGAAAAATCATCCTGCTTTCTCTTCTCGGCCTCTTTGTGGTCGTAGGCGTTTTTGCTGCCTGGTATTTTCTCCAGAACATGAACAAGCTGAATGCTGATACCGTTCCGATCGTGGAGAAACCGACAGACCCGCCGGTTGAGTTCTATGAAATTTCCACGCCTGTTCCGGAAGAAATCGCCGCCCAGGCGACTCCGGAGCCGACGCCCGAAGCAACCGAATATCCGATTTGGGCGGTTGATTCCATTGACGACCGCATTATCAACATCCTTCTGATCGGTATCGATTACCGTGACGATGAGGATAAAACGGTGACGGGCTCCGATACAAAGGCAAGTTCTGACTCCATGATGCTGGTATCCTGCAATCTGGAAACGAAACGGGTATGCATCTTCTCCATCATGCGTGACGGCGGAGCTTATCTGACGAACAAATCCTGGTATGACAAAATCAACAAGGCTTATGCGAACTATGGCGTCGGCGGTCTGATCAACTGCATCAACGGGGCAAAGAATTTTGATCTTGACGTTCAGAACTATATCTCCGTTTCTTTCCGTATGTTTACGCATATTCTGAAGCATTACATCGGGAACCTCGATATCGACCTGACCGCGGAGGAATGCAAGTTTATCAATAAATGGGCGGAATGGAACATGCTTGAAGTAAGAGACGGCGTTCAGAGCGTTCCGCCGTACGGCGTGCTGTTCTACTGCCGCGACAGGTACAGCGCCGACCTCGGAGATTACGGAAGAACCGCCCGTCAGCGCCATGTGCTGGAGCTGATGTATCAGAAAGTCAAGAAAGAGATGTCGCTCACCACGCTTGCAAAGATGATCGACTATGTGGCAACGACTGCCGCTACCAACCTCTCGGCGCAGCAGATGCTTCAGCTTGCTCAGATCGCGCTTTCCGAGGACTTCAAGATCGAATCCACGACGATTCCGTTCCCCGGGATGGGACATAACGGGACCAACTCGGACGGGAACTTCCTTTTGACATATGACATGAAAAAGGCAAGGGAGATCCTGCACGGGATCATTTACAACGGGGACGAGATGCCCGAATCCGTAAAGAGCAATTCCTATGCGGAGCAGGCGTACGGCGCAAAGAAAAAGGACAGCGATTCAAATAAAAGCAAAACGACTCCTGCGCCTACTTCGGAGCCCAAACCTGACGATGATCCTGAACCCGCATCGCCTCCGAGCGATCCCGGATCGGGTTCCGGCGACGGTGGGTCAGATACGCCGCCTGCTCCTTCCGAGGGTGATTCCGGCGGAGGAGAAGGATAAGCAACAGGCGGACCTGCAGTCAGAGGCTTGTTGCACCTTTCATAAAGCCGGGCTTGATACATAACAGAACCTCCCGTGCAGACGGATCATATGCCTGCCGGGAGGTTTTTCGTTGGGTCAAGGGAGAATGGCGCCGGAACGGAAATCAGGTTTTCTGACTCAGTTTTTCGGCAATGTATTGCGGGATATCGCTCTCCGGGATCCCGAGGGAAACCGACAGTTCCGAAAACAGCAGGGACTCGGCGCGTTTCATGTAGGCCTCGTCCACGCTGCCGATTTTCTGATTGTTCTGAAGACGGCTGTGTTTTTTCGTATAGATGGATATCAGCAGCGAAATGAGATCTTCGTAGTTGTGCGAGCGCATCAGTTCGCTGTAACGGTGATTCAGCTCCTGCATATTGGTCGCGTCGCATGATGCGGCAGCGATCCCGGGGATCATCTTAATGAGGTCTTCTGATTCTTCCCTGCTGAGGACGGGGCGCATGTATACGTCTGTATCCACGGGGATGAAGATGGTTCCGCGGTGGGAAACCGGTTCCAGAGTATAGTATAAACGGTTCGAATCTTTAAAGAAGTCGGGAACTGAAACATCGGTAACTTTACAGACGCCGATCTGACCGTATACTATTAAATCGTTGACCTGGAACATTCGTTCGATTTCTCCCCTCTGCAATAAAATAATAGCATTTTAAAACAGATTGATGTAAGTTAAAAAAACCAAAAGTATGGTAAAATTCTGCCAGAGGAACACATGATGGGCGCAGGGATGAGTGAAAAAGCAAACAAAAAAGTAAACAAAATAACCGCGCGTTATCTGAAAAAAACAGGCGGTCTGCTGAATGACGGGAAAATGCCTTTTGACGCACGCGCGGCTTTTTGGATCCTGGAGAAAGCGGCCCGTTCGCCCGGAAAGAGAAACGTATATTTTTGGAATGATGACGTACAGAAACTGGAAGAGGCGATTCGGGACAACAGAGAGCATCCCGCCCTTACAAACGAAGGATATATCGGAAAACAGGGAAACCTGAAATCAATCGCGTTCGGCGATCGCGGCAATACCGCCGATCACGGCTGTGGCTGGGTGGCAGTGTTTAATGCGTGGAGGCTGCTCGGCAGACCCAAAACCCCCATGGAAGTCGCAGGAGAAGTCAGCTGCGGCGCACGGGGACATGGGAAGCGAGGGGTAGATCCCTTCTTCATCCTGAAGTATTTTCGCGCTTATGGATATGATGCGGAAATGACAACCGGTCTGGACGCGATGGAGACTGCCGCAGAACAGTCCGATGCCTATATCCTCTGCTATCTTTACGCCGGTTCGGACGACGCTGTCGGTGGACACTTTATCGCGGGGCAGTGGGACCCGGAAAAATGCAGGCATTCGATTTACAACGGGGAACACGGCGGCAGAGAGACCGTCGCCAAACTGCTGGAAGCACCCTGCATCGAAACCCTGCTCAACTTGCTGATCACCATAAAAAAAGCTGCTCCGTCAGAGCAGCTCCGCTAATCATCCTTTAAGGTAAAACATTATTCTGCGATATACGGCAGCAATGCCATGATTCGTGCGCGCTTGATTGCGATCGCGAGATCGCGCTGATGTCTTGCGCAAACACCGGACATACGCCGCGGCATGATCTTGCCGCTTTCCGTCATGAATTTCTCAAGGGTACGTACGTCTTTATAATCAATACCTGCTGCTTTATCCGCACAGAATTTACATACTTTGCGACGGCTGCGATGCGGCCTCTGATGCATTTTGCGTTCTTCCATGTGGCTAGCCTCCTGTTATTGCTTAAAATGGGATGTCATCAGACTGAACGTCCATGAAACCATCAAGATCATCTGGATGAGCTGACGGTTTTGTTCCGGAAGAATAGGTGGAAGCGCCGTCGTCCGCCGAGCGGGGAGTCAGGAATTCCACTTCATCCGCACTGACATCCAGTGACATTCTGGTGGTACCGTCTTTCGCTTCGTAGGTGCGCGCCTGCAGTTCACCGATCACAGCGACCTTGCGGCCTTTGGACAGGTATCTCGAGCAGGTCTCACCCAGCTGGCGCCAGGCGTTGATACGGAAAAAGTCAGTTACCTTTTCACCGCCCTGTGCAAACCTGCGGTTTACGGCGATTGTAAAGGTAGTGACAGTCACCCCGCTGGACGTGGAACGTGTTTCGGGGTCGTGCGTGAGATTGCCGATCAATGTGATTTTATTCATGTTCAGTCAACCTTTCTTCCGTACTGTGTCAGTCAAGCTTCTTTCCGAGTAACCATGTAACGAATGATCTGCTCGTCATTCCGCATATTGCGCTCAAGTTCCTTCGGGAATTCGGGTGCGCTGCAGAATGTCATCAGAACATAGTAGCCCTCGGTTTTGTAGTTGATGGCGTAAGCCAGCTTGCGCTTTCCCCACTCATCAACGGCAGAAACTTCTGCGCCGTTGCTTTCGGCGATACCCTTGAATTTCTCGACAGCAGCATGCACCGCTTCATCATCAAGAGACGCATCGATCACATAAAGGACTTCGTATTGATTCATTCTTTTCACCTCCTTATGGACTGTTGGCTCCGTTCTTGCACGGAGCAAGAAGGACGTTAGCTTTAGAAGTTTATCACAGGCGTTTTATGAAAGCAAGAAAAATATTATTTCTTCGGTCCTGAGCCCAGCGCGGCAATTGCGTCGGCAAAAATCACTGTGTTGAAGAGAATATTGGATACGGCCATTTTCTCGTTCGGCATATGGCACTCGGAAGGTTCGTCCAGATATTCGATCCCGAAAGCCACGGCATTCTCGAATCCTCTCGCGTAGGTTCCTCCGCCCATGGAGATCGGTTCCGCAGGGGCTCCCGTGTGTTTTTCGTAGATGCGGAGCAAAGTGGATACCAGTTCGGAGTCGCGCGGGATATAGTGACCCTGCGAGTTGTGCGTTTCACCGCGGCGGAAGCCGAATACCTCCAGCGCTCCGTCGAGCTTTGACAGGACCTCTTCGCAGGTAATGCAGAAAGGATACCGGCAGTCAAGGGTCAGAGTGACCCCGTTGGAATTCCACTGCAGGATATCCGGGGACAGGGTCAGCGCGCCCGACTCATCCCTGACATCCAAACCGAATCCCTCTCCGTGCAAATCATAGCCCAGAAGCGCATGAAGACCGGATGCGATCAGAAGATCGCTCTCCGGCAGAGACTGGTTGGAAAGTACTTCCATGAGCGCCTGCAGGGCGTTTCTTGCGAGGTCGTTCATTGCGGCGTGTCCTCCGAGCCCGTTGATCCGGATCAGATTCCCGCTGAATTCCCCGGAATACCCATCCGGAACGGGGCAGGGCTCCGCGGGGAATGACAGGGACGCCTCGGCCGTTCCGGGAACGACATTTGCAGCTGTTCCGCAGCTGATGGAAACGGTGCTGTCCGCAAGATCGAGGTGATATGTCGCATGAAGGATATTCATTTCCGAATTGACAACCGGATAGGATGCGTCAGGCGTAAACGCAAGGGCAGGGAGTTCTTCCGTCTCTTTATACCGGTCGATGCATGCGCTTAGTTTTTCCTCATCTCCTCCGAGGAAAATGCGGACCCGCCGGTTCAGGGGGATGCCGGCATTTTTCACCGCGGCAAGTGCGTACAGACAGGATACGGCAGCGCTTTTGTCATCAAAGACGCCGCGCGCATAAATCCGCCCGTCTTTGATCACCGGATCAAACGGATCGGTATCCCAGCCGGGACCTGCGGGAACGACATCCAGATGCGCCATAAGCATCAGCATCTCATCGCCTTCGCCATAATCCACGGTCGCGCAGTAACCGTCCAGTATCTGGGTTTTATCGAAGCCCAGCCTGTGGGCCAGGTCGACGGCATATTCGAGGGCATGATAGACATGTCTTCCGAGCGGCATTCCCGGTTCCGGGGTACCCCGGCTGACGCTGGGGATCCGTAGCAGACCGAAAAGATCCTCGATCTGCTGATCCATATTGTCTTCAATCCACTGCTTCATCATTGATCCATCACACTCCCGAGCTGAAATAAAAGATATGCATACCGGCGCAGGAAAAAGCCGTGTCCGGTATCCGCGCGCATGAATAGTATTATTTGCGGGCAGTCGGATGATATCCGAAAGATTCCGCATTACGATGGCAAGTATAGCATGATTTGGTACTGCCGACAAGGAAATACCGGTTGGACGCAAAAGAGCTGGAAGTAGTATAATACAGCTGAATTGTTTATGAGGATACGATCGGAGGGCGAATGGTGCGGAGTTGTTTATGCTGGACGGCGGTGTTTGTCTGCCTGCTGCTGGGGGGCTGTTCTTCAGCCGTACATCAGATCGATACGGCGCTGCCTCCGCAGACGGATGAAGTGACACTGCATGCAGCCGAAACTCCTGAAGCAATCGTTACGCCAACACCGCAGCCAACGGCAGCGCCAACACCCGTGCCGACGCCAACTTTGACGCCGCCGCCCGCAACGGAAACGCCTGTTCCGGATTATTATCCGACGGATGTGCCTGAGAAAGACGGTCTATATAAACTGGTGGTTTATTTCGGAACACAGTCTGTTGTCGCTTACCGGTCAGAGGGCGGCCAATGGGTCCAGGAACGGGTCATGATCTGTTCCACGGGGAAAAAGACACCGACAGGCACCTATGCCGTATATACAAAATACCGGTATCATTCCCTGTTTGGAGCAAAAGGACAGTACTGCAGCAGAATCATCAACCATATCCTGTTTCATTCCGTACCGATAGAGGAGACTGCGAGGAAAGTGGAAGACGGACTGAGACAGATGAAACTGGAGGATTATGAGAATCTGGGCACGCCTGCATCGGACGGATGCGTCAGGCTGACCTGTGTCGATGCAAAGTGGATCTATGACAACTGCGACAGGACAACCGTTGTACTCATGACAAAAGAGGATGGCCCCGTTCCGACCCGTCCACCGGAATTGCGACCGGAGGAGCCGTATACGTCTGCACCCGGGCTGGGCTGGGACCCGACAGACCCGGATGAAGAAAACCCGTACAGACAGGAAGATGAGACCGGCGGATGATGCCGGAAGACACAGGTTCGGGAAAATGATTTCAGCAGTTCCGCTGCTTCCGCAGCGGCTGCTATTTTTTATGAAAGAGCCGGCAGGATCTCTTCCATTTACTATAATATGTAACGCGCGAGAGCACAGCCCGGTTCAATCTTTCTGCAATGGGGATCCGATTGGCTGCCCGGATGGGCGGCAGCACGTTCCCGGGATGAAGAGGCATATAAAAATTCAGGCTTTTTAAATTTTTTTCTTGACACGTACTATTGACAATGATAACATTCTAAATTGGCTTATAGTTTAAGATAGTGGTAATATGCCTTACTATCCGCACTTTTCCGAAGCCTGTCCGGTTCGAATAACGACGGATTCCGGGGCCGGATTTATAAGCAAATACGATACACTGCATTGTATCAGCAAGGGGTGAAGCCAAATTATGCATGATGTCAAGATGGGACAGAAGACACGCAAGAGCTTTTCAAGAATCCATGAAATACTGGACATGCCAGATCTGATCGAGGTACAGAAGAATTCCTATTACCGTTTTCTTAAAGAAGACCTGAAAGAGGTTCTGGATGACATTTCTCCGATTACAGACTATTCCGGAAAACTCGTTCTTGAATTTGTCGATTATAAAGTAGATACCGATCACCCGAAGTATTCTATCACAGAGTGCAAGGAGCGTGACGTAAACTATGCCGCTCCGCTGCGCGTCAGCGTGCGCCTGATCAACAAGGAAACAGGCGAAGTGAAACAACAGGAAGTATTTCTCGGTGATTTCCCGCTCATGACGCCGCAGGGAACTTTTATCATCAACGGCGCAGAGCGTGTTATCGTATCCCAGCTTGTCCGCTCCCCTGGCGTATATTATGCAGAAAGTTTTGATAAGATCGGGAAACAGCTGTTTTCTTCCCAGGTCATTCCCAACCGCGGTGCGTGGCTTGAGTATGAGACGGATTCCAACGGCATTCTTTACGTGAAGATCGACCGTCAGCGCAAGGTGCATATCACGTCGCTGCTGCGCGCACTCGGCTATGGAACAAATTCCGAGATCCTGGATCTTCTCGGCGAGGATGAGCGGCTTGAAGCGACCCTCCAGAAAGACCCGACCCATTCCGTTGCGGAAGGCCTGATCGAGATCTATAAACGGCAGCGTCCGGGAGAGCCTCCGACAGAGGAAAGCGCCCGTTCTCTGCTGAATGCGCTGTTCTTTGACAAACGCTATGATCTGGCGCGCGTCGGACGCTACAAATTCAACAAGAAGCTCGCGATCAAGGAACGCCTGAAGGGCAGAATCGCCGACGAAACGGTCGTATCCGAGTTGACGGGCGAGATCCTTGCCGAAGCCGGACAGACGATTGACCGTGAAACGGCCAAGGCGATTCAGGACGCCGGTATTAATATGGTCTGGGTCAGAGTAGGCGATCAGCGCGTGAAGATCGTTGGAAACAACTTCGCCGACGCTTCCGGATTCCTTCCGTTCGACCCGAAGTCTGCCGGTCTGGACGAATTTGTCCACATTCCGACTCTGAAAGAGTTGCTGGGCGAAGCAGAGGGAATGGATGAAGAGCAGCTGAAAGAGTTCCTGCATAAGCATTATTTTGACCTGATCCCGCGCCACATTGTGCCGGATGATATCGTTGCGTCCATTTCCTACCTGATCGGGATGCCGTACGGCATCGGACATACGGATGACATCGACCATCTCGGCAACCGCCGCATCCGCAGCGTGGGCGAACTGCTTCAGAATCAGATGCGCGTCGGATTAACGCGTCTGGAGCGCGTTGTCCGTGAGAGGATGGGCATCCAGGATATGGATGTGGTCATGCCTTCCAATTTGATCAACATCAGACCTGTTACGGCCGCGATCAAGGAGTTCTTCGGGTCCTCCCAGCTGTCCCAGTTCATGGACCAGACCAATCCGCTTGCGGAACTGACGCACAAACGCCGTCTTTCCGCGCTTGGTCCCGGAGGACTGAACCGTGAGCGTGCAACTTTCGAAGTCCGTGACGTGCACTATTCTCATTACGGACGCATGTGCCCGATCGAGACGCCTGAAGGTCCGAACATCGGTCTGATCAACTCGCTGTCAACCTATGCAAGAATCAACGAATACGGATTTATTGAAGCGCCGTACCGGTTTGTTGACAAGAAAAACCGGATCATTACGGACAGGATCGAGTACCTGACCGCGGATGAAGAGGATCATTTCATTGTTGCGCAGGCAAATGAGGAAATCGATCCCGAGACCCATTGGTTCAAGCGCGACCGTGTCGCAGCGCGTATGCGTGAGCAGATCGTTGAGGTCAAGAACACGGAAGTGGATTATATGGACGTTTCTCCGAAGCAGCTGGTATCGGTTGCTACGGCCATGATTCCGTTCCTTGAGAACGACGACGCGAACCGTGCTCTGATGGGCTCCAACATGCAGCGTCAGGCGGTTCCGCTTCTCAAACCGCAGGCGCCGATCGTCGCGACCGGTATGGAATATAAGGCCGCTGCCGACTCGGGCATCGTTGTTCTGTCCGATACGGACGGTACGGTGGAGCGTGTTTCCGCGGATTCCATTACGATCCGGGACGAGGCGGGTGTCGATCATGTTTATACTCTGACGAAGTTCCAGAGAAGCAACCAGGGCACCTGTCTGAACCAGAGGCCGATCGTGAAAAAGGGACAGCATGTCGCCAAGCGGGAAGTCATTGCGGACGGCGCTTCCACGGACGGTGGAGAAATCGCGCTCGGCAGGAATATCCTGATCGGATTCATGACCTGGGAAGGCTACAACTATGAGGACGCGGTCCTGATCAGTGAGAAGCTGGTGAAGGAAGACGTCTTCACCTCCATCCACATCGAGGAACATGAACTCGAGGCGCGCGATACAAAGCTCGGACCGGAGGAAATCACCAGGGACATTCCGAATATCGGCGAGGATGCTCTGTCGCAGCTGGATGAGAACGGCATTATCCGTCCCGGCGCAGAAGTCCGCTCGGGTGATATTCTGGTCGGAAAAGTGACGCCGAAGGGCGAAACGGAGCTGACTGCGGAAGAACGGCTTCTGAGAGCGATTTTCGGCGAGAAAGCGCGTGATGTCCGAGACACGTCTCTCCGCGTTCCGCACGGTGAAGGCGGCGTCGTCGTGGATGTCAAGGTGTTTGACCGGGCAAGCAAGGATGAACTCGGCCCCGGCGTGAACAAGATGGTCCGCGTATATATCGCCCAGAAGAGAAAGATCAGCGTCGGAGACAAGATGGCAGGCCGCCACGGCAACAAAGGCGTTATTTCAAGAATTCTTCCGGAAGAGGATATGCCGTTCCTTCCGGACGGCACACCGCTCCAGATCGTTCTGAATCCTTTGGGTGTTCCGTCCCGTATGAACATCGGACAGGTTCTGGAACTCCATCTGGGCATGGCATGCAAGATGCTGGGCATCCATATCGCCACACCGGTATTTGACGGCGCGACGGAGCAGGATATCAAGGATCTGCTTGTGAAAGCCGGCTGCGATGCCGACGGGAAAACGGTTCTGTATGACGGACGTTCGGGCGAACCCTTTGAGAACCGCATTACGGTCGGTTACATGTATTACCTGAAGCTGCATCATCTGGTGGACGACAAGATCCACGCGCGCTCCACCGGACCGTACAGCCTCGTGACGCAGCAGCCTCTCGGCGGAAAAGCGCAGTTCGGAGGCCAGCGTTTCGGCGAAATGGAAGTCTGGGCCCTGGAAGCTTACGGCGCCGCATATACACTGCAGGAAATTCTGACTGTAAAATCGGACGATACGGTCGGGCGCGTAAAGACATATGAATCGATCGTGAAGGGTGAGAACGTGCCTCCCGCGGGGATTCCGGAGTCTTTCAAGGTTCTGATCAAAGAACTGCAGTCCCTCGCGCTGGATGTGAAGGTGCTCTCCGAATCAAGAGAGGAAATCATTATCGGCGAGGACGATGAAGACGACACGCCGTCGCTGGGTGTCAATATGTCCGGAGCTGAGGATATGCCCGCCATCACGGTTCCCGAAACGGAAGACGATTATGACGAGTCCTTCGAAGACGACGAGTTTGCAGAATTCGACGATTTTGACACGGATGAGATCCCAGACGACGGAGACTCTCTGCTGGACGAATTTGACGATAAGGATGACGAGCCGCTGCCGGATGATCTGGAAGCGCCAGTGCTGGAAGCAGGCGATGATCTGATGGATGATGATCTGGGCTTCGATTCTTTGGACGACGTTGACCGGGACGATAACGAGTAACACCGGGGATATTTCAGAAGGGAGATTATTACAGTGTTTGAACTGACAAATTTTGATGCTTTACAGATAGGTCTTGCCTCACCTGAAAAAATCCTTGAGTGGTCTCATGGAGAGGTCAAAAAGCCGGAAACGATCAATTACAGGACGTTGAAGCCTGAAAAGGACGGACTGTACTGCGAGCGCATTTTCGGGCCGACAAAGGACCGGGAATGCCATTGCGGCAGATATAAACGCGGCCGTTACAAGGGTATCGTCTGCGAAAAGTGCGGCGTTGAAGTGACGCGCGCGAAGGTAAGACGCGAACGGATGGGCCATATTGAGCTTGCCGTTCCCGTGTCTCACATCTGGTATTTCAAAGGGATTCCATGCCGCATGAAGATGCTGCTGGACATGAGCCCGCGCGCACTCGAACAGGTGCTGTACTTTGCGGCTTATGTCGTGACGGATCCCGGCGACACAGGACTGCAGTACAAACAGATCCTGACGGACAAGGAATACCGTGACGCGATCGACCAGTACGGTCAGAAGGCGTTCAGCGCCGGCATGGGCGCGGAAGCGATCCGAAAACTGCTCTGCGATCTGGACCTGCAGAAACTGGAGGAAGAGCTCCGCGAGGAGATCGCCAATTCTTCCGGCCAGAAGAGAGCAAGCGCGATCAAGCGTCTTGAAGTAGTGGAAGCCTTCATCAAGAGCGGAAACAGACCCGAATGGATCATTCTGACAGTGATCCCGGTCATTCCGCCGGATCTCAGGCCGATGGTTCAGCTGGACGGCGGCAGGTTCGCAACGAGCGACCTGAACGATCTGTATCGCAGAGTCATCAACAGGAACAACCGTCTCAAGAAACTGCTTGAGCTCCGTGCGCCGGATATCATTGTCCGGAATGAAAAGCGTATGCTTCAGGAAGCGGTGGACGCTCTGATCGACAACGGCCGCAGAAGCCGTCCGGTCACCGGACCGGGCAACAGACCGCTGAAATCCCTGTCCGACATGCTGCGCGGCAAACAGGGACGTTTCCGTCAGAACCTGCTGGGCAAGCGTGTTGACTATTCCGGCCGTTCCGTTATCGTTGTCGGCCCGGAACTCAAGATGTATCAGTGCGGTCTTCCCAAAGAGATGGCGCTTGAGCTGTTCAAGCCGTTCGTGATGAAGAACCTTGTGAAGGACGGTTATGCGCAGAATGTGAAAGGCGCAAAGAGAATGGTTGAAAGAGGATCCAACGAGGTCTGGGGAGCGCTGGAAGACGTGATCAAGGACCATCCGGTCCTGCTCAACCGTGCGCCTACGCTGCACAGACTCGGCATCCAGGCGTTCGAGCCCGTCCTTGTGGAAGGACGCGCCATCAAGCTTCATCCGCTGGTCTGCACGGCGTTCAATGCCGACTTTGACGGCGACCAGATGGCTGTACACGTACCGCTGTCCGTGGAGGCACAGTCCGAGGCAAGGTTCCTGATGCTGGCTTCCAACAACATCTTGAAGCCCCAGGACGGCCGTCCGGTCGTTTCTCCGACACAGGACATGGTCATGGGCTGCTATTACCTCACGCTGGAGCGTGACGGCGCCAAGGGAGAAGGAAAGATCTTCCATTCCGAAGACGAGGCCATCATGGCATATCAGACGGGAGATGTTTCGCTCCAGGCAAAGGTCAAGATCAGACTGACCCGTGAATTCGAAGGGAAGACTTACAGGCGCGTTGTCGATACGACGGTCGGCAAGGTGATCTTCAACAATGCGATTCCGCAGGATCTCGGATTTGTTCCGAGAGAGACGGCAGAGGATATGTTCCGCTTTGAGATCGACCATCTGGTCGTGAAAAAGGATCTCGGCAATATCGTCGACTACTGCTACCGCAAATATGGTCCGACGAAGACGGCGGAAACGCTGGATAAAATCAAGAAACTCGGATACACCTACTCCACACGCGGCGGCATCACCGTCGGTTTCCAGGACATTCAGGTTCCTTCCGAGAAGAAGGAAATGATCGCGGACGCGGAAAAGAAGGTCGTTGAGATCGACAATATTTTCAGAAGCGGTCTCCTGAGCGATCACGAACGCCGCGAGCGCGTCATCAATATCTGGGAGAAAACAACGGAAAGCGTTTCCAAAGCGCTGATGGATTCTCTGGATGCGTTCAATCCGATTTACATGATGGCGAATTCCGGTGCCCGTGGTTCCACGGCGCAGATCCGTCAGCTCGCCGGTATGCGCGGCCTTATGGCGGATCCGAACGGCAAGATCATCGAGGTTCCGATCCGTGCGAACTTCCGTGAAGGCCTGTCCGTTCTGGAGTTCTTCATTTCGTCTCACGGCGCGAGGAAAGGTCTTGCCGATACGGCGCTCCGTACGGCGGACTCCGGTTATCTGACCCGGCGTCTTGTTGACGTTTCCCAGGAAGTGATCGTCCGCGAGGATGACTGCTTTGCGGAGCGCGGCGAAACGCCGAAGGGCATGGTCATCACGGAGATCCGCGACGGCAGCAAGCTGGTCGAGCCCCTGAGAAGCAGGGTCATCGGACGTTATACGGTCGATCCGGTCATCAATCCGAAGACGGGCGAGGTCATCGTGGAGGAGAATCAAATGATCTCCTACGAGCAGGCCGAGGCAATCGAAAAAGCCGGAGTGGAAAGCGTAACCTGCAGGAGCGTCTTTACCTGCAGATGCAAATCCGGCGTATGCGCAAAATGCTACGGCGCCAACCTTGCGACCGGCGATCCGGTCAACATCGGCGAAGCGGTCGGCATCATTGCCGCACAGGCGATCGGCGAACCCGGAACACAGCTGACGATGCGTACGTTCCATACGGGCGGCGTTGCTACGGCAGAGGACATCACACAGGGTCTTCCCCGTGTCGAGGAACTGTTTGAGGCAAGGAAACCGAAGGGCCTTGCGGTCATTTCGGAAATCAGCGGCACAGTCCACATCGACGAGAGCAAGAAACGCCGTGAAACGATCATCACGAATGACGAAGGGGAAACAGAGACCTACCTGATTCCGTTCGGCAGCAAGATGAAAGTTCAGGAAGGCGACGTGGTCGAAGCGGGAGACGAACTGACAGAGGGCTCCGTCAACCCGCACGACATCCTGAAGATCAGAGGCGTAAAGGGCGTACAGGCGTACCTGCTGAGAGAGGTCCAGAGCGTATACCGTCTGCAGGGCGTTGAGATTTCGGATAAACACATCGAGATCATCATCCGCCAGATGCTCCGCAAGGTGCAGGTGGAAGACGCCGGCGATACGAACCTCCTGCCCGGAGAGCTGACCGATATCTTCACGTTTGAACAGGAAAACGACAGGGTCACGGCGGAAGGCGGACAGCCCGCGATCGCAAAGCGCAAGCTGCTCGGCGTCACCAAGGCCGCCCTGGCGACGGAATCCTTCCTGTCTGCCGCATCTTTCCAGGAGACAACGCGTGTCCTGACAGAAGCGGCCATCAAAGGCAAGGTCGATCCGCTGCTCGGACTGAAGGAGAACGTCCTGATCGGAAAACTGATCCCCGCCGGAATCGGACTGAAACGGTACCGCAACGTATCGGTGCGCGACCGTTCCACCGATATCGGCTGACACAGGGGATAACCCGGGAGGAAAACGATGGAAAAGCTCCCCAACAATCCCAACTGCCCGCTGTCCGGGACCAGATACTGCGCATTGCTGAATATGCGAACCTGCAGTGAGTGTACCGTGGGCGGGAACGGGGATACACCGGAGCAGGTGATGCGGGATCTTGACCTGTATGAACAGCTTCTTCCGGAAGGCGGTATCGCACAGCTGTTCGTAACGCTTCGCTGCCAGTTCTGCAAACATGAACCGGTCGGTCAAAGGAACGGATATGCCATATTGTATATGGCACATCCGGAACCGAAGCGGATCCAGAGGAAACTGTTCAAAAATTCAGCCGCCCCGTTCGGGACCATCATTCCGGTTCAGATCTCCATCTGCAAGGAGTGCAGGAAAAAGCTTCTTATGCTGGATTATGCGCCGACGCTGGTCGCGGTCCTGTTCGGACTGATCATGGTGGTGCTGAGTCTGATCCGGGATACGAGAACCGCCATGCTGGAGATCAGCACCTGGTTCCCGTTCGTGCTCTGGGCTGCGTCGATCGTGATCGGTATTTTCCTTGGAAAAGCGCTTTCCGGCGCATTGGAAAAGAAATTTGCCGGAAGCATGTATGTCGATATCCTCAGGCATCCGGTGCTGAGAGAGATGACGGACAAGGGATGGGAACCGATCAGGTCCGGCCGGTCCCGCGTCGTTTTCTCCAAAAGCAGACGGGTCGTCGGGTTGGGGACCGCGGTCCCTTCCGATGAAGATATTGATTGACAAAAGGATCATAATACTGATAATATCTTTTTTTGGCAGTGCGTTTTCAGGAAAGCAGAGAAGACATGGATGATGATAGTACGGCGTTCAGCGTTGTTGGTCTGAAACAGGTCCTGAAAGGGCTGGATGCCTTGGAACTTGAGAAGGTTTATCTCGCGGAGGATGCGGACGCCTTTATCCGCGAGCAGATAATTGAAAAGTGCAGAGAGTCCGACATCGAAGTGATTTCCGTTCCGGACATGGAACAGCTGGGCAGAATCGCCGGGATCGATGTGGGAGCCGCTGTAGCGGGAAGCCCGAGAACCGATCTGGTTCAATAAGGCGGATTTTTTCGGACAAACATCCCTACAAGGGTTGCGGGGAGTTGTAAGATATATAGATTTTTTATTGATTGTAAGATTTTTTCAGGAGGATAATCATGCCGACCATTAATCAGTTGATTAGGAAGGGTCGCGAGCAGGTGGAATACAAGTCCAATGCTCCGATTTTGAAACAATGCCCGCAGCGCCGCGGCGTCTGCACGGCAGTTCGTACAATGACACCGAAAAAGCCGAACTCGGCTTTGCGTAAAATTGCCCGTATCCGTCTGACGGACGGACTCGAAGGTACTGCTTATATTCCCGGTATCGGACACAATCTGCAGGAGCACTCTGTCGTCCTGATCCGTGGCGGACGTGTCAAGGATCTCCCTGGTGTCCGTTATCATATCATTCGCGGTGCGCTCGATACAGCGGGTGTTGCTGACCGTAAACAGAGCCGTTCCCTTTACGGCGCAAAGCGGCCTAAGAAATAAGGAGGATCGAAGCTATGCCTAGAAGAGGATTTATCCCGAAACGCGAGGTCCTTGCTGACCCTATTTATAACAGCACTGTTGTCACAAAGCTGATCAATCAGGTCATGCTTGACGGCAAGCGCGGCGTCGCTCAGAAAGCCGTTTATGATGCCTTTGACAAAATCAAGGACAAAACCGGCCGTGAGCCCGCGGAAGTGTTCGAGCAGGCTATGAACAACATCATGCCCGTTCTTGAAGTCAAAGCCCGCAGAGTCGGCGGTTCCACTTATCAGGTCCCGATCGAGATCAGGCCGGAGCGTCGCCAGACCCTGGGTCTTCGCTGGCTTGTCAGCTATGCCCGCGCCCGTTCCGAGCGCACCATGAGCGACAGGCTTGCCGGTGAGATTCTGGATGCCAGCAATTCGGCAGGCAATGCGTTCAAGAAAAAAGAAGACACGCACAGAATGGCTGAAGCGAACAAGGCATTCGCACACTACAGGTGGTAAGGTGAACCAAGTTGCCTAGAGACACGTCACTCGAAAAAACCAGAAATATCGGTATTATGGCGCATATCGACGCCGGTAAGACCACGACAACGGAACGTATCCTGTTTTACACTGGGAAGATCCATAAAGTCGGCGAAACCCATGAGGGCGCTGCCGCCATGGATTACATGGATCAGGAAAGAGAACGCGGGATTACGATTACTTCTGCTGCCACGACGGCCTACTGGCGCGGGTATCGTATCAATATTATCGATACGCCCGGTCATGTGGATTTCACAGTCGAAGTGGAGCGTTCTCTTCGCGTTTTGGACGGTGCGGTTGCAGTATTCTGCGCAAAAGGCGGAGTAGAACCGCAGTCGGAGACCGTATGGCACCAGGCGATGAAATACGGCGTTCCGTGTATCGCGTATGTCAACAAGATGGACATTGTCGGCGCTGATTTCTATCATGTCATCGAGATGATGCATGACAGACTTCATGCGAACGCCGTCCCGATTCAGCTCCCGATCGGAAAGGAAGACAATTTCAAAGGAATCGTCGACCTTCTGAGCATGAAAGCTGAGGTCTACTATAACGACGACGGAACAGATATCCGAGAGGAGGACATCCCCGAGGATATGCTGGAAGAGGCGAAAGAAACGCGGGCGAAGCTCCTTGACGAGATTCTCGGCGAAGACGAGGAGCTCATGGAGCGCTATTTCAACGGCGAATGGTTTAAGGCAGAGGAACTGATCCCAGCGATTCGCAGAGCTACCATCTCCGGAAAGCTTGTCCCGGTTTGCTGCGGCACATCCTACCGCAACAAGGGCGTTCAGCCCCTTTTGAATGCGATCGTTGATTTTCTTCCGTCTCCGCTCGATATTGAGCCTGCAAAGGGAACCAATAAGGACGGAACGAAAGAAATCGTAGCCGAGCCCCGTGATGACGCGCCGTTTGCCGCTCTGGCATTCAAGATCGTAACGGATCCGTTTGTAGGGAAGCTCGCGTTTGTCAGAGCCTACAGTGGCACACTGAAGACCGGGTCCTATGTGTACAACGCGACAAAGAACAAGAGGGAAAGAGTCGGCCGTATTCTTTTGATGCATGCGGACGCAAGGACGGAACTTGACGAAATGCATGCGGGAGATATCGCTGCGCTTGTCGGATTGAAAGATACGACCACAGGCGATTCGCTCTGCGCGGAGAACAGGCAGATCCTCCTGGAAAGCATGGAGTTTCCGGATCCCGTTATCAGAGTCGCGATCGAACCGAAGACCAAGGCGGGCCAGGAGCGCATGACAAACGCGCTGATCAAGCTTTCCGAAGAGGATCCGACCTTTAAAACGTACACGGACGCGGAAACGGGACAGACGATCATTGCCGGCATGGGAGAGCTTCATCTTGAGATCATTGTGGATCGGCTGATCCGCGAGTTTCATGTGGAAGCCAAAGTCGGAAGTCCGCAGGTTGCCTATAAGGAATCCATTACCAAATCCGTTACGGCGGAGGGCCGTTATGTCAGGCAGACCGGCGGTCACGGACAGTTCGGAGACGTCAAGGTTCTTTTCGAGCCGAACGAACCCGGCAAGGGATTTGAGTTCGTTGATAAAATCGTCGGCGGTGTTGTTCCGAAAGAATATATCCCGTCTGTCGAGAAAGGCATCCGCGATGCGCTGGAATCCGGTGCGCTCGGAGGGTATCAGGTCGTTGATGTGAAAGCGACGCTGCTGGACGGAACCTATCATGAGGTTGATTCCTCGGAACTGGCATTCCAGATAGCCGGCTCGCTTGCCGTCAAGGAAGCGCTTCCCAAAGCAGGTTCCGTTCTCCTCGAGCCGATGATGAAAGTCGAAGTGCTCGTTCCGGAAGAGTATCTGGGGGATGTGCTGGGCAATCTGACATCAAGGCGCGGACATGTTTCCGGTATGGAAGCAAGGGGAAGCACGCAGGTCATCGATGCGATCTGCCCCCTTGCGGAAATGTTCGGATATGCGACGGATCTCAGGTCCCGGACACAGGGCAGAGGAACGTTCACCATGCAGTTTGCGCATTATGAACAGGCACCGGCGTCCGTTGTTGAACGGATGTTGAATAGAAGAGGTTACTATTAAGATTTATAAAAATATTTTAAAGGAGATTATGAAAGATGGCAAAGGCAAAGTATGAAAGAACGAAGCCGCATGTAAACATCGGCACGATCGGCCATGTCGACCATGGCAAAACGACGCTGACCGCGGCGATCACGATGGCGCTGGCGCAGCAGGGCGAAGCGGTTGCGATGCGTTATGACGAGATCGACAAGGCGCCGGAAGAGAAGGCGCGCGGAATCACGATCAACACGGCGCACGTTGAGTACGAGACGAAGAAGCGTCACTACGCGCACGTGGACTGCCCCGGGCACGCTGACTATGTGAAGAACATGATCAC
>JAFRNW010000015.1 GCA_017429985.1 Clostridia bacterium | reverse complement strand
GCAGGAAAAAATCACGCGGCAACACCGTCGCACTGATCGTCGCGCTGGTGCTTCTCGTGTTCGTCATTCTCGCAGGAAATACGGATATCCTCGGTCCCGTGAGCGAAGAGCTCCGCGAGGCGTATTCCGGCATCTTTTCCAATGGCGGAGGTGAAACCTCCCTGACGATCGCCAGAGTGCTCGCCGCGCTCGGGGCGCTGGCCCTTACCTATCTCATCGTCCGGCTCATCTGCCTGCTTTTGAAAACCGCCAGCAAAAACAACCGTGCACGTACGGTGAACGAGCTTCTGAGCAACATCATCACCTATCTCGGTGTAATCCTGGGCATCGTGTGGGCGCTGACCATTCTCGGTCTCAACCCGACCGCCGCGTTCGCCAGTCTCGGTATCATCACCCTGATCATCGGCTTCGCAGCGCAGCGTCTCATTGAGGACGTGATCTCCGGCCTGTTCATCGTACTGGAAGGCCAGTACAACGTCGGCGACATCATCATCCTGGATGACTTCCGCGGTACCGTAAAGCGCGTCGGCGTCCGGACGACCACGATCGTCGATCCCGGCGGAAACTACAAGGTCGTGAACAACTCCGACATCCGCAACTTCCAGAACCGTTCCAAGGCGGAATCTCTTGCGGTCTCCGATATCGGGATCACCTACGAGGAGAGCATCCCGCGCGTGGAAGAGATCATAAAGGAGGCTCTGCCCGGCATGCTGGAGCGGAACCGTGACGTCTTTCTCGGTGTCCCCGAGTACAAGGGCGTGGAAAGCCTTGCGGATTCCGCTGTCGTTCTGCGTTTCACCGTCGCCTGCGACGAGGAGAATGTCTACGTCGCGCGCCGCCGCCTGAACAGGGAGCTCCGTGTCCTCTTCATGGAAAAGGACATCGGTATCCCGTTCCCGCAGATCACGATCCATCAGGGAGACTGATGCGATATCCCGCTTTCGTTCCGAAAACAGCAGCACCGGCCTATTGTTGACCGGTGCTGATTCTTTATTCTGTTGGCAATGTTGTTCTCCATTCAAATAAAAGAAATGCCATGTAATGTGGGATCGTCAGTATGCTGTCGGTAACAGACAAATTTGAATCTTTGATCCGAATCAGTCGCGTTTCCCCGTAATGGTCGGGATTTGCCATCACTGTTTTAGCGCTCTTGGTATTACCATTTGCCGCCTTAACCTCAAGAATTGTAGATTCACCGTGATAATTGATGACAAAGTCCAGTTCCAGCCTGCTTTCTTTAGAAAAGTAGAAAACCCTTCCTCCTCGTTTGTATAGAGCGTCAGCGATGATCGATTCATATATCACGCCCTTTCCCATTCCCAGCTTTCCGGACAGTATCGCATCCGTCGTTCCGTCTTCCAGCATTCCCACTAGCATGCCGATGTCTGTCGCAAATACTTTATACTGATTTTGAATCACATTGACCGAAAGCGGGGTCGCGGGAACATGCAGGTTATGGACTTTCATGATGACACCTGCATCCTTCAGATAATCAAGCGCATCTTTTCCCGCATCTTTTGCTCCTTTGCCAGTAATCTTCGAAAGGATGAATCTCTTGTTTTCTTTTCCAAGAAATGACGGTATCAGCGAGAACGCGCTCCTGATCCTTGCTACCTCGTTTGCGTTGAACAGCGGTCTATTGTCTCTTCCCCGACGTCTTCCAAAGTCGTCCTGCAGATTCCTGGTGATTCTTCTGGTAATCTGAATCGTCGAATAGATATTATTCGTCTCCAAATAATTGCAGACCGCTTCCGGAAATCCCCCGATACACAGATATTCCCTAAATAAAGAGGTAAAAGAACCATGCATGGATTTAGACAAAGGTTTTTGAGTTTCAAACGCTTCCCTGATGTAAGACAGTTCTTTGTTCGTATACCCTTTCGCCCAGAGAAACTCTTCGAAATCCAGAGTCCTCATATCAAATTCATCCGTGCAACCTACGGGCTTGGGTGTATCGTCAGAAACGACATATCCAGTAACACCCAGATAAGAACCTGAAGCAATAAAGTCGAATCTCTTCTCATTTGCTGCTGTCTTTAATGATAAAAGAGCTCTCGGACACTCCTGAACCTCGTCATAAATGAATACCGTAGTCCCGTCCTGTAATTGAGGAAGCGGCATCTTCACGGACAACTCTCGAATGATCGTATCCGCGTCCAATTCGCCGTCAAATACATCAATCAGATCAGGTCTGTCCCAAAAATTGAGATAGATCACAACTTGATAATGGTTCTCAGCAAACAGTCTGATCGAATGCGTTTTTCCCGATTGTCTTATGCCTCTTACCAGTGCGGGCTTATGATTACGGTTTCCTTTCCACTCCAGAAGCCACTTATCTATGTGTCTTTTTAATTCCATTTTGCATTCCTCCAAACATATAATACGCTATATTTTCGGAAAAATCAAGGCGAGTTCTATATGACTTTCGGAAAAATCAAGGCGAGTTCTTGTAATATTTCGGAAAAATCACCGTGAGTTTCAGATTTAGAAAGGATAACCGCGCACAAGAATGACGAATGGTGCAAGAAAGAACTTGATCGATCCGGCTCTAATCCGGAAAACACCGCGGTCATATCATATCCCAGTCTAATCCGCAATTTCCTTCAGAGGCCCTGAAGCAATACGGAAGACCCGTTTTTCGGATCTTCCGCATTAAATATATCACCGTATTCAATCATTCAGAATAAGCCGCTGTTGTCAGATCATCTGACCCAAGCGGTACGCTTCGTCCAGTTTCTCGTTCTTCCGGATATCTCCGGGATCATTCACGCCGCCGCAGAACACGCTGCCTTTGAATGCAGCTTTTTCAAAGCACTCGACCCAGCCCTTCACGCCTTCGACGGCGCGGTCCGGGGTCGATTCGGAATCGTCCGCCGCGGTCGCGAGCAGATAGACATCCCGGAACCGGTAATCCTTCGGGAAAAGCGGATTCAGCCGGTCGATCAGCGTCTTCATCTGGCCGGACATCTCGTAATAGTAGATCGGCGTCGCCCAGACGACCACGTCCGCCTCCAGAACCTTCTCCTCGATCCCGACGGCGTCGTCCCGGATGACGCACGAACCCTTTTCCTGGCACGCGAAGCAGCCCAGGCAGAACGCGATCTTCTTTCCCCTGAGGGAAATAAGCTCCACTTCGTTCCCCGCTTCCTGGGCACCTCTTGCGAACGCCTCCGCGAGCGCATGCGAATTGCTGTCATGCCTCGGGCTTGTCGAAATGATCACTGCCTTCTTGCTCATATTTCTTCCTCCTCTGAATCTTCCGTTATGCGTCCGCACCGTGCGGATACCTGTATTCCAGTCCGAAGGAACCGGGATCCGGTTCCCCTTCAAGGTAATCGTACCCTTCTTCGGATATAATTTCAAACCCGCATTTCTCATGTGTCCGGAGCGAAGCCGCGTTCCCCTTGCCGACGCAGTCGCAGAGCCGGAACGCACCCGTTTCCTTCAGCGCGGAAATGACCTCGGACAGGAGTGCGGAACCGTATCCGGCGCGTCTGCTGTCCGGTCTGGTCTCCAGCGCTTCCAGATAATAAAGCCCGTCGGAGATCCTCGAGGTCCTGAGCGCGCTGACCCATGCGCCGTTCTCCTCCAGTACCCAGACGGTGTTTCCGGGCCTTACCAGGAACCCATTCTTCAGAAAGTCCAGGAATCCCTCCTCGACCTTCCGCACCGCTTTTTCCGGGTCCGTTTCATCCGGGCAGAAAAAGGCCGTATTGTCCGAGTTGCTCTCCCCGTATATGTCCATGAGCTTCCGCTCGTCCACGGAGCCGTAGTCCGTGATCCTGACCAGCATATGCCGTCTCCCCCTGTCTGTTCAGGAACGCGCTTTCCTTTTTGCGAGCGTCGCCCAGAACGTCGGCACGCCGTGCTCCTTCAGGAATCCCTCGCCGTTCGTGTCCCCGTAGACATCCATCAGCTCAAAGCCCGCACGGATCTGCCACGCGATCTGCTCCTCGATGCCGTGCGAGAACTGGATCCCGCAGTCGTCCCTTTCCAGTATCTCCATCTGCTTCGGGTCGGACAGCGGGTCGAACGGGAGCGAGCCCGTGATGCGGGACTCGTCGCCCTCAAACAGGTAATTGATGCCGTTGTCCAGTCCGGCCATCAGCAGACCGCCCGGCCGGATCACGCGCGCACACTCTCTCCACACATGATCCACGTCGCGGACATAGCAGTTGGAGACCGGATGGAAGATCAAATCGAAGGATCCGTCCTCAAACGGGAACCGTTCCGACATGTCCGCCCGGACGATGCGGATGCCGTAATGCTCGCGTTCGGCAACGAGCCGCTCGCTTTCAAGCTGCCGTTCGGAATAGTCGAGCACGGTGCATTCCGCGCCCAGGGCGGCGAAAACCGGCATCTGCTGGCCTCCGCCGCAAGCCAGGCCGAGCACGCGCTTCCCCTTCAGGTCGGGGAACCATTCCTTCGGGACCGGCTTTACGGGCGTGAGCAGCACGCTCCATTTCCCGTTCAGCGCATCCTGAAATGCTTCATGGGAGATGGGCTTCCCCCATTCCCATCCTTCCGCGACCCACCGGTCGATCGTTTCCGCGTTGATATCCGTATATTTCATGTTCTTTCCTCTAAAAGCCTTTCTCCTTCAGCCCCCGCACGATGCCGGTATACACGTCGCAGATATCCGACACGCCGGGTCCCGTCTTTCGGGTCAGCGGGGACCTCCGAAAATCGATCGCGTCCAGATGCGAGATGCCCCGGAACCCGTTCGAGCGGAGGATCGTAAAATCCTCTCCCCATCTCGCGGACTCCACCGACACGAGACCGTCGTTCTCCCCCTCGAAGCGGCGGATCACCTCGTTCGCGGTCGAAAGGTTGATGTCCGAAAACGGATGTCCCATCACGCACGCAAAGCTCTGGTAGTACACGCCCGGCACGTCCGGATTGTTCCCGTTGAATACGCGCATCCGTTCGGTGGTGAAGTCCTCGCAGAGCTTCAGAAAATCCGGCTTCTTGTCCCCCATGATCCTGATCCAGTTGTTTACCGCGAAGGCAGCCGAGTTCCAGACGGGACGCGGGATCTTAAACAGTTTATCCAGTACGGCGGATCCGCGGTGCGGCGTCGCGACCGTGGTAATGCTGGCGATCCGTGATCCGGATACGGCTTGACCGGGGCCAGCTGCACGACGTCCGCGTGCACAGCCTCCGCGATCTTTTCCGCGACGTACAGAACGCTGCCACCCATGGAATAATACACGACTGCCGTTTTCATGTCTTCCTCCATTTCTCCGCCGGGCCTTCCCGGATCAGTTCCCTGTGAGCCGCAGCTCTTCCGCGTGCGCCTTCATCCCCCCGATCACGATCTCCGCAAGGTCGCGGATCTCCATGCCGAGCATATCGCAGCCCTGCAGGATCAGCGGGCGGTTGCACTTGGCAGCAAAGCCCTTGTCCTTCCACTTTTTCATGAAGCTTTTGACCTCCATGTCCGTGATCCCGTTCGGGCGCATCCTGGCAGCCGCCTGGACGATGCCGGTCAGCTCGTCCACGGCAAACAGGCTCTTCTCCATATCCGTCAGAGGTTCCACGTCCGTGCAGATGCCGTAGCCGTGGGACAGGATCGCGCGGATGTCCTCCTCCGGCACGCCGAGCGCGCGGAGCGGCTCCTCCGTATGCTTCAGATGCTCCTCCGGATACTTTTCATAATCGTAATCGTGCAGCCAGCCGACCGCCTCCCAGTGTTCCTTGTCCGCGCCGAAATGTTCCGCCATCGCGCCCATCGCGGCAGAGACGTTCGCCGCGTGCAGCAGCAGGTGGTCCTCCGTGACCATGGTGGCGTTGATC
>JAFRNW010000014.1 GCA_017429985.1 Clostridia bacterium | reverse complement strand
TCCGCGACCTCGCGGAGATCGTCATCCGGGGAATGAAGGAGCACGCCGAAGAACTGTGGCTTACCGGGAACTGAGAGGCGAGCATGAAAACTGCAGTCGTTTACTATTCCATGGGCGGCAACGTCCGCTATGCGGCGGAAAAGATTGCGGAAGCCCTGCAGGCGGACATCGTGGAGCTGATCCCCGAAAAGGCGTATCCGGATCAGGGATTCAAAATGTTCTTCTGGGGCGGGAAAGCCGCGGTCATGAAGGAGAAGCCGAAACTTCTGCCGTACCGCTTTCACGCGGAGGATTACGACACGGTGGTCCTGTGCACGCCCGTATGGGCCGGCACCATGACGCCCCCGCTCCGGACGTTCCTCGATCAGAACGATCTGAAGGAAAAGCGGATCGCGGCGGTGGCGAGCAGCGGCGGCGGAAGCACGGAGAAGTGCTTCGAGCAGCTGAAAAAGGCGGCCAAAGCGGATTCCTTCGCGGCCGAATTAAGCCTTGTCGAGCCGAAGACCATTCCTTCCGCAGAGAAGGACAGGCAGATTTTAGGCTTTGCCGAAGCGCTCAAGCAGGTCTGAGCCGCGTTCGGACCGCCTGGTTCAACCATTAGATATACCGGAGGTGCCTTTCTTGAGAGAGCAAAAGACCGAATTTCAGGCTGCGGGAAAGGACGCCTCTCTTTTTATTTCGGACGCGCCCGGCCGTCCGCTGGTCGTAGTGAACGAATTCGAGGGGGACGGAAGCGGGATCGCGGAAGCGATGAAGCAAACAGGGTGCAAAGATTGCAGCCTGCTTGTCGTGCGCGGAATCGACTGGGAAAAGGATATGGCGCCGTGGGAATGCCCGGCTGTCTTTCCGGGGGAGCCTCCGTTTTCCGGAGGGGCGGACGCGTATCTGAAGAAACTTCTGGATGAGATCCTTCCGGAAGCGCTCCGCGTTCTTCCTTCGCGGCCGTCTTCCGTATGTATCGCGGGCTATTCGCTCGCGGGACTCTTTTCGCTGTACGCGATGTACCGGACGGACCGTTTTTCCCGCTGCGAGAGCTGTTCCGGATCCATGTGGTTTCCCGGATTTACGGAATACGCAGAAAGTCATCCGATGGAAAGAACGCCTGAAAGGCTGTATTTCTCGCTCGGGGACAGAGAACCCAGGACCAGAAATCCCCTGATGCAGACCGTCGGGGAGAAAACGGAGGAACTCGTTCGGTATTACCGCGGTCAGGGGATCGATACAGCGTTCGAATGGAATCCCGGCAATCACTTCAGGGATCCGGAGATCCGACTCGCGAAGGGAATCGCGGCGCTCGTTTCGGACTTCTGAGAAGAATCGTTTGGTTCATGAGTGAAAAATGTAAAACCAGATATCCCGTCGTACTGATCCACGGCGCAGGCTTCCGGGACCTCAAGTGGCCGGTCTACTGGGGGCGTATTCCGAACGCCCTCATACAAAATGGCGCTTCCGTGTACTACGGGCTTCAGGACTGCTGGGCAAGCGTTGAGACCAACGCGGAGGCAATCGCCCGCCGCATTGATGAGATCCTTTCGGAAACCGGATGTGGAAAGGTCAACATCATCGCGCACTCGAAGGGCGGTCTGGACGCCAGGATGGCGGCTTCCCGGTTAGGATGCGGGGATAAGATCGCCAGCATCACGACGGTCGCCACGCCGCACCGTGGATCGAAGATCCTTGACAGACTGTTTTGCCTCCCGCGACCCGTCTGGAACACGGCCGCGTTCGCGGTCAACAACTGGATCCGGATCGTAGGGGACAAAAAGCCCGACTTTTTAAAGCTCTGCGAGGATTTCACCACGGAGCGGATGCGGATCTTCAACGAGGAGAATCCGGATGTCCCGGGAATCTATTATCAGAGCTTCGCCTGTGTGATGGATCATCCGTTTTCCGACATCAACCTCTCCACCGCGAACGCGGTGATCAAAAGACTCGAGGGCGACAACGACGGACTCGTTTCGGTGGAATCCGCCAGATGGGGAGAGGATTTCACCGTTCTGAAGTCGAACGCATTCCGCGGCATTTCCCATCTGGACGCGATCGACCTCAGGAGAGCGCCGTTCACAAAAAAGACGGGACCGGGCGTTTCCGACATCTGCGACGTGTATGTCGGGATCGTGCGGAGACTGAGGGAAAAGGGGTTCTGACCGGACGGAAAGGATGAGCGGTATGGATACGGAAAGGATCCGGCTTGTTCCCATGACGGACGAAATGTTCCATGTTTTCTATCAGGGATTTGAAAACGATCCCTGTCTGTGCCGTCCGGACCAGCCCTACGTGTCGTTCCGTTACAGCGGGGAATGGGTCGACCGGTATATCCGGCGGCAGAAGGATTTAAACAGGGTACCGCTCGCGATAATCTGCGGAGACGAGATCGTTGGCGAGATCATTTTTAAGGACATCGCGCCGCATGCGCGCGCCGGTCTCAGCATTACGCTCAGAAACGACGGATACAAGGGCAGGGGCATCGGAACGCAGGCGCTGACGGAAGCCGTCCGGTACGCGTTCACGGAACTGGATCTAGGTGAGATCTTCGCCGACGCCCTGAAGACGAACATGAGGAGCCGCCTCGTGCTGGAGAAGGCGGGGTTTCTGCAGATCAGGGAAGACGCGGAGTTTGTGTATTACCGGATCGGCAGGGAACGGAACGAATAAAAGAGGAACAAACATGAAATATACGGATATCAACGCGGAAACGATCGACCGGTGGATCGAGGAAGGATGGGAATGGGGGAAACCGATCTCCCATGACGAATACGCGGAAGCGCGCAAGGGGAACTGGAAGATGCTTCTCACGCCCACAAAGCCGGTCCCGAAGGAATGGTTTCCGGACCTTACGGGGAAGCGCGTTCTCGGTCTCGCCGCCGGCGGCGGGCAGCAGATGCCGGTCTTTGCTGCGCTTGGCGCTGACTGTACCGTGCTCGACTATTCCGAGCGGCAGCTTCAGAACGAGAGACTTGTCTCGGAGCGGGAGGGCTACGCGATCGGGATCGTCCGGGCGGACATGACCGAGCCGTTTCCGTTTGCGGACCATTCCTTCGACCTGATCTTCCATCCCGTCGCCAACTGCTATATCCGGGACGTTCAGCACGTGTGGCAAGAATGCGCGCGGGTCATAAAGCCCGGCGGGCTTCTGATGGCCGGTCTGGACAACGGCATCAACTATCTGTTTGAAGGCGACGACGAGTCCCGCGTCACGGGTTATCTGCCGTTCGACCCGCTTTCCGATGAAAAGCAGATGGAGATCCTGAAAAAAGAGGACTGCGGCGTACAGTTCTCCCATACCATTGAGGAGCAGATCGCGGGACCGATTAAAGCTGGAT
>JAFRNW010000001.1 GCA_017429985.1 Clostridia bacterium | reverse complement strand
GGCTCATGCCTGAGGTATTCGCGGAAGGTGATGAGGCTCGCGAGCGACGCGATCAGCGTGCCTGCGCCGCCGATATTGACGCCGACCAGAAGATCCGCGTAATCCGGCGTGAACTGCGAAAGCAGGATGGCGCTCGGAACGTTGCTGATGAACTGGCAGGAGAGCGTGCTCACGACAAGAACGTTGCGCTCCAGAAGCGAGGAGAGAAAAACGCGCACCGCAGGGATCCGTCCCATGTTCCCGGCGAAAATGAAGAAGAACACGAACGTCAGAAGCAGCGGATAATCGACCGCCTCCAGCGCCTTGCGGTCGGCGACGAGCAGCACGGAGGGAATCACGAGCAGGCCGATCCAGTACGGGACGCCGCGGAACACGATCGCGATCGCAAGCGCGAACAGGACAAGGTACAGCGCGGCGCGCTTTTTGTCGAGACGGACGGGCTCCTCTGAAAGGCTGAGCGGCTCGGGCTTCACGAACAGGACGCAGCAGAGCGTGATCAGCGCAACCGCGAAAAGGAACGGAGGCGCCATGATCTTCATGAATTCGGCGGTGGGAATGCCGAATTTGCTGTAGAGATAAAGGTTCTGCGGATTCCCGAACGGCGTCAGCATGCCGCCGAGATTGGCCGCGATGTTCTGCATGACGAACGTGAACGCCATGTACTCCTCTTTGCCTGTGCTGTGGAGCACGTAGAAGCCGAGCGGCAGGAAAGTCAGAAGCGCCATATCGTTGGCGATCAGCATGGAACCGATGAACGTGATAAAGACCAGACCGAGCACGCTCATGCGGGCGGTCCTGAAACACTGCACGACCGCTCTTGCCATCGTATAGAAGAAGCGGATGTTCCTAAGAGCGCATACGACGGCGAGCACGCAGAACAGACAGGTCAGCGTGCGCAGGTCGAAATAGCCGAGATACGCGCGGTCCACGGGAACGAAAACGGTCGTCGCGAGGGCGAGAACGAGGGCGATCACCATGACGGTGTTCTTCCTGACAAACCGGAGGAGCGACGTCAGGATTTGATTGTGAGGATACGGTCCGGCATGCGCCGGACCGGCTGCCGCTATGGCGGGACGATATTGCATGAAAGACTCTCTTCCTTTATTACGGACAATAAAAAACGGAACAGAAGACGCATGGGGCGGGGGGACCCGAACAGCCAAGCGCATCGCTCCGAAGCGGGATTATAGCACTGCGCACACCGGGACGCAAGGGGTTTGAGAAATATTTGTTTTTTGCGGAATCCGGGACCGGGCTTTTTCTGACGGGAGGAAAATGGTAGTATAGAGGACGGACGGGTGGAGAGGATATAGACGGACCGCCTGTCTTTTACGGAGGATTCCTTGGCCAGGGAGAATGATTTCACAACGGGAAAGATACTCGGACCGCTCCTGCGCTTCATGCTGCCGGTGCTGTTTGCGATGTTTCTGCAGTCGATGTACGGCGCCGTCGACCTGATGATCGTCGGGCAGTTTGCCGAGTCGCGGGACGTTTCCGCTGTGTCGACGGGATCGCAGATGATGATGACCATCACGAATATCGTGATGAGCTTTGCCATGGGGACGACCATCCTTTTAGGCCAGCGGATCGGCGAGGGAAGAGGACAGGAGGGCGGGGAGGTCGTCGGTTCCGGCATCTGCCTGTTCGGCGCGATCGCGGCCGGTCTCACCGTTCTGATCCCGATGCTTTCCGGGCCTTTAAGCCGCGTCATGAACGCGCCGGAGGAAGCCTTTGCCGGGACCGCTTCCTACATCCGCATCTGCGGATTCGGCTCCGTCTTCATCATTGCCTACAACCTGATCGGAAGCGTCTTCCGGGGGATCGGGGATTCGAGGACCCCGCTCATGACCGTTTTCATCGCGTGCGTCTCCAATATCGCGGGCGACCTTCTCCTGGTCGCGGTCTTCCACATGGGCGCGTCGGGCGCTGCCGTTGCGACGGTCCTTGCACAGGCGGTCAGCGTCGTCGCGTCGCTTCTGATCCTGAGAAGAAGAGGCCTGCCCTTTGGCTTCAGCCGCGCGGACATCCGCTTTACTGCGCCAATCATAAAGCGGATCACCGCGCTGGGACTCCCGATCGCCTTCCAGGACGTTCTGATCGGCATCTCCTTTCTCGTGCTGCTCGCCATCGTGAACGGGCTGGGACTCGTTCCCTCGGCGGGGATCGGCGTGGCGGAGCGCGTCTGCGGCATCATCATGCTGATCCCGCTCGCCTTCATGCAGGCGATGGCGGCGTTCGCGGCGCAGAACATCGGCGCGGGGCAGTACGAAAGAGCGAAGAAAGCCCTGTGGTACGCGATCGTGGTCTCCGCGCTGCCGGCCGTATGCATGTTCGCGCTGAATTTCTTCCGGGGCGACCTGCTTGCCCGGATCTTTTCCAACGACCCCGCGGTCATCGCGGCAGGCGCAGACTATCTGAAAGCGTACGCGGTGGACTGTCTTCTGACGTGCTTTCTGTTCTGCTTCATCGGATTCTTCAACGGGATGGGCATGACCCGTTTCGTGATGCTCCAGGGGATCGCCGGGGCGTTCCTCGTAAGGATCCCGGTCGGCTACCTCATGAGCCGCGAGGTCCCGGTCTCGATGTTCCACATCGGGCTCGCGACGCCCTGCTCCACGCTTTTGCAGGTGATCCTGTGTCTTACTTGCTATTTCCTGACGGACCGGAGATTCCGGCGCCGGGAACCGATATAGCCTTAACACGCTTTATGTCCGCCTTTACGGCGGTTATCCGTCATATGATCCATGATTTCAATTGACGCCGGGAAACGGCGCAACCAGATTACGACAGGGAGGAAATTGATATGGCAAAGGTACTTCTGATCAACGGAAGCCCCCATGAACACGGCTGCACGGCGGAGGCGCTTTCCGAGATGGTGTCCGTCTTTACGGAGGAAGGGATCGAAACGGAGATCGTTTCGGTCGGGAAGAAGGCGGTCCGCGGGTGCATCGCCTGCAGGTCCTGCTTTCAAACGGGGAAATGCGTGTTTGACGACATCGTCAACGAAACGGCGGGGAAATTCGAATCGGCGGACGGGCTCGTCGTGGGCAGTCCCGTCTATTACGGCAGTCCGAACGGGAACCTGATCGCGTTTCTGGACCGGCTCTTCTACAGCACGCGCTTCAAAAAACACATGAAGGTCGGCGCGGCGGTCGTCTCCTGCAGGCGGGGCGGCAACACGGCGTCGTTCGACGTGCTGAACAAGTACTTTACGATCTCCGGCATGCCGGTCGCCTCGAGCACCTACTGGAACATGGTGCACGGGTTTACGGCGGAGGACGTGAAAAAGGATCTCGAAGGGCTTCAGACGATGCGCAATCTCGCGCGCAACATGGCGTTCATGATCCGGGCGTTTGCCGACGCGAAGGAGAAATACGGGTATCCGAAAGAGGAGCACGAGGTATTCACGAGTTTTCCGGACGGGAAATAAACGGGCAGGGCTTGCCTGCGCGGACGGATCCCCGTCTTCCCGGAAGGAAAGACCGTAAAGCAACAGCGGGTTGCTTGCTTAGACACCCCGGACGGGCGATAATGAAGTCAGACCAGTAAAAGAGAGGAGATCCGTTTCATGGAAGTCGGGGAAATACTGAAACGATACAGGGAAGAAAAGAAACTGACGCAGGAGGAGCTCGCGGAACGCGTCATGGTGACCAGGCAGGCTGTCAGTCGCTGGGAAAACGGGGAGACGCAGCCGAATACCGATACGCTCCGGCTGCTTTCCGAAATCTATGACGTGTCGATCAATACGCTTCTCGGATGCCCGAGACGGCTTGTCTGCCAGTGCTGCGGGATGCCGCTTTCCGAGGACGGCATGATCAGCAGGGAACCGGACGGCAGTTTCAACGAGGATTACTGCAGGTGGTGCTATGCGGACGGAGCGTTCACGTACGGATCGAAGGG
>JAFRNW010000013.1 GCA_017429985.1 Clostridia bacterium | reverse complement strand
TGGAGCGGGAAACGGGGCTCGAACCCGCCACCTCAGCCTTGGCAAGGCTGCGCTCTACCAAATGAGCTATTCCCGCAATTAAAATTCTGGTGCGGGCGAAGAGAGTTGAACTCATACACCGCGAAGGTACCAGAACCTAAATCTGGCGCGTCTGCCAATTCCGCCACGCCCGCATAATCTGGATGGTGACCCGTCGGAGATTCGAACTCCGGACACCTTGATTAAAAGTCAAGTGCTCTACCGACTGAGCTAACGGGTCAATACTGGCTGGGGTGGCAGGATTTGGACCTACGAGTGACGGAGTCAAAGTCCGTTGCCTTAACCACTTGGCTACACCCCATCACTTAGGGAAAATGGGGTGAGTAGTGGGACTCGAACCCACGACCTCCTGGGCCACAACCAGGCACTCTAACCAACTGAGCTACACCCACCACGCAAACACTACATATTCAAAAAAAATGGCGCGCCCGCAGGGATTCGAACCCGGGACCTACGGCTTAGAAGGCCGTTGCTCTATCCTGCTGAGCTACAGGCGCAGGCCAGAGTTCCGAAATCTAATTATAGTCGCTGAAAAGGTATCTGTCAATGGAAACCGGAAGGAAAAATATGAATTTTTATCCGCCTTTCAGCTTTCCGTTTCCTCCCCGATCTCCGCGTTTTCCCCGAGTTTTTCAAGCGTATCCGCAATGGCGTCGTTCCAGAGAATCAGCGCGCCTTCACCGGTATCATCGTAATACCTCGGCCGGAAACCGTTCTGGTAAAAGCCGAATCCGGCGTACAGGTTCTGCGCGGGCAGATTCGTTTCCCTGACCTCGAGCGTCATTTTATCCGCCCCGAGCTCGATCGCTTTCTGCATCATCCGGATCATCAGAAGCTTGGCAAAACCGCGTCCCCTGTATTGTCCGGTCACCGCGATGTTCGTCACATGGGCCTCGTCGAACAATACCCACATGCCCGTGTACGCGACGACAGCGTCATCCTCGACCACGACATAATAGTAGGCGATGTCGTTCGTCAGTTCCTTCAGCAGAGAGAACTTGGACCACGGAGAGCGGAAGCACTCGCATTCGATTTTATACACTGCGGGAATATCCTGCAGTTTCATTTCCCTGACGGACGGCATTATGGTTTTCTCCGGCGTTCCGCGCCGGATTTCTGCACATAGAGCGCCTGGGCTGTCTTTTCGGCAAGCTCCGTATGGCGGAACGCAAACCGCGCAAGGCTGCGCGAGTTCGGGACCTGTTCGATCATGCGGAACGCCATGCCTTCCGGTTTCACGTTCCCTGCCGCAAGATCGTCTTGGCCGATGCCCGCCGCAAATTCCGACAGTGCCTCTACGCGGACGTCCGGTTTCGGGCAGTCTGCTTTCAGATGCGCGCAGTATACGTTTCCGTTATTTGCGTCGATCATCGCGTAACACTCCGCCGCCTCTGTCAGTGCCTGTTCTCCGACGATGCTGAGCGAATCGACCGGTATCACCGGAATGCCGAGGGCGAAACCCAGCGCGTTCGCCACGCAGATGCCGATCCGGAGCCCCGTGAATGAGCCGGGACCGATATCAACAGCGACATAATCCACGTCGTGCAGCGTGTAACCGCTCTGTTCCAGCGCGTCCCGGGCAGCGGGAAGGATTGTTTCGGCATGTTTTTTTGCCGTGTCCGCCGTAACGGTGATCTCCTGCTCCCTGTCCTTGACCGTGACGGAAGCGATCTTATAGGATGTTTCGATTGCCAGAATAATCATAACTGCTCCAAAACCCTGTCGTACCGGTCACCTTCCGAACAGAGGGTGATCACGCGGGGCTCTTCCCCGTTTCCCTGAATCGTGACGGAAAGGCGTTCCTTCGGAAGGACGTCCTCCACAAGATCGGCCCATTCCACGAAGATCAGCGCGTCTTCCGAAAGGAAGTCGTCAAATCCGACAGCAAGAAGTTCGTCTCCGGATCCGAGTCTGTACGCGTCGATGTGGTAGACCTTGAAACCGGGTTCATATTCCCGGACGATGGTAAAGGTCGGGCTCTTGACGGAGGTGATCCCGTACCCTTCCAGGATGTCCCGAACGAGCTCCGTTTTCCCCGCGCCGAGATCCCCCTGCAGGGTCATCAGGAACGGGACCTCGATCCCCTCCCGGATCTTTGCGGCAAGCCGCGCCGTCCCTGCCGTATCTGCGCATTCAAACCTTCTGATCAGCATCTGTCATAGATCCCCTGTTTCAAAAGCCCTGTCGAAAACTCCAGGAAATCATCGTTCCGAATCGATTCGCGGATATCCTCCATCAGGCGGATGGAGAATCTCAGATTGTGCATCGTCAGAAGCTGCGCTCCAAGAATCTCCTTTTCCTTGACCAGATGATGAATGTAGGCTCTTGAGAAGCCTCCGCGGCAGGCGTAGCAGTCGCAGCCTTCTTCGATCGGCGTAAAATCGCGCTCATATTTCGCGTTCCGGATATTCATGCGACCGTGTCTGGTCAGCGCCATGCCGGTCCTTGCCATCCTCGTCTGCATCACGCAGTCGAACATGTCGATGCCCCGGCGGATCCCTTCCAGAAAACAGTCCGGACTCCCGACGCCCATCAGATAACGCGGCTTCTGCTCGGGCATATACGGTTCGATCTCCTCCAGCATGCGGTACATCGTTTCCTTCGGTTCGCCGACGCTCAGTCCGCCGATCCCGTATCCGGCGAAATCGAGGGACGCCAGGAATTTCGCGCTGGCGATCCTGAGATCCGTGTAAAACGCGCCCTGGACGATACCGAAGAGGTTCTGGGAATCGCTGTTGTGCGCCTCCCTGCAGCGTTCCGCCCAGCGGTGCGTCCGGTTCATCGCCTGTTCCGCATATGTATGATCGCAGGGGAACGGCGCGCACTCGTCAAACGCCATCGCGATGTCCGCGTTGAGCGCCATCTCGATCTCCATGACCTTTTCAGGGGAAAAGAAATGCCTGCTCCCGTCTATCGGGGACTGGAACATGACGCCGTCTTCCCGGATGCTGTTGATCTTGGAAAGGCTGAACACCTGGAATCCGCCGCTGTCCGTCAGGATCGGGCTGTCCCATTTCATAAAGGAATGCAGTCCTCCCGCTTCACGGACCAGTTCATGGCCCGGGCGGAGATACAGATGGAACGTGTTGGCGAGGATGATCCCCGCGTTCACGTCCGTCAGATCGCGCGGCGTCATGGCCTTGACCGTCGCCTGCGTGCCGACGGGCATATAGCACGGCGTGTCGAACGCGCCGTGATCCGTATAGACGCGCCCGAGTCTCGCGCCGGTTTTCTTATCTTTTTTGATCAGTTCGTATCGGAATGATTTCTGCATAAGAGTTCACAGTATCAGCATCGCGTCGCCGAAGCTGAAGAACCGGTAACGTTCTTCAATGGCATGCTGGTAGACGTTCAGAATCTCCTCTCTCGAGCACATGGCGGAAACAAGCATCAGCAGGGTGGATTCCGGCAGGTGGAAGTTCGTGATCAGGGCGTCCACCGCTTTGAAACGGTATCCGGGCTTGATGAAAATGTTCGTCCATCCAGTTTTTCCGACGATGTTTCCGTCCGCATCCGCGACGCTTTCCAGCGTTCTGACGGAAGTCGTTCCGACCGCGATCCGTCTTCCCCCGTTCTCTCTTGCGCGGTTGATCGCGTCGGCTGCATCCCTTGAAACCTCATAGTATTCCGAATGCATGACATGGTCTTCCACGTTGTCCGCGCTGACAGGGCGGAATGTGCCGAGGCCGACATGAAGCAGGATATCCGCAACCTCCACCCGGTTCTCTTTCAGCTGTCTGAAAAGATCTTCCGTGAAATGCAGCCCCGCCGTCGGCGCGGCGGCCGAACCGAGTTCCTTCGCGTAGACCGTCTGATAATCCGTCGGGTTCTTCAGCTTTTCCTTGATGTACGGAGGAAGCGGCATGCTACCTGCCCGGTCGAGGACCTCTTCAAATATTCCCCCGTAAACCAGTTCCACGATCTTTCCGCCTTCCATGTCGGCATCCCCGACGATGCGGACGGAGAGTTCGTCGCTGGCGCGGTAAAGATACCCGGGCCGGATCCTTCTCGCGGGACGGGCGATGCATTTCCATGTATCCCCTTCCACCCTTTCCAGGAGCAGAAACTCCGCTTTCGCGCCGTTATCCTCGCGCACGGCGTACAGCCTTGCGGGCATGACCTTCGTATTGTTCCGCACGAGAATATCCCCGGGATGAAGATACCAGAGAATATCTCGGAAAACCGTATCTGTTATTTCACGGGTCCTTCGGTCATAGACCAGCAGCCTGCAGGAGGATCGGTCTTCCACCGGCGTCTGCGCGATCAGTTCCTTCGGAAGATCGTAGTAGAAATCTTTTGTCAGCAATGGCCTTCCCCTTCCGGATCACTCCAGGAAATCCTTCAGCCGTTTGCTTCTGCTCGGATGGCGCAGCTTGCGGAGCGCTTTGGCCTCGATCTGCCGGATTCTTTCACGGGTGACGTTGAATTCCCTGCCGACTTCCTCCAGCGTCCTCGCCTTGCCGTCGTCAAGTCCGTAGCGGAGGCAGAGAACCTTTGCCTCTCTCGTCGTCAGGGTGTCCAGGACATCCATCAGCTGCTCTTTCAGCAGCGTCGTCGCGACCGCTTCCGCCGGAGCCGGCGCGTCATCGTCCGGAATGAAATCGCCGAGGTGGCTGTCATCCTCCTCGCCGATCGGAGTCTCGAGGGAAACGGGCTCCTGGGCGATCTTGATGATCTCGCGGACTTTTTCCTCGGAGATTCCCATTTCCTTTGCGATCTCGTCCGGACGCGGATCTCTGCCGAGCTCCTGGACGAGCTGGCGGTTGATCCGGATCAGCTTGTTGATCGTTTCCACCATGTGGACGGGGATGCGGATCGTTCTTGCCTGGTCCGCGATCGCCCTGGTGATCGCCTGGCGGATCCACCAGGTCGCGTATGTGGAGAACTTGTATCCCTTTTTGTAATCGAATTTCTCGACCGCCTTGATCAGGCCCAGATTGCCTTCCTGGATCAGGTCCAGAAACAGCATGCCCCTGCCGACGTACCGCTTTGCGATGGATACGACAAGCCTGAGGTTTGCTTCCGCAAGCTCCTGCTTCGCGCTTTCATCCCCCTCGTCCATCCTCTTGGCGATTTCGATCTCCTGCTGGGCGGAAAGGAGCGGTACGCGCCCGATCTCCTTCAGGTACATCCGGACGGGATCGTCCGTATTGATGCCCTCCGTGGACGAAAGAGCGGATTCGATCTCTGCGATCTCCTCCGACATGTCTTCGGGGATCTCCACCTCCTCGACGACGTCGATATTCATCTCTTCTATGTTCTCATAGAGTTTTTCGACCTGTTCCTGATCCAGATCAAGCTCTTCCAGCGAATTCATGATTTCCTTATAGGAAAGCACGCCTTTTGCCTTGCCCGTATCAAGGAGCTCCTTGATCTTCAGATCCTTGACATTTTCTTTCTTTGCAATCTGTTCCAATCTATTATCCTCCTGAATGATTTCAGTTGTTCGCGTTCTTCTGTCTGTTCAGTTCCTGAATACGCATCAGGATATCCTTCCTGTTCTCCGGGGAAAGCCCCGGAGCGGCAAGCTGCCGGCCGAGCGAGTCGATCAGTTCGTCCCGTTCGATCTTCCTGATCCGTTCCACGCAGTCGTCGATCATCTGGACGGGACTGCCGTACTGTGTGTCTTTATTCAGCAGCGAGGAGATCAGCGAAGCGGGTCCCTCTTCCATCGTTCCCACGATGGAATGGATCTCTTTCTCCGGATCTTCCGACGCGGCCAGTTTCAGGCCAAAGTCTTTATATACTGTATTCCGGACGCTGTCAAGAATCTGATTCTCGCGCACATATTTCACCGCCTCTGCCGATCTGGCCATGCAGGAGACGATCATGCCTTCGGCAATGTTCCTGGCGGAATTGACGTCTTTCAAAGCGTCCCGTCCGGAAGACGCCCCCGCTCTTCTGCGCGCGTTCTGTTCCGACACGGTCTCCCGCTTCTGATCCCTTCCGATCTGCGCCTCCAGCGAAGCCACCGAGAG
This sequence comes from Clostridia bacterium, assembly GCA_017429985.1. Taxonomy (GTDB): domain Bacteria; phylum Bacillota; class Clostridia; order Christensenellales; family CAG-138; genus JAFRNW01. The sequence continues at coordinate 97,914 of JAFRNW010000013.1, read as the reverse complement.
ACCCGTTTCCTTTGAGACCTGCGCGATGCATGCCTCCTGCTGAACGGGCTCCATCCTGGCAATCATTCTGCAGGCGTCCATCGCGTATTTTTCCCTGTCATGGTCTTTGGAAAGGTCGAATCCTCTCTTCAGGCAGATCAGCTTGAACGAATTCAGCGAGATCGCGGCGTCGATCAGAGCGTCAATGCCTTCCTTTCCGTATTTTCTGCAGTATTCGTCCGGGTCCAGATTGTCCGGGAAAACGATGACGCGCACGTCAAGCCCTTCCTTCTGAAGGATGTCCAGACCGCGGAGCGTCGCGTTCTGTCCGGCCGCATCGCCGTCATACGCGATGAATACGGAGGAAACATACCGTGTCAGAAGCCTCGCCTGTTCCTCCGTGAGCGCGGTACCGAGGCTTGCGACGACATTCTCGATCCCGGCGTTGTACATCCCGATGACGTCCGTGTATCCTTCCACCATGATCAGGCTGGAAAGGCGGGTGCTTTTCTGAAGATTCAGACCGTACAGATTCCGGCGTTTGTTGTAGATCGGCGTATCGCCCGTGTTGATGTATTTCGGCTTGTCCTCCTGGTTCATCACACGCGCGCCGAACCCGATCACGCGTCCGTTAACCCCGATGATCGGGAAAATCACCCGGTTTCTGTACGCGTCATAGATTCTGCCGCTGTTCGGGTTCCGCACAAGCAGGCCCGCGTCAAGCAGTTCGTCTTCGGTGAAACCCTGCGCGGTCAGATGGTTCTTCAGGTTGTCCCATCCTTCCGGCGCGTATCCGAGGCCGAAGCGTTTCACGGCGCTGCTTCCGATATTCCGCCTCGCAAAGTATTCCCTTGCAGGTCCGCCGTTGGCGCCGATCAGGTTTTCCATATAGAAGCGCGCAGCCAGATTGCACGCCTGATAGAGCCGTTCTTTTCTGGCGCGCTCCTGCTGATACTGCTCGTCGTCCCTGTCTTCCGGAACCGTCATGCCGGCGCGTTCTGCAAGAAAGCGCACCGCTTCCGGGAACGTCAGGCGTTCCATCTGCATGATGAACTGGATCGCCGTTCCGCCCGCGTGGCATCCGAAGCAGTAAAACATCTGCTTGTCGGGACTGACGGAAAAAGAAGCCGTCTTTTCCCCGTGGATCGGGCAAAGGCCCCAGAGCCTGCGTCCTTTCGGCTTTAAAGACACATATCCGGAAACCACCGATACGATATCGTTTTTTGCGAGGAGCTCATCGATCCAGCTCTGCGTAAATGCCATAAGACACGTCCTTTATCCGGGGAGTCATCATTCAAATGCGATCGGGACAAAGAGTCTTTTAAACTCGTTGACCGCGTAATTGTCCGTCATGCAGGCGATATAGTCAGCCGTTACGACGTCTCTTCCGTCCGACTCCCTGTACTTGAGAAACTCCTCCGGAAGCAGGTCGTTGTATTTATAATAGTAATAGTACAGTTCTTCGACCACTCGCTTCGCTTTCCCCTCTTCCGACTTCGCGGCTCTGTTTGTATACACGTTTGCGAACATGAAACTGCGGAGTTCGTTGAAACAGAAAGCGACGCTGTCCGACATCTGTATTTTGGGCATGTTCCAGCTTTTATCCACCACGTCATGGATCATGGTATCGATCCTTTTTCTGTGCGAATTCCCGAGAACGGCAATGCAGTCTTTCGGAAGGCTGTCCTCCGTCAGGATGCCTGCGCGGATCGCGTCGTCGATATCATGGTTGATATAGGCGATGCGGTCCGCGATCGAAACCACTTCCCCTTCCAGCGTACAGGGATGCCCGTCTTTTTTATGATTCAGGATGCCGTCCCGGACCTCATAGGTCAGATTCAGACCCTGTCCGCCGTTTTCCAGCTTGTCCACCACGCGGAGGCTCTGCTCGTTATGCCGGAACCCGTTCGGAAGAAGCGAGTTCAGCACGTCCTCCCCGGTGTGCCCGAAGGGAGTATGGCCGAGGTCGTGCCCCATGGCGATGGCTTCCGTCAGATCCTCGTTCAGCCGCAGCGCCCTCGAAATCGTTCTGGCAATCTGGGACACTTCCAGCGTATGCGTCAGCCTGGTCCTGTAATGATCGCCCTGCGGGGAAAGAAACACCTGTGTTTTATGCTTCATTCTCCGGAAGGATTTGCAGTGGATGATCCTGTCCCTGTCCCGGATGAAATCCGTCCGGATGGTACACGGCTCGACAGGATACAGCCTGCCTCTGCTGTTGGCGGACCGTGCCGCATATTGAGACAATGTGGTGTTCTCCAGCTGCTCGGTGTATTCCCGCGGCATCACGGACAACCCTCCCTCCGAATTTTAAGCTACTTGATATTTATACAACAAAAAACATCGGAATCCTGCATCCAAAAAAGAAAAACCGCATTATCCTGGATAATGCGGTAAAGCGCTGGCAGATTCTCAGTCGTCTTCGTCCGAATCCAGATCATCCTCACGGCAGATCTCGATATCGACCTGCTCGTTGCAGTGCGGGCAGATCAGTCCGTCCTCATTGTCGAGCATATCCTCGTCGAAATAGATCACGCCGCCGCAGGAAGGGCACACGACCTCAAAGAAGCCGTCATCCTCTTCCTCTTCTTCTTCGTCTTCCTCGTCAAAAATAGCCTCATCCAGATCATCGAGGTCATCAAAGACATCGTCCAGATCGTCGGAAATGTCCTGGATCGCAAGATCGTGCTCCTCGATTTCCTCGGATACGGCGTCCAGCGTTTCGATCACGGCGCGGAACAGTTTTCCGTAGGCGTCGTCATTCAGGTTCAGTCCTTCGCACAGACCCTTCAGATAAGCGACTTTTTCAGATATCTTGCTCATACGGTCACCTCATTCAGCAGACAGTGTTCAGCAGCGTTCCATATAGTCGCCGGTTCTCGTGTCGACGCGTACTCTGTCGCCTTCATTCACGAACAGCGGGACATTGATCTGATATCCTGTTTCAAGCGTGGCGGGTTTCGTCGTTCCCGTCGCCGTATCCCCACGAACACCGGGCTCGCAGTGCGTGATGAGAAGCTCAACGAAATTCGGCGCTTCGACAGAGAACGGGCTGCCTTTGAAGAACTTGATCTTAACGTTCTGGTTCTCCACGATGAAGTTGATCGCGTCCTCTACCTGCTCATGGTTCAGAGGCAGCTGCTCGTAGGTCTCCGTATCCATGAAGTAGTACAGATCGCCGTCCTGATACAGATACTGCATCTCCTTTGTCTCAATATGAGCCGGCGGATATTTGTCCGTGGGGCTGAATGTTCTTTCAAGAACGGCTCCCGTCATAACGTTTTTCAGCCTGGTACGTACAAAGGCTGCGCCTTTGCCGGGTTTTACATGCTGGAAATCAGCAATGGACCAAACCTGTCCATCGATCTCAACGGTCATGCCTTTGCGAAAATCGCCTGCCATAATCATAAATGTGTTCCTCCAAATCCCTTCGTCTGTATTTATTAAATGATGATCAGTTTCTTCGTTGTATTCGCCAGATTGATATATCCGTCATCGGTGACCACGAGATCATCCTCGATCCTGACCCCGAATTCCCCTTCCAGGTAGATGCCGGGTTCGTCCGTGATCGTCATGCCCGAAAGAAGCGTGTCTTCAGACAGTCTGGATGCCCTGGGCTTTTCATGGATCTCCAGTCCGAAGCCATGGCCGAGTCCGTGCCCGAAGCACTCGCCGAATCCGTACGAAGCGATGCAGTTCCTGGCGATCCGGTCCATTTCCTTCCCGGAAATGCCGCTTCTGAGAGAGTCCAGCACCTTCAGCTGAGCCTCTAATACTATATCATAGATTCTCCTGCATTTGTCACTGACTTTTCCGATTCCGAACGTCCTGGTCATATCGGAATGATATCCGTTGTACACGCACCCGAAATCCACGACCACCAGATCGCCGTCCGCAAGTTTCCGCTGGCCGGGTATTGCATGGCACATCGCCCCGTTCGGTCCGGACCCGATGATCGTGTCAAACGACGGTCCTTCGCTTCCCTGCAGTCTGCAGAGGTAGTCCAGTTCCGCCGCAGCTTCCACTTCTGTCATGCCGGGCCTTACTCTTTCAAGGAACTGCCCGAACGCCTTATCCGCCATGGACTGCGCGATCCGGAGATTCTCAATCTCATCTGCATCCTTGAAAAGGCGGAATGACGATATCGTCCTTGACAGCGGCTTCAGTTCAACGGACAGCGCTTCGAACTCACGGAACTGCGATACCGTCAGCTTTTCCTCTTCAAATCCGCATGTGCGGACGCCGTCTGCGCTGAGCACTTCCTGCAGACGGGCGATCAGGGTATCGTTGGAAATCTCGATGACTCGGCATTCCCTTGCCTCATCCCTTGCCTGGATCGTATAACGGAAGTCCGTAAAGATGTAGGCATCCTTTCCGGTGATCAGGAGATACGCCTCGGCGCACTTGAATCCGGAATAATACAGCATGTTTTCATAACTTGTAATCAGGGCGGCGTCAACGGAGTTCTGCGCAAAAGCCGCCCGGAGTTTCGAAATTCGGTTCATTTCAGGTCTTCCTTCTGTTATCTGTGGAAAAGCCGTCCGTTTTGCTGATAATTCGGCTCACACGTAATATTGATGCCGAGACGGCGGTATACGTTCATGTCGGTTGCGGACAGGATCACGGTGGAATGCGCCTCGAGACCGCGCAGCTTCGGGAGCTGTTTCAGGGCAAGCGCAGCCGTCGGGTTTGTTGCGGCGCAGATGGAAAGGGCGATCAGAACCTCGTCCGAATGGAGTCTGGGGTTCTGGTTCCCGAGGCATTTCACTTTCAGATCCTGAATCGGTTCGATCACGATCGGAGACATCAGTTCAATCTCATGGGATATCTTTCCGAGCGCTTTGAGCGCGTTCACGATGGCGCCTGCCGCGGCGCCGATCAAATCGGACGTCTTGCCCTCCACCATCTTATGGTTCTTCAGCTCGATCGCGACTGCGGGCAGACCTCCGGTATCCTGTGACTTTTTCAGAGATGCCGCAACGACCGGCCTGTCCTTAGCGGAGATGCCGCAGGTGTTCATCAGAAGTTCCAGTTTCCATTCCTGGCTCTCCGGAACAAGGCCTCTCCTGCAGTCGCACTGCGCTTTATAGTATCTCCGTATAATCTCCTGTTTTGCAGCGACGGAAACGACCTCATCGTCCGTGATGCAGTATCCTGCCATATTGACACCCATATCCGTCGGAGACTTATACGGGGAACTGCCGGAAATCTTTTCAAAGATCGCGTTCAGGACCGGGAAGGAATCCACGTCCCGGTTGTAATTGACCGTCGTAACGCCGTATGCCTCGAGATGGAACGGATCGATCATGTTGACGTCGTCGAGATCCGTCGTCGCCGCTTCATAGGCAAGGTTCACGGGATGCTTGAGAGGGAGGTTCCAGATCGGGAACGTTTCAAACTTCGCATACCCCGCTTTGATCCCGTGCTTTGCCTCATGGTAAAGCTGGGAAAGGCATACCGCCAGTTTCCCGCTTCCGGGACCCGGCGCGGTCACGACGACCAGAGGCTTTGTCGTTTTGATGTAATCGTTCTTGCCGAATCCGTCGTCGCTGACGATCAGGGGGATGTTGCTCGGATACCCGGGAATCGGATAATGCTTATACACCGCGATCCCGAGGTTTTTCAGGCGGTTGGCATAGGCGTCGGCAGCCGCTTCCCCGTTGTACCTTGTGATGACGACAGAGCTGACATAAAGGCCTTTGGAGCGGAACGCGTCGATCAGGCGCAGCACCTCATTGTCATAGGCGATGTCGAGATCGTTCCGGATCTTGCTTTTCTCAATGTCCTGGGCATAGATCGCGATGATGATCTCCGCGTCTTCCCTGAGCTGCCGGAGCATGTTGACCTTGGTGTCAGGAAGAAAACCGGGAAGCACTCTGGACGCGTGATAATCGTCAAAAAGCTTCCCGCCGAATTCCAGATAGAGTTTGTCGTTGAACTGACTGATCCGTGAACGGATGTTCGCAGACTGCATCTGGACGTATTTCTTATTATCAAAACCAATTCTTCTCATGATACCAAGTATACAGCACCGATTTGCCGTTTACCAGTATTAATCATCGGAACTTTTTCAGTTTTTAATTCCAGTAAGCCGAATATAGCGCAACGTTTTTCTGATGCTCCTCATAGGTTTTTGCAAAAACCAGATCGGAGCTCAGGCTGACATTTCCGTTGCAGAAATACAGATAGCCGTCGTCGATGTATTCCTGATTCGGATACAGCGCGGCTTTGATCGCTTTCTCGCCGGGATTGCAGATCGGTCCGACGGGGAGACCGTCATATTTATATGTATTGTACAGAGAATCCGTTTCCATTTCCGCGGAAGAGAACGTGTATTTGCTGATGCCGAGAATATAGGACAGACTCGCGCACGACTGAAGCTTCATTCCCTCCCTGAGACGGTTGTGGAACACGGCGGATACTTTCCCGAAATCATCCTCGTTTTTTGCCTCGCGTTCTATCAGGGAGGCGAGCGTCACGACTTCATCCACCGTCATTCCGAGTTCTTCCGCTCTCAGCAGATAATCCTCCGTGAACACGTCATTGAACCGGTTGACAAATTTGACGATAATGGCCTGAACGCTGCCGTCCGCAAACACCTCGTAGGTATCCGGGAAAAGATATCCTTCCATGATAAAGGTGCGGGACTTCTCGGCGGATTCCGGCAGCTGCGCGATAAACGAGAAAGACTCGTTCGATTCACGGCTTGCGCACAGGGACAGGAATTTGCTTTCGTCTGTGATCAGGTTCTTGTCAAGCAGGGTCTTTGCGATATCCAGAACGGTATACCCTTCCGGAATGGTGAACTTGACGACCTCTTTCTGGCCGTTTCCGTCGCAAATGGTATCCACGATCTGCTTCAGCGTCATGTTCCTGGACAGGATGTATGTGCCAGCCTGCAGACTGCTTGCCTTCCCGATGAAATCCACGTAGACCTTGAAGACGGCGGTATTGGTGATCAGTCCCTTTTCATCCTGCCCCCTTGCGTTATAGAGGATCTGGGCGATCTTGCTCGCGGACGCGGATTCCGGGATCACGACTTCGATCGGCGTCGAATCATGCACGTCGACGGGATTGATATAGTTGGAAAGAAAATACCGAACCGAAAAGCTTGAAATCAGATAGACAACGAGCACGGATACGACAAACACGCAGAAGGGCCGGACGCTCTTCCATATCCTGCGCAGCTTGCGCTGCTTTTTTGTCATGTGTTTATTCGTTTCCATGTTAAAAATTATATTTCAGGATTCAAACATGTTGAGATTTATCTCGACAGAATTTGCAATTCGTTTATATATCTCCGACAGAACCGAATGGACCGAATACTCTGCGGACAGGTACGCAAACGCCGTGTCGTCAAATTGCAGCACCTCATTAATTTTCTTCATCTTCTCCTCCGTCCCGCTGTCGCGGATCCCCTGCATGAGCTGTGCCTGCTGGAGGATCATCAGCTCGTGGTATTCGGAAAGAAGATGCCGGGTCAGGTCGTTTTCGTTCACCTTATCCCTCAGGCGTTTGTATTCCCGGTATTCTTCGCTCTCGCGGAGCGCGGCGGAGAGGCTCTCCGTAAGCTCATCGATTTTCGGATCCATCCGGGTCTACCTCCTGAATGATGGTCAGCACCATGGGATTCCTGTGTGTTTCAGAGCGCAGGAAGGATCTCAGTCTGGATTTGACGGTATTCTTGATTTCGGGATAGGACGATCTGTCGGCATTCTCAAAGGACAGTGCCTCCTTTTTCAGAACGTCGCAGGCTCTAGCGATCAGGTCGTCGGACGTCCGCATGTACACGAATCCGCGTGAAACGATCTGCGGATCGCAGAGCAGTCTTCCGTCAGACGCGTTCAGCGTGAGGACGGCGATGAGGATCCCTTCCTCCGAAAGCAGTATCCTGTCCTTGATGACGACATCGTTCATATCCCCGAGGCCGTCCACCATGACGCTGCCCGACGGAACCGAGCCGTGTATCCGTCCGTGCTTCGTCCCCAGTTCCAGGACATCCCCGCAATGAAGCCGGAAAATATGCTCCGGGTCGATCCCCATCTCCTCCGCCAGTCTGGCGTGCAGCAGCAGATGACGGTACTCCCCGTGAACCGGAATAAAGAACCTGGGCTTAATGATGGAAAGCATGAGCTTCAGTTCTTCCCTGCATGCATGGCCGGATACATGGACGTCCGCCATCTGGTCGTAGATCACGTCGCATCCCTTCTCGCAAAGTGCGTCGATCACTTTCGAGACGCCTCTCTCGTTTCCAGGTATCGCGGATGCGGAAATCACGACGGTATCGCCCGCCCCGACGGTCAGCTTGTGTGTTGAAGCCGCCATTCTGAACAGCCCGCTCATCGGTTCGCCCTGGCTTCCGGTCGTCATGACGCAGATCCTGCTGTCCGGATAATTCCGGATCGCTTCCAGTGAAAGGATCCTGTCCTCGGGGATGGAAAGATACCCCAGCTTCTGCGCGATTCTGACGATCTGTTCCATGCTTCTGCCCTGGAAGCAGACGAATCTGTCGTGCCGGACCGCAACGTTTGCAATCTGCTGGATACGGTATATGTTTGACGCGAATGTCGCGACGATGACGCGTCCCTTTGCGCCGTCAAAACAGCGTTCGAACGTTTCTTCTATCTCAAGCTCAGACGGCGTGAATCCAGGCCGTTCCACGTTTGTACTGTCGGACAGAAGCGCGAATACGCCTTTTGACCCGTAGTAGGCAAGGCGGTTGATATCGATCGGTTCTCCGTCCATCGGCGTAAGATCGATCTTAAAATCGCCGGTATGGATCACCGTTCCGGCAGGCGTTGAAATGGCAAGCGCGACCGCACCGGCAATGGAATGTCCCGTCTTGATGAATTCGATGCGGAAACAGCCTGCCTCGATTCTGTCGCGCGGGCTGATTGTAATCAGATTCGCGTTTTTGATACCGAGCTCCTCGCACTTGTGCCGGATGAGCGCAACCGCGAATGCGGTTCCGTAAACCGGCACGTCCACCTGTTTCAAAAGAAACGGCAGCGCGCCGATATGATCCTCATGCCCGTGCGTGATCAGAACCGCTTTGATGCGGTCCCGGTTTTCCAAAAGATATGTAAAGTCCGGAATGACCAGTTCGATTCCGGGCATGCTTTCATCAGGAAACGAGGACCCGCAGTCGATGACGAGCATTTCTCCGTCATACTCCAGCACGGTCATGTTTTTCCCGATTTCCCCCATCCCTCCGAGCGGGATGATCTTCAGTTTCTTTGACATAATCAATACTCCAGTTTATTCAGCCGGGGCAAAAAAGCAATTGCCTCCGATTGTATCGTAATAAATCTTATCTCCCCATTCCGTGCCCCTCGACGCTACGCGGAAAAACACAACGTTGTCCGGAAGCACGGACCCCCCTTCCAGAAATATGTGCCGTGCCGTATCGACAAGCGACTTCGGAACGGAAGCGGTGAGGAAATCCTCTCTTCTCACAACGGAAAACTGATTCTTCCGGTATACCTCCGTAGGGATGTCCGTCTTTTTCCCGCCGAACGCGGAGGAATTGCACCGGTTGAAGAGCACGCTCAGGACTGCCTTCCTTCCCTCTTCGCTCCCCGCCTCAAAAAAGGCGACGCGCGCAGCCAGTTCATACACATCGACCGTCGTAGGTGTGACGGTCGGCGTCGGGGTCACGGGTATTGCGGTCGGAGAAGGAGCCGGCGTCGTCTCCGCCTCCGGAGACGGGCTTTCTTCGCGCACGACGACCGGAACATACTCCGATTCCCGGCCGGGTGTCGAGGCAGGCGTTTTCGTCGGTTTTGGCGTCGGCGACGCGGTGGGTTTCGGGGCAGGTGTTTTCGTCGGCTTGGGCGTCGGCACTGCAGTGGGTTCCGGTTCAGGGGTTTCGGTTTTTTCCGCCGTGGAATCGGCGACTACCGTTCTGACCGGTTCCGGGATCGGCATTTCTTCAGCAGCACCGGCGTCTCCTTCCGGCTGTACCGCATCATGTTCCGGGGATTCGGTTTGCTGCGGCGGAAGCGGAGAAACCGTCTCATGAACGTCCTGGCTTTCCGTTCCTGAAACATCCGTATCCGTTCCGGCTGCTTCAGCCGGGAGAGGAATCGCGGGCGCTTCCGTCACAGAAGGGAACTCGGCCTGCTTGGCTTTCAGTTCCACTTCCGGCACGTCCTGGGCTTCCTGCCCTGCGCCTGTTTCCTCCGAAACGGCATACTGCACGGGATCCGGCAGCACAGCAGAAGAACAGCCGCACAGCAGCAAGGCGGCAGCTGTCAGAAGAATGATAATTCCTGTTGAACTGTTCTTAAAGAATATACCGATGAATATCTTCCTCTTTCACTTCTTTACCAAGATGTTCCCGCACATATTCGGCATCCACAGTGAAATGAATAACAGGATGTTCTCCGGTCGCGTTGAAAGATATATCGTCCAGAAGCGTTTCCAGTACCGTATGCAGTCTTCTCGCGCCGATGTTTTCCTCATTTTCATTTTCCAGATATGCAAAGTGCGCGATTTCGGTCAGGGCATCATCCGTAAATGACAGGTCCACGTTGTCTGTCGAGAGAAGCGCGGTGTACTGTTTCGTTACGGCGTTCTCAGGCTGGGTCAGAATACGCTTGAAATCCTCCTGTGAAAGATCGTTCAGTTTCACCTTGATCGGAAAACGGCCCTGCAGTTCGGGAATCAGGTCGGATACTTTTGATACATGAAAAGCCCCTGCCGCGATGAACAGCATAAAGTCCGTCTTGACCGGTCCGTATTTCGTCACGACGGTCGATCCCTCCACGATGGGAAGGATGTCCCGCTGAACACCCTCTCTGGAAACGTCCGGACCTCCGGTAACGCCGTTTGCGGTGATCTTGTCGATCTCGTCGATGAACACGATCCCGTCCTGTTCCGCGCGTTCCACCGCTTCGCGGATCACGTCGTCCATGTCGATCCGCTTCTCTGATTCCTGCAGCACGAGGATCCTTCTTGCTTCCTTGACCGGAAGTTTGCGGAGCCTTGTTTTTTTAGGAAGGAATCCGCTGAACATTTCCCCGATATTCAGATCGATCCCGGCCGCGAGCATTGCGTCATTCCCCTGGTTCCGTTCCTCGACCTCAATCTCGATCAGGGTCTCTTCATGCAGGCCCGCTCTGAGCTCCGCGGTGATCCTTTCGCGATCCGTCCGGAACTGCTGTTTTTCCTCCTCGGTCGGTTCCTGCTCCGGTACGGGAGAGGTTCCGACGCCCAGAAGCAGCTGAAGCGGATTCGCCGCGGCAGGTTTCTTTCTGCCCTTCTGCGGCATCAGCTTGTCGATGATGATCTGTTCGGCAGCGGCTTCGCTGACGTCGCGGACGTCCTCCATGCGGTTGTTCTTGCATATCCGGATGGACGCTTCGACCAGGTCGCGGATCATGGATTCGACGTCCCTGCCGACGTATCCGACTTCCGTGAACTTCGTGGCTTCCACCTTGACGAACGGGGCGTCAACAAGTCTCGCGAGCCTTCTCGCGATCTCCGTTTTTCCGACACCGGTCGGTCCGATCATGATGATATTCTTCGGGGTGATCTCCTCGCGGATCTCCTCCGGGAGCCTGCTTCTTCTGTACCGGTTCCTTAGAGCGATTGCGACCGCGTGCTTTGCGTTGTCCTGCCCGATAATATATTTATTCAGTGAATCAACGATTTCTTTCGGCGTAAGCAATTCAGACTTCCTCCACGATGATATGGTCGTTTGTATAGATGCAGATCTGGCTGGCGATCTCCAGGGATTTCCTTGCGATCTCCGGAGCGGAAAGGTCCGTGTTCGCCTTTAGCGCTTTTGCGGCGGCGAGTGCATACATCCCGCCGGAACCGATCGCCGCGATGCCGTCGTCCGGATCGATCACGTCCCCCGTTCCCGAGACGATCAGCAGCTCGTCCTTCCCGGCAATGATCAGCAAAGCCTCCAGCTTCCGCATGATCTTGTCGTTGCGCCAGTCCTGCGCAAGCGATACGGCGGCTTTTATGATCGAGCCGTTATACTGTTCCAGCTTCTGCTCGAATCTTTCGCACAGCGAAAAGGCGTCGGAAACCGTGCCCGCAAACCCCGTCACGATCTGGTCATGATAGATCCTCCGCACTTTTTTTGCATTGGCCTTCATGATGCTCGACTCGTTCATCGTGACCTGGCCGTCGCCGGCCACCGCGCACCTTCCGTCCTTTTTAACCGCGATAATGGTTGTTCCCTTCAGTTCCATAACAAATCTCCGTTTAAGTACCAATAATGTTCACAATATACCATACCGGAAAACCTTATTCCCCGGATGCCATGTTCTTTTTCAAATCTTTCACGATTCGGAGCGATCTTTCCGCAATTTTATGATAACGCTCCACTTTTTTCATCCTTCTCTCGGGAAGGGAATCAATAATTCCGAACGTGATGTTCATCGGCTGGAAATCCGAACCGACATACCCGGACACGTAATGGGACAAAGCCCCGAGAGCGGTCGAAGACGGGAATTCCGTCATTTCCTGCCCGAGGACGGACTGCGCCATGCAGATCCCCGCGACCAGTCCGCTGGACGCGGATTCCACATATCCCTCCACGCCGGTCATCTGGCCCGCAAAGAACAGTTCCGGTCTTGTTTTAAACTGATAATACGCGTTCAGAAGACCCGGGCTGTTGATAAACGTGTTCCGGTGCATCACGCCGTACCTTGCGTACTCCGCGTGCTCAAGCCCCGGGATCAGACCGAAAACGCGCCTCTGCTCCCCGAATTTCAGGTTCGTCTGAAAGCCGACGATGTTGTACAGGGTGCCTTCCGCGTTGTCCTGGCGGAGCTGAACGACCGCAAAGGGCTTCTGCCCCTCATGCTCAAATCCAACCGGTTTCAACGGACCGTACGCCAGCGTCATCGGTCCTCTTTTCGCCATGATCTCGACCGGCATGCACCCTTCGAACACTCTAGGGTTTTCAAAGTCATGCAGCGCAACGGAATCCGCATGGATCAGGGCGTCGTAGAACGCAAAATACTGTTCCTCCGTCATGGGACAGTTCAGATAGTCGTCGCCTCTTCCGTATCTCGATCCGCGGAACATTCTGGACAGATCCAGCGATCCGTACTCCACGATCGGGGCCGCTGCGTCATAAAAATGCAGACCGGGCGCCAGCTTCTGGATCTCGTCCGAAAGCGCGTCCGATGTTAAAGGTCCGGTCGCGATGATGGAATATCCGTCCGGGATCCGGACGACTTCTTCGTGATGGACTGTGATCAGAGGATTTTCACGGATCTTTTGGGTAACCAGATCCGAAAAGAGGTTCCGGTCGACAGCGAGCGCTCCTCCCGCGGGAACGGATGTGGCGTCGGCACAGCGCATGATCAGGGAGTCCAGTTCCCGCATTTCCGCTTTCAGGAGCCCGACCGCGTTTTCGATCCGGTCGGAACGGAACGAATTGGAACAGACCAGTTCCGCGAATCCGTCCGTTTTATGCGCGGGAGATTTTTTGTGCGGTTTCATTTCGTACAGATCGACCGGTATCCCGAACCTGGTCAGTCTGTCGGCAGCCTCGCTCCCCGCAAGGCCCGCGCCGATTACATTGACCGTTTTCTTTCCGTCATGCACCATACATCAGTTTCCCTCCTGGGATGCCCCGCAGGAATGACGCCCATCCGGCGTCGATCCGCAGCCCTGAAATCCCCGGATAAAGAAGGATGAACATCAGGACCGCAAGGCCGAGCCACGCCCACTTCCACCGGTTCAGTTTCGGGTACCGCTCTTCAAGTACAAACACCAGATACACCGTTGCCATCAGGATGAACGGAACCGTTGCGAAAAAGTGATAGATGAAGGTGCATCTGCTGACCAGGACCCACGGCAGATAATTCGCAAGAACGCCGACGAAAATCACCTGAAGCGCCGTATCCTTCCGGATCTTTCCGGTCAGTCTGCCGATCAGAAGGGCGATCGCCCCGATCGTACTGACCCACCAGACTGCGGGATTTCCGGATGCCGTCATGGTCGAAATGGTATTCCGGACCTCTCCCCCGTAGTAGTACCACATGGGTTTCATCGTGAACGGCCACTGCCAGAAGCTGGACTGGTACGGATGCGTCGCTTTCAGACCGCTGTGATAGGTGTACATGAAGTTCTGATAATTCCAGAAAGTCCGGAACATATCCTTCAGCCCGTACGACGTGCTGATCCCCGCCTCATACCGGTAATACGGCGCATAGGAGGCAAAATAGATGCAGAACGGCACGATCACAAAGAAGAGCACGCACCAGAGCAGCGTCAGAACCGTGTACTTCCAGAAATCGGAAACCGCCGCGATCTCCGCAGGCGATCCGTTCTTCATGCGGTCCCGGTACATGCGGTATCTCTGGAACAGATTGAAGAAGAGCAGAACGGCCAGCCCGCCCCCGGCGTAGAAGCAGATCCATTTGCTGGCGATGCCGAGTCCGAAAAACAGTCCGGAAAGCGCAAGCGGTTTCAGGGTCTTTATGAATTCATCCGCAAAGAAATTCATGGAGATGTACTGATACATGTAATAGAACATCAGCAGGATAAAGAACACGCCGTACACGTCGATCGTAGCGATCCTGGTCTGCGTGAAATGCATGAAATCGGACGCGAACAGCAGCATGAGCAGAAGCGCGTAATCCATCCGCTTGAACATCTTCCTGCCGAACGCATACATCACGGGAAGCATCAATACGCCGATCAGCGTACCGGTAAACCTCCACCCGAAGGGACACATCCCGAATACCGCGATCCCGATCATGATGAGAAGCTTCCCGAGCGGGGGATGCGAATTCTCGTACGGCTTCAGATTGTGAAGATGCTCATACGCGGTCCTGGCGTGATACAGCTCGTCAAAGTACATCCCGTTATAATAGGACGGAATCGCGGGAACCGTGTCCTGCTCATCCAGAAGACATCCCTGCGACCCGGCGGGATTGTCGATGCTGGCCGGAACAAGATTCCCCGCGTCATCGAAGAACGCTATTTCGTTGATCTGAAGGGTTCCGGAGTACAGCGTCAGGATGACATGATCGGAGTGAAAGCTGCAGTCATGTGGTTTCCACCGGAACATGTCGTCGTAGGTCTGCGTGTAAAGGCTGTCCTTTTCCCCGTCGGTGACCATCATGGTTCCGCTTTCGCTGGTATTCGGGCTGCCGATATTGGAATAAACCCAGTAGGAAGAGATTTGCGTGCTTTCAGGGAACCGAACCGTAACCGTTTCTCCGAGAGACACCGGCTCCCAGTAGGTCTGGGGCGCTTTCAGGGTTCCCAGGTTCACAAAGGCAACGACGGCATACAGCAGGGAAAAGGCGATGACCAGCACGGTCTCCTTCTTCCCGTAGCGCACGGTATCGGATTTCTCGGGAATCAGCAATGCGGCATGCTTCATCGTGCCCGCCGGTCCCGTCTGATCCGGAAGCGTAGCTAAAACATGATTTCTGAGAAGAATATCGACCGACGACCAGGTCAGAAGCACTGCGCCGCACAGTTCCGTAAACGATCCGACGGCAACGAGCACATCGTACATTTCCCCGCGCATGTCCTGATGATCCACGATGTACATGGCTGAGATCACGTTCAGGAACAACGGCAGGGAAAGCACCAGATAGGACAGCAGCAGTCTCCTGTCCTTTTCATACAGGTATGCCGCGACCAGCATGATCAGTGCGGGAATGATGTACCGCTCATGCATATAATGCCCGAACGTGAAAATCAGGGTCAGCATTTCCGCGCCGCAGAGATACAATGCGCCATTATGGTTCCCGCAGCTTCGGATAAACAGTACTGCCGAAAACAATACGGAAATCACGATCGAGCATACGCCGATCGCTTTATACGTTATCCCGAAAACCACTGCCTCGTCGACAGGTGCCCAGTTTCCCCCGATCAGCGCGTGGAAATTGAAGGCCTCGATGGACGCGTATGCGTAGGATCCTGCGGTGGAAGCATATTTCTCCATCAGCCAGAGTCCGTTCTGTCCGCCTTTGAAAGGCAGTGCCAGCACAAAAATGACAGCCAGCGCGGCAAGAACGGAAAGGACCGCCTGTTTGATCCTCTCCAGGATGGTGTCGGAATGGATGTTGGAAAAATACGCCACCGCGAGCAGGGGGCCGAACATCAGCGCCTGCGGCTTGATCAGGATCATCAGCCCGTATAAAGCTCCGGCCGCAATGCGCCTGTTGTCCAGAAACAGCATGCACACCGCAAGAAGTCCGAGGGACAGTATGGAATCGATCTGCCCCCACGCGCCGGTCACATAGCACACGGCAGGGTTGAAGGCGATCATCGAAGCAAGGATAAGCGCCGTCTTCCGCGTGCTCCCGCATTTCAGGGCAAGCCGGTAAACGAGAATAATACTGGCGACGTCCGCGATCAGGGACGGGATCTTGAAAAGCAGAACGTATGCGGGCGTTCCGTATCCAAGGCCGAACAGTCTCGCGATCGCGGTCATCAGCCAGAGGATATACATGTATCCCGGAGGATAGTCCGCAAACATGCCGCTTGTATAGAAATTCTGGGGCCCGTTCATCATGGCGTTTCCCCACGCCATGAAGCAGTTGATATCCGTTGAATGCCCGACAAAGATGAAGGAAAGGATCATCCGGATGACGGCCGACAGGATGATGATCAGGATCAGGAGGTTCCTTGCGTCCTTCTCCGAAAGCGAATCCTTCTCCGGCGCCTTCCGAAGGAACCGGACGTACAGCACGGTCCCGACAAGGGCAAAAAGCGCTGTCACGATCAGCATGGAGACGAACGGAGGCGTATTGGAATCGGAGGCACTATCCTCAGCGGACGCCGCGCTGCCGTAGTAGACAACGCCCGTTTCGTGCGCAAGATCGATGACGTCCTCATCGTCATACTCTTCGGCAATGTGCATCGAAATATCCGAAAAGCAGGCCAGTCCCCTGGCCTCCATGCTATAGCCGCCGAGCCGCATGGCAACGCGGAGCGTATCCTGGTTTTCAGGTGTCAGAACAAAAAGCTGGACTTCTTCCCATTCGGTTGTGCCGTATACATCGCGGGAATAGCAGTACGTGCCGTCGATGGAAAAGTTGTCGACCGAGATCGTTGCGCCGAGATCGCCCCTGACGTCCTCCGTCCTTACCAGAGCGGAGATCAGATAAACCGTATCAGGCTGAACCGAAACGGTCTGGACGATGCGCGCGTCGTTGGACTGGAGGTTTTCAATATAGATGTACTTCCCAACATCCAGATCAACCGAAAAGCCGTAATCCAGATAATCGCCTGATGCGATATATGCGGAAAGATCCCACCCCGCAGGGAGGGAAGCATCCTGGGTTGAAACCCCGAAATCTCCGTTATAAATCAGATCCTCATCGCCAAGAGCAGCGGCAGATGGAATGAGAAGAATCAGTATTGCTGCTAAAAAATATAAAAATCTGCGCAAACCAGATATCGTCCTTGCGTAATCATTCTTTTAAAGAATATACCATTTTAGGGACAAAAGTTCAACGCAGGGACTAGTGCTGAACAAACTTGGAAATAAAGGAAAGCCGGTGGATGGGACAGGGACCGTATTTCCGGAGCGCCTCAATGTGCTCGGCCGTCCCGTAACCCTTGTTTTTTGCAAACTGATACTGCGGATACACGCGGTCCATTTCGATCATATACCTGTCCCGCTGCACCTTCGCGACGATGGACGCCGCTGCGATGGAATAGGATAAGGCGTCGCCGTGAATCAGGATATGCTGTTCCGCATCCAGCTTGAGCCCCTGGAGCGCGTCGATCATAAGATCCGTCGGCTTTACCTTCATTCCGTAATACGCATTCGTGAAGGCCAGCCGCGTCGCTTCCAGGATATTGATGGAATCGATCGTTTCCGGCTCGACAAACGCAACGCAGTAGTCGACCGCCGTATCGATCAGGGTCGGATAGATCTTCGATCTTCTCGATTCGGACAGTTTTTTTGAATCGTTGACAAATTCGATCAGCGGATCGCTCGGCATGATGATGCAGCACGCGGCGACAGGACCCGCGAGAGGTCCCCTGCCTACCTCGTCCATTCCTCCGAGAATACAGTCCTGCCTTCCCCAGTATTCCCGCTCATAGACCGTTATGGTTTCCAGCCGTGCTCTTTCTTTTTCCGTCATTCTGCTCCCCCAGGCGTTTCAAGGGTGATTCTGCCGAGTTTCCCGCTCCTGAATTCGTCAAGAAGGATCTCGGCGGCCCGCTTTGTGTTCTCCTCGCCGTTCGTATAATACAGCGATCGTTTCCTGCAGACGGCAGCCAGGAACACGTCATGATCATTTCCGTCCGGAACGGAACCGAACCGTTCGATCAGTACATCCGGAATGATCGGAGCAAGCTCCTCCGCAAGTTGCGTCGCAATGTCTTCTATATCCAGGATATCGTCGTTGATCGCATTCAGATAGGAAAGATGCCTTGCGGTCAATTCATCCTCAAACTTCGGCCACAGGATGCCCGGGGTATCCATGAGCTCCAGATACTTTGTGACGGAAACCCACTGCTTCCCTTTTGTGACGCCCGGTTTGTTCCCGACCGCTGCCCGCTTCCTTCCCGCGATGCAGTTGATCATAGTGGATTTCCCGACGTTTGGGATCCCGACGACAATGGCCCGCACCGTCTTGATCACGCCTTTTTCCCTTGCCTTTTCAACGATCGGCTTCGCCACCTCATCCAGCACCGGAACGATTCTGTTCCTCGTTGTGCTTCTGACCGAACTCGCGGAAACGGCCCGCATTCCCTCTGCTTCCAGTCTGGAGATCCACTGATCCGTGCATTCCTTTGAAGCAAGGTCGCTTTTGTTCAGGATAACAACCCGCTGTTTGCCGGCGAACACCTCGTTAAAGTCGGGATTGCGCGTCGACAGAGGCGCGCGCGCGTCCGCCACTTCTATGACGATATCCGTTAGTTTTAAGTTTTCCTGGAGCATTTTCTTCGCTTTCGCCATGTGCCCAGGATACCACTGAATCATAACCGCTCCTGAAAAAAAGAAACCCCAAAAGCTGTTATGCAATCGGGGTTAAGGTCTCGCTTCTTATTTGTTCTTAACAATAATCTTTTCTCTGATCTTAGCAGCCTTACCGACACGGTCGCGCAGATAGAACAGTTTCGCTCTGCGGACTACGCCGTGGCGAACCACTTCGATCCGGTCAATACGGGGGCTGTTATAGGGGAAAGTCCTCTCAACGCCGACACCGTAGGAGATCTTCCGAACCGTAAAGGACTTGCGGATGCCGCCGCCCTGGATCTTGATGACGATTCCCTCAAAGTTCTGAAGTCTTTCGCTTGTTCCTTCCACGACCTTGACAAATACCCGGACGGTATCGCCGACCTGCAGCGCAGGGAGATCGCTTCTGAGTTGTTCTTTTTCCAATTCGTTGATAATTACTGACATGGTTAATTCTCCTTCCATATTTCAGCGTTCATACTTCATTGCGAACAGAGGACCGCCTATTGCCATACAGGCGCGATTATAACACAGCATGATACCGAAAGCAAGCAAAAAATAACGGTTTTTTTGCGGAAATTCCGATGAAATTCCGGACTGTTTCAAAGCCCTGATTCTCTTCTACAATTCCCTCTCAGTTTCCTGCTTCGCTGTCTGAAAAGGCTGCCGTTTCCGGGCTTTCGCCGCAGTTCCGGCTCCTCTTCCTTTTCGCCTTTTTCTTCAATGCCTCTTCTTCCTGTTTCTGTATGATGTATCTGTCATACATATCAGGACGGACTTCTTTTGTCTTTTCCTCCGCCATGCGGAGTCTCCATTCACGGATCTCTTTATGATTGCCGTTCAGCAGAGGTTCCGGAACGCACATCCCGCGGAATTCCGAGGGACGTGTGTACTGCGGGTATTCCAGCAGATTGTTGGAGAAGGACTCCTCTTCCACGCTGTCCATACTGCCGAGCACGCCCGGAATAAAGCGGCTGACGCAGTCCATGAACACCATTGCCGGTATTTCACCGCCAGTCAGGATATAATCGCCGATCGAGATCTCCTCATCAATCAGCGGCGATACCCGTTCGTCGATGCCCTCGTAATGCCCGCACAGAATGATCAGATGGCTTTCCTTTGCGTATTCACGGGCTGTCTCCGTTGTGAGCGGCTTTCCCCGTGGGGTCATCAGAACAACCTTGCCCGTGAAATCACCCTGCCTGACATTCTCGATACAGTCGTAGATGGGCTGCGCCATCATCACCAGGCCTGCTCCCCCGCCGTACGGATAATCGTCGACTTTTCTGTGCTTGTTCGTCGTATAATCCCGGATATCATGCGTGCGGATCTCAAGAATACCGCTCTCGCAGGCACGGCCGATGATGCTCGTAGACGAAAACACGCCGAACATTTCAGGGAATATCGTGAGAACATCAATCTTCAAACAGCCCGACCTCCCTGAGAATATCTGCATGGAATACAATCTGATTCTTTTCAAAATCGACAGCGGAAATCAGTTTCGACAATGCGGGAACGGAAAGCTTTCCGTGCTCGATCTCATACACGTCGTTGGCGCCTGTTGAATACACGTCCGTGATTTTGCCGTAATACGCGCCGTCGGTATCGTATACATCGCAGTCCATCAGATCGCAGATAAAATAGGATCCCTCCGGAAGCTTCACGGCGTGCGCCCGGTCCACGCACAGAAAACGTCCCTTCAATGCAAGCGCATCCTCCACGGAACCGCACGTTTCAAGCCGTACGACAACGCTGGAACTCTGAATTTTGACTTCCAGGATCTTCACGGCCTCATAATGGTCCGGATACTCAATATATGCCTGATCCAACGATCTGAATCTGCTCAGATCATCGGTCTCAGGCATGATTTTCAATGCACCCTGCACGCCGTGCGGACGGACGATGCACCCGATTCTCAAATATGGTTTCAAATGATTTCCACCGTGTATTTCCGATTCTCACGCAAAGAGGCAGCGCGGACGATCGTACGGATCGCTTTTGCGATCCTTCCCTGCCGTCCGATCACTTTTCCCATATCCTGTTCTGCAACATGCAGCTCAATGACAGTGCAGTCGCCGTCCTGTTTGGTGTTAACGCTGACCTCTTCCGGTAAGCTGACCAGGCTTTTCGCCAGAAACAGAACCAGTTCGTCCATAAGAACCTCTTACTGGATCGCGCCGCTCTTTTTCAGGAGAGCACGGACGGTATCTGTCGGCTGTGCGCCCTTACGGATCCACTCGGCGGCGGCGTCATTGTTCACCTTCAGGTCGATCGGATCGGTAGTGGGATTATAATAGCCCAGTTCCTCAACAAAGGCTCCGTCACGCGGTGCGCGGGAATCCGCAACAACGATTCTGTAAAAGGGACTTTTCTTTGCGCCCATTCTGCGCAGTCTGATTTTAAGCATATTTTTCCTCCAATTAATATATTGATTTACTTAAACGAAAACCCGTGGTTTTCAATTAGAAGCCAAACGGCAGCCTGCCGAACCTGCCTTTTTTCATTTTCCCTCCGCTGAACTGCTTCATCATTTTCCGCATGTTTGCGTACTGGTTCATGAGGCGGTTGACATCCTGTACCGTGAGGCCGCACCCCTTGGCGATTCTTTTCCTTCTGGATGCGTTCAGGATATCGGGATTCGCCCGTTCCGCTTTGGTCATAGACTGAATGATCGCCTGCGTGTGGGAAAGCGCTTTCTCGTCGACAGAAACATTGGAAAGCTGGTTCCCTCCCGGGATCATCTTCAGGATATCCTGCATTGATCCCATGTTTTTCATCTGCTCGAGCTGATCGAGGAAATCGTCCAGCGTGAAGGCGTCTTTTTTGATCTTCTGCGCCAGTTCGACCGTCTTCTGCTGATCGAATGCCTGCTCTGCTTTCTCAATCAGGGACAGGACATCTCCCATTCCGAGAATGCGCGACGCCATCCTGTCCGGATAAAAAGGCTCCAGGTCCCCGATTTTTTCTCCAGTGCTGACCAGCTTGATCGGTTTTCCCGTTACCGCTCTGACAGACAGGGCAGCGCCGCCTCTCGCGTCGCCGTCCAGTTTCGTCAGCACGATGCCGGTCACGCCGATCCGGTTGTTGAATGACTCTGCAACGTTGACGGCGTCCTGTCCTGTCATGGCGTCAACCGCAAGAAGGACCTCCGCCGGATGAACAGCGTCTTTGATATCGGAGAGCTGCTGCATCATTTCCTCATCGATGTGAAGACGTCCCGCGGTATCGATGATGACAACATCCAGGAAATCCCTTCTTGCCCGTCCCACGGCGAGCGAAGCTGTTTCAACGGGGTTTTCCATCCCGCGGTCAAAAACCGGAACGTCGATTTTTGCACCAAGCACCTTCAGCTGATCGATGGCGGCAGGCCTGCACACGTCGCATGCGGCGAGCATGACCTTTTTATGGTACTGTTTGTTGAGGAAATCCGCCAGTTTGGCACAGAAGGTCGTTTTGCCGGCGCCCTGAAGTCCGCAGACAAGAATGACAGCCGGCGTCACGGAACCGAAACTGATTCTGCTGTTGCTTTCCCCCATCAGTTTCGTCAGTTCATCCCTGACGATTTTGATCACCTGCTGACCGGGTGTAAGGCTTTCCAGAACGCTTTCGCCGACAGCGAGTTCCGTCGTCCGCTTGATAAAGTCCTTCACTACGAGAAAGTTGACATCCGCCTCAAGCAGGGCAAGCTTGATTTCGCGCATTGCATCCCGGACTTCCTTTTCGGAGAGCTTGCCGCGGTTTGTCAGATTCTTGAAAATGTTCTGCAGTTTTCCGGTAATCGTTTCAAATGCCATAACTCTGTTACTGTTCCAGTGTTTCCGTGATCAGCGACACGGACTGCATGATTTCCGCCTTCAGCGTGCTGTCCGCGATTCTGCCGGCGCAATCCGTTATTCTGTCAGCTGCGGATGAGATCGTTTTGTTCTTGCTGACCAGTCCAAGAACCGTTTCATAATGCCTCAGCATTTTTTCCGCCTTATTGAGACAATCCCGGACGCCCTGTCTGGAAATACCCGTGCGTTCCGAAATCTCAAATAATGAAAAATCCTCATAGACATACTGACAGGCTATTTCTCTCTGATGGTCTGTCAGCAGTCCCGCATATTGATCAAGCAATTCGCTGAATTCAAATAAATCTTTCATAAAAAAGGTGTAAAGCATATTCGCTTTACACCACATCTTAACCACAGAAGAAACTTCTGTCAAGCATATTTTTCAGAATAATGCCTTCGCGTAGTCTTCCGCCTCAAAACGCTGGAAATCTTCGATCCCTTCTCCAAGGCCGACAAAGCGGACCGGAACGCGCGCGTCATTGCTGAGCGATACCGCGATTCCTCCTTTTGCGGTTCCGTCGAGCTTTGTAATGATCAGTCCGGACACCTTGATGATTTCGGAAAATGCCATGACCTGCGAGACGGCGTTCTGTCCTGTCGTGGCGTCCAGCGTCAGCAGGATCTCGCACGGAACGTCGGGGAGTCCCCTTGCGATAATCCTCTGGATCTTTGCAAGCTCGTTCATGAGGTTTGTCTTATTATGAAGCCGTCCGGCCGTATCTACGATCAGAAGATCCATCTTCCTTGCGAGATATGCGCTGATGGCGTCATATACGACCGCGCCGGGATCAGCGCCTTCCCCGTGTTTCACGATCGGGACATCCGCCCTTTCCGCCCAGATCTGCAGCTGCTCCGATGCCGCCGCACGGAACGTGTCGGCAGCGGCGATCATTGGCCGTCTCCCCTCATTCTTGTACAGATAGGCAAGTTTTCCTACCGAGGTCGTCTTCCCGACCCCGTTCACTCCGACGACAAGTATGACCGCCGGGCTGGAATCCGGGGTAAAAGCAGAATCCGATTTGAGCATATCGGACACCCTGCCGGCGAGTGCGATCCTCGCGTCGTCTCTCGTGCGTATCTTCTCGACCTTCACCAGGTCTCGGAGCTCTTTCAGAAGGTTCTGTGTTGTCTGCACGCCTACGTCGGCCAGAATCATGGATTCTTCCAGTTCCTCATAAAACTCCTCATTGATGGCATCTTCAGATGAGAACAAAGAAGAAAACAGATTGTTCCTTGTCTTTGTGAGACCCTTTAAAAACGACGCGAATTTCCCGCTCATGAAACTGCCTCCTCGAATTTCGCCGACGCGATTTTGCTTACGCCGCGTTCCTCCATCGAAACGCCGTACAGCGTATCGCAGACTTCCATGCTTCCTTTTCTGTGCGTAATGAGAATGAACTGTGTAACGGACGCATATTCCTTCAGATACTGGCCGAATCTGGAAACGTTCGCCTCGTCCAGAGAAGATTCGATCTCATCCAGAACGCAGAACGCAGGAGATTTCAGCCTGAGGAGCGCGAACAGCAGCGCGATCGCAGTCAGCGCGCGTTCACCGCCGGAAAGAAGCGAAAGAAGCTGCAGTTTCTTTCCCGGGGGCTGTGCGATAATGTCGATATCACATCCGAGCACGTCATTCTTGTCAGAAAGTACCATCTCCGCGCTTCCGCCGCCGAACAGTTCCGTGAATACCGAACTGAAATTCGACTGGATCTGGGAGAATTTCTCTCTGAAGATCGTTTCCATCGTTTTTGTCAGATCCTCGATCAGCACGTTGAGATCCGTTTGCGCGGTCCTCAGGTCATCGCGCTGCGTGGAAAGATCCTTATACCTTCCGGATACGGAATTGAAATCCTCGATCGCGGAAACGTTCACGTCGCCGAACTCGCGGATCTTCGTCCGAATTTCGCCGATCCGGGCCGCTGTTGCCCCGACAGGGATCGGATGTCTGAACGGCTCGCAGTTGTCAAGCGTCAGTTCATAATCGTTCCAGATGCGGTCCTGCATGTTGGCCATTTCGATCTCGATACGGTTCGTTGAAAGCTCAAACCGGTGTCTGTTTTCACTGAGCTCATGCAGTTCAACAAGAAGCGCCTCCCGCTTTGCCCTGAAGTCCGATAGGTTTTCCGAGATGGAGATCCGTTCGTTCTCCTTTGTCTGCTGATGCTCCTTCCTCGACGAAACGTCACGCTGTTCCGTTTCAATGACCGACTCCAGACGGCAGAGATCCTTTTCATGCGCTTCCATCGCGTCGGACAAAGCCTGTTTCTGATGTTCCAGTTCGGAGATGTGCCTGCCGGTCGAATCGAGCTCGTCCCGGATCCGGTTTCTTTCCGCCGCGAGGGCGTCCTGCTCCTTCTGAAGAGACATCCTCCGGATCTTCAGATCCGAGATCCTGGCCAGTGTCTCCTCATGGTATTTCCGCATCGCAGTCAGTTCTTCCTGCGCGGCCGCCACGTCCTCCCTGGAGGCAACATTCCCCTCGTCGATCTTTCTCTGGATCTCAAGGGCTTTCTGTCTTTCGTTCTCGATATCGGCAAGGTTTTCCTCCAGCTGCGTCTTTTCCTCATCGAACCGGTTCAGCTGCAGTTCGTTATCGTCAATATCGCGCAGAATAATATCGATCTTTTCGGTGATTCTGGTCAGCTCGATTTCCTTGTCATGATGCGCGTCCCGGCGTTCCTCGATCAGCAGGTCGGTTTCGTTCTTAGCTTTCAATGCTTTTTCGCACAGTTCAGCGGTATTTGCAGCCTGCTTTTTAACCGCTGCGATCTGAGCGTCGAGCTCTTCAATCTCCCGTTTCCTTCCGAGCAGCGTCGTATCTTTCTTGCGGATGCTTCCGCCGCTCATCGCTCCGGAATGGCTGATGATGTCGCCGTCCAGCGTCGCGATCTGCAGGCTGCCCGATCCCTTCTTCTTTAATCCGATGCCCGTTGCAATATCCTTTACAAGGATCGTCCTTCCCAAAAGATACCGGATCGCGGAAGCCACGGACGGATCATATTCAACAAGGTCGCTCGCAAGTCCGATGCAGGACGGATCGGAAATGATGTTCTGTTCCTCCCTGTTCGGTGCCTGAGGATGAAGCATGGAAAGCGGCAGGAACGTTGCTCGTCCGTATTCCTTTTCTCTCAGATACTCAATGAGGAATCTCGCGTCCTCCGCGGACGGCGTCACGATATTCTGCAGGGCAGCACCGAGAGACATGTTGACGGCGTTCTCATATTCCTTCGGAACGCGTATCAGCTCGGCAACGACCCCGATAATGGATTTCTGAACCGAACGGTCCCGCTTTGCGTCCTCGAGCAGGTTTTTCACAGAAGAAAAATAACCTTCGTGCGATCTGTCCATTTCGCGGAGCAGATGCACTCTCGATTCAAGTTTTCCGACGTCCTGAAGCAATCTGCTGTGGTCATTCAGAAGCCGGTTATACTCTGACTGGAATTCTGCCTGCCTGTCAAATGCTTCCTTTAACAGAGAACGGTTTTCCAGGATCCCTTCGTGTATGACTTCTTTTTCCGCTTCAGCATCCTGTTTTTCTGCTGTAAGGTTATCCCGTTTCAGAAGGAGCTGCTCACGCTCTGACCGGATCGCAGCCAGTCTTCCCGTGATGGAATCCGTCATCGTGTCAAATCTGGAGAGACTGCTTTTTGAATCGGCCAGCTGGTTCATGGCGTCAATGATCTCTTCCTTGATCCGGTCGACCTTTTCTTCAGCTTCAGAGAGGTCCCTGTCCTGTTTGCCGATCTCGGTTTCCGCATCCCGGAGATCCCGGTCTATCTCTTCCAGAAGTTTCTGCTTCGCTTCATTGTCTTCTTCCGTCAGAAGCGATGCCTCCAGGCTGGATATCGTTTTTTTGGAGTTCGCGATCTCTTCCGCAATTCTGTCGATATCCGAACGGGTATGGAGGATCTTCTCCTTCACGAGATTGCTCTCTCCGATATCTGACTCCAGCTTCGACAAAGCCGCCATCAGTTCGTTCTGCTCCGCGGATAATGTTGCGTCAAGCCCCTGGCTGCGGTCTTCCAGCTGCAGACAATCGGTCTGAAGCTGCGCCGACTGGACTTCAATCTCTTTTTCACGTTCGGCAATCTGGTCCAGGACCGAAGCGTTGTTCTTCAGGCGCTCCTTTGACCGGTCCATCTGGTACAGGAACTGATTGATTTCCAGGTCTTTCAGCTCGTCGCGGAGTTTAAGATACTGTTTTGCGATATCGCTCTGCTGTTCCAGCGGTCCGAGTCTGTCCTCCAACTCGGCGATGATATCTTCCAGCCTGACGAGATTCTTTTCCGTATTTTCAAGCTTCCTCGCCGCCTCTTCCTTGCGGACTCTGAACCGCATGACCCCGGCAGCTTCCTCAAGCGCGACTCTCCGCTCGTTCGACTTGTTGGACAGGATCTCATCAACTTTTCCCTGGCTGATGATCGAATAGCCGTCCTTGCCGATTCCCGTGTCACGGAACAGTTCCTGGACGTCTTTCAGCCTGCAGTTATTGTTATTGATGCAGTATTCGCTCTCGCCGCTTCTGTACAGCCTTCTGGAAACAGCAACCTCCTGATATGGAATGGCGAGTGTACCGTCTGAATTGTCAAATGAAAGGATAACCTCGCAATATCCCAGGGACTTACGTTCCTGGGTACCGCTGAAAATGACGTCTTCCATGCGGGTTCCGCGAAGAGCCTTGGCGCTCTGTTCGCCAAGGACCCAGCGGATCGCATCCGCGATATTGCTTTTTCCCGAACCGTTCGGACCGATTACCGCAGTAATGCCTTCACCAAAACTCAGTTCCGTTTTCTTTGCAAAGGACTTGAATCCTGCAAGTTCCAGTTTCGTTAATCGCAATTTCCCTCTCCTGTCTGTCTCTTCTGAAGCACCTGTAGGGCCGTTTCTGCGGCAGCGCGCCCCGCCGCCTGTTTGTTCTTGCCCTGCCCGCGGCCGATTTCCTTCCCGTCCAGAAGCAGCGCCTCCGTAAATATCTTATCATGGTCCGGCCCGGACTCCTCAACGAGTTGATACGTTATGGTTCCGAGATGCCTCGCCTGAACGAACTCCTGCAGTTTTGTTTTGGAATCCTTATCCATCAAAGCCTCTTCGTTCCAGTCGACGGAAGCAAGGATCGTCCTTTTGATGAACTGATCCGCCGCTTCGAATCCGCCGTCCAGATAAATGGCTCCGATCACTGCTTCCAGCGCATCGGAAAGAACGGAAGGCTTGTTCCGTCCCGCATTGATTTCTTCCCCGTGGCCGAGGATGATATGATTTTGGAGTGAGATGGATTTTGCCGCAGCATACAGTGATTTTTCACAAACGATGGAAGCCCGCATTCTGGACATCTGACCTTCCTTCAGGCATTTCCCGTCATCAAACAGTACGCGGCTGATACTTAATTCCAGAACGGCATCCCCGAGAAACTCCAGGCGCTCGTTGTATTCCTGATTTCTTCCGTCCCCAAGCACATATGACGAGTGCGTCAGCGCGGTTAACAGCAGTTGGGGGTTTTGAAAAACATATCCTATGTCTTCTTCTGTTCTTTTTATCCGTTTTTCCGTCATTGCCTTAAAAAAATAACCCGCACCAAAACAAGATGCGGGGTTGCTTGTCTTCTGGACAATCAGTTCTTCTCGAGAAAAGCTACGATATCCCCGATCGTTTTCACATTCGGAAGATCACCGTCAGGAATCTCAACGTCAAATTCCTGCTCAAGATCCATGATCAGCTCAACGATATCGAGCGAATCCGCCTTGAGATCATCTACCAGAGCACTGTCCATCGTGATGGAAGCAGGATCCAAATCAAGCTGGTTTGCAACGATTTCTCTAACTTTATCGAAAAACATAGTAAAAACCCCTTAATAGTATTCGTCGTAAAACAACGATGTCATTTTATATGCGGTCAGGACATTTGTCAATGTCTTCCATATGACCACTTATTCATTTTCGGCCTGCTGGGCAGCGAAATAACCGGAAATCGTTCCGATCATGCCGCTGTTGATCAGTTTCTCCGCCTGAAGGATCGCATTCATAAATGCTTTTTCGTTCGAAGAACCGTGCGCCTTGATCACGCCGCCGTTCACGCCGAGAAGGACAGCTCCGCCGATTTCCGAATAATCCATTTTGTGTTTCAACGCTCTGAATGCGGGTTTGGCAAGCAATGCGCCGATTTTCGAACGGAAGGAAGAATACAGCGCTTCTTTCAGCATTTTGAAAAGGGACATCGCCGTGCCTTCAATTCCTTTTAATAATACGTTTCCGTCGAATCCGTCCGCTACAATGACATCATAGTCGCCGGACAGGACGTCCCTAGCCTCGCAGTTGCCGCAGAAACGGATCGCGTCCGATGCTTCCAGAAGCTGATAGGCCTGTTTTGTCAGTTCGTTCCCTTTTGCTTTTTCCGCGCCGTTATTCAGCAGCGCGACTCTGGGATCGGCAATATCCAGATTCGCCTTTGCGTATTCCGCGCCCATGATCCCGAACTGGCTCAGATACTCCGGCTTGCAGTCCGTATTGGCGCCGCTGTCCAGAAGAACGGTATATCCCGACTTTACGGTTGGCAGGGCGGTAACCAGGGCAGGCCGTTTCACGCCCTTGATGCGCTTGATGATCAGGGTCGCGCCAGCAAGAAGCGCGCCGGTATTGCCCGCTGAAACAACGCAATCGGATACCCCGTTCGCAACGGACTCGACCGCTTTGACCAGAGACGAATCCTTCTTTTTCCTGATCGCAGCCGTAGGAGCCTCTTCGCAGTCGATCACTTCCGTCGTTTCGACCAGGCTGACACGCTTCAGATCCGCTTCCGAGAATTCGGCGGAAGCAGCGTCCAGCGCGTCTTTTGTCCCGAACAGAAGGAATGAAACGGACGGGGCTGTCTTATTCAGAGCAAGCCTGACACCGGAAATGACTGCCTGCGGTGCATGATCTCCGCCCATCAAATCAACAGAGATAATCATATGAATCCTTTCTATGAGTCCAGGCAATTATGAAACAGGACCTTCAAGAAGAAGGTCCCTTTCAAACTTCATTCATTATCAAACAATCAGACATCCATTACTTTACGGCCGTCATAGTAACCGCATTTTTTGCAAACAGCATGAGCTTCTTTCAGCTCGTGGCACTGCGGGCACTCCACCAGGCTCACTTGGGCAAGTTTAGAATTGCTTGCTCTTCTGGAATCTCTTTTGGCCTTTGAAGTTTTTCTTTTCGGTACTGCCATGTTTCACACCTCCAATAAATTGCTCAAACTATACATTATCAAAAATGATTATCGATCAGGATTACAGTTACATGTTTCAACATTCAGGTCACATCCGCAAACGGGGCACAACCCTTTACAGTCTTCTCTGCAAAGACTGACGATCGGAAGTGAAAGGAAAATGCAGTTTAAAACAGATTCTCTCAGGTCAATCATATTGCCGGAAAACGTATAGCACTCTTCATCCTGATAATCGGATGCAAATCTGGTGTTAACGAATTTCTCGCTATATGGAACCTGAAATGTTTCGTCAAACAGCTTGTCGCATCTAGCGCACCGGGATTTGAGTACGGTATGGACGAATCCGTCTATACTCAACACCTTCCCGTCGTATGAGTAGGAGCAGTGAATGGAAACCGGTTCAGCAAAAACGATTTCACGTCCGTTGAACAACTGCTGCTCAAAACTCTCTGACAGGTCCGCCTCAAACAATTCGCCGTTGCGACGGATCGCATCATCAATCTGCAAAAACATGTCGAAACCCCACAAACAACGATATTTTACCGACTTACTGCCTGTTTGTCAATCAAAGATTTCATACCTTTCAGATTACTTGAAAAGCAGATGAAATGACCCGTTTCCGGCGGTCGGCGCATCTGTTTTTACATGCCTGTTCCGAACAAAAACGATCAGCAAACAATTGCTTCACACGGCATAAACATCCGATGAGGCTGTGCAGATACATTGATCGAATTATGCTATTTTGAATTCAAATGCTCCGTCATTATGATATAATGATTGACAGGAAAACGGATGAAATCATTCTTACTATGATAAAGGAGAGAAAAAAATGGCTGATACAGAAAACATCGCAGTCGAAACACCGGCTGAGAACACCCCGGTACCTGCAGTTCCTGTTGCCCCTGCCCAACCCGTTGGTTCCGTATCTGCTTCGGATTCAGCTACAACCGATCTTTTGAAGCAGATACTGGAACAGAATCAGAAGCAGACCAAATATCTTAGAAAAGTCAAAAACCTTCTCGTACTCTGTCTGATCTGCCTGCTCATTTCCGCTCTGGTCGGTGCCTTTGTCGCGTACAAAGTCGTGCCTCCGGCAATAACGCTTCTCAATACCGCGACAGAGCAGGTTCAGGCGCTCGACATGAAGAGTGTCAATACTCTGATCACCGACACAAACGCTCTGATCACCGATACCACAACGGCGATTTCCGGACTGCAGCAGGCACTGAACAGCATTAACGGTATCGATTTCGGATCTCTGAATGATGCCATCACATCTCTGAAGAACATAGCCTCCAGTTTCGATATCGACAAACTGAACGGCGCCATTGACGCTTTGAACGAATCAGTCACCCAGTTCGGTCAGATGGTTGAGCGCATGAATAAATTCAAGCTGTTTGGATAAATCACGGCATATCCCGCGAAATGGCAGTGAGTTCCGCCCTGGCGGAACTCACTTTTTTACTGCGGTCTTTCCCCTGCAAGAAACCGGATTCCTGTTTCTGATATCTGCGGATACACCTCTGTGATGCGGGAACGGATACGGTCATAGGAATCAGCCGGTTCTGAAGAATATTCGGAAGTGATATACTCATATCCCCAAATCTTCTCCGGCATGGCATACTTTGCGATGTGCCAGCCATATTCAATCCCGTAACGGTTCCGTCTCCGTCTGAAATCGCTGTCAACAAGGTAGAGCTTTTGCTGGAGCGAGGAGATCGTTCCTTCGAAGTTCTTCTCGCCTTGTTTATCGAAGCCAGCCATTCTTTTCAATTGAAACGAAAACAGCTCTTCCTTATCGGAAAAACAGTCCATGATTCGCTTTTGTCTGAAACTCGCAAGTTCATCATCCCATAACGCGTCAAAGTCGTATCCGTTCCTCCTGGAATTGCAGAAAGCCGGCAGCCACTCAGAGGAGATAAAACCCGCCTTCCCGGAGAAAAATTTCCCGTATGCGATTTTGTGTTCCGAGGCGATCGTCATTCTCCATTCCCAGGGATCCCTGTGCGGATCGCCGCTCCACCAGGGAGCATATATCGTATGTTCCTCGAGAGAAAACCCCGGAATGCTGTTCCGGAACAAAGGGAAAAAACCGATTCCCCCGATCAGTTTTTCTAACTCATGCATATTTGCAATCTGTATGGAAGAATCCTGTAACTGAATGTTCATCATGATAGTATTCCCTGTGAACCGTTCCGCAATTCGCTCCATTTTGGTCCGGACACGCGCTGTCTATGATCAATATGCCTGATACGATTGAATGATTTGTTTCGGTAATGCAATGCCGATCCGAAAAAACCGAAGAATGTGAATAAAGAAACTGCTGTTCGGTTTGTACCGTAACAACTTCCCTTCCGTTACGAACAGTCTCAACGGATTTTCGTCGTCAATCGGCACTTTATTAGTGACCAATGCACCTTTTTGGGGTACTGCAATTATGACCGGAGAATACTCCATTCGCCGTCTTACAGTCCCAGATCTTCCTTCACGACGAGCACATGGAATGCCTTCACCGGTTTGGTTGGCGCCTCCAGGATGAATGTCACATTACACATCCTGTCGCTGATACGGCAATCATGGCACTGACCAGTTCTGGCGCAGGGCGTGTCAAAATGCTGCCGCCGGGCGTTGGGAGGACAGGCATATCGTTTGATGCGCTCCACTGCCTCGTCCAGAGAGCCCACAATCTTGTTCCTGCCTGCAATCACGATCACCTCATAGGGACCGTAGATCATGCCTGCGGCACGGTTGCCGGTTCCGTCGATGTTCACAAGCCGTCCGTCCGTGGTAAGGGCGTTGGTGGAACACAGGTACACGTCTTCCTTCAAAGCCTTGTCCCTTGCGGCCTTCTTCGCCTCTTTGGCCGCAAGCCAATGCCAGGAGACCTCGTTCCCGTTTGCCTGAAGAGCTTCTGCAAGCTTCATGTCCCGCACGGTGGCGCTTCCGCCGATGCCCACGCTCTTGCCGCCGATGATGCGGAGAGCGGCCGCCTTTGCTTCCTCAGCCGTGTCATAGATTTCAGGCAGGAATCGGCGGGAGGAAAGTGCCTTTGATAGAGCGGTATAATCAATTATATCTGCCATAGTTATTGTTTCCTTTTTTGGACGATCTTCCGTTTTTCATGCCGTTTATTTGTTTTCGGTTTCTCAAAAATGATAATCGGTATGCTATTAAGAGGGTTTATTGAGAATACTGCAATCGGAACAGGTTGATGACTGGAATCACAGATAGTTAATCAACTTCAAGGTTCATCATATCAACTATACTAACCGGAAAGCAATCAAAACAAGAATGATTGATCACTCCCTTAATGACAGCTTTAGAAACCCACGCAGAAAGGGCTCTTCGACGTGAGAAGGGTGCAAAAAGAGTTCCATCCGTTTTTCAGCATATCAGATCGATATCGGATTGACAGCCGGTCTTTTGCGTCGTTCGCTTGTCGAAAAAAAAGCCGCGACAGAGCGTCACGGTCGATGCTGCTGGCGCTTATAAATGCGCCGCATTATTATTCCCTTGTTTGCTCTTCCTGATCACTCTGTTCCCTTTCTTCCTCGGCGATCGGATCAGGATTCTTTTTGCGCCAGCGCAGATACAGAAGCGTTGCCGCTGCCGCGCCAGCTGCAGCAGGCACAACAAAGATGCCCAGAAATGCCGGTACCATTGCACCGGCCGTCTCCCGGTCATACGAAGCCGCCACCGTGATGACGATCACGGCCGCGAGCACAAATGCAATCCAGAATCCGAGCAGGACGATGCTCTTTTTTCGAATCAGAAGAAACAGCGGCAGCGACAAAACAGCGCACAGCACGGAAGGCGCAGCAATGTCGAGCACGTTTTTGCCAACACGAGACATGTTCTCGAACAGTTCTTCAAAGAAAATCGTCAGACGATTGGACAGCAGAAAATTCAGAAGCAGAATCCCAAGCCCAAGAAAGAACGCGTACAGTAGAGTGTCACTCTTAAGACGGCCTTCCTTGGTAAAGTGAAACATTTGTGTCCACGATGAAGGATTGGTATTTGTCTTTTTCATGTGTCCTGTTTCAAAATCCGGTGCGGGCAGTTTGCCCGCACCGGAACGAGAGGCAGTGTTAGATTATTTTTTGAAGACGTCTGCGTAGTAATTCCAGAAGTCCTGCACATCCAGATAGTTGTAGTTGACAAACTCCAGATCCGTCGGGAGCAGGCGGAGATCTTCAAAGGAATACTTCGGGTTGAAGGCAGATGCATCGCGGCTTGCACGGGTCGGATAGCTGCCCATACGATTGACGTATGCGTCATAGCCTGCGCCCTGGCCGTCTTCACCGCCGAGGCTGTACAGTGCGAACAGACGCGCGGCTGCCGGGTTGTCGGTCTTGGTGCAGATCAGGACGAACTTCGCTCTCGCAAAGCCGTTGAACTGGGACAGAGTGGTGATGTAATCGACATTGCGGCCGAGTTCAAGCGCGTCTCCGAGTTTGATGCCGGAGCCATAGCCGAGGATTGGGGCCTCTGCCGTGGAAGCGTCAACCGTCTCCAGAATCTCGTCGCTGTCGTTGGTGACGCGGTGATCGCACTGGAGGAAACGATAGAGCCATTCATAACCTGCGTTGTTCGGTTCGACACCGGAATCTTCCGGATAGGTGTATTCGATGTCTTTGCCGTATTTTTCTTTGTACGCGGCTTCGAGCATGTCGGCGTTCTTGACGAGGTTCGAAAGCGTCGACGCCATGTTCAGGTTGGATGCTTCATGGGAAATGATCGTGAACTTAGAATTTCCGTTCTCGTCCATTTCAACCGCATCCCACCAGTTGTTGATCGGCGCGCCATCCGGGAAAGCTTTGGTGTTGTAAAACCAGATGTCCGCTTCGAGCGTGATCGGAAGTCCGTAAGGTGTATACTCGGGGTTCAGATCGGCCTCAATCGACGCCGGATAATAAGCGATTGTGTATCCCTTGGTATACCACTCTTCGTAGATCGCGCCGCTGCCGTCGCTCGTGATTACGAGGTCGCAGTACGGGTTGCCTTCATACTCAAGCTTGATCTTCTCAGCAATCGCGTTGGTCTTCAGCTTTGTGCATTCCACAACGATCTCCGGATATGCTTCCTGGAACTTCGAAACCGACTTTGCAGTCGAACCGGTCTCGGAATAGACGACG
This sequence comes from Clostridia bacterium, assembly GCA_017429985.1. GTDB lineage: Bacteria > Bacillota > Clostridia > Christensenellales > CAG-138 > JAFRNW01. Next base: position 62,854 of record JAFRNW010000013.1, on the reverse strand, counting down.
AACTGATGGCCCGCCGCAACTTCCTTCTTGGCTTCCTCATAGAGTTCATCCATGGACATGTTGACGTAGTCGCTCGTATCACGGACGACGAGGGAGGCTGCCGGCTGTTCTGCCGCTTGTTCTTCTGTCGCTGTGCTTGCGTCTTCCGTCTTGTCTGCAGGATTCTCCGCAGCGGGGTTTTCCGCCGGCTTGTCCTGCGCCGTGCTGCTCTCGGCTGCGGGTGCTTCCGTTTTCGGTCCGCAAGCGAAGGCAGTAACTGCCATCATCAGTACGAGAACGAGTGCAAGGACCTTTTTTGCAGTGTTCATTTCTTTTCCTCCTGTGTTTTTGTTTTTATGATTAACGAAAAGCCGTTTCCGTTTTTCGTCCCATCTGTGCTTAACTCCAGCCCTTGACGATATCCGCGCCGAACGCCTTCTTCGCGATCAGATACATGACTGAGATCAGTGCGATCATAACGACCGAGCTGCATGCCGCAAGCTGGTAGCAGGTGAGGCTCGTATACGTGAAGGTCAGGTACGAAAGCGTGATATTTCGTTCATTGACGACAAGGGAGATCAGGTCGAACTCCTTTGCAATGCTGATGAACGTAAGAATGAATCCGGACATAAAGCCGTTCTTTGCCAGCGGGAAGATGATTCTGGCAAAGCGCCGGAAGAAACCTGCGCCGTTGATTGACGCCGCCTCCTCGAGCTCTGCTGCAATCTGGATCATCGTCGCAGTGCCGCTCTTGCTCGCGTACGGAAAATACTTGACTGTAGAGATCAGAAGAATCAGCAGGAACGTTCCGTAAAGCGATGGGATCAGCCCGCCGAGCTTTGGTTTAATGAACATTGCGACATAGACCGCGGAAAATGCGACCGCCGGGATCAGGTACGGAATGAATACCAGCTGGTCGATCATATGGCCGTACCATTTTCCTCTGCCGCGAACACTGATGTAACCGAAGACCTGGCCCATGAACGAGGAGATGATCGCGCCGAACACACCGAGCTTGACCGTATTCCAGATCGCCGACGTGAACTTGACGTTGCGGAACAGTCCCGGTTCCCAGTTCAGAAGTGCATAGGAGTTTTCTTCCTTGCCGATCCAGTTAAAGAGCGTGAAGTTGTCCGCCGCAAGTCCGTTCAGCGGCGTGACCTGCAGGCTCTCGATGACGAGGCTCACGATCGGCACGACCAGTGCGACCAGCAGGAACAGGCAGACGAACACAAACATCGGAGTACGCCATTTGCCGAGCATCAGATCGACGCTGCGGCCGCCCTTGCCGTTGATCGTGGAATAGGACTTTCGCGTGCCGATTACCTTGTTATTGACGAGGATCAGCCCTGCGGAGATCAGGATCATCAGAATCGAAATCGCGTAGCCGACGCCGGGCATACCGCTTGCAATCTGGTCGTGCAGACGCGTGGACAGCGTATGGTACTGGACACGCGTGCCAAGATATGACGCGACCGAGTATCCTCCGATCGCTTTCGAAAACGTCATGATCGTTGCCGAAAGGAACGCAGGCATGACGAGAGGCAGTGTGATGCGCATCACAATGGTCTTTTTGCTCGCGCCCTGGATCAGCGCCATTTCCTCAAGCTCGGAGTTGATCGAACCGAGCGAGCCGGCAAGCATGATGTAGGTGAACGCATAGTAGTGAAGGGCAAGCACACAGACCATTGCGAACGGTCCGTATGCGACCCAGTCCGGCACGTTCCACCCCAGCCAGTACAGAATGCCGGGCGTTCCGCCGAGTGCGTTGCGGAAGATTGACAGCCAGGCCTGCGCTTTGCACCAGGACGGCGTCATGTAGGCGATGACGATCAAAAACGAAATGATTTTCTTGCCTGGGATATCGCTGCGCACCATCAGCCATGCGAGGATCGCGCCGAGCGGTACGGCGACAAGACAGGCAAAGAATGAGACCGTCAGCGAATGCACAAGCGGCGTCCAGAACATCGTTTTCGCCATTTTGCCTGCCAGCAGATACTGCCAGTAGTAGACCGACCACGAACCCTCCGCCGCCTTTGCACGGCGTGCTGCCGCTGCATCCAGAATGAATGATTCCTTGACCAGCGAGAACAGCGGAACGACGACAAATACAATCAGAATGACAAACGCAATCAGCGTCATCAGATTGAACGGATTAAGCAGAACATCCTTGAGCTGGTTTTTCAGCCTTGTCCAAGGATTGCCTTTTTGAATGACTTTCTTGGTTTTTCCCATAGTAGAAACCTCCGAGTGAAGCGATCCGGTTCATTTCCGACGGTTGACGCGGTGCGTCATTCGTCTTCGTCTTCCTTGATTTTCGCTTCCGCGTAGCGGATCAGCCGTGTCGTTTCTTTGTTGAATACGTTCAGACGCGCGGGATCCATACTGACAAAGACCTGCTGATTCATTTCATAATTGCGAAGGTCGACCTGAAGCGCAAGGAACTGCGTCCCGTTTGCTTCAAGGGTAACGATCGTCTCCGAACCGGCGGGCTGACTGGCATAGACCGAAGCCTCAAAGTATCCTTCCTCATCCTTCGGTTCCCTGGCCGCGACCTGCACGACTTCGGGACGGATGCCGATCACAACGTCGAATTCCTGTCCCTCCGGAATTGTTTCTCCCGGTTTGAGCGAATCCTTTGCGAACGTATAATTGCCGAGCGGACTCATCACCTTGAGCGTTTCACCATCATAAATGCCCTTCCCGTCGATCAGATTGATGCGCGGGCTTCCCACAAAGTCCGCCGTCTCGATGTCGACCGGATTTGTATAGATCTCCAGCGGCGTCGCGACCTGAGCGATCTCGCCCGCCTTGAACAGTGCGACCTTCGTGGACATCGTCAGTGCTTCGACCTGGTCGTGCGTGACGTATACGATGGTCGTGCCGGTTTCCTTGTGCAGGCGCTTCAGCTCGGCGCGCATATCGATGCGGAGTCTTGCGTCGAGGTTGGAAAGCGGTTCATCCAGAAGCAAGAGCTTCGGGCTCGATGCAATCGCGCGCGCAATTGCAACACGCTGCTGCTGACCGCCGCTCAGCTCGTTCGGGTAACGGTCCCGGTAACGATCGATCCGCATCGTGCGGAGCGAATCCATTACCCGTTCCTCGATCTCCTTCTTCGGAAGTTTCTTGATCTTCAGTCCAAAAGCAACATTCTGAAACACAGTCATGTGCGGCCACAGCGCATAACTCTGGAACACCAGGTTTAAGCCACGCTTGCTCGGCTCCTCGTAGAATGCGTTCGCGGCGTCGATCATGGTCTTGCCATCGATGGTCATGGTTCCGTTCTGCGGTTTCTCCAATCCGGAGATAACGCGCAAAGTTGTCGTTTTCCCGCAGCCTGACGGTCCGAGCAGCGTCATGAAATCGCCGTCTTCGATGGTCAGGTTGATGTCTTTCAGCACGCGGTTCTCTCCGTAGTACTTATCGATATGCTCCAGTACGATCTTGCTCATGTGCTTGGACTCCCTCCTGAAAATGAATTGTCGTTTATGATAAACCTGTCGATTCGCAAACGTTTACGATTTTATAGATTAATCGTATCATGCCCGGCGGCGTTGTGTCAACTTATATATTTCATAATCGTCGCAAAATCATTGCATTCCGCCTCAGCCCCGCATTCACTGCAGATCGCCGCACCACAGCGCTATGCTGCCGCTCAGTCGGGTTACGGCCTTTCACAACAAAAAAACACAGCCCCGCAAAGGGGCTGTGATCTTTGGTGCAGGAAACAGGACTTGAACCTGCATGAGTGTGACCTCACACGGACCTGAACCGTGCGCGTCTGCCAATTCCGCCATTCCTGCATATCTCTGGTGGATGGGGATGGATTCGAACCATCGTAGGCTGTGCCAACGGATTTACAGTCCGCTCCCTTTGGCCGCTCGGGAACCCATCCACGGAAAAACAATGATTCTTTTGTCAAATGGAGCTGGTGATAGGACTTGAACCTACAACCTGCTGATTACAAATCAGCTGCTCTGCCAATTGAGCTACACCAGCAGTGGTGCCTCAGACTGGAGTCGGACCAGTGACACGGGGATTTTCAGTCCCCTGCTCTACCACCTGAGCTACCGAGGCAAATTGGCGACCCGGAGGGGGCTCGAACCCCTGACCTCCAGCGTGACAGGCTGGCGTACTAACCAACTGTACTACCGGGCCAAGATTGCTCTCGATATAAATGGTGGGCCTTCAGGGACTCGAACCCCGGACCAATCGGTTATGAGCCGACCGCTCTAACCAGCTGAGCTAAAGGCCCAAACCAAAAAAATGGTGACCCCGAGGAGAATCGAACTCCTGTTACCGCCGTGAAAGGGCGATGTCTTGACCGCTTGACCACGGGGCCACTGATGGTCGGGGTGATAGGATTTGAACCTACGACCCCATGCTCCCAAAGCACGTGCGCTACCGGACTGCGCTACACCCCGAAAAAGCAACACCCACTTATTCGCGACTCTGATAAATATACATCAGCGAAAAGATATTGTCAACAAAAAAACTTTCATATTTTTCTGATCCCTGCAGTTCCGTTCTGATATTGCTTTTTCCGGTTTTAATCTCCGCCATCATCGATTCGGTCCACATGATTGCCCCGTCCTCAGACCTCTTCCTTCCTGGACGTCGGTCGTTCATCGGGCGAAAGCGGCGCATCCCTTGCAAAAGCAGAAACAGGGCGGTTATTGTCCGCCCCGTTTCGTTCTCATGGTACCGGAAACCGGTGATCAGCCGAGCTGTTCTTTTCTTTTGAGCAGTTTTTCCATCATTCCTTCCGCAACGGAGAGCTTCCGTCTCTCCTCTGCGACGACGTTTTCAGGCGCCTTCGACACAAAGTTCGGATTGTTCAGCTTTCCGTTGTATCTGGCGATCTCCCCGTTCAGCCTTTCGATCTCCTTGTTCACTCTCTCCTTTTCCTTCTCAATGTCAACAAGGGAAGCAAGCGGGATATATACCTCAGCCGCAGAACAGACGAGATGGACGTCGTTCTTGTCAAAGCCTTCCGCGGAAGCACAGACCTTCGCGTCGGCAGCCCCGGCCAGCCTGCACAGGAACGGGAGGATGGACTCAAACGTCGCGGCATTTGCACTGTTTGCGACGATCTTCATGGAGATCTTCTGGGATACCGGAACCTGCATCTCTGCGCGGAGATTTCTGACAGAGCGCACGATTTCCATGCCTGCTTCCAGTTTGGTGCTCTCTTCCGCATATTTGCCGGATTCATCTTCCTTCGGCCATTCGGAAAGCATGATCGTCTCTTCATGTTCCGGCAGTCTCTGATACAGTTCCTCCGTGATGAACGGCATGAAAGGATGCAGAAGCTGCATGGATCTTCTCAGTACATATACCAGAACGTTCTGCGCTGTTTCCTTAGCCTGCATATCGTCCCCGTAAAGACGCTGCTTGGACATCTCGATATACCAGTCGCAGAATTCGGTCCAGATGAAATCATAGACCTTCTGAACGGCAAGCCCCAGCTCAAAATTCTCCATATTCTGCGTTGCCTGACCGACAATATCGTTCAGTCTGTAAAGAATCCATTTGTCAGACAGATCAAGCGGAAGCGAATTGACTTCCTTCGGCTGCCAGCCGTCCCCGAGATTCATCAGGACAAATCTCGCCGCATTGTAGATCTTGTTGCAGAAATTCCTTGCCGATTCCACCTTCTCCCAGTAGAAACGCATATCGTTTCCGGCGGAGTTGCCTGTCAGGAGAGAGAACCTCAGAGAATCCGCGCCGTATTTATCGATGACTTCCAGAGGATCGATTCCGTTTCCGAGGGATTTCGACATCTTCCTCCCCAGGCTGTCACGGACGATTCCATGAACAAACACCGTATCAAACGGCTTCTGATGCATGACCTCTTCGCCAAACACGATCATCCTTGCAACCCAGAAGAAAATGATGTCGTATCCCGTGACAAGCGTGGATGTCGGGTAATAATACTTCAGTTCCTCTGTTTCATCCGGATATCCCAGCGTCGAGAACGGCCACATGCCCGAACTGAACCACGTATCAAGGACATCCTCGTCCTGATGAACGGACCCGCCGCATTTCGGGCAGCACTGCGGGGCTTTCTCCTGGACGATCGTTTCCCCGCATGAATCGCAGTACCATGCCGGGATTCTGTGTCCCCACCAGAGCTGGCGCGAGATACACCAGTCACGAATGTTTTCCATCCAGTTGAAGTAGGTTTTGTCGAAACGTTCCGGAACGAATTTGATGTCTCCGCTGCGGACGGCATCGATTGCCGGCACGCTGAGCGGTTTCATGCTGACGAACCACTGCTTCGAGACGATGGATTCGATTGTCGTGTGGCACCTGTAGCAGGTTCCGACATTATGTGCGTACGGTTCCGTTCTGACCAGCGCGCCGATCCTTTCCAGATCGTCCACGATCGCCTTCCGGCATTCAAACCGGTCCATACCGCAGTATCTGCCGCCCAGTTCATTGATATGGCCGTCCGCGGTAAACACGTTCATCACGGGAAGGTTGCACCGGATACCGACTTCAAAGTCGTTCGGGTCATGCCCGGGCGTGATCTTGACGGCACCGGTACCGAATTCCATCTCGCAGTAGGAGTCTGCGACGATCGGGATCTCCCTGTCTACCGCAGGAATCACGACCGTTTTGCCGATCAGGCTCTTATACCGCTCGTCATCGGGATGGACCGCGATCGCCGTATCGCCCAGCATCGTCTCCGGTCTGGTCGTAGCCACGGTGATCGAATAGGATTTGTCCGGGGCGTCGTAGCGGATGTGCCAGAGGAAGCTCTTCTGCTCCTCGTATTCCACCTCGGCATCTGACAGCGCCGTTTTGCATGCCGGACACCAGTTGATGATCCGGTCCCCCCTGTAAATGAGCCCTTTGTTGTACAGGTTTACAAACACCTTTGTAACGGCCCTGTTGCAGCCTTCATCCATGGTGAAGCGTTCACGCTCCCAATCGCAGGAAGACCCCAGCTTTCTCAGCTGTTTTACGATCGTTTTGCCGTACTGCTCTCTCCACTGCCATGCGCGCTCAAGGAAGGCCTCTCTGCCGATATCCGTTTTCAGGATCCCTTCTTTTGCAAGCTGTTCGACAATTTTCACCTCGGTTGCTATGGAAGCGTGATCCGTTCCGGGAAGCCACAGGGTCTCATACCCGCACATCCTCTTGTAACGGATCAGTGTGTCCTGAAGCGTATTGTCCAGCGCATGGCCCATATGCAGCTTTCCCGTAATATTCGGAGGCGGGATAACGATGGTATAAGGTTGCTTGTCGGGATTGGGTTTGGAATGGAAATATCCGTTCTTCTCCCATCTCTCATACCAGAGCGTTTCCACTGACGCCGGGTTGTAATTCTTTTCCATTTGCGATGCCATAACTCAACCACCTCTTGAAATAATAAAAGCCTACTTTGTCAAAGGACGAAAGTAAGCTTCGCGGTACCACCTTTGTTAAACAGATCCCAGATCTGTTTCACCTCAAATATCCTTAACGCGGAAAGACGCGGAACACTACGGCTTCATGTTCCGGGTTCAAAAGCGACCTTCCGCATGCTACTGTCACATCTTTCACCGGCCGATGCGCTCTCTGCACAGTCAGGAATGCGTACTCCTCTTTCTCAATACCGATATGCAGTTATTACTATTTATAGCCAATTCGGAAGGTCTTGTCAACTATCCTGCAATCTGTCCGTCCGCCCATTCGTCCATCACTTCCCGGATGATATCAAATCCGCATGGTCCGAGGCCCAGCAGTCTGGCATGGACACCGGAGTCCCGGTACCTCTCCCCAAGCACGGAGCTCATCCGTTTCATGGTGTCGCAGAAAAACGCGTATCCATACCCCTCCGGCAGATGTTTCCCGGGGCAGTCAACCGATTCAGCATACAGAGACGCAACGTCGTCGTAAGACAGATCCAGGGATAACGAATGGAAATACTGTTGCAGCTGGTCTCTCCCATATCCGAAATAATTGACCTGAATATCCGCTAGGGAAGGAATCACTGTCCCGTACAGCAGTTCCTGTGAGAAGGCATACAGGGAATCTGAAACATCGAACATGTTCTGTCTGACGATCGCCTGCTCGGCAGCATAAACCGCCCAGCCCTTCCTGTAACATGGATAGTCATAAACTTTCTGAAAGACACCGATCTGATCCGACGCACGGCCGACCGAATCAAGCAAAGCCTCGCCGGGGTAATAGACCATCGCGATCTCCGGGTACAGCCCTTCTTTTCCCCCGTCCTCCGAATAATACAGGGACTGCTTCTCGTCTGCGTCCAGAAAAGGACGTTTCAGAATATACGGTTTGCTCATGATGCCGGAGATTTTATCGGATACCTTTACAAGTTTCACATTGCTCTCCGGAACACCGTCCGCCATTTCTTTTGCGACCCGCTTCAGGGTGCTGATGCTGCTTGAAATCCTGCTTCCCCGAAACGCCGCTTCCTTCGCGGTGTCCGATCCGGAAAGGGTCCAGAGCAGATCGTCCGCTGCTGTTTCAAGCAGGCGCACGATCTCTTCCGGAGGCATCTCAGACTGGGTGATCCAGGAAAGATACGCCCCGTAATACTTTCTGCTGTCCTCCGCTGCTCCTGCGGAACTGCTGCGGGATTGATTTTTCCAGGCGGCGATACTGTCTCTAAGTGTCGTGACGGAAGGGATCAGATGTTCTTTCAGCAGGGAGGGAATCTGATCGGTGTAGCTTTTCTTCTGCTTTCTGCTGATCCCGTCCGCTTTATTGATATTCTCTTTGATCGCTTTTGCGATTGCATTGCCTTTTTCACCGATGATCTCTTCACACCAGTCCTGTGCGGCAGCCAGCCTTGTTTCGCTTCTCGGAAAACCCTTTGAAATCCTTTCGTTTTCTGCCGAAATAACTCCGTCCACGCAGGAAGGCAGATTCTGAATCGTATCAATCAGGAACAGCATGTCTTCTTCATTCTCGATCTGATACAGGGAAAGGTTTTCGGGAAGCGAAAGCAGAAAACCGCTGTCCAACAGCGGATCAAGGATATACGGATTGTCAAATGCTTCGGAAGCTAAGGAAAGAAAACGGTCCAGCGTATCGTAGACGATCGTCTTGGATGACCCCAGAACCTCTCTGTCCAGCTGATGAAGATCATCCGCGAGAGCATCCGCCTCAGCAAGAAAAGATTCCCGGAATGCGTCTTCGAACCGGAACGGTCCGTCCAGACTTGCGCCGCTGGCTTTAGGATCATGAAAGAACTGATGCAGAAGAAATCTGTCCGAACCGGCATAGAGGACAGCGGTATCACGATCGATCCTGTCCAGCTCCTCGATCTGACGGAGCACCTCCTCGGGGGGAGGTGTCGGCTCTGGTGTCGGAGCAGGCGGCTCCGGCGTGGACGGGCGGCCGGTAGCCAGAACAACCGCTTCCGGGGACGGACTGGGCAGACCGGTAGCCGTTGCAGGGGTATCATTCTTGCTGACGCTGCATCCCAGCATCAGAAGTATGCAGATGAAAGGAAAGAACCGAAATACCCGCCGCATCATTTCAGCCTTTCCGCATGAACGCGTCGCAGTTTCCCTGGAACCCGAGGCGTTTCAGGGCAGTCATTAGGTATTCCGGCATCGGAACCTCAAAGCGCATGTCCTTTTCAACCGTCGGATTAAAGAAATGCAGAGCAAAACCGTGAAGCGCCTGTCCGCACAGTCCGAGTTTGTTTTCACCGTTGCTGTAAACGGAATCCCCTGCAACCGGGTGTTTGATATATGCCATATGGACCCGGATCTGATGCGTCCGACCGGTTTCCAGCGTAATATGCAGAAGCGTATGCGTCCCGAACCGTTCGAGAACAGTCCAGTGCGTGACCGCATTTTTCCCGTTTTTCGTAACTGCCATTTTCTTCCGGTCCGCCGGATGCCTGCCGATTGGAAGATCGATCGTCCCCGCATCCTCTTTCAGATTCCCGTTCACAAGCGCGATGTATTCCCTTCCCGCGCTGTGATCGGCGAACTGAGCGGAAAGCGCCTGGTGCACGTGATCATTTTTCGCGATCACAAGGAGACCGGACGTCATCTTATCGATCCGGTGCACGATGCCGGGCCGCTTGACGCCTCCGATCGAAGAAAGATCCTGAACATGGTACAGCAGCGCATTCACGAGCGTTCCCGACTCATTTCCCGGGGCCGGATGCACGACCATTCCCTGCGGTTTGTTTACAACGCAGAGCCCCGGATCCTCGTAAATGATATCGATCAGGATGTTTTCCGGCGCAACCGGGTACTCTTCCGGTTCGGGATTGATGATCTCAATGACTTCCCCCTCCCGGATCCTGTAATTCGGCTTGATCCGATTCTGCCCGGCTGTAATATAACCGTCCTTGATCAGAGACTGGATCCTGTTTCTGGAGAGACCTGTACAGTCCGCAAGGAACAGATCGATACGCTCTTCGGAATCGTCGGCTATTATCTCATTCTTCATCGGGTTTCCCATCGTTCTTTTTTTCATCCAGCCCGAGCAGCCGGAAGAAAGAATTCTCGTCATTTCTGATCGTATCAATGATCAGAAGCGCAGCGCCGATCGTGACGCTGCTGTCTGCCACGTTGAACACCGGAAAGTGGATCAGGACCACGCTGATCATATCGCGCACATAGCCGAGGAAAGTTCTGTCGATCAGATTGCCGACAGCGCCCGCGACGATCAGAACAAGCGCATACCGTGCAAGCTTGCTCAGCCGCCGCTTTTCCTTCCGGAGGAAGTATACGATGAATGCGCAGACAACCAGTGTCAGAATGATAAAAATCCATCTTCCGCCCGCAAACATTCCCCAAGCAGCACCCGTGTTATGAACATTTGCCAGCTCAAGAACATCCTTCCACACCGGTACGGATGATTGAAACGGAATATACAGTTCCGTAAGATACTTCGTTATCTGGTCAACTATGACGATCAGAACAAACAGGAACAAATCCAGCAATGATCCGTCCTCCCAAAAATTTGAATCAGTATAACACGCAATAAATTCAGTCTTCAACAGACTCCGCATCGAAGCAGTCAGGATACAGTTTCTGGTACTGTGCAAACGCCTCATTCACATGATTGACGTACCGTTCCGTTTCCGGATACGGAATGCTCTTCAGCGTGGATCCGTCTTCAGAATACTGGGGGTCTGCAAGCCATCCCTGTACGGTCCCGTGTCCCGCATTGTATGCCGCCGCAACCGTTCCCGGGTCGTCGCCTACCCTTCCCCTGATAAACCTGAGATACCAGCAGCCCATCCGGATATTCGTCACAGGATCATAAAGCAGGTCCTGCGAATAAACATCATCCATTCCCAGTTTGTGCGCGATCCATTCACCGGTATTCGGCATGATCTGCATGAGTCCGGCCGCCCCTTTCCGGCTCAGCGCTTCCGGATCAAAGTTGCTCTCGCACCGGATAATGGACAGGACATAATACGGATTCAGATCAAACTCATCCGAAACCGTCCTGATCTCGTTCAGATATGCCGTCGGATACCGTTCATACGCTTTTTTCAGCGAGATCCGGTCCGCGATAAAGACCGTCAGGAAAGCGGCGATCAAAACCGCGATAACGATGATGAGGATGACGTTTGCTTTTTTCAACGGACCAGCTCCCTGAGTTGCTCAAATACGGAATCCGTCTGCGAATACAATTCCTTCAGCCCGAGATTGTTCTCAATCAGAAAATCCGCGTGCCGCATCTGCTTTTCCTGCGTGATCTGGCGCTCCATTCTTGCGAGAACCTGCTCTTCGGACAGATTGCTTCTTTCCATGACCCTCCGGATCCTGATCGCGTCATCTGAAACGACGACGATAATCTTGTTCATTCTTCTGTAAGCGCCGCATTCGATCAGAAGCGGAATGTCAAAGACAACCACGGATCCCGGATCCTTTGCGACTGCTTCGTCACGGGACCGGAACATGACGTCCAGCACGTACGGATGGATCATGCCGTTCAGTATCTGGCGCTCTTCTTCGCTTGAGAAGACGATCTTCGCCAGCTCGGATCTGTTGATCCGTCCGTCCTGGCCCAGAATGGACTCGCCGAAATGCCTGATCGTTTTTTCATAGCATTCCGTCCCGGGATCAAGCGCGCTTCTTGCGATGTCATCCGCGTCCAGAACAATTGCGCCAAGCTGTCTGAGCCTTTCGGCGACCGTCGTCTTTCCCGCGCCGATCCCGCCTGTCAGGCCGAAACTGTTTTTCTTTCTACTTCGTCTCATACCAGCTGTTACCCGTCTTCATTTCAACCGTCAGCGGGACCGAAAGGACGGCGGCATTTTCCATTGCCTCCCTGACAAGCGCGCACACCTTTTCCTGTTCCTCATGAAGCGCGTCAACGATCAGTTCGTCGTGCACCTGGAGAATCAGCTTGGACTTCAGGCCGTTCTCTCTGAGTTTCTCGTCGACCCGTATCATCGCGACTTTTATGATGTCCGCGGCACTCCCCTGAATCGGCATGTTCATTGCGACGCGCTCGCCGAAGGAGCGGGTGTTGTAATTGTTGCTTTTCAGTTCCGGAAGAAGCCTGCGCCTTCCGTACATCGTGACGGCATATCCCTTCTCTCTGCCAGCGCGGACGCACTCATGCAGGAAAGAATTGACGGAAGGATAGCGTTCAAAGTACATCCTGATGTAATCCCTCGCCCTGCCTACGGGGATCTCCAGATTGTTCGAAAGGCCGAAGTCGCTGATGCCGTACACGATTCCGAAATTCACGGCTTTTGCGGCGCGCCTCATTTCGTCCGTGACCTGATCGAACGGTACCTCGAAGACTTCGCTGGCGGTCTGCCTGTGGATGTCGTTCCCCTGGCGGAAAGCATCGATCATCCTCGCGTCACCGCTCAGGTGGGCAAGAATCCGCAGCTCGATCTGTGAATAGTCCGCGTCTACCAGGACACATCCTTCACTCGCAACGAAAGCCTTCCTGATCTCTCTTCCCAGTTCCGTACGGACCGGAATGTTCTGTAGGTTGGGTTCGGAACTGGAGATCCTTCCGGTCGCGGTCAGGCACTGGTTGAATCTGGATCTGACGCGTCCGTCGGACGGATTCCTCGCGTTCAGCAGGCCATCGATGTACGTGCTCTTCAGCTTGGTAACGTTTCTGTATTCCAGGATAAGGGGAACGATCGGATGATATGACCGGATCCGGTCCAGCGTGTCGGCGTCCGTGGAATATCCGGTCTTTGTTTTTTTCGCGTTGGGCAGATTCAGCTTTTCAAACAGGATAATGCCAAGCTGCTTCGGGGACAGGATATTGAATTCCTCCCCCGCTTTGTCGTAGATCCCCCCGCGTACCTCGTCGATTCTGGCCGAGAACTGCGCGTCCAGTTCCTTCAGCGTCTGATCATCGACGCAGAAGCCTGTTTCCTCCATCGCGGCAAGGATGCGCGAGAGCGGCAGCTCGATGTTTTCATACAGAGAATCCATTCCCTCCCCATGCATTTGCTTCGACTGCACCTCGAATACGGGGTGCATATAGCCTGCGAGATCGGAACTGATTCCGTAAAAGTCATTCACCACATGGTCGAACGCCGGAGCGGGTTTGATGGAATTCAGAAGATAATCCGCGATCATGATGTCGTGGATCGCGTTATTCAGCGTGATCCCGCAGGACGCTGCGGTCCGGAACAGTTTCTTGTAGTCAAAGACGATCAGTCTCTTCTTGCCGTCTTCGAGAAAACGCTGAAACGCGGTCAGCACGTCCGTTTCGGTAATCGGCTCGTCGAATAATGTATTCCCCCCGCGCACGACGTAGGTCCTGTTCTGTTCAAATGAGAAGGAGATCTCATTTCCGAAAGACAGCGCAAGCACGGGACCGCTGCTCCCCGCCTCGGCGACCGACTTCAGCCCGTCTGTTGACGTGATCTCGATCGTTTCGGTGGAAACCGGTTCTTCCTTTTCTGCCTGTTCCGATTCCGGAAGCTTTGACGCAACCGCCCGCATTCCAAGCTTGAGAAGCGTCGCGCGCCCGTTTGACAATGCATCCGGATCGAACGCGCAGTCTCCCAGATCCATCTCGACCGGCGCGTCCGTATCGATCGTCCCGAGCCAGTAGGAAAGCTTCGCAAGTTCAGTGTTGTCTCTCACTTTTTCCCCGAGTTTTCCCGCGATCTCATCCTTATGCTGCAGGACGCCGTCAAGCGAACCGTACTTTGCAAGAAGGGAAAGCGCCGTTTTTTCCCCGATCCCGGGAATGCCCGGAATGTGGTCGGAACTGTCCCCCATCAGCGCCTTCAGATCGCGCATCCTGTCCGGAGTCAGTCCGAACCGTTCCATCAGCAGCCCCGGCGTGTACTCGTCCGTTTCCGTGATTCCCTTTTTTGTAAACAGGACATGCACCGAATCATTGACAAGCTGAAAGGAATCCCTGTCGCCTGTCACGATCAGCGTTCTGATCCCGTGCTCCATTCCCTTCCTAGACAGCGTTCCGATGATATCGTCCGCCTCAAAGCGGGGCGTCTCACAGACGGCGATCCGCATTTCACGCAGAATCTCCTTGAGCAGAGGAAACTGAGCCCGCAATTCGGTAGGCGTTTCCTTCCTTCCTGCCTTGTATTCTGCGTATTGTTCGTGACGGAATGTCGGCCCGTGCATATCAAATGCGACCGCGGCATAGCCGGGACGCTGCGCCAGCAGCGGAAGAAGCATGCTGAAAAAGCCGTGGATCGCGCCGGTCGGCGTTCCATCCGATGCGCGCATATCCGGCAGCGCATAAAACGCACGGTGCATCAGACTGTTTCCGTCCACGGCGATCAACGTGTCAGAATTGATAAAATCCATTTCAAACCTCAGTATCAGGAGATGACTTCATATACCATCGGGGTCTTTTCCGGGCGCTCCCCGCTGATACAGACGGACTTTTTCAGCAGTGCGACCGCATCGTCCAGCCTGGTTTCGTCGTTGATGTAAAACGTGCAGATGGGTTCGCTCATGTTTACGGCGTCTCCAAGCCGCTTATGCATGATCAGGCCGACGGCATGGTCGATCTCGTCTTCCTTCTTTTCTCTTCCCGCGCCGATCATCTGGGCGGCAGTCCCGATCCCTTCCGCGTTCATCCCGCAGATGAAGCCGTCGCGGTCCGGATATACGGGCACTTTCCTTCTGACCTGACAGAGAAGATCGATTTTCTCAAGATCGATATAGGAGGGATCTCCCCCTTCCGCCTCAACCATCTGTCTCAGCTTCTCCAGTCCGGATCCGTCCCGGATCGCTCCGATCAGTTTCATCCGCGCATCCGCTTCGTTCTCCGCTTTCCCGCTCATGACGAGCATATGCGATCCGAGAAGCAGGCACACATCGACGAGCGGATCGGAAAGGTCGACTTCTCCGCACAGGACCTGTATCGCCTCACGGAATTCCAGCGCGTTGCCGACGGAAAGGCCGAGAGGCTGGTTCATGTCCGTTATCACCGCGGCGACTTTTCTGTCCAGCATCTTTCCGATTTCCACCATCGTCCTGGACAGTTCCTCCGCTTCTTCCAGCGTCCGCATAAAGGCGCCGGACCCGACCTTGACATCCAGTACGATCCCGTCCGTACCTGCGGCAAGCTTTTTGCTCATGATGCTTCCCGCGATCAGCGGAATGCTCCTCACCGTTCCGGTCACGTCTCTCAGCGCATACATCTTTTTATCTGCAGGGACCAGGTTTCCCGACTGGCCGATTACCGCGACGCCGAGTCTCCTTACGATATCCTTGAACGAATCCATATCCTGCTCGATCTTCAGTCCCGGAATGGATTCAAGCTTGTCCAGCGTCCCGCCGGTATGGCCGAGACCGCGTCCCGACATTTTCGCAACCGTTCCCCCGCAGGCCGCAACGAGCGGAGCGATAACGAGCGTTGTCGTATCGCCCACCCCTCCCGTGGAGTGTTTGTCGACCTTGAACCCGGGAACATCGGACAGGTCCACGATATCTCCCGAATTCATCATCGTCATCGTCAGATCCGCGACTTCTTTCCCGGTCATGCCGTTAAACACGACCGCCATCATGAAGGCGGACATCTGATAGTCCGGAACAGAGCCTTCAACGTACCCGTTGACCAGAAATGCAATTTCTTCGCTGGAAAGTTCCTTCCCCTCAACTTTTCTTTCAATCACATCAACAGCTCTCATCTTTGTGCTCCTTCCGTTCAATTGTTAATTAATGCCGAAACGATGGCGGCTCTGTCCGCTTCTTCCTTCGGCGTCTGAAATACCTCATATTTCAATCCGGCCTCTTCCAGAAGGGAAACCGCCTCCTCCGGAAGGGAACCGGGAACGACTGCAACCGCCCGGTCGCACCATCCGGCGAATTTTAGAAAATCATAGGTTGTAAACAGATTCCGGATATGGTCCGACGGATCAAGATATTCCGTCTCGCAGTCCGGAACTTCTTCCTCCGGACGGGAATCCGTCTCCGCAATGAACCTGTGGTAACCGAGACGGGAATAATAAGCCGCAGTGCTTTTCAGATCCGCGCTGCCGATGTTACCCAGAATAACGGAACCGTCGGAACATGTCGCGGCATGGATGACCCCGCCGTTTTCGGACGGTGTTTCCGACAGGCGGAAATCATTCAGATAAAGCAGGATCTCCGGCAGGAACCCGTGTTCAACCGGGAACACGATGATATCCTTGTCCGTCTGTTTCTGTGCAGACGAAAGCAGGATCTCGCGCGCGATCTGCTGCGCTCCCTTCCTGCCGTCCGGCCACAGCAAAAGCATGCGCTTCTTTTTCCACGGGTTGATCCACCGCTTTCCTTTCGGACCGCTGAACACGATTGCGAGCTCTTCCCCGTCGTCCGGAACAAAAACACCGTCCTTGACGATCTTCCCGATCTGCTTCGGTTCCGCGGAAAGCTCAACCTCATTGTGCAGCATGAACGGCCTGGCCCAGTCTACGGACGCGATCACGGGCAGATTGCGCGAAAGGCTCCTGGCGATGTTCCGGGACTTGCCCAGTTTCAGGTTTGTCAGAACGCATCCGTAAACAGATCCCTTTGAATATTCAAACAGGTCCGCATTCTCCACATCGTCAGGATACAGTGCATCGGAGACGCATTTCCAGGCGCGTTCCCTGTCAAAATCCGGAAAGACTCCCTTGTTCATGCATACAGCAAGCGTAAACCGTCTCAGTTTCATCCGTTAATCTCCAAGTCTGTCAATTTCTTCTTCCAGTTCGATCCATTCCGCAAGCAGTTCTTCATGCTGCTTCTGCGCCAGTTCCAGCGCGTCCGCCGTTTCTCCCGCCTGAATATAATCCGACGCTACCCCGGGATCCTTCATCCTGTCCTCGTATCCCGCGATCTCCTTTTCGAGGATCTGGATCTGCCGTTCCAGATTCCTGAACCGCGCCCTCACGCGGTTGGCGGCGCTTCTCTGTTCCTTTCCGGCAAGATATGCGTTTTCCGTTTTTTTCGTCTCGGTATCTTTTTTCCGCCGCAGCTGTCTGTTCTGCTGGCACAGCTGCACATATTCGTCCCAGTCTCCCGAGAACTCGCTGACCCCGTCCTCCGTCAGTATCAGGATCCTGTCCGCTATCCTGCTGATGAAATACCGGTCATGGGAAACGATCAGACACGTTCCCGGAAAATCTGTAATGGCATCCTCGAGCTGCTCTCTGGAAGCGATGTCAAGGTAGTTGGTCGGCTCGTCGAGAAACAGCGTGTCCCTGCGGGACAGCATCAGTTCAAGAAGCCTGATCCTTGCCAGTTCCCCGCCGGAAAGATCCGATATCTTTTTCCCTATCTCCTCACCCCGGAACAGAAACGCCGCGAGGGCGTTCTTGATCTCCTTCGGATCCATTCTGGGGAAGCGGTCGTAGATCCTGTCAAAAACCGTCTTATCCTCCGTGGATTCCGCAATGTCCTGGGAGTAGTAGCCCCATCTCACGCTGTCCCCGATATGGAAGGAGCCTGCATCCGCGTTCTCATTTCCCAGCAGGATCTTCAGAAGCGTTGTTTTGCCGCAGCCGTTTTCTCCGATCAGGCAGACATGCTCCCCGTTCTTGATCAGGAAGGAAACGTTCCGGAACACGTCTTTCCCGCCGAAACTCTTCTTCAGATTTTCAGCGCGGACGATCTCGTTCGTCGGAGGAACGTCCACCGAGAAGCGGAACCGTATAGTATCCGGCTTTCTTTCCGGCGGGACAAGATCCTGCCTGAGCCTGTCGATCTGCTTCTGCTTTGACGCGATGGTCACGTAGTTCCGCTGCTGGTTCCATCTGCGCTGCTGTTCGATGACCCCTTCCAGCCGGTGGATTTCCTTCAGGGTCCGGTTGTACCTGCGTTCGGCGGCTTTGTCCGAATCAAGCTGCAGCTCCAGATGCTTCGAATAATTGCCCACCGTCTCATACAGTCTTGTGTTCCGGATCTCCAGCGTTCTGGATGTTACCTTGTCAAGAAATCTCCTGTCATGCGATACGGTGATGATCGCCCCGTGATATGCGGAAAGGTATTCTTCCAGCCATTCCGTGGACAGAATATCCAGATGGTTGGTCGGCTCATCCAGAACCAGCAGATTCGGCTCCGAAAGAAGCAGCCTCGCCAGATGCGCTTTCCGTATTTCCCCTCCGCTGAAGCTCCTGTACGGCCTTTCCAGTTCTTCCGCCTCGAAACCGAGTCCCATCAGAGTGGATCTCGTTCTGCTCCGGAACGTAAGGCCGCCTTCCGCTTCGTATCTTTCGCGCAGGTCGCACATGCGCCGTATCAGCCTGTCGCGGTTCTCCGATTCCGATTCCAGCCTCTTTTCCAGGACGGTAATGTCATGTTCCATACTGAGGAGATCGTCCCTTGCATGCAGTGCGATCTCGTAAAGGGAACCGTCAAAATCCGCCTCCGTCACCTGGGCGATCGACTCGGACCTGCAGTTTCTGGATACGATGACCGTTCCGCTGTCCGGTTCGGTCTCCTGATTCAGAATGGACAGAAGCGTCGTCTTCCCGCAGCCGTTCGGTCCGATCAGTCCGACCCTGTCATTTTCCGCCATCTGGAAGGATACGCCTTCAAACAGCACGTGTGTACCAAAAGATTTTGATATGTTTTGCACCTGTAATATTGACATAACTCTACGAATACATCTTAACACACAGAAGCCTGTTTTCAGAGCCCGTACCGTGAATGTAAAAGGGATTTAGCAAAAAATTCAAATTCTCGCAACCGTTCCTATACTATACTTAAAACATGCAAAGGAATGTCGATACGAACCGAAAAGCGTCAAAAAACATCTCCAGGACGTCACGCAGGCACGCGATGACAGGAGGAAAAAAAGTCCTTCTGGTTACAGCCGTTGCTTTTCTTCTGCTGTTTGCCGTCCTGATACCTACATATTTTTCAAGGATCCGCGGAGCAAATTTCGGACAGAAAGCCGTATATCTGCCATTCGACGACGTTACGCCTCCCCCCGCGGTCACGCCGGAACCGGAAGAAGCGCCTTCCGAAACGCCTTCCCCGACGCCCGAGCCGGAAAGCACGCCGGAAATACAGATTTTTCACTACACGGATCTGAAACTGAACGACAACAGCGAATCTGTCCGCAATCTGCAGTCCCGTCTGATGGAACTCGGCTATCTGGATTCGGATGAACCCGGGACCCTGTACAATGAAGCGACCGCCGCCGCCGTCGCGATGTTCCAGCGCACGCTCAATACCGATACGGACGGGATCGCGAGCGCCGACATGCAGACGAGCCTTTTCAGCGATGTCGCCGTGACATATGAGGCGCGCACCGGAGATTCGGGCTCGGATGTCTATGCCATGCAGACCCAGCTGTCAGAACTGGGCTACTACACCGGAAAGATCAACGGATACTACGGCGTCGCGACCGAGGAAGCCGTAAACGCCTTTCAGAAAAAAAACGGACTGACCGAGGACGGCGTCTTCAGTTCCGGTGACCGTGACGTCCTGTATTCGGACAAGGCAAAACCGTTCGCCGATCCGACGCCGTCACCGAAACCAACGAAAAAGCCGTCGAGTTCAAAGCCCAAAACGCCGAAACCGTCCTCTCCCACCCCGAAGCCGGGAAGCGGTGAATCCTATCCGGTCGGAGGTTCCTTCAGCGCTACGGGGGACGTCGCAGGCGTCATCTCCGTCGCGACGGCCCAGATCGGAAAACAGTATGTGACCGGGGACGAAGGTCCCAACACATTCGACTGCTCCGGCCTTGTGTATTATTGCCTCAAGACAAACGGCGTCAGCGTCAGCAGGCGCAGTTCCGCCAGTTACGCGGAAAACAGCGCATGGAGAAAAATCGACAGCATGAGCGACGTCAAAAAGGGCGATCTCCTCTTCTTCAGGAGCGACAGCTCAAGCCAGGTATCTCACGTGGCGATCTATATCGGCGGCGGAAAAATGATCGACGCTTCCTCCAGCAACGGTAAAGTTGTCCGGCGCTCCGCGACTTCCGACTACTGGAGCAGAAACTTTGTCTGCGCAAGAAGGGTATTCGGATGATCTGCAGCCTGTGCCCCCGTCACTGCCGGGTCGACCGTTCTTATCAGCAGGGATACTGCACCTGCGGTCCGCTTCCACGCGTCGCAAAGATCATGCGCCACACCTTCGAGGAGCCGTGCATCAGCGGAACGAAGGGTTCCGGCGCCATCTTTTTTACCGGGTGCAACATGAACTGCGTTTTCTGCCAGAATCATGCGCTGCACAACGGCGCGGACGGAACGGAATACACCCCGGAAATGCTTTCGGACGCCATGCTCGCGCTTCAGGATCAGGGGGTTCACAATATCAATCTTGTGACGCCGACCCCTCATGCCTCCGTTCTTGCGGAAGCGCTCCGCATCTCGAAATCCGGCGGCCTGTCCATCCCCGTGGTCTACAATACGAATTCCTATTCCACTCCCGAAACGATCCGCTCTTTCGAAGGTCTTGTCGACATCTATCTGGCGGATCTGAAATACTGTTCCGATACCCTGAGCTCCAAGCTTTCCGGATGCAGCGATTATTTCAGCAACGCATTTGCCTGCATCCGTGAAATGTATGCCCAGACCGGCCTGCTTGAGATCCGTGACGGTCTTGCCGTGAAAGGCCTGCTGATCCGCCACCTGATCCTTCCCGGATGCATTTCCGATTCCAGAGCGCTCATGCGGACGGTACGCGACACGTTCCCCCCGGATATCACCGTCTCGCTCATGCGGCAGTATACGCCGACGGAGCAGGTCCGTTCCTTCCCGCCCCTGAACCGGAGGCTTACCGACCGGGAATATGATTCCGTTCTGGACTTCTGCCTTTCCATCGGTCTCACCAACCTGTACTGTCAGGAAGCATCATCCGCCGACACGTCCTTCACGCCCGATTTCTCTGCCCCGTTCCCCGGTCGTGGTTAGCCTTGAATTCTTCGCAAAAAAGCCATTATTTCCCCAAAATCTCCCATTTTTTCGCTTGCTATTCTATGCGTCAGCTGTTATAATGACAGTGTAATGATGTTGTGCTGTATTTTTCATTACGATTTCCTCCTTATAATGCAATCGAACTATTCTATATTTCATAATTCTATCCTTTTTTGGGATTAATCCGACAGCACAACAACGAAAAGAAGCCTTTCGGCTTCTTTTTTTTCGGTCTTTGCGGTACAATGTTTTTCGGAGGAAAACGCCTTGCGGAATCTGCTGTGTGTCCTATATCTGCTCATATATATCGCGAGCGGCATCTCCCTCGTCCGGTACTGCTTTGCTTCGGAACGGCCCGTTCTCCGGATATGGCTCGGGAGCACGGCGGGGCTCGTCATGCTTCTCTGGTTTCCGGCTCTCTTTTCCTTCGTACTGGGTTTCACCATCGCCGCGCAGTTCCTTGTGGCTCTGCTCGCAGCCGCGATCGGCATCCTGTTCCTTATCTTTTCCAAACGAAGGGAAAAGACGGCCTCCGTTAGGGAGCGCCCGCCTGTTCTGCTCCTGGCCGCGCTGATCCCGCTGGCCGTACTCGGAATCTACCTTTTCAGCACCCATACGATTCTGGACCGCAACGGCGCGCTGTATGTCGGACAGTCCACCTACGGCGACCTTTGCATGCATCTTGGATTCATCACGAGCATCACGGTCCAGAAGACGTTCCCGCCTTTTTATTCCATCTGTCCCGACACCAGGATCGGATATCCCTTCCTTTCGGACAGCATCAGTTCCACTTTCTATACCCTGGGAGGCACGCTCCGTTTTGCAGCAATCCTCCCCGCCGTCTATGCCTATCTCCTTGTTCTTACGGGCGTATATCTGTTCTTCGAGCAGTGGATGGAACGCGACGGGACAAAAACCGTGTTCTGCACGCTTCTGTTCTTTGTCGGCGGCGGGTTCGGTTTTGTTTACTTTTTCGATCTTCTGAAGAGGAATCCCGGGAACTTTTCCCGCATCTTCACGGCCTTCTACCAAACGCCGACCAATAATGTGGATGTGGGGATCAAATGGGTCAATCCCATCGCGGACATGCTTGTTCCGCAGCGCGCCACGCTGTTCGGCTGGGCGCTTCTGTTCCCCTGTCTGTATCTTCTTTTCCGCGCCTTTTTCAGAAAAGAATACCGCTTCTTCATCCCGCTTGGAATCCTTGCGGGTTCCATGCCTCTCGTTCACACCCATTCTTTTCTTGCGCTTGGCGTGATCAGCGCCGTCTATCTGGCGGAATCCCTGCTCTCCCGTCCCTCCAGGGAAGAACTGGCAGGTTTCCTGAAATATGCTGCCCTGACGGTACTTCTGGCTGCGCCGCAGCTCATTCTGTTCACGTTCCGCCAGTCAAAAGGCTTCCTGACGCCGCATTTCAACTGGGCAAATGAAACGGACGGATTCCTGTGGTTCTACATCAAAAACCTGGGGCTCCTGTTTCTTCTTCTTCCGCTCGCTCTGTTCGATACCTCCTCCCAAAACAGGAAGATCATGGCAGGTCCCGCAGTCCTCTGGCTGCTCGCCGAGCTGATCCAGTTCCAGCCGAACCCGTATGACAACAACAAGCTTCTGTTCGTCTGCTTTGCTTTCCTATGCGGTTTTATCGGGGATTATCTTATCAGAGTATTCCGAAAGCTCCGCGGTTCCGCTTCTTTCAGCAGGGTATCCGTCGGTATTCTTTCCGCCTTCGTGTGCGCGTGTCTTTTCCTTTCCGGCATCCTCACGCTCGGAAGGGAAGCGGTGTCCCGGTATGAACTGCTGAGCGCCGATCAGGTCTCTGCAGCCGAATACATCAAGAAAACCGCCGCTCCGGATGCGACATTTCTTACGGCAAACAACCACAACAATGCCGTCGCCGTACTGACCGGAAGGAACATCGTCTGCGGATCCGGATCTTTCCTGTATTATCACGGAATCGATTATCACGAGCGCGAAGCGGCTCTGTCCGCAATGTACGAAGATCCCGAATCATTCTTTACGGAATATGCGGAAAAGTATGATGTGGATTATGTGTATCTGAGCTATGAGGAACTGTACAAATATGACTGCGACACGGACTATTTCGACAGTCATTTCAGGGTAGTCTATCAGAACGACGAAGTCACCATATACGACGTCAGTCAAGTCCTTTAATAAACCGGTAAACCGGCTTCATGATTCGGAACGCCTCAATAATTTCATCCGTAATCTCCGGTCTGAGTGTTCTGGACAGTTCGGGAGAACTGTAGCAGAATGCAAGCCGTCTGAGATTCAGCCAGGGAAGTATGTCCTCCCGCTGCTCGGTGTATTTCGGACGCTTGAACGTTTCGCCCTCGGCCTGAAACAGATCCGAAAAGGCCCTGTCGTTCACAAGCGTGAGAAACGTATCGCTTCTGGCAAGTATTCTCCCCCTGATCTCCTGCATCATGGCCGGGTTCGGCGCGTACATCCCCATCCCGTATCCGAAGGACTCGCGCTCAAACTCCACATAGACCACGAAGTTTTCACTTGTATAGCTCGAAGGATATTTATAGCCGAGCCACATATGATCCCGGAAGGGGGATTTGTCTTTTGAGTATCTGGTGTCCCTGCGGATCCTTGAAACAACAGAAGACGGCCTCACCTGAAAATCCGGATCAATATCCAGCGCGTAGGGAGCGAGGTCGGAGGCAAGCTGAAGAAGCGGAAGCTGGACGGAATTCCGGAACCTTTCCCTGTTTGCATGAAAGAAAGACTGATTATTCTGGAATGCGATCTCCCAGAAAAAATTATACGTATCTTCCGTCAATCCCTGGAACTTATGCATCGTCTGAATCGTAATCCTCTTCCGTTTCCGTCTCATCCGAACCGGGAAGCTCTTCTGATTTCACGCGCTTTACGGTATCCTTGCGCAGCTTCCGCTGGGTGGGAACGTTCTTGACTCTGATCGCCTTAGGGGCCTGATTTGCCGTGTTCTCCTCACGCTCCGGAAGAACCGTTTCTTCCTCCTCCTGTGCCATGTCATAGAACATTTCCTCAAACACGGCGTCTTTGGCGGAGTCGTTCAGGTCAGAATCCTGATTCAGCGGCAGAAACTCGTCCTCCGCGCGCGCCGGCGTATTCGGTGAAAATGCGGACGGCCTGCGGTATACGTACTCTTCCTCCTGATTCAGCTCATGCTGATAAACGGGCTGGGTGTAATCAAACTCATCATCCCAGAGATCATTCCGTTCGCTTCTCCCGTATTGTCTGTCTGTGCGGGCTGACTCTTTTCTTCTCTTCTCACGTTCCGATATAAACAGCTGGGAGCGTCTGAAGTAGTCATCGGGGCCACCGTAGCCGGAATCCTCGTATCCGTCATCGTCAAGACGCACGGCAGGCTGGTCAAAATCCTCGTCAAACTCGCCGTCGTCCGCAATCTCCTGCAGGAAAGCGTTTTCTCCGATATGATTCCTTTCCAAAAGCGACAGCACAAGCAGGACCGCACAGGCCAGAATAACGACCGCTCCCAGCACGATCAGGATCCTCGTCACGATGCCGCTGATCCCACCTGAAGGCTGCTGGCCGGGTTCCGGCGTTACCGTTCCTGCGATGCCCGGCTCAGCTGTCTGCTCCCCGGAAGGAGAACCGGCTGCCGCGGAAAGCGTCAGCGTGCATTTAGCGAGATCCCGGACCGAGTTCAGGGAATCCGTCCCTCTGAGCGAGAATTCCAGCGTCTTCGGATCGGAAACAAACAGCTGCCCCTCAAAGCGGGTCTGTCCGTTGGGCAGGGTCAGATAGGTCGCGAGAAGTCCCGAGGAAGCCTCCGACAGCTCAACATTGGACAACGGCGAGGAACTGCTGTTGTCTATCTGAACGCTGAAAGAAGCGTAGCCGTCCGGCGTGATATCCGCCGTCTGGGCAGCCTGCATCGTCACGTAAAACTGCGACGCGTCGATATAGAACGAAACCGGGAGCGGATCCTGCGACACGGTTTCAAACTGTTCGCCGAAGGGATCCGTTGCGGTCAGAGAGAACCGGATATTCCTCGACGGCCGTCCGTCAGGATTTGAAACCGAATAGGTCAGGTACTGTTTCTCCCCCGCGGAGAGAGAAAACGGAACGGTATTCACAGGCGTACCGGAATCATCCGTCACCCGGACATCTTTCAGTTTCTGGTTCCCGGTATTCGTTACCGTAAGGTCCACCGTGGTTCCTGCGCTGGACACCGCTCCGGCCTGCGCTTTGATCTGTGCGCCGATGTTGACCGACTGGATCGTCAGAGGCTCGAGCGGAGTCAGGCTCTTGGAAGAACCGTTCACCGAATATGTAATGACAGGGTTGGAAACGGCGTCTTCCGTTCCAACCGTATAGGAGTATTCGAACGTCAGGGTATTGCTTGCCTGAAGAGAATCGTTCCTTCTGATCGGCTCGTTGCAGATCTCCTCGTCAACAAGCATGATCTCCGTCATGTCAAACCTGGTTTCGTTCTTGATCGTATACGTCATCAGAACCTTTTCACCGGGTTTGGCATGTGTTTCGCTTGCCGTGCGGAGCAGCGTGATAACAGGCTCCTCCGTTTTCTCGATCGTTGTTTCCACCTCGGCGGAATGCGGTTCGCCGTCACAGGTCCATCCGACCGAAAAGACGATCGGAACGCCGATCTGCGAATCCTGGACCGAAACGGTGATCGGGATGATCGCCTTCCCGAGATGCGGAATGACCGTATCCTCCGGAATGGGATAGCTGATCCCGTTCTGGGATACCGTGATGGACTGCAGTTCGTAATCCGATTTGTTGTTGACCGAGATCGTTACAAGGACATTGCCCGCGGAGGGCAGCGCGTCCGGCTCGACCGCCGTGATCTCAACCGTTACGCTTTCCTCGGCATAGGAAACGGCCGCGGTGCAGACCAGCACCGCAGTCAAAAGCATGATGATCAGTTTTCTGGCAATATGTCTCACGCTCTACAACCTCTGTTTCAATCAGTAACGTCTGCCGGGTAATACCCTTCCGAAAGCAGCCGGATATCCAGCGTTCCGTCCGTCAGCTCCCGCATTCTGTCGCGGAATTGGTCATATTTTGTCCTGTCTATCCGGAAGGAACATGTCACGGCATCCGTATACTGCGGGATATAGTCTATGCATTCTGCCCGGAACATACGCTCCAGTTTTGCCCACTGCGGATAGTTCAGGCTGCACCGGCATTCCGCGCATACGCGGATCTCACTGATGCCGGAATCATCCAGCGCGCCCGCAGCCGTCTCGGAATACGCCCTTGCAAGTCCTCCCGTTCCGAGCAGTATCCCGCCGAAATATCTGGTCACGACGCAGACGGTATTGGTCAGGTTCTTCTGTCTGAGAACGTTCAGGATCGGTACGCCCGCTGTTCCGGAAGGCTCTCCGTCATCCGAGCACCTTGTGATCATCACACCGTCCCCGGTACAGTAGGCGTAGCAGTGATGCTTCGCGTCGTAGAATCTCCGTCTCACCGCGTCGATGCAGGACGCTGCGTCCTGTTCCGTCTCAGCGCGAAAACACTGGCCGATAAAACGGGATTTCTGTACGGTCAGTTCGAAGTTCCCCTCTCTCCTGATTGTCCTGAATCCGTTCAATCGATCTTAAACCTGCAAAAGCTCTTCTTGCCTTTGCGCACGATCACGCCTTCTCCGGCGAAACGGTCAGCGCTCAGCGACATCCATTCGTCGGTCACCTGCTCGTCGTCTACGAAAATGCACCGGTCTTTCAGGATCATGGTGTGCGCCATGCTGCGGGACGGCACGTACTTGGCGAGGATCATCAGGTCTTTTACCAGAATGCTGCCGTCTTTCAGCTGATCCGGCGTGAGAACGACGGTCGGAATCGTCGATTTATCACTGCCGCCGCCGAACAGCGCTTCCGCAGCTTTCTGGGCCTTGTCCGCCTCTTCCTTCCCGTGGACCTGTTCGGTCAGGGTATACGCAAGGATCTTTTTCGCCTCGTTGATCCCGCTGTCCTTCAGCGAGCCGAGCCTGCGGACCTCGTCCATCGGCAGGAATGTCAGAAGGGCAAGGCAGTTCTCGACGTCCTGGTCTTCCACATTGCGCCAGTACTGGTAGAACTCGTAGGGGGACGTCTTGGCGGGGTCAAGCCACAGCGCTCCCTTCTCCGTCTTCCCCATCTTCTTTCCCTCGCTCGTCGTCAGAAGCGAGGTCGTGAGGGCATATGCGGGCTTCCGCTCGATCCTTCGGATCAGGTCGGCGCCGCCGAGGATATTGCTCCACTGGTCGTCTCCGCCCATTTCAAGAATGCAGCCGGTCTTCCGGTTCAGCATGAGGAAATCATAGCTCTGCATGAGCATGTAGCCCATTTCAAAGAAGGTGAGTCCCCTCTCCCTTCTCTGCTTGTAGCACTCTGCCCTGAGCATGGTGTTCACGGAAAAATGGACGCCGATCTCCCGCATGAAATCCAGGAAGTTCAATCCTCTGATCCAGTCGGCGTTGTTATAGATCAGCGCTTTCCCGTCGGAAAAATCGATCAGCCTCTCCATCTGCTTCTGGAAGCAGGAGGCATTATGGTCGATCTCCTCATTCGTCATCATGCGGCGCATATCCGTTTTGCCGGACGGATCGCCGATCATTGCGGTTCCTCCACCCAGAAGAACGATCGGACGGTGTCCCGCCCTCTGCATGTGCGCCATGGACATCAATGCAACATAATGACCGATGTGAAGGCTGTCCGCCGTGGGATCAAAGCCAATATAGAAAGTAACCTTCTCTTCTCCGAGAAGCTTCTTCAATTCTTCAGGATGCGAACACTGTTTGATAAAACCGCGTTCTTCAAGAACATCATATACATTCTGTTTCATTGTATCGATCATGACCTCCGACAAATGTAATGCGAAACCGTGCTGAATCGCATTCTTTTACTTATAGAATATAACATGAATCAAATGGTAAAACAATGCAGGCGAGCCGGATCGGCGCCTGCACAGTTTGAATGTTCTGTAAACTAAATTCCTTGTTCAGCGCTTACTTTTTGTGAATCGTGAAGGAGAATACGACACAGCCGCCCCGGTTTTCGACGGAGATCTGTTCTCCGAGCAGCGTCATGATCTCCTTTGAGATTGCGAGGCCCAGACCGGTCCCGGAGCCGGAATGCGCTTTATCCGCTTTATAAAAGCGTTCAAACAGATGCGGCAGATCCTCCCTGCTCACTTCCCCGGTATTTCTTACGAACACCTTCAGCAAGTCTCCGCCGTCTTCCGCCCAGACATCCACCGTTCCGCCGTCCGAACAGTATTTGACCGCATTGTCGACAAGCGACAGCGTGACCTGTTCGATCCTGTCCTTGTTTGAAAACACCTTGTCCTCCGGCGCGCCGAGGAAGTTCAGGCTGATATCGCTGTAATCCGCGATGATCCGCATTCTGTCGCAGATATCCGTCATCAGGTCCTTCAGCTGGAATTCGGACTTGTTCAGCGCGACATTCCCGGACTGCAGCCTTGAAAGCTCCAGCAGATCGTTGATCAGCCGTGCAAGCCGGTTGGACTCTCTGAGAATATGGCTGTAATACCTGTACCGCTCGTTTTCATCCGTCACGATCCCGTCGTTCAGCGTTTCTGCAAGGGAGCGTATGGAAGAAATCGGCGTGCGCAGCTCGTGGCTGACGTTTGCGACGTAATCCCTTCTGGTCTGTTCCAGACGTTCCGCCTCGGTGATATCCCGGATCAGGACGATGTACGTGTTCATTTTCCCGTCGGACGGATCCGTATCACCGTTGAAGGTGATCTGCATCGTGCGTCCGCCGCTTGCCATCGTCATCTCCGAGGTCTTTTCACCCGACTGCAGACGTCCGACGCACGTGCGGAAAGCCGCTTCATATTCCGATCCTTCCGCAGGCGGGAACTGTTCGATATCGATGAGTTCGCACGCGGCCGGGTTCGCGTAGGTGATCTGCTCCGCATTCTCGTCCAGCGCCAGAATCCCTTCGCTTACACCGTCCAGGATCGTGTTGAGCTGGTTTCTTGCTTCCGTCAGCTGCGTAACGGTCTCCGACAGGTGTTCCGCCAGATAATTCAGGGCGCTTCCGAGCTGTGCGATCTCCGGCCCGGCGTCAGTGTTCACGCGGACGGAATAATCGCCTGAAGCCATCTGCTTTGCGGCGTTCACCATTTCGGATATCGGTTTCGATATTCTTCCGCTCAGAAAATAGGAAAGGACAAGAAGAATCAGCATGACCCCAGCAATGCCGGCGATCAGGACGTAGGTCATGGAGATCATGCCGTTCCGCAGCTGATCGGCGGGCTTGACGGCGATGACGACCCCTGACACACGGTCCAGGTTGTCCAGGACAGGGATCCCGATCAGAACGCCGCCGACTCTCGTGAAATTCGTATCGGACAGCTCTTCTCCGGTCGCGAGGATCCTGCTGACATACGGCCGGCAGAGTTCCTGTATCCCGCTTTCGTCTTCCGGCGCCGATGCGGTATAGATCACCAGATTTCCCTGGTCATCAAACACATATACCTGCGACCCCTTCCTGACGTCGAAGGAGAACATGGAGCAGTAGGTGTCATAGCTGATCTTTCCTTCCAGATACCGTCTGGTCAGTCTGACGACCTGCCTCGTGCGCGGCACCAGTTCCCGTTCGATTTCGTTCCCGAACGTCTTCATCCCGAAGAAGAAGAAGACAAGCGTGGACAGGACGCCGAGCAGAACGCACGCGCCAAGAACGAAAAGGATCAGTTTATTAAACAGGCTGAGTTTCTTCATTCGGCAACACCGAACTTATACCCTACTCCGTATACCGTCCGGATTCCCCACTTGGTGTCTTCGTTTGCAATCTTCTGACGGATCCGCTTGATCTGCGTATCGACAGCCCTGGTATCCCCGAAATAATCGTATCCCCAGATCTTGGAAAGGATCTGCTCCCTGTCAAACACCCTCCCCGGGTTGGAAGCGAGCAAATGAAAGATCTCCACTTCCTTCGGCGTGAAATCCATCCGCTTTCCGTTGATGCGGACCTCGTAATTGGCGATATTGACCTCTATTTCGTCGATCCGGATTACGTCGCTGTTATCCCGGGCGACGGAATTCGACCTTCTGAGGACCGCTTTAATCCGCGAGATCACCTCGCGGGTGGAAAACGGCTTGACGATATAATCGTCCGCCCCGAGTTCAAGACCGACGATTCGGTCGATCTCCTCTCCCTTGGCGGTCAGCATGATGATCGGAACCGTACTGGTCGCACGGATCTCCCTGCACACCTCGATCCCGTTCTTTCCCGGCATCATCAGATCCAGAAGGACGAGATCCGGGGACTGCTCCTGGCAAAGTTTCACGGCATCGTTTCCGTTATATGCAGAACTGTGCGTAAAGCCCTCGCTGTCAAGGTAAGCGCCGATCGTTTCATGAATGACAGGCTGGTCATCGCAAATCAGGATATGTGGGTTATTCTGCATATTATGATCCTCCGTTGAAAAATAAAATCCGCTGTATGAATTATATTCACAGCGGAATCGGGTTTCAATGCCATTGCCAGCTTTTACATAAACTTGTCATATTTCAAACATATTAGATCTTTTCTTTTTTCCTGTTCCCCGTCCGCCGGCTCTTTTTGGTCCTCTTCCGGGAGGTTTTGGGCTTAATGACCTCATACGGCACGTCTTCCTCCCCGTTCATATCCTGACGGATGCCGGCATCTTCCGCAGACGGATCGTATACATAATCTGCCGTCGGGCCCAGCGCGATCGCGTTACTGACATACTTTTTCAGCGTGAAGCTGAAGCAGGTGCCCTTTCCGACCTCGCTTTCAACTCCGATCTGTTCTCCGAGCATATCGATGATCTGCTTCGCGATGGAAAGACCGAGTCCCGTTCCGCCGTCCTTGCGGGATTTGTCGACCTTGTAGAATCTCTCAAACAGATGCGGCAGCTCTTCCTGCGCGATCCCGCATCCCGTATCGGAAACCGAGACCACGATCACGTCGCCGTCGGTTGCGGCGATCTCGATCGTACCCTCCGGAGGGGTATACCGCATCGCGTTATCGATCAGAATCACAAGTACCTGTTCGATGCGATCTCTGTCCGTCATCGCATACGGGACGTGGTCCGCGTTGAGGACGAGATGGATCCCCTTCTGCTCCGCCTCGGTTTTGTAATTCATCATGACGTCTTCCAGCAGTTCAAACGTGTTGACCGCGGAGACTTCCATGTATTCCGTTCCGGACTGAAGCCTGGACAGCTGCAGCAGATCGGTGATCAGTCTGGACAGGCGCTGCACCTCGTGCATCATGGTGTCATAATACCTGCTGCGGGTCGTGTCGTCCTTCACAAGGCCGTCCGCCAGCGGCTCCAAGAGGCCGCGGATGGCGGTCAGCGGCGTGCGGAGCTCATGGCTGACATTCGCCACGTAATCCCGCCGCGTCTGCTCCAGCTTTTCAAATTCCGTTACATCCTTGAACAGACCGACAGCCCCGGTGCATTCCCCCTCGTCCGATTTGATCGGCACGATGGTGATCCACAGCATTCTGTCCCCGGGCAGTTTGTAATGCAGCGTCTGCGGTTCCTCCGTTTCCAGCACCTCATGGAATTTTCCCCAGATGGAGCCGTCGGGAACCACGTCAAGCGGCGTTTCCGTATCCAGCGTTCCGAACATCTTCTGGAGCGCTGGGTTGAAATGCGTCAGCTGCCCCGCCTGATCGATGGCGGCGACGCCGTCATTAAAGCTGAGCAGAAGGGAATTCAGCTGGCTTTTTTCGCTTCTCAGCTGAGTGATGGTCTGGGAAAGGCTGTCACACAGTTGGTTCAAGGCACGGGCAAGAACACCGCTTTCACCCGAAATATCCTCATTTGCCCTGACATTGAAGTTCCCTTTTGACATCTCGAGCGCAGTGTTCGCCATCTCGATCAGCGGCTTTGACGTCGCTCTGGCGGAGAACACCACGCACAGCAGCCCTACCATCATGCCCAGTATGATCGTCAGGATCAGCGTGTCGCTCAGTTTCTGATAGGCGGACTGGATCCTGCTGATCTCCTTGATGATGAATACCGCGCCGGATACGCTGCCGTCCTGATCGTAAACGGGAATGCCCACGCAGATGGCGGGCTCGCTGTCGGATGTCATCATCTGTTTGTTGCGGACCGTTCCGCCTTCCAGGACGGTCTGGATATCGGCTGCAAAAGACGCGCCGTAATCGGTGATCCGGATGTCTTTTCCGATATCGCGGACGATCATGGTCTTGCCGATCTGATCCGCGATCAGGATGGTGGAATTCCCGGCGATCGTCTGCTGCTCGATCAGCTTGTTGAATGCTTTTCTGTCCAGAGCGCCGGACTTGTATTCCTCATAGACCTGCTTGGTATACTCCGCCTGCGGCTCCAGTTCGTCCATTTCCAGAGAGATGAAGGCATTTTTCCCCACATAAGTATAAGCTGCAAGCGAAATCACATTCGCTAGCAGCAATATCAGCACCGTGGCAATCAGCAATCTCCAGAAAAAAACGCTCTTCATGTATCAGTCTAGATCGAATTTATAACCGACCCCGTATATCGTTTTGATGCTCCAGCCCAGATTGGCCGAATCCAGCTTTGCCCTGATCCGTTTGATATGCGTATCGACCGTCCTGGTCTCGCCCGCGAAATCATATCCCCATACCTTGGACAGGAGCTGTTCCCTTGTGAAAACCTGTCCGGGATGGGAAGCGAGAAGGTGCAGGATCTCGATCTCCTTCGGCGTGCAGATCACAGGTTCGCCCTTCAGAAGCACGGTATAACTCTTCAGATCGATCGACAGACCGTTGTGCGTCACGACGTCCGAATCGGACCGGGGCTGTTCGGAAGTGCGTCTCAGAACCGCTTTGATTCTCGCAACGACCTCCCGCGGGCTGAAAGGTTTCACAATATAATCATCCGCACCGAGTTCAAGGCCGAGGATTCTGTCGATCTCCTCTCCTTTTGCGGTAAGCATCAGTATCGGAATCTGCGATGTTTTCCGGATCTCCCGGCAAACTTCGATGCCGGATTTCTTGGGCATCATCAGATCAAGCACGACAAGTGAGATGTCCGCGCTGAGTTTATCCAGCGTCGCCTGTCCGTCATAAGCGTCAACGGTCTCAAAACCGTCCGCTTTCAGGTAGATCCCCAGCGATTCATGTACGGTAGGTTCATCGTCTGCAATCAGGATCTTCTGCGTTGTCATACATCTATCTCCTTTTAATTATTCATTACCCCGTTTATCATAACACGCGGAATTCTGTTCATCAAGAAAGCGCCCAAGCGCGGCCGCATCCGCTTCCAGGACCTCCGTGAGCTTCCGGTTGTATATGCAGCTCGCCGGATGATACAGCGGAAACAGCCATGCCTCCAGGGAAAGGATCCGAATCCTGCGCGGTGTTCCGTGCGCTTCCCCGATCGTAACGCGCTTTTGCGATGCGAGGTCCAGAACCGCCCCGAGCGGCGTGCTCCCAAGCGTGACAATGACCGCGGGACGGATCAGTTCCAGCTCGTTTCCGAGAAGCGGAAGCGAGTCCAGGATCTCCTTTCTGGAGGGCGTTCTGTTCCTGGTCGTTTTCGCACTGCGCACGACCGGTCTGTATTTCACGGCATTGGTCACGAAAACGCGCGTTCTGTCGATTCCGCCGGAAGAAAGAAGCTGATCCAGCTGTTTCCCGGCCTTTCCGACAAAAGGTATCCCGGTTCTGGTCTCCTCCGCTCCCGGGGCTTCCCCGATCAGAACGACGTCTGAATCCCGTTCTCCGACCCCGAATACCGGCGAGGCATATTCGCCCTGCGGTTCATCCGCAGCGGCGAAAGCCGAAAGCCTTTTACGTTCCCCGAGATACAGCGCGTCAAGCCGCGGTTCAACCGTCTCCACCGTTTTCTCCCTCTTCCGTCGTCACGACGGGCTGATCCTGCTGTTGCTGCTGAATGGCGACTTCCCCCTTTGCGGCAGTATAGTCGTTGGTCAGCGTCTGAAGGAAGGCGTCGATCTCGGAATATTCATATCCGGACAACGTATGCCTGAGCTGCTCGATATCGTAGTTCAGAAGATAAGCGGTCTCCTCGCTCAGCTGGTTATTCTTGATGAACTCCTGCACAACGGCGATCATGGATTCCGCTTCCTGCTTCAGCTCGAATACACCCGTCGATCCGACCGCATGCGCCGAGCAGGGACTGAACTGCTTCACAAATTCATCCAGGGAAATATCGGTCCTGACCGCGTTGGGCATCGCCTTGAACAGGTATTCATCTTCAAACCCGTCGAACTGGGATCCGCTCCGGATCAGAATGTACGTTTCAACGGAAGTCGTGGATGCCGGGCAGAACTGCGTCGCAATTCCTCCAGATTCCGTGCATATCGCAACCGAAACATGCATGTCGCAGTATTCGGTCGGCTCGGTTCCCTGTACAAACCAGTCCGTCACGGTCTTGTGATCCGAATCCTCTTTGCAGGCGTCGGTCGCCAGTTTCCCGGAAACCGTGCAGACGGTCTTTTTGATCAGACCCAGAGCGGCGGGATCCGCGTCGATGATACTCCTGTCCTCCAGCCCTTCATGGATCTTTTCCATATACGTGCGCCACAACGGCGCGGCATATCCGCCGCCGGACGCGCCGCTTTTCAGCTTGTTGACCGGATAGTCATGGCCGATGAACACGGTGGATACGTAGTACGGCGTCATGCCCGCGAAATAAACGCTCGCGTAATCGGAGTTGGTCCCCGTTTTGCCCGCGACCGTCATCCCGTCGATCTTCGCCTTTGTTCCCGTTCCGGATTTGACGGCGTCCTTCATGATATCGACCAGCAGATAGGAGGTGCTTTTTTTGAACACCTGCGTTCTGGTCCGTATCTTTTCCGCATCCAGAAGGATATTCCCGTCCGCGTCCGTAACCTTTGTAAAGGAGAGCGGTTCCAGATAAACTCCCTCATTGGCGATCGCGCCGTACGCTCCCGCCATCTGGATCGGCGTCAGTCCCGAGGTCCCGAGCGCCAGTCCGGAGCCGTCAACATTGATCTTTGACATGTTGGCGCCGAGTTTTTCCATATAGGTCGCTGCGACGGCAGGCGTGACGCTGTCCATCAGCACGCGCGCCGCGACAACGTTCAGCGACGACATGACGCCGCGCCGCAGCGTGACCGGTCCGTAGCGGGAATCCAGTCCGCCGGACGGGTATCCTTTCGGCGTGTTCCATCCCTCGATCGGTCCGTCCATGTTGGCGATGACGGAAGCCGGGGACAGGCCGAGGTC
The DNA here is from genome assembly GCA_017429985.1 of Clostridia bacterium. Classification (GTDB taxonomy): domain Bacteria; phylum Bacillota; class Clostridia; order Christensenellales; family CAG-138; genus JAFRNW01. The sequence continues at coordinate 27,391 of JAFRNW010000013.1, read as the reverse complement.
CAGAGCGGGTCCGTATACGGCAAGCGGCTTGATGGCGGAACCGACTTCGTTATAGCTCTGATAGGCCCTGTTGATCCCCTTCCTGACCGTCGGGGTGTCCCTGCCGCCCACGACAGCGCGGAGTTCTCCGGTCTTGAAATCGAGCACGACGGCGGCAGCCTGCGGCTGTACCGTCTCCAGTACGTTTCCTTCCGCATTCGTCTCAATGCTGAGCGCCTTGCTGGAATCCGCAAGGTGCGGGTACTTGTCCCAGGTCGACAGCGTTTCCTGAACGGTATCCTGGATTTTCCTGTCTACCGTGGTGTAGATATGATAGCCGCCTGTACGCAGCTCGTTCTCGACCGCGTTCCGGTTTGCCGTTGTGTCCGGAAGCTCGCGCACCGTCAGCAGGTGCGTCACGACGTCATAAATCGCATATTCCACGAAATACGGCATGTCGTAAAGCTGTTTCTGCTCGCTGACCCTCAGGATCTGCGTCGCCTCCATGATCGCCTGTTCATACTGTTCCGCAGAGATGAACCCCGCCTGATACATGGCTGCAAGCACGCGGTTCGTCCTGTTGTTCGTGATCTCCATTTTATTCCGCACATACATGTTTCTGCGCGGATTGTACGTATACGGCGCCTGCGCCAGACCTGCCAGCATCGCGCATTCCCGGATCGTCAGATCGGAAAGATCCTTTCCGAAATAATCGGACGCAGCGGTCTTGATCCCGTAGTTGGACTCGCCGAGATAGATATCGTTCAGATAAGCCTCGAGGATATCCTCCTTGGAGATCATCTTTTCAAGCTGAATAGCAAGATACGCCTCCTGTATCTTGCGCTTGTAGTTGCGCTGTGATCCGAGTATCTTGTTTTTGATCAGCTGCTGCGTGATGGTGCTGCCGCCGGATGAGTTCGAATTGCCCAGAATTTCGAGGGCAGCGGAAAAAAGGCGCTTGAAGTCCACGCCTGAATGCTTATAGAACCGGACGTCTTCGACGGCGATAAAGGCATTCTGCACCATCGGCGGAATATCCTCTATGTCCACCCAGTCCCTGTATTCCACGTCCGCAATGGATGTGATGAGGTCCCCGCTGCGGTCATACAGAAATGATGTCCTGTCCGAGATCGTAAGCTGGGCGACGTCCAGCGCCGGAGCGGTATCCACGTAGGCCTTCACGATCCCGACAGCCAGTCCGAGCCCGGCGAAGCATATGACGACAAACGCGACGATAAGGAGCTTCAGAGAGGTAAACAGAACAGAAAGCAGGAACGGACGCTGCCGTTTCGCTTTTGTCAGCGTAAAAGCCGGATCATCTGAATTGTTGCCGTTTTTGCTGAAAGCAGCCTTTAATTGCTTGACCAGATCAGCAAAAAAAGCTTTGATAGCAGGCAATTTTACCTCCGCGGACTATTTGCGTTATTTTAGCATATTTCCTCCGCCGTATGGCGTTTTCAACAAAAAGTTCATATAAGTGTTGAAAATGGGATAAAAATTTCTTTACAAACGGATGGAAATCTCCTATAATTTATCGAGCACGGGGCATTAGCTCAGCTGGCTAGAGTGCCACACTGGCAGTGTGGATGTCAGCGGTTCGAATCCGCTATGCTCCACCATTACGGGACTGTATCAGGCAGTCCCGTTTTTTTGTACAAAAAAAGCCAAACCATTCGCTTGGCTGTGCTCATACTCCCCTGCACACGGATCCGGACCGCCTTAACAAACGCTTCTATACCATCCGGTAGGTTCTGATATGGTTTTTCTCCTCCGCTCCCGATGCAAAATAGCGGAGCAGTATCTCCGCGCAGGCATGGCTGTCGCTGTCTGCCTTGTGATGATCAAGCAGGATGCCGTAATAGTCGCAGAGCACGTCCAGCTTGTGAGACGTCTCCGGGATGATCTTCCTTCCCATCTGAACGGTGCAGCAGTATTTCACGGCGGGCTTCCACTGGATTCCGTAATCCCGCAGGCACCGTTTCAGCACCGTCAGGTCAAACACCGCGTTATGCGCGACAAGAATGCCGGACGACATGAGCGGTTCGATCTTCTCCCATAGTTCCGGGAAAGTCGGCGCAAAAGCGACCGTGTCCTCATCAATGCCGGTCAGGCGCGTATTGAAATAGTCAAAATAGGTTTCGGGATTCACCAGGGAAAAGAATTCCTCCGATATCGCCCCGTTTTCGATCACGGAGATCCCGATCGCGCTCATACGGTTTCCATACCGGTTCGGCGTTTCCACGTCGAAGGCAACATATCGGTACAACGAATTCCCTCCCTTCTGTTCCTGCTATTTCTTTTCCAGATATCTGCGCTTGCGTACGGTCGGATATCCGCTGACGATTCGGCTGAAACAGTCGCAGTTTCTGTCATGGTCATTGATCATTCCGCATGCCTGCAGATGGGAATACACCGTTACCGTTCCAAGGTATTTGAATCCCCTGCGCTTCAGCTCTTTCGAAATCCGATCGGAGAGCCCGTTGCTGACAGGAACATCACCGTCGTTATGGCCCGTGTACAGAATCGTTTTCCCGCCAGAAAACCTCCACAGCCAGTCGCTGAAGCTGCCGAACTCCTTTCGGATCTGCTGAAAGCAAACGGCGTTGTGGATGATCGCCTCGATCTTCCGGCGCGACCGGATCATGCCTTCGGTATTCATGATCCTTTCAACGTCCTCCGTCTGATAGGCGGCGACCGCGTCGAAATCAAAGTTATCGAAACAGACCCGGAAAATCTCCCGCTTTTTGATCATGAGGTCCCAGGACAGTCCGCATTGCATCGCCTCCATCATCAGGAATTCAAACTGTTTGCGGTCGTCATGGACCGGGACGCCCCATTCCGTATCGTGGTATCGTTTCATGGCTTCCGACGTGAAGCCCCAGTTGCAGGTTCCCATTTATCCGTCCTATTCGCAGTCGGTCCGTTCCTGCCCGATCTCCTCCGCTATCGTCCCGGTTCTGGCAAGTAGTTCCCGGTTGTCATCCAGAACATGGTCGATCCCGTCTTCCGACAGCACGCCGCACAAAAGATCTTCCGGCAGCTCGCTTCTTTCAGAAGCTTCAAAGTCGGCCTTCCATTCATTGCTTGCATAGTACGCATCCAACTCGCTGATCCGCTTCTGTACTCTGACGAATGCCTCCAGCGCTTCATCATACTGCTTCAGCACCGCAGACGCCTCGTTCAGGAGGGATTCATAGTATTGGATTCTGCTGATCTGATCCGTCATTTGCTCACCTCACGGACGCTGGTTCATTATTTTTTAAAGCAAGTTCATCCGTTATGCTTTCATCGGATGAACAGGCGCGGATAAAAACGAGCACGTCATGCTTCATCATGGCCGAAACACTAAACCAATGAAGAAACCGTTCCGTACTCTGTTTTAATACGCCGTTCGGCGCGTCTTTGCGGACGCGCGCGGCTGAAACTTATCTCTCCCAGTCGGCCAGCCTTCCCAGCATCTCCCAGGCGTAAGCGTCCTTTTTCCGTTCGCTCTCCGACAGCTGATCGTACGGGATGATCTGGGGATGATGCCGGAGCGCGTTGTTCCTTTCGGGATCGTAGCGCCAGTTGTACATCTGGTAAAAACGCATCCAGCGCCTGTGCTCCATTTCCTGAAGGACGTCCGCTTCCGAATCATACAGTTCCCGGAACCGTTCGTATGCCCTTCGGCAGTCCTCCGTCGACAGTTCCGTCAGGTCCTCCCTGTTCAGAAGATATCTCGCCTTTACGATCAGATGATCCGCCGCCGCGATATTCGCCTGCCGCAGGAACGGCGTCAGATCCCGCCATTCGGTAGGATGGGCTGCGCTCTCATTGTAGATATCGTTGAGAAGAACAGCGCGTCTGTTGACCTCGTCCTTCATGACGAACTCTGGCGTGATGCTGTCATCGCGGCAGCCGAAAGAGTCGACCCCCGGAACTGCTTCCGAAAGCCGTACATGAATGGAGCCGGGACTGCAGTACCAGCTGCGAAGTTTTTCAAGGGTAGACAGGTTTTCCTGATCCTCGTCAAACGAGAGAATGATTCTGTCCGCCCGCCCGATCACCTCACGGGCATCGGTCCATTCTTCAGAATGGAAGAACAGTCTGTCCTCTCCGGGAATGCTTCCGTCCAGAGCGCGGACGATTTCCGTATGCAGTATGGCAAATCCTGCACTGTCAGAGAACACATGGTATTCGATGGAACGGCCCGGTTCGAACACGTTGGTCATGAGCGCCCTCTCGAGCAGCGCGCTCCCCGTCTCGCCGCAGCCGATGAGCACGACAACGTTCTCGTCCTGTTTCAGCGGATGCTCTTTCCAGTACTGGCGGCTCAAGGCCTCGCGGGGGCTGAACAGCTGCATGCCGGGAGCCAGGCGTTCCGCGCTCAGGTCCGCCATACAGTAGCTGACGATCCCGCGTTCCGCGGCGGCCAGGGCTTCCGTGTAGTTCTCCCACGGATCCGGGCCCATGCAGAACACGGACAGTCCTTCCGTGCCCTTCCGGAGCTTCTGCATCTCCGGAGGATCAAAGTCCATGCGGACGACGTTTCCCCCCTCGATATGCCCCTGCCGCTCCTCCGGAAAGATCAGCATGCAGTCGGGATCGTTTCGGACCAGCGATTTCGCGAGCGCAGCCGCGTCCTCGCTTTCGAAGGAAAACGCATACCAGCGGCGGTTCCTTCCAAGGCGCAGGCGGAGTCTGGGAATGAACATCCCGCCAATCAGACGGAGCCCGACCCCGATAATGGCCGTTAAAATACCGAGACTGCACAGGGCGAAAATCATGCCGAGCACCCTTCCGAGCCCGGTGACCGGTGACAGGTCGCCGTATCCCACGGTGGTCAGGGTGATCAGCGAATACCACACCGCATCCCAGATGCTGTGGATCGTCGCGTCCGGCGCACGGGATTCCGCTATCACCAGAAGTCCCAGTATCAGAACGTAGATTACCAGCGCGATCAGGATTAAACGGATGTTTTTCTTCATCTTTTTGACTCCTCGCCCGCCTGCAGCAGCTTGGGGAGAGCGAGCACGTTGTTGATATCGTACTGTTTATAATCCACGCTCCGCCCCATCACGGCGCTTACCTTGAAAGAAAGCGCGTCCAGATCGTCCCAGGAGACCAGACACGCGTGCGTCCGCGCCGCCGTATTTCTGGTGATCCGGATCTTGCATGGAACGCCTTCCTCCTGGCAGCGGCGCCATTCGGCAACATTTGCTTCGAACTCCTCGTCAGACATGGTTCTGTAGCCGTTCGCGAAATGGAACGCATTCCACCGCAGGTGTTCCGTCTTTCCGAGGTTTTCCAGCATCTTTTCCGTCGGGTGCCATTCTCCCGAAAGCATCTCTTCCCGGCTGCTCCCTGCTGCGCGGATGAACGCCGGCTGGAACTCCGCGGAAGCTCTGGAAGACATCTTGCTGAAGCTGTCGCACTCCACCCATTTCTCCCAGTCGCTCTTTTCGGACGTGTCATACACGGAATTCAGAACGATGGCGTTCCGGTCAGCGTCCTCTGCGGAGAGGAACGCCTGCGTATAAATGTCCGTCGTCATGATCGGACTGCCGACACGTTCCTGATAGTACACGCCAGTATCCCCGCAGCGTACGACACAGATGTTCTCAGCGCCGCGGCGCTGAAGGAACAGCATCAGGTTGTCTGAGATCTCGCGGTTGTTTTCCTCGTCTCCGGTGCACACGGCGATCAGCTTCAGCGTGGAAAGGCGCTTCTGGATAAACTCATAAAAGCTGCTGCTCCGCGCGTCGGCTTCCACGCTTTTGATCTCGTACTTGCTCAGAAGTTCGGGACTGTCGGCTTTGATATATCCTGCCTCTGCGGAGATGGAACGCGAAAAGATCGTGGCGCGGAAACAGCTTCCGGCAAACTGCGCGTTCATGACAAGCTGCTTGAGCACCGCCTGGCCGTGGGAACCGAATCCCACGATAACGCATTCATAATCCTCCTTCGCCAGTCCGTCGGAGTCAAATGTCACGGACTCCCACGGCGGGCAGAGGCGGATCAGCGCGCGGGCTGTCAGATCGCTCGCATCGTATACGCTGACATAGCCAAATCCGTACTGATCCGGTGAGACCTGCAGCATGGATGTGATGATATCCTCTGCGCCGGGAAGCGTGATCCTCGTGTTCTTCGCAGGAATGTTCAGCCGTTCGAGCGACTCCTTCAGCCGCAGCGCAAAAAACAGATCCCTGTCAGAATCCTCATCGATGGCGTAAACGGTGAGCGTGCGGTTTCCGATGTGCAGTTTCCTAATGGTCTTGTCGTCACATGTAACGGCAGACGGTCCGATGACCGCGGACATCCCCATCGCGTTCAGGTCCTTTACCGTTGCGTTGGAGGCGTTGTCCGAGACGAATACGACGGAGCTTTTTCCGGAAGTCAGACATTCCTGTCCCATGGCGATGCTCTTCTCGTTGATGCCGTAGATCAGCGTCAAATCACCCCTCCGGGAAAGCAGGGAGCGCAGCTGGCGCACGGTCTCTGCTGCGAGTGTGTTCATGGCAGCGCTCGCGGCGGAGAAAAATGCCAGCATATGGACAAGCCAGAAACCCGCCAGACCGATCTTGCTGGAAACAGGCCACGTTCCGCTGATCGTCGCCAGTTCGTTGACACCTAAAAACATGCGGAAAACGAAAACAGGCGTACGGAGCGCGGTAAGCACAAAACTCCGCGACACCTCGTAATACCCGAATCCATAATAGAACAGTCCGCCGGCAACAGTAACGATCGTGGACACGACGACAAGCCTGGAAAAGAATGACGGTTTGAGCGTCATGGTGAGCAATACTGCCAGAATAATGGCGCCGCCAAGCAGCACCGACGGGATACTAAATGCCATGTTGATCTCCTTTTGAAAGGATGTTTATCGTTTCTTGCCTTTTGAATACATTCCGTACAAACGTGGTCTGCCGCTCAGGCACGGAAATGGTACGTACGGTCAGGAAATGCCGATCCGTTCCAGCAGTCCGACCACATCATCCAGCGGAAGTCCGGCCTGTTTCTGGGAATCGAGATCCCTTTTGATCATTTCGGCCTGCCCTCCGCCCAGCGAGGAGACAGCCGAAAGAAGCATCTCCGCGTCCTCCTCATACCCGCAGTATAGGCAGGCATATGCAAATACGAGATTAACGAATACGTTGTTTGGCTGAAGCTGATAAGCAGCATACCCGGAATCAAACGATCCGCTGAAATCCCGTTCGTGAATCAGCTTAAAATAGGATTCCCATGCCTGATACTGAGCAAAATCGAACTCCCCTAGCCCGTCAAGGGCGGTTTTGTAAACCGTCAGACCTTCTTCAAAATAACCTTTGGACCGTTCGTAATCGGTAAGTTTGAACGTGTTCTCCCCGAGATTGAGAAGCGACAGCGCATAGTTCGCGAGGTCGGACGCAGCATTCGTCTGCTGGGCAAGTGCCCCCGTAATGTCTGCCGAACGAAGATAGAGCGCATCGGCAGAAGCATAATCTCCATGCATATTGAGGCTCAACGCGCGGTTATTGTAAAGCTCAGCCAGATTCCGCTGATACGCGGTGTTTTCCTTGTCCTGCGCAAGCAGTTCCGCGTATTTTATAGCGTCCAAATAGACCCTGTCCGCCTCCTCGAAACTTCCTGAATCCGTCAGTACGGCCGCAAGCATACTCTTGCACTGAACCAAACGGGCCAGATTCTGCATCGATTCGACTTCTGAAAAATGCTGTTCACAGTAATCACATGCCAAGCGGAGATGCCCCTCCGCTTCAGGATACTTTCCAGCACGGTAGAGCAGCACCCCGTAATTCTGATGAACACGCGCTGCCGTCTCAAGACTTCCGTTTTCCAGATCCTTTCCAAGCAACTCGATACAGAAATTGAAGTACTCTGAAGCTGTCTCCTCATCGCCCAAATTGGTCGCATTGGCTCCCGCATTCAAATAAAAATCCGCAAGCCTAGCAGGATTCTCCTCCAGTTCAGTCTGGCGATCGATTGCAGTCTGATAAGCTTTTAAAGCCTCCTCATACAGTCCGGAAGCATGGTACAGATTGCCAAGATTGTTATATGCCGAAGCAAGTTTTTCGCCGCTCCCCTCCGCGTTCCGCTTCAGAAGATCCTCATATCTCTCAATGGCCGTCTCCTGCGCGGCTACCGCATCCTCATAATGTCCGAGAACCGCTCCGGCATTGGCAAGCTTTTCATAGTTCGCCGCGGCTTCATTCTCCGCCGCGTCACGATCGGTTGAAAGGCGCAGGATGGCATTGATGTCCTCCGTATTGCGAGTGAGGATGTCTGCAATACGGCTGTATGCTCCTGGTACGTTTGTCAGACGGTCAGGAAGCGAATAAGTGAGTTCATTGAGAATTCGCATGGATGCTGCCTCACGCTTCTGTGCGGTATCGCGGTAGCCACGCGCAAGATGCATCAAACCGAGTGAAACGCCTGCCACGGTAGCAAATGCAGCTATGCCTGCCGCGATCTTAGCGGCAAAGCGGCGGCTTTTCCGAAGTTTATGCTCCCGCAGAAGCTCCGTCTCCGTACACCCCGCGATCTCCGAGATAGCGCGCAAAAGTTCCGTCTCCGCTTTCGCCATCATCTTTTTGACATCGTTGCCGGGCGTCCGGATATCCATGATACGCCCTTCAAGATCGGGGACTTTTTTCAGGGAAGCCGGGAAAGACCGTTCGGGATCGCCGGAAATCAGAAGCGGATAGATATGCTCCGCCCTCCCGAGTTCGATAAATGTCGCGACCTCGCGGTCGACCCACTCCGAACTCGGCGTGTCAGTCGAGCAGACAATGATCAGGCAGTTGGTCGAACGAAGCGCCTGATCGATCGTGTCGGACAGGATCCTGCTGACGGACAGCTCCTCCGTATCCCGGAAAGCGCGCTGCACATCCATGCATCCCTGATCCCTAAGCGATTTCGGGACACGGTAGCTTTCAACCAGATTAAAGCATTTCTTAGTTATTTCGCCGTCAAGTGGCTTGTGCCGGTAGCTGAAGAAGACGTCATAGGAATAACTCATGCGCCGCCCCCCTGTTCCGCATCACCGAGCAACCCGCCCAGCCCGAGTCCTTCCAACTCCGTCCGTGCGTTCACAATGGCTTCATCTATATACCGAAGTGCCTGTTCGTCCTCCGCAAAGGAAGCGGGAAGCTCTTCAATGGTCCGCTTCGCGATGGAAATACTCAGGTCAGTCTGCTGTTCCGCGATCTCTCCTTCCGCCTTTGCGATGAAACCGAGACGAAGGAATATTCCCGCGGCAGCAAGGCAGACTGCGCCGGCAATGCTCAGGGCTATGGCTGCCGCCCGTCTTCTTCGCGCCCTGTGTCTCTGTTCCAAATCGTCCGGATGCAGACCTAAGACGGATGCGGCAATACGAACCGTTTCATACCGAAGTGCCTCGCGGCGTCTTCTCTCGGTGGTGCCACGCAGGTCGGCGGCGACCGGTTCGATGGTTTCGGTTCGCTCTACCACGCTCATATCCGGAAGGATATGCTGCACGGTAACCGTTTCGATAAAGCTTGGAGGAAATGAATCGATCGGTTCGCCTTCCGCAATAACGGCAATGATATCCTCTTTGCCGTGATTCTCGCGGAAGCAATCCAGCCGTTCAAGAATGATCGGGTTGTTCTTGGTCGAGGGAGAACAGATCAGCACAAGAAAGCGGGATCTCTCAAGGATCCCGCGCCGCCCTGTATCCAGGGGTTCTTCTTTGCAGTCGTATAGAAGCCGTCTGTAATCCATCGTCGGATCCGACAGTTTTGTCTTCGGCGGAAGCCTGTATCCACGGATGCTCTCGCCAAGCTTTCGTGCAGTCGGTTCGTCCGATCTAGTTGACAGAATACAGATATCGTATTCTTCCAGTACGTCCACCTCCGTTTCACTCGGTTCGACCGGTTCCGTCATGCGGTCAGATTTCAACGATCTGCTCCAGTGCTTCATAGAATTCCTTTGAAAACTCCTCGCCTTCAAAATCGAACGCAACGAGGACGAATTCTCCGAGAGTATCTGCTACGAAAACCAACTCCGATTTCAAAATGGAATAAGATATCTGGAAAGCCTTCAACGTTCCGTCGGCGGTGCGAAAGACGGCATACATGGTTTTCCCGGCATCTTCATGAGGAAGCTCCAAGTGGATGACAACTCTTACCTTTCCACCGAATTCCCGTAGAGTCTTTTCCCCGTCCACAGCATGGAGTACGTATTGTTTCCCGATAATAACCTGCTCGATCCAAAACGAGAGATTCGTCTCCCCGCCGGTCTGAACGAAAGCCGCGTCCTGATTACCCTTTTGACTGTTTCCGCTTCCGTTATCATTGTTACTTCCGTTCCCGTTGTTATTGTTGTTTCCGTTCCCGTTGTTATTGTTGTTTCCGTTCCCGTTGTTATTGTTGTTTCCGTTCCCGTTGTCGTTGTTAGTACTCGTGCCATAATGCACGGATCCGGCACCTGCCCCGCCGAGAATGCCGCTTCCCGTGTACGCTGTATTCGTCTGTGTCGCAGTACCGGCCGGCATATCATAGTGAGTATCATTTCGGAGCTGAACCTGAATAAGGCAGACATCCGTTAAATCAACTTGCTCGATTCCAGAGGAATCACCTTTCAGCGCATTCTCCGAAAACTCCTGCATCCAGTATTTCCCGTCCTTATAATGAAGAAGATATACAAAACCAAGATAATTAGCATATATCTCCGACTGCGTCCTATACTCATTGATGAGAGAAACCAGATCTTCCGGATAAATGATACCGGGATAACTACCAATCGCAACAGACTCCTCAGTATAGGACGCCGACAACACCTCAATCCAAAGCAGCTGATATGGCTCATTGTGCTCCGACAAAGCGGCACAGACAGCCGGAATATAATAACCAGACTGGGATGATGGCGTTACGTCGTCCGGATCAATATGAATCAGGTTCATGCTGGTTTCCAGCACTCCTGCGTGATCGATGATGACGGCGCCGGAATTTTGATTAATTGAGGCGCCGTTCAGCGTAAGTCCTTCCGCAAGGTGATAGATCCCGCAGTCGAAGGATATCGTTCCCGTCCCGCCAATATTCCCGCTTACCGTAATATTGTCATTATACGTGTAGCCTCTCGAACGGACGGAGAGATTCCCGTCCACGCTATCGATTTCTAAATCCTCTCCGCCTTTCAAAAGGAAGACCGTTCCGCCCGAAGTGGAAACACCGGACAGATCCGCCTGCCCTTCTGTCTCTGTCATGTCAACTGTACAGTTGCTGAAAGACAGATTCGAGTAAGTACCGGTCCCTTTCAGATATATTATCGTAAGCTTTCCATCAATGCCTGCAAAGAGGCCTTGAAAACCGGCTACATTGTCAGGACTGTCTATATAAACCTTGCTGGTTTGTACAGTACCGGCACCCGTAAGCGTCCCCTGTCCGGAAAGAGTAAGGTATCCGCCTCCCGTGATGATGCCGCCTTCAATAATGGTCAGGTTTCCGCCGTCTGTCACCGTAATCGTTGGATAGCGGGTCCAGTCATACGTCTCCGTCTGACCAGTGCTTCTGAGGTTTTCGATGTTAATGGTGGCTCCCTCCTGGACGACAAGAGATGCGTCGTTGCCGATTGTCAGGTTACCCGTGTATTCGATATAATTCTGTGCCTCTTCCTCCGATAAAAATGTGCTCTCATATTCATGATTCGTCCCGTGATAATAGTTAACGGACTCATTTCCTTCTTTATCTTTGAGACTCACTCCGGTGCCGCAAATGAGCAGTTGCGACTGATCTGGCATAATGAGCGTATACCCTTCGATTAGATAATCCTCGTCCAGGATTCCGGGAACGTCCCCGTTGATAAGCGTATACTCGTTTTCGCCGGATTTGACAAAGACCGCAACACTTCCCTGATCATATATATCAATCAGAGTCTGGAATGAGCGCTCGCCCTCCAAACTGTTCACAATAAGTATACCGGATCCGGCAAAGATTATAGTCTCGCCGGAAATAGAATCAATTACATTAACGCCGGCTGCAAGAACGACGATCTCGCCATCAGAATGGAGGCTGGTATCCGAACCGTTATGGTTGACAAGAGTATAGATGTTCTCGTTCAGCTGCTGCAGGGAACTGTCAGATGCGCCGTCACGGTTCTGCACCGTTCCGTCCTCCGAACCGTCCATTGCATTGGGATCAGTTGTGTCCATCGGCGCACCAGCGCCGAGCATAAGAATGTCATCTGTCAGGCCATTGTACGTAATCAGTGATGGATCGTCCGGATCAACGGGCGTACCGTCAATCATATCCGATATGCCAACGCCGTCTACAGCCATGGTACTGTCTGTCGTAGTCGGTGTACCATCTGTTGCGGAAGGGGTGCCGTCTGTCGTCGAGGGCGTTCCGTCTGTCGTAGCCGGCGTGCTGTCTGTCGACGAGGGCGTTCCGTCTGTCGCAGCCGGTGTGCCGTCTGTTGCGGAAGGGGTGCCGTCTGTCGTCAAGGGCGTTCCGTCTGTCGTAGCCGGTGTGCCATCTGTTGCGGAAGGGGTGCCGTCTGTCGTCAAGGGCGTACCGTCCGTTGTTGCAGACGTTCCGTCTGTCGTAGCCGGTGTGCCGTCTGTTGCGGAAGGGGTGCCGTCTGTCGTCAAGGGCGTTCCGTCTGTCGTAGCCGATGTGCCATCTGTTGCGGAAGGGGTGCCGTCTGTCGTCAAGGGCGTTCCGTCTGTCGTAGCCGGTGTGCCGTCTGTTGCGGAAGGGGTGCCGTCTGTCGTCAAGGGCGTTCCGTCTGTCGTAGCCGGTGTGCCATCTGTTGCGGAAGGGGTGCCGCCCATCAAATCCGCCATTCCGGCGGTCACAGCAGGCGTACCGTCCGATGTCGAAGAAGCTGCATCAGTGTCGTCATCATCCTGATCGGCTGAAGCGCTTGTCAGGAGCGTCCCACCGAAATCACCTGGGTTGTCAGTCTCTGTCGCTGCGGAAACTCCGTTCGCGGGTGTGTCCGGATCGTCAGTGTTGGATAGGGGAAGAGCTGCCGGTGCAATAAACTGCGGTGGCGTATCAGGGACTGTTTCTTCCTCGCCCTCCGCATATGCCTTCCCGCTGAGTGCAACCGTAATCAATGCCACAAGGGCTATGCTCCTTAACTTCTTCACCCATTTTTTCATATCAGATTTCTCCGTCAATCAGCCGGTGCGATTGTAACGAACCTATTCATCCTATTTTGCATATATATAATTATCTACATTATATTTTACACGTTTTTTCTCATTTTATATATGTCTTTTTCGTGAAAATGCATGGAAAAACGCAACATTTTGCTCCCGGGTGTCCTCTCGTTTTGCGATGCCTTGCCCAACGGATACGGCAAACGGAGACTTGCCCCCTTCTTCACCGACGCCGGTAAACGCAGATCGATTCGGATTCGCTAGGATCACGATCATGCCCTTGCCCCGGTGTGCACCGTATGATGATTTGAGCAATGCTCCGCAGCACAGTCAGCACCACCCTTCAAAAGGGTGGCTTGCACTAGGGCTATAAGCCCGCGTTGCCGACTCGCGTCTCAAGGCGCTGCTTTCCCAGGCTCAAGCTACAACGTCTCATCTTACTTTACGCCCCTTAAGGGGCATTTTTCCGTTTAAACGGGTCTTCGTACTCCTTCACGCTCAGTTTGTCCAGGGCTATGTCATCTTTCTCCTGGTCCTGGATATATTTCCTGATCGCTGCCTCGTTCAGCCCTACTGTTGTCACGTAATATCCTTCCGCCCAAAAGTGTCTGTTCCCAAACTTGTATTTCAGGTTCGCGTGCTTATCAAATATCATCAGTGCACTCTTTCCCTTCAGATATCCCATAAAGTTCGACACCGCTATCTTGGGCGGTATGCTGACCAGCATATGTACATGGTCCGGCATCAGGTGCCCTTCCAGTATCTCCACTCCCTTGTACCTGCACAGCTCTCTCAATATCTCTCCTATGCTTTCCCGATATTGATGTAGATGACTTTTCGCCTATACTTCGGTGTAAAGACTATGTGGTGCTTGCACAGCCATTTTGTGTGCGCCAGACTGTTTTCTTTGTTCGCCATTGATCACCTTTCCCTTCCGACACTGTAGCTTGAGCACTACTATCTTACGGGAACGGTGATCTTTTTTGTATAACTTCTTGTCTCCCACCCGCATAGCGGGTGGTTGTCTGTGCCGCCTTCAGCGTCACGGACTGAAGTCCATAAAAAAAGCGCCGGTAAAAACCGGCGCCATGTTCCATATTGAAGGATCAGTCTCTCGGATTCCGGATCGCTGCCTGGGCTGCTGCCAGTCTCGCGATCGGTACGCGGAACGGCGAGCAGGAAACATAATTCAGGCCGATCTGATGGCAGAATTCGATGGAGGAAGGATCTCCGCCGTGTTCGCCGCAGATTCCGAGTTTGATGTCGGGTCTCGTCTTGCGACCGAGCTCCGCAGCAAGCTTCATCAGCCTTCCTACGCCCTCTTGGTCGACGCGTGCGAACGGATCGAACTCATAGATCCTCTTCTTGTAATAGTCGTCGAGGAACTTGCCTGCGTCGTCGCGGGACAGACCGAACGTCATCTGGGACAGGTCGTTCGTACCGAACGAGAAGAATCTGGCCTGCTCGGCGATCTTGTCCGCCGTCAGCGCGGCGCGCGGTACTTCGATCATGGTTCCGACAACATACGGGATCTCCACGTTGCGCTCCGCCATGACTTCCTTTGCAGTACGGTCGATGACGTCCTTTACGAACTCGAGCTCCTTGACGTCGCCTACCAGCGGGACCATGATCTCCGGAACGACGGAGATGCCGGTCTCCTGCCTCGTCTCGATCGCAGCCTCGATCACGGCGCGGGTCTGCATTTCAGCGATTTCCGGATAGGTGATGGAAAGCCTGCAGCCGCGGTGTCCGAGCATCGGGTTCATTTCGCGGAGGCTGGTAACAGTCAGCTTCAGCTCTTCGAACGTCAGGCCCATCTCTTTGGCAAGCGCCTTGATATCGTTATCCTCGGAAGGAAGGAACTCATGAAGCGGCGGATCCAGGAAGCGGATCGTAACCGGTCTGCTGCCCATCGCCTTGTAGATTCCCTTGAAATCGGATCTCTGCATCGGAAGGAGCTTGGAAAGAGCTCTGCGCCTGCTGTTCTCGTCTTTGGATACGATCATCTCGCGAACGGCCGGAATACGGTTCTCATCAAAGAACATATGCTCCGTTCTGCAGAGGCCGATACCCTCCGCGCCGAACGAGACCGCGGTTGCCGCATCGTGCGGATTATCGGCGTTTGTCCGGACTTTCAGCTGCCTTACTTCGTCCGCCCACTGCATGATCGTCGCGAAATTGCCGGAAACCTGCGCTTCAATCGTCGGGAGCGCCTCTCCGTAGACGTTGCCTGTGCTGCCGTCCAGGGAGATCCAGTCGCCCTCATTGAAGGACAGACCGCTCGTCGTCGTGAACTTTCTGCTCTTTTCCAGGATCATGACTTCGGAACAGCCGGATACGCAGCAGGTTCCCATTCCGCGCGCCACAACCGCCGCGTGGGAGGTCATGCCGCCGCGGGCTGTCAGAACGCCTTCCGC
This sequence comes from Clostridia bacterium, assembly GCA_017429985.1. Classification (GTDB taxonomy): domain Bacteria; phylum Bacillota; class Clostridia; order Christensenellales; family CAG-138; genus JAFRNW01. Next base: position 11,896 of record JAFRNW010000013.1, on the reverse strand, counting down.
CGCATACATGCCCTCGATATCCTCCGGAGAGGTCTCGAGACGGACGAGAACGACTTTCTCACCGCGCTTGGAAGCGTCGATACAATCCGAAGCATTGAAATACACTCTGCCGCAGGCTGCGCCGGGAGAAGCCGGGAGGCCTTTTGCGATCGGCTTGGCTTTCTTCAGGGCGTTCGGCTCAAACGTCGGATGGAGCAGCGCGTCAAGCGATTTCGGTTCGATCTTGAGGAGCGCTTCCTCTTTTGTGATAAGCCCCTCGTTCACAAGATCCACCGCGATCTTCAGCGCAGCGGAAGCGGTACGCTTGCCGTTTCTTGTCTGAAGCATGAACAGTTTCCCGCGCTCGATCGTGAATTCCATGTCCTGCATGTCGCGGTAATGCTGCTCGAGCGTATTCGCGATGCGCACAAACTGTTTGTATACAGCCGGCTGGGACTGCTGCAGCTCGGAAATCTGGGACGGTGTGCGGATGCCCGCGACGACGTCCTCGCCCTGCGCGTTCATCAGAAACTCGCCATACAGCGCTTTCTCGCCGGTGGAAGGATTCCTTGTAAACGCAACGCCGGTGCCGCAGTCATTTCCCATGTTGCCGAACACCATGGACTGCACGTTGACGGCAGTTCCCCAGCTGTACGGGATGTCGTTCATTCTGCGGTAGACATCCGCGCGGGGGTTGTCCCAGCTGCGGAACACGGCCTTGACTGCCTCGATCAGCTGCTCTCTGGGATCCTGAGGGAATTCCGTCCCCTTCTCCTGCTGGTAGATCTCTTTGAACTTCACCGTGATGAGCTTCAGGTTTTCTGCGTTCAGCTCCGTGTCGAGCTTGCAGTTGTTCTTCTTTTTGACTTCATCGAATACCGCGTCAAATTTCAGCTTGGAGATCTCCATGACAACATCGGAGAACATCATGATGAATCTTCTGTAGCTGTCGTAGGCGAATCTCTCGTTGTTCGTCAGCTTCGCGAGACCGACAACCGTCTGATCGTTCAGACCGAGGTTGAGAATCGTGTCCATCATGCCCGGCATGGAAGCACGGGCGCCGGATCTGACGGAAACAAGGAACGGATTTTCAGGGTCACCGAACTTCTTTCCAGCCTGCTTCTCGATAACATCCAGAGCCTCATAGATCTGCCCCAAAATCTCGTCATTGATCTTGCGGCCGTCCTCGTAATACTGCGTGCAGGCTTCCGTGGATACGGTAAATCCGTAAGGAACGGGCAGACCGAGATTGGTCATTTCGGCAAGGTTTGCGCCTTTTCCGCCGAGGATATCACGCATATTGGCGTTACCCTCTTTAAACAGATAAACATACTTCTTCATTCGGTAATTCTCTTCTCCTTCGCAAAAAATTAATCGATATGACAAACTCAAACTAAAATATTATAACAGATTTTCTCCGTTTGTCTGCGTTTTATTCTCAATAAGTCGGATTTGTTTCAAAAAATCCGTGTAATACGCTAGCGCTTTCGTCCCGTAATCGAAAAAATGCTCCACCTGACCGCTGAGGATGCGGAACAGTTCGCCCCGGAACCTGTCGCTGATCTTTACCCGATCCATATCCCTGAAATCAAGAAGAATCATCCTGCGGATCGCTTCAAGTGACGTCTTGGACACGGCCCATGCCCCTGTGGAGCAGGACGGGCAGACCGCTCCGCATGCGGAAATGCTGTAGAAAACCTCCGGCTCGGAACGCAGATCCCTTCCGCACTGAATGCACGACGTCAGAACAGGACGGTATCCGATCACGTCCAGGTACTTGGACAGATAGCACAGGAAAAGATCCTGCGGCGCTGCCTCCCCGTACGACAGGAACGTCAGCATGTAGTACAGGAGATAAAAGAGGTCCGTGTTCTTTTCCTCCTCCTGTGAAGCCTCATGCGCAAGCTGCATGGCGGAGGAAGCGGCGGCGAAACGTTCCGCGTCCTCGCGAAGAGGGAAAAACGATTCCTGAATGCTGGCCTGGTTGACCGTCGCCCTGTCTTTCGAAACGTACAGTTCGAACTCTCCGTATACGAACGGCTGCGCGGCCGGCAAAAGCGGGCTTTTCGGCCTTCTGCACCCTCTGGCATTCGCGTCTATCCTGCCGCGTTCCAGCGTGAGCAGGGAAAGGATCCGGTCATTTTCCTTATAATCGACATACCGTGTGACGATTCCGGTTACCTTGCTGTACGGCATCTTTCCGCTCCGGTATTACTCATAACCGAGTTCGTGCAGAACAGCGGGCTTGTTGCGCCAGTCTTCCTTGTACTTGACCCAGAGCTGCAGGTTAACATGGCAGTCCAGCAGGCTCTCGATATCCCTGCGGGCTTCCAGACCGATCCGCTTCAGCATTTTGCCCTGCTTTCCGATGATGATCCCCTTGTGCGATTCCCGTTCGCAGTAGATTGTCGCATAAATATCGACCAGATTTCCGGTTTCCCTTACCTCCATCTTGTCGATGCTGACGCCGATCCCATGCGGGATCTCCTCCCGGAGCAGAATCAGCGCCTTTTCCCGGATGATCTCTCCGCAAAGATTCCGTTCCGGCTGGTCCGTGACCATGTCCTCCGGGAAATACATCGGCCCCGGCACGAGATACTTCTTCAGCTCTTCCGTCAGCAGGTCGATTCCGGTCCCGTTCAGCGCGGAGATCCGGATCACGGAATCGAAGCACTGAAAGCTTCTGATCCGTTCCTCCGTTTCCCGGACGGCATCCGTACCCGCCGCGTCGATCTTGTTGACGGCAGCGATCTTCGGGATCCTGTACCGCATGAGGCTTGCGATAACGGCCTCGTCCTTTTCCCTGACGCCCTGTTTTGCGTCAGCGACAAATAAAACCGCTTCAATGGATTCAAGAGAATCAAAAGCGGCTTTATACATATATTCCCCCAGCTTGCTTCTGGGCTGCGTGACGCCGGGCGTATCCAGGAACACGATCTGATAGTCCTTCCCCGTCACGACGCCGGTGATGCGGTTTCTGGTCGTCTGGGCGCGGTCCGTCACGATCGACACCTTCTGCCCGACCAGAGCGTTCATGAGCGTCGATTTCCCGACGTTGGGACTTCCGATGATGGAAACGAATCCGGAACGAAACTCTGTCATGCTTTGAGATCTCCTATGCCAAACGAATGCGGGAGCAGTTCTCCGAGCGTACAGACGGTATATTCCCTGTTCCGGTTGGATGAGAGGACGGGCATCCCGGATTCGCAGAATTCGGACAGCACCTGCCTGCATACGCCGCAGGGAAACGAGGGGTTGTTGCCGGAGCAGATGATGGCGATGCCGTCGAACGAGCGTTTCCCGTCAAAAACGGCTTTGAACATGGCGGTGCGTTCCGCGCAGACCGTCGGCGTATAGGAAGCGTTTTCTATGTTGCATCCGAGGTAGTATTCCCCGTCCGATGTCCTCAGGCACGCGCCAACCTGGAAATTGGAATATGGCGTATATGCGTGATGCATCGCCTCTTCCGCCAGATCCAGCATCTTTTCCATTTCTTCCAGGTCGATCCGATTCATCTCTCCAGCTCCATTTCTTTCAGTATTTCTTTCTGCCGCGCGATCATGACCTTCTCTTCGTCCGGTTCCATATGGTCATACCCGAGCAGATGCAGACATCCGTGCACGGTCAGGAAGGCGAACTCCCTTTCCGGGGAGTGCCCGTATTCTTCCGCCTGATTGTACGCCCTTTTCACGCATATGGCGATGTCCCCCGTATATCCGTCCGGTCCGGGACCGGTCTGCGGATCAAAAGCGGGAAACGTCAGGACATCGGTAACCCTGTCGATGCCGCGGAATTCCCGGTTCAGTACGCGGATACGTTCCTCCGTGGTCAGAAGGACGGTCATGTACGCGCAGGTCCCCTCCATGGAAAACGCCGTGTCCGCCGCGCAGCGGATCAGGTCGCAGACCGCTTCGTCAACGGAAACGTCCTCCTGATAGATCTCGATCGAGTTCATGTCTGCCGTTCCCTCTCCGCCGGCCGCTCATGTTTTTCGTAGCGGTCATAGGCGGTAATGATCTTCTGCACCAGATCGTGGCGGACGACATCCTTATAGGTAAGCCGGACAATGGAGATCCCCTCGACTTCCTTCAGCACGTCGAGCGCGTGGATCAGTCCGCTCTTCTTCCCGGCGGGAAGGTCGATCTGCGTGATATCTCCCGTCACAACGACGCGGGACCCTTCGCCGAATCTGGTCAGGAACATCTTCATCTGCTCCACCGAGCAGTTCTGCGCCTCATCCAGAATGATATACGCGTTATTCAGGGTCCTGCCGCGCATGTACGCGAGCGGGGCGACCTCGATCATCCCTCTTTCCGTATACTGCCGGTAACCTTCGTTTCCGAGGAATTCCTGCAGCGCGTCATAGAGCGGCCTTAAATACGGATCCACCTTCGACTGCAGATCTCCGGGAAGAAATCCCAGTTTCTCCCCCGCTTCCACGGCGGGTCTCGTCAGGATGATCCGGTCCACCTCTTTGTTCTTCAGGGCGAGCACCGCCATCGCAACCGCGAGATAGGTCTTGCCGGTACCGGCAGGGCCGATCCCGAAGACAAGCTCATACTCCTTCAGCGCAGCGACATATTTCTTCTGGCCGATCGTCCTGCATTTGACCTGCTTCCCCCTGCTGGTCACGGCCACGACGTCCTTCATGATCGAGTCGATCAGATCGGCGTTTCCCTCTTTCGCGAGTTCGATCGCGTACCGCAGCTTTCCGCGGTTGATCTTGTCCCCGTTCCGCTGCATGCCGAGCATTTTTTCGATCACAGCGGCGGTCTGCGCCGCGCTTTCCGGATCCCCTTCGATGCGGATGCCCTGTTCGGACGCCGTCACGCGGGTCCCGGTCTCCTCTTCGATGATATGCAGATTTTCGTCAAAAATGCCGAACAGCCCGATCAGATCGTCCATCGCTTCGAGCTGCACGTTCACGACCGTATTTTCCTGAATGATCTCTTCCGTAACAGAATTCTTCCTTCCGATTTCAATATAAAAATTATATGGTAATTCATGATCTATCGTCAACAACAGACAGATTGCCTGCCGTTTCAAAATCGGTTATGATACTATCATATATATTCCTATGCTTAATTCTGGAGGTAGCATATGTTTACTGCCAACGGCTATTACAGTCTGCTCCAGGGCAGCTATCTGTTCTCTGAGATCGCCAAGCGCGCGGCTGCCTTTTCGTCCGCGCACCCGGAAGCCGACATCATCCGGATGGGGATCGGCGACGTGACCCGCCCGCTCGTTCCCGCCGTCATCGACGCCATGCACAAGGCTGTCGACGAGATGGCCCATGAGGAGACGTTCCGCGGATACGGGCCGGAAGACGGCTACGAGTTCCTGCGCGAGGCGATCGTCAGGCGCGATTATCTGAGCCGCGGGATCCCTGTCGGACCCGATGAGGTCTTCGTTTCGGACGGGGCGAAATGCGATGTCGGCAATATCCAGGAACTGTTCAGCAGCGACTGCGTGATCGCTGTTCAGGACCCCGTTTATCCGGTCTATGTCGATACGAACGTCATGTCCGGAAGGAGCGGCCGGTTTATCAACGGGGCGTATGAAAAGATCGTCTACCTTCCCGCCACCGCGGAAAACGGTTTTGTCCCGGAGATGCCGAAGCAGAAAGTGGACGTCATGTACCTCTGCTATCCGAACAACCCGACCGGCGCGACGCTGACAAGGGAGCAGCTCAAATCGATCGTGGAATACGCGATTGAAAACCGGGTGCTGATCCTCTATGATTCCGCCTACGAGGCGTATATCCAGACCGATTCCGCCCCGCACAGCATCTATGAGATTGACGGCGCGAAGCAGTGCGCCATCGAATGCAGGTCCATGAGCAAGACGGCCGGCTTCACCGGGACGAGATGCGCCTACACGGTCGTTCCGAAGGATCTCGTATACCGCGACACGTTCGGAAACGAGGTCTCCCTGAACAAGATGTGGTTCAGGCGGATGGCGACCAAATTCAACGGCGTCGCCTACATCATACAGCGCGCCGCGGAAGCCGCACTCTCCGATGAAGGATACCGCCAGATCCTGGGCGTCGTGGACGATTACATGGAAAACGCCAGGATCATCCGGACCTCGCTCGCCGATTCCGGATTCGAGGTCTACGGCGGCGTTGACGCGCCTTACATCTGGCTGAAAGTGCCGGGCGGCGACAGCTGGGCGTTCTTTGACGAGCTCCTGACCAGGTACCATATCATCGCGACTCCCGGCGCAGGCTTCGGACGGTCGGGCGAAGGATATCTGCGTATGACTGCGTTTGCGTCCCGCGCCAATACCATACGCGCGATGGAACGGATCCGGGAAGGCCGTGCGCTATGAGCCTGATCATCTCGTTTGAAGGCATCGACGGCACCGGCAAGGGCACGCAGCTCGCGGTCTGCGAGCAATGGCTCCGCGAATCCGGTAAAAACGTCTATACCTTTTCCTTCCCCATGTACGAAACCTACTTCGGCGGACAGGTCGGACGGTACCTGACGGCAAAGGACGGCGTCCGCGCGGATTCCGTTGACGGAAAGAGCATGGCGCTCTGGTTTGCGCTCGACCGCTTCGACGCGTTCCGCGGTTTCGACACTGCGCCGTTCGATGTGATCCTCATCAACCGGTATGTCCTTTCGAACGCTGTCTATCAGAGCATCCGAAAACGTGACGGCGACAACGCCGACCTGCTCGATTTCGTGTATGATCTGGAGTTCAACCGTCTCGGGATCCCGAAACCCGACCGGATCCTTCTTTTCGACATGGATCTTGAAAGCGCGTCCGAAAATGTCAGCCGCAAGGGTTTCCGAGACTATGTCGGTTCCTCCGGCAAGGATATTTACGAATCCATTCCGGACATCCAGCTGAAGGCAAGAAGAAAGTATCTGGACTACGCTTCCAGGCTGGACAATGTCTGCGTGATCCCCTGCATGGGCGCGAACGGTCTGAAAAGCATCGGGGAAATCGCCGCGCTCGTGAAGGAAGCCCTTTCCGACCTGTTCTGAAAGAAACTTCCCGCTTCTCCCTGTTTCCTGACGCTCCTTTCCGCGCAGCCGGCTTGATACGGCCGCGCTTTTCTTTTGCCTCCGGTAAGGTCGGGCGGCTATCCATGCTTTTCGCCCGGCAGCCTCCCCGTCCCATGCGGTCACAAGATAAAGTGCCGCAGCATCTAATAATCCCCAATATGTATTGATTTTTGACGATTGTTCTGATAAAATGTATCCTGAATTTTGATTGAATTGGAGGATGAGTTGATGGAAAAGAAAAAGCAGCCTGTTTCCGAAGAGAAAAAACGCGCTGCGCTAGAACAGGCAGCGGCCGCAAAGAAAGCAGCCGAAGCCAAAAAAGCTGTCAAAAAGGACGTAGCAGAGGCAGAGGCTGCCGTCAAAGAAGACGCCCCGAAAGCCCCCAAGGCTGACTCAAAAGCCGTTTTGACCGCGGAAGACCGCAAAAAGGTCAAGGGTCTGCGCACCGGCGCGATCATTCTCTGGGTTCTCGCTTTTGCCTGCGAAGTCCTCGCGTTCTTCGCACTCAGATGGGCGGTCCGCAACAATGCCTCTTTCCCGTCTCTGGAGATCTGGCTTCTGATCGCCGCGCTCGTCGTTGACGTCGCGCTCTGCATCGTTGCTGCGCAGCTGTGGAAGAAATCGAACCGTATCGCTCCCTGCCTCGCCGACAGCAAGCTGGTCAGGACGCTCTGGCATCAGCTTGGCGTGATCATGGTTCTCGTATGCTTCCTGCCGATCGGCATCATCCTGCTTCTGAAATCCAAGAACATGGATCAGAAGACCAAGACGATCCTCACCGTCCTTGTCGCCGCTCTCTTTATCGGCGCGACGACATCCAGCGTCGACTTCCAGCAGCCCTCTCAGGAACGGGTCGAGCAGCTTCAGCAGGAGGCCATCGCCGCCGCCGCCGTCGATCAGGTCTACTGGACACAGTTCGGCAAGTCCTACCACTTCGACCGCGACTGCCAGCACATCCGCAACAAGACTCCCGTTGAGGAGGGCGGCACGCTGATGTCCGGCACACTGGAAGACGCATTCGAAGCGAACCGCTGGGATCCCTGCAATTCCTGCGCAGCCGGAGATCAGTTCGAAACACCTGCCGAGGAACCCGCCGCGGAGAACGCCGCGTAACCGGGCCGCAATTATCAGCCAGTTTAGCCGGCTCATTCCGAGCCGGCTATTTCTTATCCTCCGTCCGAACACGAACGCCGGTCAGGATGAAACCGGATTTTCCGGATTCTGCTAACCCGTAAATTTCGTTGACAGCACTTTCCTGATTTGTTATACTTTCAAAGGTGCGTTTTGGAGAGATGTCCGAGTGGTTTATGGAGCTGGTCTTGAAAACCAGTGATGCTGAAAGGCACCGGGGGTTCGAATCCCTCTCTCTCCGCCAGCATCTTTCCTGACAGACGAATATTGGAGAAGTACCCAAGAGGCTATAAGGGGCTCCCCTGCTAAGGGAGTAGACTGGGTGTACCGGTGCCAGGGTTCGAATCCCTGCTTCTCCGCCAAATTGCAATTAACGAATTGGTAAACGTCATTAACCAATTCGTTAATTTTTTCCCCAAAATAGGCATTTTTTTCATTTTTTCCCGCATTTGCAACACTGAAAAAATCTCGGCATTAACCGTACGGTTAACGCCATTAACCATACAGTTAATACGGTTTTTGTACTTTTTTGTGTACTTTTATGCTCATTTTTTTGGGCAGAAAATCTCGTGATTCAGGCGTTTTTGAAAATGCATAAAAAGTGCTTTTTGTACTTTTATATGAATGGCCTAAATGAACATAAGTGCATCTAGCTTATGAGAACTATTTTATGACTGTCGCAAATGCCGCGTCTGTTTTGTCTCGGATGACCTTCATCGAGTCGGGTAGATCCTTTGCATAAACACCCAATGTATCCATGTTTACAGAGTGCCCCATGACAGATCTGAGCTCCTGCAGCGTCATCCCGGAACGGCCAGCCATGACGGATGTGAACGTATGTCTTAACTCATACAGAGACGTTCTTTCAATGTTGTGGCTTGCCTGATATCTGTACCAGTGTTTCAGGAGCATGGTCTGTGACGGCAGCTCTCCGTTCTCACGCGGGAAAACATAATTGGAGATAATGCCGGCATTCTTCAGAAACGCCTTCTGATCATCCAGAATACTTTTGGCAATCGCGGTCATGGGTTCTTCCCGGATCGCGTTTTTGTTTTTTCCGTACGTGAACTGGCCGTACTTGTTTACAGATCCGCGCACCAGGATGCGGTCTCCGGATACGTGCTTCCATTCCAGTGCCAGCACTTCACCCGGACGCAGGCCGGTAACGACAGCGAGACGGTAATAGTTGATGAACCACTCACGGATCGTTTTCTTACGCTCAACGCAGGTATCGTCTGACATGAGGATATTGACCGCGTCCGGCTGCAGGATCTTCTTTTCGTTTCTTTTCGCGTCTGTTGGCACGATGATCTTCGCGGACCGCTCATAGTAGGAGAGAAAGGCAGAGATGGTCCCGCGCAGGTTCTGAAGCGTTTTCTTGGACCGTCCGTCCTTGTATGCGGAATCGATGATCTTCTGCCAGGTCGCACGGTTCGTATCTTCCAGCTTCAGATCCTTCACGACCGGGAGCACATACAAACGCATGTGCGATTCACGCTGGATATAATTGCTCTTACTGGTCGTGATCTTGACATGATCCAGCCATTCGCTGATCATCTTCCCGCACCGGCCGTGCGTCTGTTCGCCCTTGAGAAGCCACAGGTCCGCCTTTCGGTTACATTCTGTTTGGCCTGTCCTGCCTGGCTTCGCGCAGACAAACGTCTTCCAGAGCCCGTCATCATTCTTGACGCGGACCTGCCAGCGCGATGCTGATTCTATCCATTTTGCAGTCGTGTTTCTTCTAGCCATTTTATTGATAATAAGACTATTACTTTTTCCTTTTGCCTTTTCCATGCGTCCCGATCAATTTCTCTGTGTTGATCATGATGACATAATCTGTAAATCTTTTTGGCGGGATACAAAACGAAAACGATGTCTTGCCGTTGTAGCCACTTACTGACAGATCGCCTGCACCGATTATGTCCATGCCGATAAGCAAGGAAAGACCCTGAAGATCGATTACGGTATCACATACTTTAACGTTTGGTATTCTAACGTTGTTCGGCAGGATGATATCTACGAGATACGTACAGCAATCTGTTGCGCTTGATGCGGTATTAATCGATGCTTTCCCAGTAGGGATCAATTCAAGAGCGCTAACAACATTTCTAGAGATACAAGACGTTGAAGCGCCGGTATCCCAAAGAGCAGTACCACGATACTGTTTGCCGTTATACTGAATTGTAGCTTCGCTGCGCAAGCTGGATTGCTTACAATTATATTTAATTGTAAATGCAAAATGACGATTATCTGTATTAGACATTTGCCGCTCCGTTAAGCACAAAATTGATCGAAGAAATATAAACCGTATACGCGGACTCATCCTTGCCGCACTGTTGGACAATGAACGATCCTAGTTCTTCCTTCTTTTGTGTTTCCTTAACGGCTTCAGCATACGTAGAATAGGACCCGAGGACCTTCTGCTCTTTGATAGCAACAAACCTCGTGCCATATTGATTGAACAATTCGTTCAGATGTTCTTTATACCATTTGAAATCATCTGACTGCATAACATTAATACTCCCATAAGAATTATAATGCATTGCCGAATAAGGAATCAAGAATGCGAAATTTTATCTATCGTTCCGTGCCATACCAAGCCCTACTACCAGCAGGGCGAAAATGCCAAGGACTATGTCGGCGAGTAATTGTCTTAACATGATTCGACATCCTCGATCGGCTCATCGTTGTACAGATCCTCCCTGCCCGCGTGGATCAGCTCATGCGCGAGTGCCCGCACCTGCGCCTCACGGGACCAGGAAGAATTGACATATGCGTTATAATCACCGTCCGGATCCACTGACACGACAGCGCCAATGGTTTCCGGCATTTGTTTCATTCTGACGTGGATCTCCATTGTTTCAACATCTCCGCAACTAATTTGATTTGTTCAGGTGTAGCATTCTTTGTAACGTCAAACAGCATCCGCGTTTCAGGCGAACGGCGCAGCTGCTCACGCAATTCCCACAGATCCTGATCCTCGCGGGACTTCTCTTCAATAAGGTCAGCTTTTTGTATGTGAAAAAAATTAGCTAACATTTCAATCTTATCGATACGCGGGTATGTGTTACCCTTTTCCCAGTCGGTAACAGTTGTGTATGGAACATTAAGGGCCTTACTTATATCACTTCTGCTCTTGCCCCTTAATTCCATGTAATATCTTAGATTGGCAGAGAATACCTCCCTGTTTCCGAGATCACTCATATTTATCACCTCGCGTATATTATAAATTGTATATCCGTAAAAATAAACACATTTTTTAGAAAAAATTACGGAATAACCGTTGACATTACGGTTTATCCGTAATATCATATAGTCGAAAGGAGGCGGAACCATGGGACTTACGTTAAAGGCAGCCAGAGTGAATAAGGGGTTGACCCAGGAAAAAGCCGCTAAATTACTGGGAATTTCAAACGAAAGTTTGTCTAATTATGAGCGCGGCAAATCATATCCGGATATTCCGGTTTTGAAAAGGATCGAGCAGTTATATGAGGTGTCATATAACGAGCTCATTTTTTTACCCAAAGATTACGGTAAAACCGTAGATGTGTCCTGAAATCGGGACACTTAAGGAGGCAAAGTAAATGATCAACATGGTGAAGTATGGCAGACTCGCGAACGGATCCATCTGGGGCATCGGCGAAGACTCGTACGGGTTCTGGCTGGCAACGGGCAAGACGGCACTGGACGTGATCGATCAGATCGAAGACGGGTGCGCGCAGGATGTGTATCCGGACCTCGCTAGAGCAGTTGAAGCGGCGTCCGAACTGGAC
>JAFRNW010000012.1 GCA_017429985.1 Clostridia bacterium | reverse complement strand
GGAACTAGTTAACGATCCATTTGCACTATCCGAGCAATATGGCAACAAACCTTCCTTTTCAGCGCTCGTGAAAGAGCGCTTTTTAGACGAAGTATTAGCTGCTATCACTTCTTACGCGGAAGACAATGGTATCACGGTTACTCCTGTTTCATTGCAGAGAGTGATCGTGACCCAATGTGATCCCGGCGACGATCTGCTTTACTTTGATGTGCTGTACGCCTGTCTGCTGAGCGGTTCTCAGGTGACCCTAATCGCTTCCTGTTATTTCGACCTGTCCGCCGGTTTTCAGGAACTCCATGTCGAATCCGTTGTTCCGATTTGGGATGGGTATAAACCGAAGCCCGCTCTTCCGGATGATCTTGTACCGATTATTACAAAAAAAACGCTGGATCTGACTGCTTCCAACATTGTCCGGTCGCTGTATCCGCGCGCATTGGATCACGCCATTCCGATCCGGGTGAACTGTATCGCCCAGAAACTGGGCTTAACAGTCGTGGATATTCCGTTTGATCCGGATCAGAGCATCTTTGGCAAGATCTTCTTTGAAGACGCGTACACTGTTGTAGAAAACCCTGAGACCGGAATCATGTCCATTATTCCGGTAACGGCCGGAACGATCTTCGTCAACAAGCTCCCCGGAGAGATTACAGATGAACGCATCCGCAACAATACCATCATCCATGAGTGCGTCCACTGGCTGTACCACAAGCCCGCTTTTCTTCTTGCTAAAGCATGGGCACAGGATGAGTCGGCCATTGCATGCCGGAGAACGTCCTCGCAGGCATCTCACCGAGAATGGAGCAGCATTGATCGAATGGAATGGCAGGCCAATTCCCTCGCTCCCCGCGTCCTCATGCAAGCGTGGGCAACCAGATATATTGCGGATAACCTGATCCTCCGGTACAGTGGGCTGTCTCCCCTGCTGGGCATGGAAAAAACGATCGACGATCTAAGCCATCATTTCAATGTGTCCCGGCAGCTCGCGAAGATTCGCATGGAAGAGCTCGGGTATGAACACGCTAAAACTGCTTTTTCATATTACGATCGAAAGACATATACGATCTCGTTTGAGAGCGCCGCAAGAGAAATAGCGCGGAACAAAGCGTTCCGGAACGCCCTGGCTACCGGAGCCTATGAATATGCCGATCAATGTTTCGTGCTTCGGGATCGAAGATATCTTTGGCGGGATAACGATGGTATCCTACATCTTACGCCATACGCAAAAAGGCATCCGGATCTGTGCTGTCTCTCCTTTGTTTCCCGCCGAGGAAACCGGGAAATGCAAAGCGGCATGCTCCGGGATGGCCTGGAAGATGAGGTGTTTGTTCCCGGGAGCAGTGTTTCGGCTGAACAGATCAACAAGACTATCAAACGGATCTATGAGATCCGCAACGCTCTTCCGCTCAGTTTTGGAGAAACATTGGTTGCTCACATGCAGCGGAAGGGTTTTACCGTCGAGCAGCTTTCCGAGGCGAGCCTGGTTTCGCTCAAACAGATCCAGCGGTATCGGAATCAGCTGAATCCGGTCGTTCCCATGAACAAAGCCGTCGCTCTGTGCATTGGGCTGAAACTGCATCCTATTCTTGCGGAAGATCTGATCCATAAGGCAGGGCTGACATTTAACTCTTCATACGCTCACACAGCATATTACTCTCTGCTGCTATGCATGACAAACAGCTCCATTTATGAGTGTAACGCTATGCTTAAAAGCATGGGCATTCCCTGCTTCGGAAAAGAAGAATAAATGATTCGAGTTTCTTCCGGCCAAATTTGGCCGGTCTTTTTTTATTTGGTTTCTGCGCTTTATTCGCAGAAGCAAGAATAGAATCACCTCCAACGCCCCAAAAATCGGCCATATTTGGCCGGGTCAAAAAAAGCCCCTCCCACTACAATTCTGATTGTGAAGTAGATCACTTCACAAATACATCGTTCAAAGCCTGATATGCATTAAGGGCAAAGGATACGAATACAGCTCTTCCTCGATCAATTCGAAGAAAGGTAATTCGATACCCTTGCTTTCCTGCGCCCGTCAGGCACAAGGCAATTCGCATCAGGCAGTATTCGTACCTTCCCGGCATCCAAGGGGAAAGGAACCAACATGGCTGCCCGTGCGCCTCCCTTCCTTCGTTTTGAGTTGGCATTTCACAAACACAACCAAATCAAAACGGAGTAAAACATGAGGGTTATTCAATATACACTTGATGAAATAAAGAACTTGAACGAATATGATTTTAATGCTTTTACAAAAGAAGACCGGATTGCGTATCAGCCGATACTTGAAAAAGAACCCTATGACTGGGAACTGATGGATTTCTTTTATAAACAGTATCGTGCTGCATGCCTTTTTATGCGAAACCTGTCTCATTTCGTCAGCAAAGCTGTTTTCTCTAATGATTTGCTAGATGGAGCGGATTTTCATACTCCGGAGACAGCTCTACTGGATAAAGAAGCTCTACAATCTGTATTAAAGTTTATAAACGCCATGCCGGAACCGCATAGGAATCGCATGTATGCATACGCCATTCTTGGCAAGAGTTATAAAGAAATTGCAGAGCAGGAAGGCGTCCACTACTCCTCGGTCTTTCGGTCTGTTCAGGAAGGAAAGCGACGGTTGATCCTATCACGGGATTCCTGATAACACCAATGGGGGAGCGGGCAATATGCTGCCGCTCCTCCTATTTTATTAACAATTTCGCGCTACGAATCTCATCGGATACATGTTCATTCATTTTGGCCGTAGATTCTTTCAGCGTTCTGTCTGACAGGTGGGTATATACTTTCATCGTTACATTTATATCCGCATGTCCGAGATACCTTTGTGCTGTCTTTACATCCACGCCTGCATCATAGAGCATAGTCGCGTAGGAATGCCTCAATTGGTGCGCCGTGAACGACTTCATTGCTGTTACCGCAGGTCGGTAAGAGTACTTTCCGTCTTCATTCTTTATTCTGACTTTATCACTGCCTCCGGCTTGAATATTCAGATAGTGCATGTAACTCTTCCAGGCTTCCTTATATGCCTGATTGCTCATCAGCCCTCCCGTCTGCACCGATGGACAGAAATACAGGGAGGTTGATTGTGTACGGTATTCTTTCAATGCAGTCATAATGGCATCCGGAATCGGGATATCCCGTGTCCCTGCTTTTGTTTTTGGCTTTTTAATGCTGGCCTGTAGATTACGTGGATACTCTACGGCTTTATTGACATGGACCACCTGGGTTTTAAAATCGATATCATTCCACGTCAACGCAAGCATTTCCCCCCTTCGCAGTCCGCAGTACAGCATGAGCAACGCCGGAACGCCCATTCGGTGGCCTTTCCATGTTGTAATGATCAGATTGCGCTGTTCCGGTGTAATCGGTTCCCTGGTGTTTGCGTCAACGTGCGGCACTCTGACCTTGGCAAACACGTTCCGAAAGACGATATCGTTTTCAAGCGCCAGTTCCATGATCTGTGAAGCGGTCTGCTTCACATGGTTCATGCTCTTCTGCGCGTAGCCGTCCCTTGCCATCCTGTTAATAATCGCCTGCAAGTGCATCGGCTTCAGTTCCTTCAGCTTCATTTTATGAAGCGGTTCAAGCTGGTTCTTGATGATTCCTTCGTAACGCACCCTTGTCTTTTCGGAGATCAGGGGCTTGAATTCGTTAAGCCATGAGAACGCGAGAGGACCAAATGTTGCTTTTTTATCTGACGGGATCATTCCCCATTCTTTTGCCTGTATGGCTTCAGACAGCTGTCGGTTAACATCCTGCTGCGTTTTTCCGTAGAAATACTTACGAATCAGTTTTCCGCTCTGATCCCATCCCATCACGAGAGACTTTTTGTAGTACCCTCTCTTTGTCTTTTTCATTCATGTTTCCTGCCTTTCAGCCTTGTCATTCCCAGCCCTTCGGTTGGGCATCGATCCATGCGATCAGTTTGTCTTTCGGAATCAGAAGTCTATTCCCGATCCTAATGGACGGGAAATCCTTCCGATGGCATAGATTGTATGCACCCATTCTGGAGATGTTGAGGATGTCGGCAAGATCTGTTACCGAAATCATGAACGGAAGATCGTCGAAATTTGAAAGATTTTTAATCATAAGCCCTCCTATTTATAAGCCTCTACTATATAGGCCGAAAAAAGGGGTGTTTTATGCACGAAAAACAGGATAATTCAAAAAAATATTCTATTGTTTCCAATTGGACTAATACGTATCAGATGAGATGGGTTTGTTCGGTCCCTTCATCGGACAGATCAGGTTTTTAAAGAATCGGATGTCCAATAAGTCTAATAAATATGTATTGTTCTGTATAAAATGGGGTACAAATGGGGTACAAATGCCCATTTATGCTCATTTTCAAAAAAATGAACATAAACGCAAAAAGAAAAAAGCCCTAAACTTAGGACTTTTTTCGCTGGTTGCGGGGGGAGGACTTGAACCTCCGACCTCCGGGTTATGAGCCCGACGAGCTACCAACTGCTCTACCCCGCGATGTATGTCCGCTTCAAAACGGCTTCTCTAGTTTATCATGCTTTCTGTTTTTGTCAAGAACCAATTGATTAGGAAAAAAACACAATTGATTAGGAAAAAACGCATTTTTATCATTTGTTTTTATATCCTTCTGGCGGGACACGGATATGAAAAACACAAGCTCTTATGCTCATTTTTGAGTTATCCACAGCAAAAAAGCCACTATATTCCGATAATTGTGGATAATTATGTGGAAAAGGTGGAAAACATTTCCACCTTTTATTTTCATATTTCTTTGGTTGTTTCTTTTATTTCTGTTCGCAGATGGAAATAATCACACATGCATTCTTTCGATGCTTGCACCGATTGCCATCAGCTTTCGATCAAAATATTCGTAGCCCCGGTCGATAAACTCAATATTGTGAACTTTCGTAGTGCCGTTCGCCATCAGCCCGGCAATGATCAGCGCAGCGCCCGCCCGCAGATCCGACGCGTAGATATCCGCGCCATGCAGTGAATTGACGCCCTTTACCTTTGCATACATATTGTCGCGGATGCTGATGGAAGCGCCCATCCTTCTCAGCTCTTTTACATGATTGAATCTGCTTTCAAAGATTGTTTCCGTAATCGTAGATACGCCCGCAGCGGTGGAAAGATACGCCATCATGGGCTGCTGTAAATCTGTCGGGAATCCCGGATATACCAATGTTTTGATGCTGACCGGCCTCGGCTTGTCTTTCATGATCACATGAATATAAAAGTCGCGACCGTCGTCCCCCTCGATAACCGTCGCTCCGCTTTCCATCAGTTTGGCGGATACGGCTTCCATATGGGTGGGAATCACGTTCTTGATAATCACGTCCCCACGCGTTGCTGCTGCGGCGATCATGAAGGTTCCTGTTTCGATCTGATCCGGAATGACAGAATACCCGCATCCGTGAAGTCTCGGTTTGCCTTTGATTCGGATCGTATCGGTTCCCGCTCCCTTTACGGAAGCGCCCATCATGTTCAGGAAGTTCGCAACGTCAACGACGTGCGGTTCTTTTGCCACGTTGGACAGGACGGTCGTCCCTTCCGCCATCGTAGCGGCAAGCATGACATTGATCGTCGCGCCGACGCTGACCATGTCAAAAAAGATTTCCGTACCAACGAGTTTCCTCGCTCTGGCGTGCAGGATATTATGCTCCTCGTCCACCTGAATCTCGGCACCAAGGGCCCGCATGCCCTTGATGTGCTGGTCGATCGGGCGTTTTCCGATGACACAGCCACCGGGAAGCGCGAGATCGCACTCATGGAATCTGGCAAGCAAAGCGCCAAGCAAATAATAGGAAGCGCGCATTTCCGCAACTTCCTCGCTGACCACGCTCGTACTGGTAATATGCGTGGAATCGATCCGCATGCAGTCGCCGGACGTAAAATCAACCTCCGCGCCGATCTGCCGCAGGATCGTTTCCAGCGTGCTGACGTCCTGAATATGCGGAAGGTTTTCCAGGATACAGCATTCTCCGGACATGATGGCGGCAGGGATGATGGCAACCGAAGCGTTTTTGGCCCCACTTATGATTGCCGTGCCTTCCAGTCTCTTTCCGCCTTCAATTTTGTACCAGTCTTTATGCATAACGCCATTATATTTACATTTATTTTATGCGTCAAGAAAAACACTTGCCGCGCGCAGCCGCCGAGCCGCTCCGTTACCGCTCGACTTCTTTTGAAAAATGCTGGTAATCCTTGCTGTCCTTGAAGTCCCCTCCCCAGCTCCAACCATGCCTGGTAAACACCTTGTAGCACAGGTCATGCTTGTCGATCTTGCCGGGAAAATCCTTGGACCGATCCGCATACTGTCTGCCGTTTGAAGGCGAGACGGATCCGTCCGGACGGATATACGGATTGCGCATGGGGTTGATGTCGATGGCGGCGCCATAGCTGTGCCGGGAAAGCTTGTCGGAGTCGGCGACCTTCCTGTAGCAGAACGAGGACGTGTTGTCCGCCTCCATGGACTTCGTGTCATCGGCAGGCTGGCCGAAATCGTCCACCAGCCTTACGGACGTCAGCGGGTACCGGTTATCATACAGTTCCGCAAAGATTTCGAGAACTTCGTCCGCGAGTTCCCTGTGTACGATCAGTTCGCCGACATGTTCCTCATCCGAAAAATCCACGTACAGGATCCTCAGATACCGGAGTTCATCAAACGATACAAGGCTGTTCCTGACGTCTTTCGGGTAGCTCATCCCCGTGATCCGTTTTTTCAGCGCGTCGTTCAGCGGCACATAATAGAAGCCCTCACGGTACTCCTTCTTCGTCACATGCTGCAGATACGGATCCGGCGTCGGCGTGGGCACCGGTGTCGGGGTCGGGGTCGCTGCGGCAGGTTCGGGCGTCTGTACGACGCTGAGGTCGACCGGTTTGGATGTAACCGCGACCGGTTCCGCCGTCACAGCGGGAGACAGCGTTTCCCGGTCCGTTTCCGATTCCGGTTTGCCGCATCCGGCCGCGATCGCAAGCGCCGGCAGCAGAAGTGCAGTTATTAAAAATGTCAGTGTTCTTTTCATTTTTCCAGATAATACAACGGATTTGCAGGAACCCCGTCTATCAGAAGCTCATAGTGAAGATGCGGTTTTCCTTCCCCTCTTGCATCTTCCGCAAGCGTTGCGACCTGTTCCCCCGAAAACACGCGCTGATTCAGTTTGACTTTCACGTTTTCACAGTGCGTCAGCCTGGAAACGAATCCGTTTCCGTGATCGATATCGATCACGGTGCCGTACTCGCCCCTGTTTCCAACAAAAGCGATCAGGCCCTCCGCGGGCGCTTTGATCCCCGTTCCGGCCTTCGCGGGAATATCGATCCCGTTATGCATCACATTGTTTCTCGTGCCGAAATAACTGGTGATCTTTGCCTGGATCGGGAGAATCAGCTGCAGACCCTCCGCATCCTTGAATTTGCTTCCTTCCTTTTTCCCGGGCTCCTCTTTCGGATCCTTGGAGAGATACGTGCCTTCTTCGATCCTTGTCGGAAGCGCCTCGAACAGATTGACCGGATCCGAGCTTTTCACGGAAACACATTTCCCAGACAGATATTCCTTCGTTTCAACGGTTATCTGCGTCCCGCCTCTCCCAAGCTGTTTGATGATCCGGTTTCCTTTCGCCAGATTGGGGTTTTTGACGGTTTCGGTTTTCGAGGTCACGGCAGTTCGCACCCTCTGTTCGGTGACGATCCGGACCGGAAGCAGATCCGCATTTTCCTGAAGGAGCGCCATCGCTTCCTCCAATGTCAGAAGCGTCCCTTCCCCCTGCGCCTCGTAAAGGGAAAGCCCGCCCTCATATTCGGCGGACAGGATCCTTTCCCCGAAAGGAATCCGGTCAGAACAGGCGGACAGATAATCATTCAGCAGCGTCATGGCCTCCGCCTCCGATCTGACGGTGATCCCGGTCGGCCTCCCCGCGATCCACAGATCCACGGCTCCGGCGGGAATCGCGATCTGTTCCGCAGGTTTTTGCGTCGGCTCCGGCGTTACGCTCAGCTCCACCTCGACGACCTTCTGCTCTTCCTTCGGAATCAGCTCCGGCATCCGCGCTTGAGAGTCGGAAGAGGCACGATTCCCCGCAAGCAGCACAGCCCCTGCGCAAAGCAGCGCAAGGAGCAGGACAGCGCCGATATAGGTCCATGCGGTAACGGACATTTTTTCTTTCCTTCTTTTCATTTCAGCTCCAGATACCTTGCCATGCAGAAACCTTCCGTCCCGTTGAAGGATATCCGCGCCCATCCGTTTGCAATGCTCCGAACCGTGACCGTATATCCCCTTCTGATCCTGCAGAGCGTTTTTCCCTTTGCGGCGTCGGGCGTATCCTTCATTTCCAGAATGCCGGCAAGAACGGTTCCCTGCCCGGCGATCCCGGTATTTCCCAGTTCCTCTTCCTGTCCGTCAAACGTCAGATACGGACCGAACACAAACCCGGTCTTTCCGGTATCCGCCTCCAGAACCTGATACCAGCTTCCGGACGAGCCGATGATCGCGACATACGTATCCCGATCAAGCCGGGAAAGACAGTTGAACGTGTTGGATGGTCCGCTCCGCATCGGTATGTTCGCTTCGGCAACTTTCGCAAGGCTTCCTTCGGTCAGGATATCTTCCCCTTCCGTTTCCAGCCCGATATGTCTGGCGGACACATAGCCCTTCTGTCCGGTGGATCCGAGCGCAGCGTGATACCAGTTCCCTGTCTTCGAAAGGATCTCAAATAATGTGCCGCGTTCATATTGCCCCAGTACAGCGGCCGACTCGGACGGTCCCGTCCGGAAGACCGCGCCGGAGGACACGACCGTTCCGTCCGCGATGATCGTTTTTGTCTTGCGCGGCTCGGGCGGCGGAGTCGGCGCGATCCGGATCACGACCTGTCCGGATCCGTCGGGATCATTCTCCGGATCCTCACGGCCGGATGCGCTTGGAAGCGCCCCTGTTATTCCGACATAATCGCTCGACACATATCCGGAAGCGCCTGTCGCGCTTCTGATCCTGTGCCAGCCGTTTCCCAGCGCCAGGATTTCAACCCTTTCATTCTTGTCCAGTCTGCCGACGCTCTCGAATTCGGTGCCCGGCCCTGACCGGACATTGACGCCGCTGCCTGTAATGATCCCGGCGGCAAGGCCCTTTTCGCCCATTACCGTCAGATTCAGATAGAAAATATACCCGACCTTGTTGTTGCGGTTATCCCTGACCAGATACCAGTCCCCGGAGATCGCCGTCGCCTGGACGCGGTCTCCCTTCTGAAGCGTCTCCACTTCGGGCGTACCAGTTCCCGCCCCGCTGTAAACGATCGTTGTCCGTTCCACGGTGGCGTTGTTTTTCTCGTCCGGGTTCCGTTCCGTTCCCACGACCAGCGTCACGGAAGAATCAGCGGGTTTCTGCCCGGAGGAGGGTACTTCCCCGGTCCCCGGGCTTCCGTCTTCGAGAAGCGAGGCTCCCGGATAATAAAAGCCCAGGATGCGGTCGAACGTCCAGCCCTCCCTCGCCATCTGCTGCGCGCCTCTCTGGCTCATTCCGACGCCGTGCCCGTATCTCCCGTGGTACAGCGTCCATCCACCGTCAGCGGGAAGCACATGAAAGATCCTGAGCGATCTGTCCTGAAACAGTCCGGCTTCCGCCATGGCGGAAAAGGGGATCGTAACGGAAATCATTTCCTCCCTTGCCGTGTCGGACCGCTCAGAGGAACCGCTGCCCCGGTTATTGCCGTTTCCCTCCCTGTTGTTCCCGGCAGGACCGGGCGTCGGCCTCGGCTGAGAAATGTCCGGTTTGGTCAGGACCTTCACGTTCATGACGATCTGGGAATGATCCCCGTCCGGCGTCGCGGTTCCCGCGTCGTTTGTAGAAATGATGCTGGATATTTCCAGCAGAGAGTCCAGCACCCTTCCTTCCGAAAGTGCGCCCTGTTCCGCCGCCGCCAGATTCAGGCGGTCCGTCACAAAGCGGTACAGCGCGGCGGAGGAAAAACTCCTTCTGGCAAGATTCCGCGGGATATACAGCATTTCCGTCCGCGAGGCCGTGTTCCGGATGTCGAACGGATCCGTTCCTTCCGTGTATGCCGCGTCAAAGACGGTTTCCCCCCAGTTGGCGGACGGAAGGATCGTATATCCTCCGTTGCTCGCGGAGTAATAGCACGGGATCAGCATCCCGTCCAGATACAGCCCGAACGCGGCCGCTTCGTTGACGGCGGAAATCACGTTTTTCAGCGAGCTGAAATACCCCTTGTAGACCTGATCCGCAGCCGTATCGCGGACGTCGTAGTTCCCGCCGGCTCCTTTTTTTGCGAGCACGTAGTTCTTTGCGGCGACCGCCTGCGCCTTCAGCGCTTCCACCGGCCAGGTGTTGCTCATCTCGTATCCTACGACCCCGTACAGATAATGCGTCAGGGGAACTTCATTGATGACCGTGATGCTTCCCAGGGAAGCGGAAATGTGAAAATCTCCGAGATAGGACCGCGTGTTGCCGTTCACCTTGAAGGTCATTTGACCGGAAGAAGGTTTGGGATTCCCGCGGACGAGCGTTATGCTTCTGCCGCTGTACATCTCCCCGAGCTTGTTGTGAACAAGGGAGACGGTTTTTCCCTCCGCGGTCAGCGTCAGCGTCCCGTTTTCAAATTCCGCCCCGTTTTCCAGGATCGTGTAAGTCCCTTTTGCGGACATGTTCAGTCTGGACGACGGTTCTACGGAAAGCAGAACCCGTACCGTGTCTTCCGCCGCGGATGCTTTCCCGGAGAACGGTGCAGGAAAAACAAGGCACAGAAGAAGTACCGCTGTCAGAATACCGATTTTCCACCGCCGTTTGTTCTCCATAACGCACCGTCTACTGGATTTCAGGGGCACGAAAAGACTGCCGGACAGGGTTCCGGCTAGTCCCGCACGATACAATTTTACGGAAAAATAAGGAAGAGAAATGGTTCAAAGGGATTAATTTGCGGATTTTTCACAAATCACGACCGTATTACGGCGCGGAAAATACGTTCATACGCTCTCTGCCGCAGCGCAGAAGGGGACGTCCTGCATGCGCCCGGCGGCCGCTTCCGCTTCTGCGGCAGTCCGGAACAGACCGAAAACAGCGCTCCCGCTTCCGGTCATGCAGGCTTTTACGGCTCCGTTTTCCTCCAGGCGTTCCTTTAATGCGGCGATCTCCGGAACGAGCCGGATTGCGGGCTCTTCCAGCGCATTGTAAATACAGGAGGAAAGGCCGTCGAGATCTCCCTGTGAAAGTGCGCGGACGGCAGACAGCGTATCCGGCATTTTCCGGGGCAGCGTCAGCGCGGCAAACAGCGCCTTTGTCGATACCCCCTCCGCCGGTTTTACGATCACGAAATGCAGCTGCATCCCCCTGATGGGCGTCAACACTTCTCCGATGCCTTCGGCGCGGCAGAGCCCGCCGCGGAAACAGAACGGAACATCCGCGCCGACTTTCAGCGCGATTTCCTTCAGTGTTCCCGGGTCAACGTCTCCGTACAGTCTGTCCAGCGCACGCAGAACGGCCGCCGCGTCCGCGCTGCCTCCGCCGAGCCCCGCCTGCGCGGGGATCCTTTTCATGACCCGGATATGCGCTCCGTGGCCCGTCAGCGCGGAATAGTATTCCGCCGCCTTCCGCATGGTATTGTTATACGGGAGCAGCATCCCGGTTGCGGTAACCGTAATGTCCGACGCTTTCGCGACCGTAACGGAATCGTGCAGGCTGACGGTCTGCATCAGCATGTCCAGCTCGTGATAGCCGTCTGTTCTCTTGCAGCGGACGCCCAGTGTCAGGTTGATCTTCGCGTACGCTTTTTCCTGTATCTCTTTCATAATTTATAATTATATCAGAAGCGCGTTCCGTATGTTATACTCTATAAACAGGCGGAACCGGCCTTTCGGCCGATCTGGTCCGTCACTATGCAGATCACGGAGTTTTGGAATGATTTTCTGTCCCCTGTGCAGCGGTTCTTCCGGCAATTCTTCCTTTCTTGAATCGGGCGGGACCCGTATATTGATCGATGCCGGGCTGACTGCAAAAAGGATTCGCGCTCTGCTGGAGGAGATTGGGATCGATATATCGACCATCAGCGCGATCCTTGTGACGCATGAGCATTCCGATCATATCAGCGGGATCGGCGTGCTGTCTGGAAAATACCGGATCCCGGTCTATGCGAACGCGGAGTGTTTCAATGCGATGCCGGCAACCACACGGGACAAGATACCGGCGTCCTGCATCCGCCTGTTCGATACGGATCATCTGTTTTTCCTGTCGGGGCTTCAGATCCTCCCGTTTTCAACGCCCCATGATGCCGCCAGATCGGTCGGATTCAGCATTGTTTCCGAGGGCTGCAAGTGCACCGTCATGACGGATATCGGACATATCGACGACCGGATGCTCTCCGTCGCCGCCGAGAGCGATCTTCTTCTGATCGAGGCAAACCATGACGTGGACATGCTCATGGCAGGCAGATATCCGTACCACCTGAAGAAGCGGATCCTGTCCGGGCACGGGCATCTCTGCAACGAGGATTGCGCCCGGGCGCTGATCGCGCTTCACGACCGCGGGGTCCGGAATGTGATCCTGGGGCATCTTTCACAGGAAAACAATTCGCCCGAACTCGCGCAGGTAACGATCGACAGCGCGCTAAAGGCAGCGGGGATCTCCGACATGAATATCATGGTTGCAAACCGGGATCACCCGCTCGGCATGTTCAGCATTTCATAAGCGGAGGACGCGGCTATGTCTATGCACGGTACGGTCAGACAGTCATTTCCCGGATTGCCGGAACGCGGCGCAGGAGAACTCCCCGTTCTGACTCTGGCATATATCGGCGATACGGTGTTTGACCTGTATGTGCGCACTTTTTTGATCCACAAGCTGCTCACGACCGCGCACAGCACGCACACAGAAGCCGCAAAAATCGTATGTGCCTCCGGCCAGACCGCGGCATTCAGAAAAATTGAACCGCTTCTGAACGAAGCGGAGCTCCGGGTCTATCACAGAGGCCGGAACGCGCACGGCGGGTCTGTTCCGAAAAACGCGTCCGTTCAGGATTACAGGGTCGCGACCGGTCTTGAAACGCTGATTGGGCATCTGTACTGGACGGGACAGGACAACCGGCTGGAGGAACTGATGAACACTATTTTGGAGGATTACGCAGATGAACAACCGCAGCAGTTATTCGAATAAAAAAACATCCCGTTCCGAAAACGGAACCGGACGGGAATACAAACCGCGCGAGACCTCCTCCTCCCCGAAGCGCAGGGACGCCGCCGGATCTGCGGCGCCCAAAACGAAAGAGCGCCGTTCCCCCGCCGTTTCCGAGCCGTCTGACGTGATCGCTTCCGGAATCCAGGATGAGCAGCCGTTTCTTCTGATGGGCCGCAACGCGGTCAGAGAGGCGCTCCGGTCCGGGAAAAGCATCAACCGGATCCTTGTTGTGAAAGACAAGGACGGTTCTCTCGGCGAGCTGATCACCATGGCGCGGGACCGCAGGATCGAAGTCCGCGAAACCGACCGGAAAAAGCTGGACGATCTCTGCATGCCGTTCGGTCACGGAGACAAGCCCGGCAACCACCAGGGGATCGTCGCATACATCGCCGGCGTGGAATACTGTTCCGTCGACGACATCCTGAATGAAGCCAAAAAGCGCGGCGAAGATCCTTTCGTCATCGTTCTGGACGGAATTGAAGATCCCCATAATCTGGGTTCCGTCATCCGGAGCGCGGAATGTGCCGGCGCGCACGGCGTCATTATCGGAAAGAGGAGGAGCGTCGCCGTCACCCCTGCTGCGGTAAAAGCCTCCGCAGGCGCGACGGAATATATGCATATCGCAAGGGTCACCAATATCTCCTCCGCGATAACCGATCTGAAAAAGGCGGGGCTCTGGGTGGCCGGCGCGGACATGTCCGGTACCAGCATGACCAAGCAGGGTCTGAACGGACCCCTTGCGCTCGTGATCGGAAGCGAGGGGAGCGGCCTTTCCAAGCTTGTCCGGGAAACCTGCGATTTCCTGGTTTCCATCCCGCTGTTCGGGAAAATCGACTCCCTGAACGCCGGCGTGGCGGCGGGCATCCTGATGTTTGAGAAAAAGCGCCAGGATCTTCTGGGGAACTGACCCGTGCTTCCGTACGATCGTCTGACAGATGAAGATCTGATTGCCATGATCCGCGGCGGCGATCCGCTTGCGGAGGAATTTCTGTACGCCAAATACCGCAAGATCATCCGCGGGAAAGCCCGGTCCTATTTCCTTGTCGGCGCGGAGTACGATGACCTGGTCCAGGAAGGCATGATCGGACTGTACAACGCCATACGGGAATTCACGCCGGAACGGAACGTATCCTTTCATGCATATGCGGATCTGTGCATCACGCGCCAGATCCTTACCGCGATCAAGAACGCCACGCGCAAAAAGCATGCTCCCCTGAATACCTACGTCTCCTTCAGCCAGCCGATCAGCGACGGGAACGAGACCGAGAAAACGCTCGCGGACATCCTGGAAAGCTCGTCATCCGGAGACCCGGAAAAGGCTCTGCTCGGCCGCGAGACGGTGGAAATGCTTTCCCACGACATGCAGCATCTCCTTTCCTCTCTCGAACGCAAGACGCTCATCCTGTATCTCCGGGGCTTTTCCTATCAGCAGATCGGGGAAGAGCTCGGCCGTTCCAGAAAATGCGTCGACAACACCATTCAGCGCATCAAGAAAAAACTGGAACCGAGATACAGGGACTGACACCGCATTTTCCCTTTGTATCCCCGTTGCTTTTCCAAGAATTCCCATGCCGCGGAGCATCTGCTCCTATTTATGAACGAATGGGAAAAAACCGATAAAACAGCCGTTTTACTTGACACCATACCTGAAATAAATTAAAATAGATGCGCTATTGTGGAAGTGTGCGGGTGTAGCTCAGTGGTAGAGCATCGGCTTCCCAAGCCGACTATGTGGGTTCGATTCCCATCACCCGCTCCAGCACCGCCACGGTAGCAATAATATAGCCCGCTGCCGTTACAGGAACTTCCGCGGGCGATGAACAACTTTTTTCAAGGAGGATCTTTTGTAATGGCAAAGGCAAAGTATGAAAGAACGAAGCCGCATGTAAACATCGGCACGATCGGTCATGTCGACCATGGCAAAACGACGCTGACAGCGGCGATCACGATGGCGCTGGCGCAGCAGGGCGAAGCGGTTGCGATGCGTTATGACGAGATCGACAAGGCGCCGGAAGAGAAGGCGCGCGGAATCACGATCAACACGGCGCACGTTGAGTACGAGACAGACAAGCGTCACTATGCGCACGTTGACTGCCCCGGCCACGCGGACTACATCAAGAACATGATCACCGGTGCGGCACAGATGGACGGT
>JAFRNW010000011.1 GCA_017429985.1 Clostridia bacterium | reverse complement strand
GGACAACGCCTTTCCGACGCCTACAACGAACTCGTCGACAGCGCGGAGCGCTCCTACTATACGGAACGGCTGCGCGAACGGAGGGGGGTCATGACGGTCCACGACTTCTACTCCAACATTCTCCATGTCGACTGTGATACGAAAAACTGCAGACTGACAGAAGACCAATGGTACAGACTGGATCATTCATGTTTGAAAACTGCAACAAACGGAGAGATTTATCGGGATGATCTCGGCGCTTTCACGGCATTCAGGAAGTATCTTCAGAATTATTATCCTGATCGAATCTGGCGGCTCAGGATCGCGGAACAGCTGCACGAATACGCATCCTCCTTCCAGGTGAATTATGCAAGATGCATGACCAGAAGAGATACCGTGGCAGCCGAACTGTGCAGGGCAAAAGGCATCCGTTCAGCAATGGAACTGTTTTTTCTTCTGAAGAGAGAGTATCCCCCGTACTATAAGTGGACCTACCGCGCGCTTTCTGACCTGGACGGGGAAGGAACCTTTTCCGCAAAAATAAAGGAGGCTGCGGAGGAGCAGGTCCGCGTTGAAGCGTGGGAAGGAACGAAATACCTTCCGAACAGATTGAATTATAAAGACAGGATCGTCTCGCTCTCGGAAGAAATCGCTTCCGAAATAGAGCAGATGCTGGTGGAGAGGGATCTGATCAAAAGAAGAGGCAGATATCTGGAACTCCACGTCGACGAGCTGCTGTCAGGGCTTCGCGACTGACGCAAAAAAGATTCTTGAAACAATGCTCTCCCCGATTGCCGGCCGAAGGAATCGGGGAGAGTTTTTTACTGAGGTTATTTTACTGCGTGCGGTCCCGGATGATCCGGACCGGGACAAAAAACAACACCGGAAAATGACTGCATTTGTAAATTCATTACGAAGAATAACCACCGAATCCGGATCAGACATTGACAACCGGTGAAAAATACGACAAACTGACAATATAATGACATGTCATACTTTCGGAGGACGTTATGCCGCAGAAAACCATAAAGGGAAGCAGCGAAATCGCGCAGCAGATCAGACGGCGGAGAAACGAGCTCGGTCTGACCATCGAGGAGGCGGCGTCCCGGGCAAACGTCGGGATCAAGACATGGTGCCGGTATGAGGCGGGGGAATCCATCCGGAGAGAAAAGTGCAAGGGCATCTGCAAAGCACTGAACTGGCGCAGTTTCCCCGGACAGGGGGATCAGGACCGCAAAGATTCCCCGGATGAATACAGGGATCACGGAGCATGGTCGGATTACCTGGAGGACAGCTTCGGTGCGGACGCGGCGCTGTCGTTTGCCGCGGGAAGCGATATCCTGCTCGATCACATCGAAGAGGATACCGGGGCTCTTTCGTCCATGCCGAAAGGATCCCACCTCGGACAGCTGGACATATCCCTGCTCCGCGATATCCTACCCGGCCAGTTTCTGATGGAGTATGACTATGATTTTCTGTACCGCCTGAAATGTGCGCTGAAAGAAATGACGGACAGGGCATATGCGGGAGAGCCGATGACGGCTTACAGCGTGCTGCAGGAACTGATCCTTTATCTCTGCAGCAGGGAGTCTGCCGTCATCCTGGAGCTCGGCGCATGTCCCGATCCGTCTGAGGATCAAAAAGAGGATGGAAAGGAAGGCTGGGTGTTCGACCTGCTCGGTGACGCGGATCTGATCACCTTCCTGTATTCCGGTCAGTATCTGAAGCAGGATCATTCCTACCATTTTTCCCACTGGGACGATCTTCGGTTCGATCTGTCCGAAGACGAACCGAAATCGAGTCTGGCCAGTCTGTTTGAATGATCTGCCGTTCCGTTTCGCCTTTGGGGAAGCAGGGGAATGGTCCGCGGCAGGATCAGGTCATGTGGCTGCCGATCTGCATCGCTTTCATGACCTGATACCGTTCCTTCTGAAGCGTTCTCTTCATCGTCAGCGCTTCTTCGATCGGGATCTCGACCATCTTGCCCTCCTGTGTTCCGATGATGCAGTTTCCTCGGCCCTCCGCAAAGGCGCGTACCGCGTAGAAGCCCATGCGGGTCGCGGTCTCCCGGTCACGCGCACTCGGAGCGCCTCCGCGCTGGATATGACCCAGCACGGTGACACGGGGATCTATGCCGATTTCTTCCTTGATCCGTTTGCCGATCTCCACGGCGCTGCCAACGCCTTCCGCGACCACGATCATGAAGTGCGTATTGCCCGACAGACGGGAAGCGCGGATGCGTTCGACTACGTCTTTTTCGAAATTCAGCGGATGCTCCGGAACAAGGACCGCCGTTGCGCCGACCGCGATGCCGACATACAGCGCAAGGAATCCGGCGTTCCTGCCCATGACCTCCACGACAGAACAGCGTTCATGAGACTGCATGGTGTCCCGCAGTTTGTCGATGCAGTCGATTGCGGTGTTGCAGGCGGTATCGAAACCGATCGTATAATTGGTGCATCCGATGTCGTTGTCGATCGTCGCGGGAATTCCGACGACCGGGATGCCAAGCCGTGACAGTTCCAGCGCTCCGCGGAACGTTCCGTCCCCGCCGATCGCCACGATGCCGTTCAGCCCGAGCATTTTACATGTGGTCAGGGCGCGCTCTCTTCCCTTCGGCTCCATAAACTCATCGCTTCTTGCCGTATACAGAATCGTTCCGCCCCGTGAAAGCGTGTGCCCTACGCTTGTACTGTCCAGTTTGACGAAATCGCTTGTGATCAGTCCCTGCCAGCCTCTGCGGATTCCGATCGTTTCGATCCCGTAGGATGCAGCGGTACGGACGACCGCGCGTACGGCAGGATTCATGCCTGGCGCGTCGCCTCCGCTTGTCAGTACGCCGATTCGCTTGATAGGTCTATCCATATTATTATCCTCCTGCCGGAATTGGATTTGTATTAAGGGCGTTCAGCATGATGTTCTGAAAGGATGCCTGCATTTCGTTTCAGGTATGGTTTTCGCTTGTAAACAGGAAACGCCCGGTTATCTGCTGCCGGGTTAAGAATCGCTGCCGGAAAGGACAGCTTTCGCAAAGTCTTCAAAAGAGTAACCGGTCCGCCCATCTGAGGGACCAAGGACATGGAAAAAGCAGCTCGGGATCTCACGGAGCCGGAGATTCTTTTCAATGCAGGGGGTACAGCCGCGGTCATGATTGAGGGGATGCAAAGGACATGCATGGTCGCCGCAGGTGCAGAACGCGCTCAGCTTTTCCATACGTTTCTTCCCTTTCCGAAAGAATCCTCTCTAAAGAAATTTTATCATGGTATGACCTGCACACACAAGTGCGGCTTCGTCATCCGAAGCGGTCCGGAAGGGGAAACAAAGCCGGACGAGCCGGCTTTTTGCTGCGTTTTGGGGAGATATATCAGGACGGGTGACATGTTTTGTTACAGCAGCCGCTGCGTTTGGCGTATAATTAAATATATCCGCTGAAAGGAATTGACAGGTATGAAAATCGTGGTACTGGACGGATACACCGAAAACCCGGGCGATCTCAGCTGGG
Source organism: Clostridia bacterium (assembly GCA_017429985.1). GTDB lineage: Bacteria > Bacillota > Clostridia > Christensenellales > CAG-138 > JAFRNW01. The sequence goes on along the minus strand of JAFRNW010000011.1, from coordinate 66,282 downwards.
AGGAAATCGGGCGTCTCGGCGAACTCAGGGTATATGACCGGACCGGACTGGCAGATGAGCAGTGCGCCATTGAACGGATCGGGGACGCCGAAATCGTCATCATCAACAAGGCGCCGATCACCCGCAGAGTACTGGATGCCTGCCCGAATATCCGATTCATTGCCGTTCTGGCGACCGGGAGCAATACGGTAGACCTTGAGGCGGCGAAGGAGAAGGGAATCCCGGTATCCAATGTGCCGAACTACGGCGGCTATTCGGTGAGTCAGTTCGCGATCGGCCTCCTCCTTGAGATCTGTCTCAGGATCGGGCACCATGACCGGACCGTGCACGAAGGCAAATGGGAGCGTTCTGCCGACTGGTGTTACTGGGACTACCCTCTGATTGAACTTGCGGGCATGACGTACGGGCTGCTGGGGTGCGGACGGATCGGGATCCATACCGCCGCTGCCGCGCTTGCGCTCGGGATGAGAGTCATATCATATGATAAATATCCTTCTCAGGCGGCGAGGGATCTGGGCGTCGAGTTTGTCGATCTGGAGACGCTGTTTGCGGAATCCGATGTGTTCGGGCTTCAGATGCCGCTGCTTCCGTTCAACACCGGTATTGTCAACAAAGAGAATATCGCGAAAATGAAGGACGGCGTGATCATCATCAACAACAGCAGGGGCCAGATGATCGTGGAGCAGGATCTTGCAGACGCGCTGAACTCCGGGAAGGTCGCTGCAGCCGGACTGGATGTGGTCTCAACGGAACCGATCCGAAGCGACAATCCGCTTCTTAAGGCAAAGAACTGCTTTATTACCCCGCATATGTCCTGGGGCTCAAAAGGAAGCCGCCAGAGGATCATGGACTGCACCGTGGAGAATGTGAGAAACTTCCTGAAAGGAACCCCGGTCAATGTCGTAAATCCCTGAAAACAGCGGGACGGCTCCGGCGCGGTTCACGCCGCGCTTTTCATCATTGTTCAAAAAAGACAGATGGCAGGGAAGATTAATCCTGCCATCGGTTTTGCGTATGGATAACCGTTCAGGACAGCCTGGTTCGTCACTCCTTGCTGCGGATCACTTTCAGGACGGCGGCGAGGATGCCGCAGCCTACGCCCGCGACCGGCCAGATGACCCAGGTGATATCCCATCTGTTCGTCAGGAAGCTGACCGCAAGATAGATGGCAGTCGCGCTCATCCAGTAGATTCCCATAGCCGTTTCATTCCGCCGGTTTTCATTCTTGTTTTCCCTTGAAAACTCTCCTTCTTCCATCAGCGCGTGAAGCGCTTCCATAATGATGTTGGTGCGGACGATCAGAAGGACGCCGATGGAGATCATGACGAGGAGCAGCGAAACGGCAAGGGCGATCACCGCCACGTTTTCGGTGTTCAGGATCAGAGTGAAAAAGAGCGGGACGCAGGAGAGAACGCAGAGCAGGATGCCGATCACCATATAGCGGGTATGCGCGGGCTGATAGTTTGTTACCCGTTCCGCGACCATCCCGTGAACGCCGTATGCCGTTTCGATCGGATCCCTTGCGATGTACTCGTAAGGCTTCATCTTCATGCCGTAATACACGAACAGTGCGACCGCTGCACCGACCATGAGCATGAGGATCAGGACGCCGATTCCCGCCGCCTGATTCTCCGCAATGGAAAGAAGGCCTGCCTCCTGCGTTGCCCCGAGCAGGATCAGAACGACAGGGGAGAGAATGCACAGCATCACGCCGAGCGCGATGCGTCCGGCGGAGACCGCCTTCAGGGCAAGATATCCGTTGGCTTCCTCCATGGTGACTTCCCGGAGAGGAGGCATGCCCATATCCGTTCCGGACGTGATGCCCGCACCGGCGTCGGTCCCGCCGAGCGACCCTTCCGAATAAACCGGCGCTGTCTCTTCCAGTTCTATTTCATCCTTCAGCAGCACGTCCGTGCTGACGCCGAAGCATTCCGCAATATCCAGGATCCGTTTCAGATCCGGCACCGACTGAGCGCTTTCCCACTTTGAGATCGACTGGCGGCTGACACCGAGCTGCTCCGCCAGACCTTCCTGCGACATGCCTGCCTTTTTCCGAAGCAGCGTGATTTTCTCTGCAAGTATCATATTTCAATTCCTCCGTTTCTGAGCGGGAACGAATCCCGTTCCGATGGCATCATCATACAAAACGCATCCGTTTGCATCCACCAATCCGGCTTGTCAATTCGTCAACCGGCGGTTGCAGTTTCCATTTCAGACCGTACATTTTTCAATTAACTGCCCGGATACGGGAATTCTGTGATTATTGTAAGGCATTTATGATTCCGGGGAAAGCGGAAACTGGTCAGGACGGATATTTCGCCGAACGGATAGATTCCCGTGCCGTAGACGCAAAAAGGTTCCGCAGGAAATGATGCAGGTGATATACTGGTCTTACTTTTTATCTGATGCAGTATCGGAGACGGATGAATGGGAAGCGGGTTGGACCGGAAAAAGCGGGAGATCATAATGCAGTGGATCCGGATCGTGGCGGGTCTGCTCGTCTTTTCGTTCGGCGTTCATCTGACCATCTTCGCCAACATCGGTCTTGCGCCATGGGACTGCCTCGGAATGGGCATCGCGAGGCATACACCCCTGAACTACGGCCTGTCCATGACCGCCATGTCCGTGATCATCGTGCTGATCGACCTGCTTCTGAAAGAGCGGATCGGCTGCGGGACGGTGATCGACGCGCTTCTGACGGGGAATTTCGTTCAGATGTTCAACGATCTGAACCCGCTGCAGAACAACAGCCTGTGGCTCGGGATCCCGATCATGCTCACGGGCTTTTTGATCATGGCTGTCGGCATGATGATCTACATGAAAGCGGGGCAGGGATGCGGACCGAGAGACGCACTTCTCGTAGGCATAGGGAAACGGATGCCGAAGATCCCCATCGGGACCGTGCAGATCATTCTGCTCGGCACCGTGCTGCTGGCGGGATGGCTCCTCGGGGGACCGGTTGGGATTGGAACGCTTATCAGCGTGTTCGGCGCGGGACTGATGATGCAGCTCGTGTATTCCCTCATGCACTTCGAGCCCCGGGAGATCCGGCACAGGAGTTTTTCGGAGATCGTCCGGATACTGTCGGACAGGAACTGACTGCGGCGGGACAGACCGGACGGATTTTTCATAAGGCACTTGACACACGGGGGACGGGGATTGACAATACAGTTTGTGGCCGGTTCCGCCCGGCCGGGAAAGGAAGCATTTTCTCTTGCAGATGTCGGTCATTTTTTATCAGATGTGCGCGATCCTCCTGTTCCTTCTGATCGGTTTTTTTGTCCGGAACAGGGGGCTGATTTCATCTGCAGGAACGCATGATATGTCCTGGGTGCTGGCCAACATCTGTTCGCCCGCCCAGATCTTTTCCGCTGTTCTCAATATGGATGAGGCGCCGGACCGCAGGTCCGCGCTGACCGTTGCCGCCGTCGGAGTCGTCGCGTACGCCGTGATGCTCGTTCTTAGCAGGTTTATCGGAAGCGCGCTCCGTGCGCCGAAAAAGGACCATCGCTTCTACGGGGCGATCTTCCTGTTCAACAATATCGGGTTTCTGGGGCTTCCCCTGATCCACGCCATGTACGGGAGCAAGGGCGCGGCATACATGACGATCCTGATCCTCGAGTTCAATCTTTTGGTCTTTACCTACGGCTGCGTGCTCCTCCGGAGGGAAGGAAGCGAGATGCATATCAATCTGAAGCTTCTGATCAACCCCGGCGTGATCGCATCCGTGATCGCCATCGCGATCTACTTCAGCGGCATCCGTTTTCCGGACGTTTTCGGGAGCATTGCGCAGTACGCGTGAACAGGGGTGACGTTCCTCGCGACATTTCTGATCGGAACGAATCTGCACGGCATCGACCTCAGGAAACTGTTTTCGGACGGACGGATGTACCTTTATGTCCTGATCCGCCAGGTCCTTTTCCCGGTCGTCTTTATTCTGATCGTGAAAAACTTTGTTACGGATCCGACCGCGCTGGGCGTTTTGGCGGTCTTTGCGGCCGTTCCGCCCGCGAACATCATTTCCGTGATCGCGATGAACAACGACTGCGACATGGATATCCTGACCAGAGGGACCGTCTTTTCCACGCTTCTTTCCACCGTCACGATGGCACTCGTCCTGTCCGTCATGCTGTAGCTTTCCGGCGATTCCGGACGCTTTTCTTCCCGCGGATCGTATCCGGTACGCGGGGAACCTATCTGAATATCTGAACAAAAAGTCAATGTCGCGTTTTGCTTACAAAACCTGCACTTCATTTACACGAACGGATCCTCACTGACAAAAGCAGCATCTCGTTTACGAATATTCAGTTTTCAATTTGCTATGTGGCATTTCAGCTTACAATCCTGCATCTAAGATTGCTATTAAGCCTGAACATCTGAACATCAAGTATTGAATTATCGAAAAACAATAAATATTTACCAAAAAACAACAAATTCATATTGACAGTCGATATGCTTCTATGCTACCTTACAGGAAGATCAGACAGAAAGGGTTTGCGTATGAACTGGAACAAGGACAAGAGCATCGCGCTGTCCCGGATTTGCACAGCGGTATTTGCCGTGCTGCTGCTTGCGCTGGATATCGGATGCTACTGGATCGTGAAATGGTTTTCGGACATCCGTCCGGTACCTTGGCAGTACAGCGCGCTGCGCATGGCTGCCGTGTACCTGTGCAGCGTGTTTGCGTGGCTGCTCCTCGTTCATCTGTGGAAGCTTCTCGGCAACATCAGCAGGGAAGAGGTGTTCACGGAGGGGAACGTCCGCCATCTGAGGGCAGTCAGCTGGTGCTGCCTCGGAGCCGCGTGCATCTGTCTTGTCTGCAGTCCCGTCTGCCTGCCGTTTCTGTTCATCGCCGGGGCAGCCGGATTTATGGCGCTGATCGTCTGCATCGTGAAGAATGTGTTCCAGCAGGCTATCGCGATGAAGTCGGAACTGGATCTGACCATCTGAGGTGGAGTCTATGGAAATTCGGATGAATCTGGACGTCATGATGGCCAAGCGCAAGATCACGAGCGGCGAGCTTGCCGAACGGATCGGAATCACGCAGGCGAATCTTTCCATTCTGAAGACAGGAAAGGCGAAAGCGATCCGCTTTTCCACGCTGATGGCGCTCTGCCACGAACTGCAGTGCCAGCCGGGGGACCTGCTGGAGTTTCACGACGATGTCTGACGAATGAATCCCTGATTCAGGGAAAACCAAACATGAAGGAGAACCGGATATGAACGAACCGATGCCGGCGGCGCAGAGCCGCGCGGATGTATTAACTGCACCCGTTTTGAAGGAGACACAGCCGTTTACGGCCTCAAAGCGGGAGATTCTGGCAGCCGTATGCATGTATCTGCTTGCGTATCTCTATCTGAAGATCGGATATACCTGGCAGTTCCCTGTTTTTACGGCGGGATTTGTACTGATGACGGAGTATCTTTCCGAGGGCGTGACGCGCAGCAGGGAGAGCTGGTTCTGGCTCGCGTGTCTTCTTGTGAGCGCGGCTGCCAGAACGCTGAACCGGTGCAGCGCATGGGAGGACGGGGGATTCCTTCTGTTGCACGCGTTTGCCGTATGGTATGTGCTGGCAAGGGAAGGCCTTTTCGTTCAGGGAAAGAGCGGCCCCATGATCCTTTATGACGCGCTGAACGGCCTGATCCTGATCCCGTTCGGGCATTTCTTGCTCAGGATACGGACGGTATGGTACAGCATTTCGGATTTTCTGAAGCGGAAGCAGGACAAGGGCAGGGCGTGGCTGTGGACGGCAGGAACGGTCCTGATTGCCGGATGCCTTTTTGTCCTCGCCATCCATCTTCTGATCGAGGCGGACGACGGGTTTGCCGGCATGCTGTCCGGGATCTCAGGATTCTTTGAGAACTGGCGGTTCGACCTGGATTTTGAGTGGATTCTGTCGCTCCCGGTCGGTGCTTACCTGTTCGGCCTGATCGCGGGAGGGATCCGCGAGGACAGGGACCGGCTGCATGTGCACGGGCAGGAGATCGAGGCGCGCATAGAGAAGCTCCGCAGAGTGGAAAACCGCGTGTGGACGGTTCTGGCGGTCTGCTTCTGCCTGCTGTACGGCTGCTTTTTCGTCGTTCAGTTCCGCTATCTGTTCGGCGCATTCGTTCGGGTACTGCCGGAAGGGTTCATCGTGTCCCGCTACGCAAGACAGGGGTTCTTTGAGCTCTGCGGCGTGATGGCGGTGAACTTCCTTCTCCTGATCCTGATGGAAAAGCTGTCGCTGAAACCGGTGCGGGAGAACAGGGCGGCGCTGACGGTATCTATGATCCTTCTGGCGGAAAGCCTGCTGTTCGCTGTCGTCGCCGCATCGAAGCTGATCCTGTATATCGACTGCTTCGGGTTCACGCCGCGGAGGTTCCAGTCCTGCTGGGCGATTGCTGTACTGGCGGCGGGATGCGTTTTCATGGGCAGGTCCAGGATCACAGGACGGAGTTCGTTTCGGATGTGGCTGTTCTTTTCCGCAGCGAGCGCCGCAGCACTCTGCATAATCTGAGCGCCTGAACAGAAACACAACGGAATCACGTATTCACAGGACCCTGCGGAAGGTCAGCCCGCAGGGTTTTCTGCATGATTCGGGTGCGCGAAATGACCCGTTTAGGATACCCGGTTTCGAAAAAGAAACGCGTCACCGTTATGGCTGTTTCCGTTCCATATACAGTATAATGGGATTGTCCTTCATAAAAAGGAAACGGACCGACCGGATACGGGGAATCTATGGAACAGCACAGAAGTGTCAGGCATCTTTTAAAAACAGGCAGACGAGGCGTCATGCGCGTCATCTTCAGCAGAACCGGGATCATCCTGCTGCTTCTCGCGGCGGGCGCGGGACTGCTGTTTCTCCTGACGCTGAACTTTGCCAGATGGCTGTCGGACACGATCGTCGGCGCAACGATCGTATTTCAGTTCGTGACGGTCGCGATCCTGATCAACAGCCGTATGGATCCTTCGGCAAAGATCACCTGGCTGATCCTGATCGCCATCGCCCCCGTGATAGGCGGGGCTTTCTATTTCTTTGTAAAGGGCAACTGGGGAAACCGTTCCTTTTCACGGCGGGTCAACAGCAAGATCGGGTTGAACCGCTCCGCGATCCGGCAGGACCCGGAGGTGATGCGGAAGCTGGCCGAACGGGAGCCGCAGGAGGCGGCGGTCGCGAAATATATTGCGTCCACCGGATGCTATCCGGTCTATCAGGATACCGCGGTCCGTTACTTTTCGAGCGGGGAGGATTACTGGCAGGCCCTGCTGACGGATCTTGAGAACGCGGAGTCCTGCATCTTCCTGGAGTACTTCATCATTCAGGAAGGGGAAATGTGGAGGGAGATCCTGGATATCCTGGAACGGAAGGTACAAGACGGGCTCACCGTACGCGTTCTCTATGACGGGACCTGCGAGCTGACGCGGCTTCCGCACGATTATTCCAAGCGGCTCCATGCGCTTGGAATCGAATGCCACATGTTTTCCCCGCTGCGTCCGTTTATATCCACCCACTATAATTACCGCGATCACCGGAAGATCCTGGTGATCGACGGAAAGATCGCATATACGGGCGGCGTGAATCTTGCGGACGAGTATGTCAATCTCCTGCATCCCTTCGGATACTGGAAGGATTCCGGGATCCGGGTGGAAGGATCTGCCGTCGAAAGCTTTCTTCTGATGTTTTTGGAAATGTGGGAAGTGTCCGATTCCACCAAAACGCAGGAGAAGACCGTGATCCGGAACACGGCGGAGCCGCAGGAGGCGGAAGGCTTTGTCCTCCCGTTCGGGGACAATCCGTTCGATAACGAAAAGGTCGGGGAGCAGGTCTATATGGACTTTCTCAACCGGGCGGAGCGCTATGTGCATATCATGTCGCCCTATCTGATTCTGGACGGGGAGCTTCAGAATGCCGTTTGCTTTGCCGCGCAGCGCGGGGTGGACGTCAGCCTTATCCTTCCGGGAATTCCGGACAAGAAGTTCGCTTATCTTCTGGCCAAGACCTATTTCCCGGTTCTTGTGGAGGCAGGCGTCAAGATCTATACGTACACGCCGGGGTTCCTCCATTCCAAATCCGTTGTCGCGGACGGGAACCGCGCGTTTGTCGGCTCCATCAACCTGGACTACCGCAGTCTTTACCACCATTTCGAATGCGGCGCGATCCTGTACGGCGTTCCGTGCATCGCGGAGATCGAGGAAGACTTCCAAAAGACGATTCCCGCGTGCGAACCGGTCACCCCGGAGCGGCTGAAAGAAGAGAAACTGCTTTCCCGGTTGGCGGGCGGCATCCTGAAGGCGGTCGCTCCTTTGCTTTAGGGTTTCCCCGTTCCTGTGACGGCGGATCGTGACACGCTTGCTGCAGCGGCCCGTTTTGTCCTGCTGTTCGGGACGGAAAGCGTGTATAATAAAATAAAAGAAAAGACAGAGAAACGCAAGACTGGGAAAAGACAGGAGAATACGGACATGAAACGGTCGGAAATCAACAGAGCACTCAGAGAAATGGAAGCCATGTGTGAAGCATATCATTGCTTCCTTCCTCCGTTCTGCCATTTTACCCCGGAAGAATGGAAAACGAAGGGGCACGAATATGACGAGGTCCGTGACTGCGGTCTCGGCTGGGACATTACCGATTACGGCGGGGGAGACTTTGACAGGATGGGCTTTTCCCTGATCACGATCCGGAACGGGAGCCGCCAGATACCGGAAAAGTATCCCAAGGTGTATGCTGAAAAGCTTCTGTATCTGAAAGAAGGGCAGTATTCTCCCAATCATTTTCACTGGCAGAAGACGGAAGATATCATCAACCGGGGCGGCGGAAATGTGCTGATCCGGGTGTACAATTCCAATCCGGATGAATCGGTCGATACCGATTCCGATGTCACCCTCCATATAGACGGAAGGGAAATGACGGTACCCGCCGGGACGCAGATCCGGCTGACCCCCGGGGAATCCATTTTCGTCACGCAGTATCTCTATCATGATTTCGAAGTGGAGCCCGGGACGGGAAGCGTGCTTCTGGGAGAGGTGTCGCAGTGCAACGACGACGCCAACGACAACCGTTTCAATCCGCCGGTCGGACGGTTCCCGGAGATCGAGGAGGATGAGCCGCCCTACCGGCTGCTCTGCACGGAATACCCAAAAGCTGATGGGACCGTCTGAAGGATGGAGCGGGACTGCCGGGTACAATCGGAAACGAAAGTATATCCGCTGGGGGACGGGGAGATCCAGAGGGTTCAGATCGTCCGCCTGAACGGATGGGCATCCCTTGATTTCCTTCACCCGGAGACGTCGGACCGCGTTTTTGCGGGCATCGTTTCCCTGTACCGGGAGTTCATCGTCCCCGCGTGTCCCTGGCTGTTCGGAAGGATGATCCTGTTCCGGCTGCCGGAGGGGCTTGAGGTTCCCGATGTTCCCGGCCTGACAGGACGGATCGGGACGGACGACCGTCTGACAAAAGCGGCCTTTCTTCTGCGTCAGTACGCCCGGGTGCGGAAAGGAGGGGTCCGTGCTTCGGATGAACGCGTCCGCGCTTTTCTGGAGATGCTGGAACGGTCCGGAAGTATCGGCACCGTCTGCGGGAAGCTTCCTTTCACAAAGATCATTCCGGTCGGGGACGGGCTTGGATTTCTCTCGGAATCGGAACCTTCGGCGTTCAAATGCAACGCCCCGTTTTTTGTCATGGACAGTTTCGACTGCGCGACCCCGTTCGATCATGTCGGTACACCGATCGGCCTCATGGTGAAGGACGGCGTGATCCTGAATCCTCCGCTGTTTCATCGGGAGGCGTTCCTGATCCGAAATAAAGGAACGGCTTCCGTGGAGATTCCGGACATCCGGAAACTTGAGATCGGGATCGGAGGGAAACGGTATCTGCACGGTAAAAACGCGGTTATCTTCGTAAGACCCTCCTGCAGCAGGACAAAACGCGCCGGCGGATGGGACACGGTCATCGTGGGGGACCGGGTCACAGCGGTCTGCGGCGGAGGGGGCACGCCTGTCCCCGGGTCCGGATTCGTTCTGCATACGGAGGAGCAGATCGCTTTTCCCGGGGAATCGGTCATGTATTACGGCATGGAGGATGTCCTGTTCGGTATCCAGACGGGCAACAGCACGGTCGTCGGCGGAACCGGAACGGAGTCGTTTGTTTCATCTTTCTACAATATCAAAGATCCCTTTCACTGGATCGCGTATCCTCCCAGCCTGTATCCGCACCGGTATGACCGGGACCGCGCCGCGAGAATGGCGATCGGAAGCGACAGCGGCGGAAAGCCTGTCGTGATCTGGGCGGAGGGAGCGGCAAAGATCGGGCACGAGCCCGGAAAGGACAGCCTCGGGGCGACGCTTCTGGAGATGGCACAATACTGCATAGAAGCCGGTATCGTGAACGGGATCAATCTGGACGGGGGAGGATCCGCGCAGATCCTCGTCCGGAATGAGCGGAGCCTTAAGATGACAGACCGGAACAGGTGCGACCGGAGTGAAATGGAACGCGCGGTCCCGCTCGGCCTGATCCTCCGCTGAACGACACGTTTTTCGAAAACGGGAAGGGAAAAGGCAGACCGCCTGACCGATTTCCCGGAAAGGATGGGAGAAATGAAAGTAGCCTGCATTCAGATGGACAACCTGTCTCTGGATCCGGATCAGAATTACAGAACGGTGTCGGAGCGGATAGAAGAGGTCGCAGCATCTCTCCGTCCGGATGTCATTACGTTGCCGGAAACGTGGAATACCGGGTATATCCCGCGGGAAGGCCTGGATCAGGCGAGCGATACGAACGGGGAACGGACAAAGCGCCTGCTCGGCGCGCTTTCCAGAAAGCACGCTGTCAATATCGTGGGAGGATCCGTTTCCGACCGAAGGGACGGAGGAATCTACAATACCACCTATGTGTTCGACAGACAGGGGGAGTGCGTGTTCCGCTACGACAAGATCCATCTGCTTTCCCGTTTCGGGGAGAACGTTGCCTATCGGGCAGGGAATACGTTCGGATCTTTTCTGCTGGACGGCGTACCGTGCACCGCGATTATCTGCTATGATATCCGGTTCCCGGAGATTTGCAGAGCGGTAGCGGAACCGCCTGTCAAAATGATGTTCGTTTCCGCCCAGTGGCCGAAAAGCCGTTCCGAACAGCTTACGGCTTTTCTGAAAACCCGTGCGATGGAAAACGAAATTTTTCTTGTCGCGAACTCTTCCACCCCTCCGAACAGACAAGGCCAGAACCGGGGCGGCTCCGCGATCGTCGCGCCGAGAGGAAACGTACTTGTTTCAGCGGATTCCGGACAGGACGTCATTTTTGCCGACCTGGACCTTGCGGAAGTGGATGAGGAACAGATGAGAAGACCCGTCTGGGCGGACAGGCGTCCGGAACTGTTCCGCTGACGGCGTAGTGCTATATGATTTGAGACCCATACCCGTGCAGGGCAAAGAGAACGGCCGTATTCCTTTTCCGCCCCGGGCGAATCGATCCGGTGTTCTCCGAAATTTTTAATTGCGCACGGGGTAGGTTTCGGATAGAATAATACTTGTTTTTTGTATATGATTTTTGCACTGATTCTCCCCCGGATTTTTGTCCGGCGGGCAGACACTTACGGGAGGGACATATGATCAGATTAGTTGGAACAGTTGCACGCGGCATCCGCACCCCGATCATCCGTGAGGGTGACGATATCGTCAAGATCACGGTCAACGCGCTCATGAATGCATCCTATCACGGCGACTTCTATTTTCATGACAGGGATGTCGTTGCGGTCACGGAAGCGGTCGTAGCGCGCGCACAGGGGAACTATGCGACGACGGAACAGATTTCCAAGGACTTCAGGAACAAGCTCGGCGGGGAAACGGTCGGCATCCTGTTCCCGATCCTCAGCAGGAACCGCTTCGCGATCCTTTTGAGAGCGTTCGCGATGGGCGCGAAGAAGCTGGTCGTGCAGCTCAGCTATCCGTCCGATGAAGTCGGAAACCATCTGTTCTCCGAAGATCTGCTCGACGAAAAGGGTGTCAATCCGTATACGGACGTGCTGACGGAGAAACAGTACCGCGAACTGTTCGGATATCCGAAACATCCCTTCACCGGCATGGACTATGTTGCGTATTATCATGATCTGATCGAGGCGGCCGGCTGCGAGGCGGAGATCATCTTCGCAAACGATCCGAGAGCGATTCTGAAGTATACGGATCACGTGCTCTGCTGCGATATCCACACGAGACAGCGCAGCAAACGGTATCTGAAGAACGCCGGCGCGGAGGTAGTGCTCGGCATGGACGATATCCTGACGGAGTCCGTGGACGGGAGCGGCTTTAACCGCGACTATGGCCTCTACGGAAGCAACAAGGCACAGGAGGACCGCGTCAAACTGTTCCCGCGTGACTGTAAGCAGGTCGTGGAAGGGATCGCGGCACAGCTGAAGGAAAAGACCGGAAGGAACATCGAAGTCATGGTATACGGAGACGGCGCGTTCAAGGATCCGGTCGGAAAGATCTGGGAACTTGCGGATCCGGTCGTCTGCCCGGCATGCACCGACGGCCTTCGCGGTCAGCCTAACGAAGTGAAGCTGAAATATCTTGCGGATAACGACTTCAAGGATCTGAAGGGCGAGCAGCTGGAAGCGGCGATCGCCGAGTATATCAGCAAAAAGGAAAGCGATCTGGTTGGGAACATGGTTTCGGAAGGAACTACCCCGAGAAGGATCACCGATCTGATCGGTTCTCTTTGCGATCTGACATCCGGAAGCGGAGACAAGGGCACGCCTGTGGTCCTCGTTCAGGGATACTTTGACAACTTCTCCATCGATGAGGAATAAGTAATACGCTTGTTTTTCGGGGTTCGGGCGAACAGATGTCCGGCCCCCTTTTTTGCGGAAGTATGGAGCGGTGCTGACGCTGCCCCGGAAACCCGGCTGAGTTGCCGGGACGAATCCTTCCTGACATATCGTTTTTATTTGAGAGGCGGACATGAAACATTCTTTTGCAAGGCACGTTCTGGAATACGTGCTCGTCTTTTTCATGGGCATTCTGATGGCGCTGAATTATCAGATTTTTATTCTTCACAACGCATTCGCGCCTGCGGGGATAAACGGAATTGCCACGATGATCCAGTATCTGTTCTCGTTCAGTATCGGTTACTCTTCGCTGATCATCAACATCCCGCTTGCGCTCATTGCCTTTTTGTTCGTGGACCGGCACTTCAGCCTGAAAACGCTTGTATTTGTGCTCGTGTTTTCGGAATCGCTGCTGCTGATGCAGCGCGGCGTCATTGATCTCAGCCGGTTCATCTATCATACGGCCGACGGGCGTTCCACACTTCTCGCTCCCGTAGCGGCGGGAACGATCAGCGGATTCATCTGCGGCGTTACGATTCGGGCGGGCGCGAGCACAGGAGGAACGGATTATGTCGCCGCTCTTGTCCACCGGTCTTATCCGGCCTATTCGTTTACCCATATCATCTTTCTGATCAATACCGTCGTGGCGGTCAGCAGTTACTTTGTGTACGGGTGGGATATCGAGCCGGTCATTCTGTGCATCATTTACTGCTATCTGACCACCCGCGTCAGCGACTATATCATCGAGGGAAATAAGGAGGCGCTTCGGATCGAGATCATCACGAGCCGTCCTGAAGAGATCAGCAATCTGCTCATCCGCGAACTCCGCCATACGGCGACGATCCTGCGCGCGGAAGGCGGCTATTCGCATCAGGAAAAGACGGTCCTGATCTGCGTGATCAACAAACATCAGCTTACCCATTTCTACCGGCTTATCGCAGCGTTTCCGGACGCGTTTGTCAGCGTTTCATCCGTGAAGGAGACACGCGGCAACTTCAAGAGGATCCACGATTCGGGACGCTGAGTTATCAGCATAATAAGATAATAAAAAGGACGGCTTCCGTTATGGAAGCCGTCTCATTTTTTAGGGACTGACAGGGCGATTTTCAAAGGAGCCGGGAGAGAAGCGTCTCCGGATCAGGAACGGGATCACGGATGCCCAGATTCTCCAGCTCGGACACAGTACGGTATCCCCATGAGACGATAACGGAATCCGTGCCAGCGTTCTCCGCGGTTTTGGCGTCCACTTCCGAGTCACCGATATAAACGGCTTCGCCTGCCGGAACGGACAGAGCGTTCAGTACGGACTCGACCCCGTCCGGAGCCGGTTTGGATCGCAGACCGGGCGTGTGTCCGACGACAAGGTCGAACATACCGGGGAAGAAGGTATCACAGAGCGGTTCCGCCATGCGGGCGTCCTTGTTCGTTACCAGCGCAAGGAGCATTCCCGTGTCCTTCAGGGTCTGAAGCAGACCGGGAACGCCTTCATAGGGCTCGGTCTTATCCATAAAATGGGACGCGTAGCGCTCGACGAACGAACGGAAAACGGGTTCCTTTCTTTCCGACGGGACGGTGTCCGGAACACTTCGGTCTATCATCCTTCTCAGCCCTCCGCCGATTGCAAGGCGTACCTGCTCGGGAGTCCGCTCGGGAAAACCGTGTTCGCGAAGTGCGTGGTTCAATGCTCCGGCAAGATCTGCAAGCGTGTCAAGAACCGTTCCGTCCAGATCGAAAACCGCCAGTTTTTTTGTCATGCAAGGATGTATTTCTCGTTTTTTGCGGGCTGGGATTCCAGTTCCGCACGCTTTTCGTCGTACCCGGGTTTGCCGAGCATGGCGTAGGTAGCGTTCTTGCCCTCTTCCACGCCGGGCTGGTTGAACGTGTCGATATCCAGCAGTTCCCCCGTAAAGGCAGTCATGACTTCAAACATGTAAAGCAGCTCGCCGATCGTGAATGCGTTGACTTCCGGCAGCGTGATCGTTTCGGAAAGATGACCGCTCTTCATGACCGCGTATTCCGTGGCGTGCTGCTCGGTCTGCAGGAGTTCGTTCAGGGAGTGGCCGGACAGGAACGATACGTCATGGATGTCCTCATACCGGAGCGGAATCGCGACCTTCGAACGGAACTTCTCAACGCCGAGGAACGTGATGATCTTGTCGAACGGGCCTTCCGTATAGAGCTGTACCTGTGAATGCTGGTCGGTAACGCCGAGCGCCTTGACCGGCGTCTGGCCGGCGTGCGCGTCGGAACCGTCACGGTGGACAAGCTTCCCGAGGGATTCCGCCCAGAGCTGCGCAAACCAGTCGGAGATATATTTCAGGGAGTCCGCGTAAGGCATCATGACATGGATGTTGATCCCACGCCGCATGGCGATGTAGGACAGCGTGCCGAGCATATAGGCGGGGTTCTTGCGGACATCCTCCTCGGCGCAGATCCCGTCCATATAGGCAGCGCCTGCGAGAAGTTCACGGATGTCGATGCCGCATACCGCCGCGGGCAGCAGACCGACGGGGCAGAGTTCGGAGAACCTGCCGCCGACGCCGTCCGGCACATAGAAGGTGCAGAGCCCCTCCAGCCGTGCGATCTTGATCAGATTGCCCTTGGATTCATCCGTTACGGCGATCAGGTGATCGGAGATCTTATCCCCGTACATGGAATGGAGGATATCGGAAACGATCAGAAGCTGGGACATGGTCTCACTGGTCCCGCCCGACTTGGTGATGACGTTGAAAACGGTCTTGTCCGGCTCGATGACGTCAAACAGCGCGGTCATGGTCTCCGGGTCGACGTTGTCAAGAACGTAGAATCTCGGTCCCTTGCGCTTGCGGTTCGGAAGCTCGTTGTAGCGCAGATGATTCAGCGCCTGCTGTACGGCGATCGGACCGAGCGCGCTGCCGCCGATACCCAGAACCACGAAGTATTCGCAGCGCTTCCGGATCTCCTCTGCAGCTTTGATGATGTCTTCGACGATCTGCTCCTGATTGTACGGCAGTTCTCTCCAGCGCATATTGCCGCGGTTGTCGACCAGCGCGCGCGCCGCCTGATCGAGCTGATCGGAAATGCCGTCAATCTCATCTTCCCGGATCCCGCGTTCGCCGAGCATGTCGGACATCATGTTGTTGTAGTCCAGGCGGAGCCGCATGCTTTCGCGGAAGGAAGGGTCATCGTATCTTGCCATGGTTCAGTTACCTCCTAAATTTGATTCTGTGGAAAAAATCCGGTCTGCAATCGCTTTGAAGAACCGGTAGCTTTCGAAAATCTCGTCCGTTTCCGAGAAGGAATCGCTGTATCCCTCCAGTGTCAGCGGACCGCTGTATCCGATGGAGCGCAGCCTTTCAAACAGCGCTTCAAACGAATAGCAGCCCTGTCCGGGCAGTTTCCATACGTACTGGCCGGACGCGTCAGTCGTGTAATCACATAGATGGACGTTGCGGATGAGGGGACCCACCGCGTCGATGTAATCATCCGGCGTATACCCGCTGCGGAACGCCTGCTTGATATCCAGTGTGTAATGGAGCCGGTCGCCGAAGCGGTCTGCAAGCGCTTTTCCGAAATCCGGATCCTGAAACAGACACCAGCTGACGTTTTCCAGGCAGAGCGTCACGCCGTATCCTGCCGCGATATCGGAAAAGTCTCCGAGAAGACCGGCCACCCGGTCGAACTGCGCGTTTTTCAGAACGCCGCGGATATACGGGGGGCCGTGCATGACGTATCGTTCCGCGCCGAGGATGACGGCACCCTGCAGCACTTTTTCATAAAGGCGCATCGCGTCTCCGTACTGTCTCGGGTGGATCGAAAACAGCTGCGGTTCAAACTGGATGCTCATGGGATGGACGGTGTGAACGCGGAGGCCTGCTTCCCCTGCGCGGTCAGCGAGAAGACGGACGAAGTCGAGCTCATATTCGGAGAACGAGTTGAGAAAGAGCTCCGCGTCGGAGATCCCGTGCGCGGGGAGATCCGCAACAATGTCCTCAAGATCCATCCGCTGAAAATATGTTGCGCTGGATACGCTTGCGAATGCATGACCGCTTTTCATGGGCTAATCATAGCACAAACACGGCTTTCTTTCCATATGGTATAATGACGCGTATGGAACAGAAAGATGAAATAACCGAATCCGGAATACGGGACTGGTCTTCCGTGACCAGACTCCTTCCCTGGATGCTGCTGCTTCCGCTCGGCGCGCTGCTTCCGTCTCTCTGCGCAGGGAAGAAAGCTGTGTTCGAATCCTATGCGCTGAACGTTTACCCGCAGATCAAGGACGCGATCAGTTCCCTGACCTCCTGGCTCCCGTTCTCGCTGGCGGAGGTCATTCTTTACGCGCTTGTGATCGGCGTTCCGCTCAGGATCCTGACGCGGTTCGTCATGCTGCTGATGAAGAAGACGGATCCGGTCCGGTTCGTACGGATGCTGGTCCGGCTCGTGATCCTTGCCGGCGCGGTATGGAACCTGTTTTATGTGACATGGGGGTTTAACTATTTCCGCGCGCCGCTCCAGGACAGGCTCGCGGTCACCGTCGCGCCGCGCCCGAAGGAGGAACTTTACGATCTGACGGTGGAGCTTGCCAGGATGGCTTCGCAGGAACGGGAAGGCCTTTCCGAGGATGAAAACGGCGTGTTCCGTTACGAAACGGGCGGATACAGGGAAAAGTTTTCGGCGCTGCCGGCGGCATATGCCGTTCTGTCGGAACTGGAGCCGTGTTTTTCGGGCAAGGTAACGAACGCGAAGCCCGTCGCCTGGTCGGAAGGGCTTTCCTGGGCGGGCATTTCCGGGATCTATATCGGACTGACCGCGGAGCCGAACGTCAACGTGGACCAGATGCCGCTTCTGATCCCTGCTGCCGCCGCCCATGAAATGGCGCACCAGCTCGGGATCGCGTCCGAGAACGAAGCCGAGTTTACCGGAATACTGGCATGCATCTGTTCCTCCGATCCGGAGATCCGTTACTCCGGGCTTGCGGACGCACTGATCCTGAGCGGGAACGCGCTTTACCGCGCGGATCCCGATCTGTATACGGAGGCAAGGGCCTATTATTCGGACGCCGTGATCCGCGACTTCCGGGCGCACAACGCGTACTGGGACGCGTTCGAAGGTCCGACGGAGGAAACGGTGACACAGATGAATGACAGCTATCTCAAGCACAACGCGCAGGAAAGCGGCGTGCGCAGCTACGGGGAATCCGTGGATCTCCTGCTTGCCTACAGGGATAAGAAAATTTTTTAGATGCACCAAAATAATTTTTGAAAACGCGGTATTTGGTATTTACAACAATTCCGCGGATAGTGTATTCTTGATACGTAAAATACTATACAGAACGGGAGAAAAAATATGATCGATCTTACCATGAACCGTGACAATCTCGAGCGTACGGTTGTTCGCGCGCGTGAGAGAGGCATTATCATTCCTACTTTCGCTCAGATGCGCAATCCGGATCTGATTCCCGACAAGATTAAGGACAAGCTGAAGGATGTCGGCCTCTGGGACCTGAATCCTCTGAACCTTTTCCGTATCTCCTGGCGCAACGAGCCGAAGCCCAGCGGCGGCACGTTCGGTGATGTCAATTTCATCGAAGTTCCTTCCGCACTGACCGGAGTCAAAGCCCGCATCATCATTCTGACCGGCAAATGGTTCCCGACCGGCTGCCATAAGGTCGGCGCTTCGTTCGGATGCCTGGTTCCCCGCCTTGTAACGGGACAGTTCGATCCGACCTACCATAAAGCGGTATGGCCCTCCACTGGAAACTACTGCCGCGGCGGTGCATTCAACTCCAAACTTCTCGCCTGCGATTCCATCGCGATCCTTCCTGCCGAGATGAGCAAGGAACGTTTTGATTGGCTGTCCAAAATTGCGGGTGAAGTCATTGCGACCCCCGGCTGCGAGAGCAACGTGAAGGAGATCTTCGACAAGGTCCATGAACTCCGCGCGACCCGCAAGGATGTCATGATCTTCAACCAGTTCGAAGAGTTCGGCAACTGCGTATGGCATTATCAGGTGACCGGTAAGGCGATTCAGGATGCGTTCAACCAGATCAAGCGCGACGGCGACCGTTTTGCGGGCGCATGCTTCACTTCCGGTTCCGCCGGCACGATGAGCGCAGGCGACTACCTGAAGGAACAGTATCCGACCTCCAAACTGGCCGTCTGCGAAGCGCTCCAGTGCCCGACGCTCCTCTGGAACGGATTCGGCGGACACCGCATCGAAGGAATCGGCGACAAGCACGTGCCGTGGATCCACAACGTCAAGAACACCGACATGGTGATCGATATTGACGACGAAGACAGCCAGCGCCTGCTCCGGCTCTTCAATGATCCGGAAGGCCACAAGTACCTGATCGAGAAGGTCGGCGTACCTGCCGATTTCGTCGCGAAGCTCCCGCTTCTCGGCATCTCCGGCATCGCGAACCTCCTCTGCTGCATCAAGATGGCCAAGTACTACGAGCTCACCGAGCATGACGTCGTCGCGACGGTCGGCACGGACTCCTCCGACATGTATCAGAGCCGTATCAAGGAACTCGAAGAGCAGTACGGCGCATACGGCGAAGCCCCTGCGGCTGCCGACTATGCGGAGCATCTCCACGGCATCCGTCCGGATACGATGCAGGAGCTCACGTACGCGGACCGCAAGCGCGTTCACAACCTCAAGTACTACACCTGGGTCGAGCAGCAGGGCAAGACCTACGAAGAGATCAACAAGCAGTGGTATGACGAGCATTATTGGACCGACATGCATGCCCAGGCAGACGCGATCGACGAGCTCATCAACGAGTTCAACGAAGAGACCGGCCTGCTGAAGAATCTGTAAGCCGACGCTTCCGCGGTTTGGTCCAATGCCGATCAAACGCTGAAGAAGAAAACGGAAGATGATCTGATCTGTATCAGGAACCGCACGGAATCGGAAGTGCGGTTCCTGTTTTCTTTGGCGAAAAAAGACCGGGGAGGAAGAAGCGGAATCTGAAAAAGCGGGATGCAGCAGGAAGCGCCCGCGTCATTTTCAGCGGCTGCCCCCATAAAAAAGAGACCGTGCTCTGCATTGGCGCGGTCCCCGTATGTATGATCTCCGACAGAATGGATTCTGATCAGCCCGCCAGTTTTTCCAGCGCGGCCGTTGCCTCTTCCAGAGCGGTCTTGTAGTCGGTGAACTCATATCCCGAGATATCGAACAGGGTCTCGTCCACCACGTCGTCGATTGCATCGATCTTATAGATGTACTCGCCCAGGCTCAGGGATTCGTTGGCGCAGTTGATCATATAAGCAAGAGAACCGTTTTCATCAAAACAGAAGATCTGGTCGACTCCGTATTCGGACTGGGCAAGGTATTTTTCCGCGTTGAAGGTCGTCTCGCCAACGGTATATTCGATCTTTTCATATGCAGGGTCCTGAATATGGCCGAAACAGCTCTGATAGATGGTGCAGAACAATGCGCCGTAATAATGGAAATCCTCGATTTCGGGAACGTCCATATAGATACCGGACATGTCGGATTTCCTCATGGTGTACATCTTTCCGTCCCGATAGACCTTCAGACTGTCGCTGTCAGAGGAACCAAGCTGCTCGATATAGTTCCGCTCATAGAAGTAATCGCCTTTGGCCTGATCGTCATAGATGGAATTATAGCCCATGATCTCCATCTCATAGCGCATATGGAAGCCGGCGTCGGCGTCCAGTGTTTTGAAAAAGGCCGCAAGCTGCGATCCGTTGTCGGCGGCAGGGGGTTCCGCGGCGGGGTCGGTGCCCTCCGCAAGGCAGGGGAAAATGCTGCAGGATAGAATCAGAACGGATAATACAACTGCAAGGAAGACGCGTCTCTGTTTCATGATGGTTCCTTTCTGTTCGATGATTTGGAATGGAATGCTGCCGGTTGTGCGGGAGGAAACACCCGGAAGGTTTCCTCCGGGGGAAAATGTATACGATATTGTATCATGCCGGAAACAGCCGTTCAACCTCTGATGCAAAGTATCACAGTTTTGTCATGATTCCGAACATGCCGCCTTCCGGTTGACAGACGTCCGGGAGCGAGTATAATTAACATGTTAACTATTCGGAACGAAAGGAAAATGAACAGACAGTGGATCATGCCGCAGAAACGATCATGCCGCTGATGATGCAGACGGACCGCTGCCACAGAATGATCATAGAGGGACAGGTGGACAGGCTCGGCGTGCACAGGACGCAGCATATGATCCTGATGTGCGTTTCGCAGTGCGACAAGCCGCCGACGCAGACCGAGATCGCGGAGCTGTTCGAGGTCAGCAGCGCAGCGGTTGCCGTATCGCTCAAGAAGATGGAGCAGTCCGGTCTGATCCTGCGCACCCCGAGGAAGGGAAACGCCAGGGTCAAGGAGATCCGGCTGACGGAAAAGGGCAGCTGCATGGTGGAAAAGACGAAAAAGCTGTTTGAAGCCGTGGGACATGCCGCACTGAAGGGGATCCCGGAAGAGGAACTGGACGTCATGCGGGCATGCATGGAAAAAATCAAGAGGAATCTGGAGAATTACAGACCGGATACACAGAAAGGAACTCTTTCCGAAAGGACGGAGGAGGCGGAGCAAGTTGAAGAAATGGTTTAAATATATCAGACCGTACCTGCCCTATTTTATTCTGGGGCCGCTCTGCATGATCGTGGAGGTCATCGGAGAGGTGATCATGCCGAGACTGCTGTCCGTCGTGATCAACAGCGCGAACGCTGGGACCCTGACATCGGGTACCAGTCTCAAAATCATGGCGGAAATGATCGCGACGGCGCTTGTCATGATGGCAGGCGGGATCGGTGGCGCGTACTTCGGATCGAAGGCGTCGGTGAACTTCGGCGCGGATCTGCGCGCGGACATGTACAAGCGCGTGCAGGCGTATTCGTTTGCGAACATTGACAAGTTTTCCACGGGTTCCCTGGTCACAAGGCTGACGAACGATGTCACGCAGATCCAGAATTTCGTGAACATGCTCCTGAGGATGGCGCTCCGCGCCCCGGGCATGATGATCGCCGCGCTCATCATGGCGGTCAGCATCAAGCCTGAGCTCTCCACGGTATTCGCGGTCAGCATCCCGGTCCTTGCCGTGATCGTCGGGTGCATCATCCGGACCGCGCATCCCAGATTCCGCAACATGCGCAAACGGGTCGACGCGCTGAACACGTTTGTGCAGGAGAACGTGACCAATATCCGCGTCGTGAAGAGTTTCGTGCGGGAGGAATACAGCGAAAAGGGATTCCGGAAGGTCAACGCGGATCTGAAGGAGGCCGGGCTGAGCGCGTTCCGCGTCGTGATCCTCATGCAGCCCGTCATGACGCTCCTGATGAATCTGACGGTTCTGGCGGTCGTCCTGATCGGCGGAAGGATCGTGCTTTCGAACGGGATGGAGATCGGGGATCTTTCCGCGTTTATCACCTACGTGACGCAGATCCTGGTGTCGCTCGTCATGGTATCGTTCATTCTGATGATCGCGTCCAACGCCAACTCGGCGGCGGACCGGATCAGGGAAGTGCTGAACGAGCCGATCGATCTGTCGGACGAAGACGCCGCCGAGCCGGACCGGCTCGTGGAGCGCGGGGAAATCGAGTTCCGGAACGTTTCGTTCCGTTATTACAAGGAAAGCGAAGAAAAGGTTCTGAACGGCATCAGCCTGAAGATCCCGGCGGGTTCGACGGTCGGGATCATCGGATCGACCGGCAGCGGCAAGAGCACGCTTGTTTCCATGATCCCGCGCCTGTATGACGCGGATGAAGGGGAAGTGCTCGTGGACGGCGTGAACGTGAAAGACTATGCGCTTGTGAACCTGCGCGACGGGATCGGCATGGTGCTGCAGAAAAACACGCTGTTTTCCGGAACCATTGAGGAAAACCTGCGCTGGGGCGACGCCGAGGCGACCGAGGAGGAGATCCGCACGATCGCCGAATACGCGCAGGCGGATTCCTTTGTCAGTTCCTTCCCGGACGGTTACGGCACAATGATCGACCAGGGCGGGACGAACGTGTCCGGCGGTCAGAAACAGCGCCTCTGCATTGCGCGCGCGCTTCTGAAGAAGCCGAAGATCCTGATCCTGGACGACTCGACGAGCGCGGTGGATACGGCGACGGAATCCGAGATCCGCAAGGCGTTCCGCGGAAGCCTGAAGGGGTCTACCAAGATCATCATCGCGCAGCGCATCTCGTCCGTCATGGACGCGGATGAGATCATCGTGCTGAATGAAGGTGAGATCACGGGAATCGGCACCCACGAGGAACTGCTCAAAACGAATACGGAATACCGCGAGATCTATGAGTCGCAGTCCGGAAAGGAGGCGGTCTGATATGGTAAGATCACTCGAACGCCTCCGCGCACAGTACAACAGCGCTGCCGGAAAACCCGGACAGCAGCCGCAGGGCGGCGGACCCGGGAGTCGCGGTCTCGGTCTGTCCGGAAAGCCGAAGGACATGCGCAAAACCGTTTTCAGGCTTCTGTCCTATATGAAACCTTACCGCATACGGTTTGCCGTCGTTCTCGCCTGCATGCTGATCCATACGGTCACCTCCCTGATCGGTTCCTACATGCTGGCGCCGATCATCGACCGGCTTGCCGTCGCGGTCAAGCCGGACGCCGTGATCGAGATGTCCTCCGTCGAGGCGGCTGCCGATCATGTCATCCGTTCCCTTCTGCACGGAGCGGGAGACGTCATGCAGTACGTACTGACAGCGGTGGTGATCCTTGCGTGCGTGTACGGGGTCGGCATCGTGACGGCCTACCTCCAGAGCAGGCTCATGGTCGGCATTACGCAGAACGTGCTGGAAAAGATGCGCAACGATCTGTTCCGGAAACTGGAGAGGCTCCCGCTCAGGTACTTCGATTCCAAGCCGACCGGAGAGATCATGAGCCGGTTTTCCAACGACATCGACACGATCGACATGATGGTCAACAATTCCCTGACGTCGATCATTTCCGGGGCGGTCACCCTGCTCGGAACGCTGGTCTTCATGATCTCGACAAGCTGGATCCTGACGCTGATCACCGTCGCGTTCATTCCGGTTTTCGGCTTCGGCGGGATGGCCATCAGCCGGTTCGCGAGGAAGTATTACGCAAGCCAGCAGGCTGCGCTCGGAGCCGTGAACGGTTACATGGAGGAAACCGTTACGGGGCAGAAGGTCGTCAAGGTGTTCAACCATGAGGACGAGTGCGAAGCGGAATTCAATCTGCTGAACGATGACATGCGTGTCACGCAGTTCAAGGCGAACTTCTGGGGCGGAATCATGGGCCCCATCATGGGAAACACCTCCCAGGTCAACTACGCGGTCACCGTCGGCATCGGGGGAATCCTGATGGTGCTCGGTTCCATGACCCCGGGCGGTTTGACGGTATTCGCGAACTATTCCCGGCAGTTCAGCATGCCGATCACGCAGGTCTCCCAGCAGATGGCGACGATTTTTGCCGCGCTTGCCGGCGCGGAGCGCGTGTTTGAAGTCATGGACACGAAGCCGGAGGAGCCCGACCGGGAAGGCGCGTCCGAGATGCCCGGCATGCGGGGAGACGTCCGGCTGGACGATGTTTCGTTCGGATACGATCCGGACCGGCTCGTCCTCAAGCACATCAGCCTCTACGCGCACCCGGGGCAGAAGATCGCGTTCGTCGGTTCCACCGGCGCGGGGAAGACCACGGTGACCAACCTTCTGAACCGCTTCTATGACGTGCAGGAGGGGCATATCACGATCGACGGCGTGGATATCATGGACATCCGGCGCGACGTGCTCCGCAGGAATATCACGATGGTGCTGCAGGACACGCACCTGTTCTCCGATACGGTGATGGAGAATATCCGCTACGGGAGGCTGGACGCGACGGACGAGGAAGTCATCGCGGCGGCAAGGACCGCTTCGGCGGATCACTTTATCCGGAGGCTCGAGCACGGCTATCAGACCAGACTGGAAGGGGACGGTGCAAATCTTTCCCAGGGGCAGCGGCAGCTGATCAATATCGCGAGGGCAGCCCTTTCCAGGGCGCCGATCCTTGTTCTGGACGAGGCGACTTCCTCCGTGGATACCCGTACCGAACGCGCCATCGAGCGGGGCATGGACAGGCTCATGAAGGACCGCACGACATTCGTCATCGCGCACCGGCTTTCGACCGTCCGCAATTCCAACGCCATCATGGTGCTGGAGCACGGCGAAATCATCGAGCGCGGCAGCCACGAAGACCTTCTCAGCCAGAAGGGCAGGTATTATGAGCTGTATACCGGAAAGAAAGAACTTGACTGACGGGCGGAAGACGGTCAGCCGTGCAGAAAATGCATGGCGACCGCCCCGTACAGATTAAACAGAATGGCAAAAACACCCAGGAACAGTTCCCAGTTCCTCGGTGTTTTTTTCAAACCGGGGAGACAGATCAGGAACGCGTAGGAAAGCAGGTCCACCGTATAGCGCGCGCCGAACTGCCAGCCGCCGAACGTGCGGTGCATCAGAAGCAGCACAAGATTCACAACCATGGCGGCAAGCGCAACCCACTGGTACGGACGCAGCTTTTTCAGACGGGTGAACAGAATGACAAAAAACGGGTTCGCGACGAAGAACAGGAAACCGTCGTAGATGCTGTAAGAAAGAGAAAGATTCTTTCTGAGCATCACGGGCCGGAAGATGTTCGGAAGATTTCGCAGGATGAAGGACACGGAAAACTGCGGCTCGCCGCGGTTGAATTCCGGGAGGAAGGAATGACCGAATTCAAACGGGTTGCGGAAACGGGCATAATTGAAGATCATGTAGCAAAGCCCGATCAGTGCGGGACCGATCAGCACTTTCCACTGGGATAGCACGGCGGCTTTCGGGGACATGCCCTTTTCAACGATATCCTCTTCGATGAACAGCGCGAGAAGGGGCAGGAAGAGAAGGATCGAGAACGGCCGGCACCCGACCGCGAGGGCGGTAAAGATCAGGGACAAGACCCGCCTTCTGCTGACGGCGCAGAAGATCGCGTACAGACAGAGCACCATGTTGAGCGCCTGCGCCATGAACCAGACCGCTCCGTCCGTACACATCCAGAGCATATTGCTCCCGAGGGCGACGAACATCGCCCAGAAAGCGCTGGCGCGTTCGCTCGCGCCGATCCTGCGCACGGAATAATAGGCGGCAAGCACCATCAGGAGCGCGTACCCGAGCATCACGAGATTGTCGGGCGTTCCTGTTCCGAACAGGAACGTCAGAGGGAGCATGACGAGCGTCGGGACGGGGGGGAAGGATACATACCAGTCGCCGCGGTAGACCGCCAGTTCCAGCCAGGGGTAGTCCTTGCCGAGGCCGAAGCTGCCGCTGCGCCATGCCATCGCCTGGAGCGTATAGCTGTTGTAGTCGGTGGCTTTCAGAAGCGTGCCGCCGAACAGATCGTGCAGCAGAAGAAACATCGTGAGCACGGTCACAAGGAGAAGCGGCAGTACGATTCGGTTGTCCGCGGGGCGTTTTTCCATACAGACCTCAAAAAAGGACAGGGTGGTTTCCTGTCCTTTATTATATCAACACTTCTGACGTGCCCGCAATGAGGCTCAAGCGTTTCATCCGCCGAGCTTTCCGAGAAGGAGTTCGAGGGCGGCGAGCCTGACGCTGACGCACAGCACCTGCATGGCCTTGATCACGTCCGGAAGCTCCGGATAGGAAGGCGCGATCCTGAGGTTGCTGTCATCCGGATCGTAGCCGTGCGGATAGGTCGCGCCGGCCTTTGTCATGGCGACGCCCGCGTCGGCGCACAGGGTGTTGATCCTCTTCGCAGTCCCGTGCATGGCATACAGGCTGACAAAATATCCGCCTTTCGGATGCGTCCAGTCCGCGATGCCGAGGCTTCCGAGTTCCGTTTCGAGCGCGTTCTGGACGGCGTCGAATTTCGGCTTCATGATGGCCGCGTGCTTTTCCATATGCTTCAGAATGGTTTCCTTGTCCTTCAGGAATTTCACATGCAGATACTGCGCGACCTTTTCGAATCCGATCGTCTGGAAGGTCAGTATTTTTCTGATGTGCGTGAGATTGTCCTTGCTCGAAGCGACGGCGGCGATGCCCGACCCGGCGAACGTGACCTTGGAAAGGGAAGCGAACTCATAGATCATATCCGGATGGCCGGCTTTCCGGCATTCTCCGATCATATCCGGGAATTCCGGAAGCGTGCCGTCGAAGCAGTGAACGGCGTATGCGTTGTCCCAGATCAGAGCGAAATCAGGGGCGGCGGTGTCCAGAGAGGCGATTCGCTGGCGCACTTCGCTGCTGTAGATGAATCCGTCCGGGTTGCTGTATTTCGGCGTGCACCACATGCCCTTTACCAGGGGATCCTTGACCAGTTCCTCGACGATGTCCATGTCCGGACCGTCCTCGTGCAGCGGTACGGGAATACATTCCATTCCGAACGAGATCGAGATGTTGAAGTGGCGGTCATAGCCCGGGACGGGGCAGAGGAACTTGATCTTTTCTTCCTTGCACCACGGGCGCTCGCTGTGCAGGAGCCCGTTTGTGTAGGCTTTTGCGATCAGGTCGTACATCAGGTTCAGGCTGGAGTTGCCCCCGATGATGATTTCGTCCGGACTGCAGCCGAGGATATCGGAAAACAGACGCTTGCATGACGGAAGGCCGTCCAGGAGGCCGTAGTTTCGCACGTCGATCCCGTCCATTTCAAAATCGCAGTTGTTGAGCGCGGTATACATGTCGTTGCTCAGATCGAGCTGTTTTTTCTCCGGCTTGCCGCGGGTCAGGTTCAGCGAAAGCTTTTCCTCGCAGAGCCTGTCATACCGGGCACGGATGACAGAATACTCCTTTTCAAGCTGTTCCCTAGTCAGTTCCGTGTACTTCATCGTCCATCACGTCCTAAATAAAAAATAAATTTGAATGAAACTATACCACAGTTTCGGATCATATACAATATGCCGAAAAAAGAAAATAGAACAAACGAAAGCCCGGAGACGTCATGCGCTCCGGGCTGAGGTTCGGCTGGCAGAAGGTCAGACTTCCTGGTCGTCGTAGGAAGCGGAGTCCGTGAATTTCATGTGGAGCACGTCGAATACGCCCATGTCGGTCAGACGGACCTCCGGAATGACCGGAAGGGCGACAAAGGAAAGCGTGACGAACGGATCGGAACCGGATCGGACGCCGAGTTTCTTTGCCGCTTCCAGAAGCTTGCGCTGCTTGTCGATGATGACGGCGGTCGGGGCGTCGGACATCAGTCCGGCGATCGGCATGGTCAGGCGGGCGAGGATCTTTTTCTCGCTTACCACGACATAGCCTCCGCCGCAGGCTTCCAGCGCGTCGATCGCGGCGAACATATCCTCATCGTTGTCGCCCGCGACGATCAGGTTGTGGGAGTCGTGACCGACGGTCGTCGCAATCGCGCCGTTCTGGATCGGCATTCCGCGGAGAACGCCCACGCCGATGCGTCCGGAGGAGTGATGACGTTCCACGACAGCCAGCTTCACGAGGCCGTCCTTCGCGACGAACAGTCCGTTTTCGCTCGGGACGGTTTCGACGGTGGCTTTCGTCATGATCTCGTTCTCCACAAGGTTGATGACGGTGGTCTTTTCACCGACGCGCAGATCCAGCATATCGGGACGGCGCGGCGCAAGGTGCACGGAGTTGTAGATCTTCGGATCGGGCTTCAGGATGGCGTCGGACTCGGGCTCGAAGACGTTTCCTCCGGTAATGACCGTGACCGGATTGAAGTCCTTCAGATTGTCGAACAGCACCATGTCCGCACGGTAACCGGGAGCGATGGCGCCGTATCCTTTCAGGGAATAGGTGTTTGCCGCGTTAATGGTCGCCATTTGGATGGCCTGCATGGGCGGTATGCCGTTTGCGACGGCTCTGCGCACGATGTAATTGATGTGACCCTCCGACCGGATGTTTTCAAGATGCTTGTCATCCGTACAGAACATCATGCGGCGGGTGGGGAGATGGTTTTCCGCGATCTTGCGCATGACCTCTTCGATGCCGCGCGTGGCGGAACCTAGACGGAGATGGATCCGCATGCCTGCCCGCAGCTTTTCCAGGACCTCCTCATAGTTGGAACACTCGTGATCTGTGTGCGGACCCGCGACGCAGTAGGCGTTCAGCGCGTCGCCGGAAAGGAGCGGGGCATGGCCGTCGATCGGACGGTTCTTGAACAGCTCCAGCTTGTCGAGCATTTCGCCGTCGCCGGTGATCGTGGCATAGTAGTCCATGACTTCGCCGAGGCCGATGACACGGGGATGATCCATGAGGGCTTCCATGTCCTTCGCGGTGATTTTAGCCCCGCTGGTTTCGAATGCCGTGCAGGGAACGCAGGACGGGAGCATAAAGAAGACGGACAGCGGGAGCCATTCCGTCTGGGCGATCATATACTGGATTCCTTCCACATCGCATACGTTGGCGATCTCATGGGGATCGGCGACGATCGCCGTTGTGCCTTTTTCCAGAATGGTATTGGCAAAGCGTGCCGGATGCGCCATGGAGGATTCGATATGCACGTGTCCGTCGATCAGACCGGGGCAGAGATACGCGCCTTTCGCGTCGATCTCCTGCTTCGCGCCGGAATAGGAACCGACGCCAAGGATAATGCCGTCACGGACCGCAACGTCGCCTTCTATGATTTCTTCGGTGAACACATTGACGATTTTCGCGTTTTTCACGACAAGAGCCGCATTGCGATTGGCTGCGTTGAGAATTGCAGCGCGGAGACGTGATTTTTCCATACAGTTGACCACCTGCCTTTTGACTATTATAGCAAAAAGCGTATTTCGAAAGAAGAATGATTTTTTATGTACCGGCGCTTTTTTTGAGAATTGCATCAAGTTGCAACAGGGATAGCGGGATGTTAAGATTGAATCAGCTTTGAAGAGAAACGAGAGGGATACGCTATGAAGACACTGATCAAAAACGGAACGGTCGTGACGGGTGGGAAATCGTTCCGTGCGGACGTTCTGGTATCGGGAGAAACGATCGAACGGGTCGGAACGGATCTCTGCACGGAGGCGGACCGCGTCATCGACGCGGAAGGCTGCTACGTGATGGCGGGTTTCATCGATACGCATACCCACTTTGATCTGGATCTCGGCACGACCGTAACGGCGGACAATTTTCCGACGGGGACGCGGGCCGCGGTGGCAGGCGGAACGACGACCGTGCTGGATTTTGCAACGCAGGACCGCGGCATGACGATGCAGGAAGCGCTGGACCTCTGGCATAAAAAAGCGGAGGGCAGCAGCTGCAACTACGGGTTCCACATGGCGGTTTCCGAATGGAACGGCGACAGGATCGCGGAGATCCGCCCGATGGTGGACCAGGGCGTCACCTCTTTTAAAATGTATATGGTGTATGACAGTATGCGGGTGGACGACGGCGCGATGTACGACGCGCTGAAACGTACCGCGGACCTCGGCTGCATCATCGGCGTCCATTGCGAGAACTATTATCTTCTGCAGCAGAAGATCAGGGAATGCAGGGAAGCGGGCCTGACGGGACCGACGGCGCATCCGCTTTCCAGGCCGGACATCGTGGAGGGCGAGGCGGTCGGCAGGCTGATGCGGATCGCCCAGCTAGCGGGGACGCCGGCGTGGGTCGTGCATCTTTCCACAGAAGCCGGACTGGAGGAAGCGCGCCGCGCGAAGGCGCGCGGCCAGGAGATCTATCTTGAGACCTGTCCGCAGTATCTGGTGCTGGACGACAGCTGCTTTTCGGAACCGGACGGGGCGAAGTACGTCATGTCGCCCCCACCGAGGAAGAAGGCGGATCAGGACGCGCTTCTGGATGCGCTCGGAAAGGATGAGATCGACTTCATCGGAACGGACCACTGTTCCTTCACGATGGAGCAGAAGGCGCTCGGGAAGGATGATTTCACCAAGATCCCGAACGGCGGAGCGGGAACGCAGAACCGCGCGCAGCTCGTACACACCGCGGCCGTGCGGACCGGCAGGATCACCATAGAGCAGATGGCGGAGCTGCTGAGCGGAAACGCGGCTAAAGTCTTCGGCATGTACCCGAAGAAGGGCCTGATCGCAGAAGGAAGCGACGCGGATATCGTCATATTCGATCCTGCCGCGGAGGAAACGATCTCATACAGGACCAACCTGCACAACTGCGACAATTCCCCCTATGAGGGCATGCATACGGTTGGAAAGGCAAGGGACGTTCTTCTGAACGGGGAACTTGTGGTTCAGAACGGGACGGTCATCCGGACCGGTACAGGCAGATTTGTGTTCCGCGGGAAGAGCCTCCGCCCAAACAGATGAGGATCGGATGTATCATTCTGGCGGCAGGGCTTTCCACCCGGTTCGGGCGGAACAAGCTCGCTGAGCCGGTCAACGGAGAAACGATGATCCGCCACGCTGTCCGGGTCTATGCCTCTCAGGGATTCGATGTTTCCGTGCTGGTGGCAAACGGAGACAACCGGGAGGTGCTGGATGCGGCGGCGGGCAGGTTTGACGCGGTCGCGATCAATCCGCATCCGGAACGGGGAATCTCCTCGAGCATCCGGATCGGGATCCGGCGGCTGCTTCTGACAGCCGTCAGCAAGGGGAGGATCCTGGACGGAGTCCTGTTCGGCGTCTGCGATCAGCCCGGACTGTCCGCAGGAACGGTCGGAAAACTGCAGGATGCGTTCTCCGGCCATCCGGACCGGATCGTTGCGCCGGTGCGCTCGGACGGAAAGAGGGGAAATCCCGTGATCTTTCCGGTCGGTCTTCTTTCGGAACTGATGGAACTGGAAGGGGACAGGGGAGGCAGCGCCGTCATCTCAAGGCATCCCGACCTGCTTCTTACGGTCGAGACCGCGGCGGAGGAACTCGACGATATCGATACCCCGGAGGATATCAGGACAGGGGGCGGAGCAGGATGAAAACATTTGTTCTCCACGGAGATTTTGTTTCCGCTCCGGAACCGGGCAGGCTGGAAACGGTGCGGGGAGGATATATGGCGCTGGAGAACGGCGTGATCCAGGGGCTCTTTCCCGTGCTTCCCGAACGGTACAGGGGTCTTCCGGTCGCCGATTACAGCGGGAAGCTGATCCTGCAGTCGTTCGCGGACATGCATCTTCACGCCCCGCAGTACCCCATGCTCGGGCTGGGCATGGACCTTCAGCTTCTTGAATGGCTGCATGCGTACGCGTTTCCCAATGAGGCCAAATTCCGGGATCCGGACTACGCGCGGCTCGAGTACGCGCGCCTTTCCAGGGATCTGATCCGCGCTGGAACGACCCGGGCAGTGATGTTTTCCTCACTGCACACGGACGCGACGCTGATCCTCATGGAAGAACTGGAAAAAGCAGGCATTACAGGCTACGTCGGGAAGGTCAATATGGACCGGAACGCGACGCCCGGGTATCAGGAGACCACGGAGGAATCTGTTTCGGAAACCATCCGGTTTATCGAGGAGAGCGCGAGGTTCCGTAAGGTCCGTCCGATCATCACGCCCCGTTTCACGCCGTCCTGCTCCGACCGCCTGATGGAGGAACTGGGCAGGATCGCAAAGGAATACGGGCTGTACGTGCAGTCCCATCTTTCCGAAAACCTGCAGGAAATCGAGTGGGTGAGAGAACTGCATCCGGATTGCAGCGAGTACTGGGAAACCTATGACAAATACGGCCTCTTCGGGGATCATACGGTCATGGTGCACTGCATCTGGTCGAGCGAGCGGGAGAGGAGAGCGATGCGGGAGCATAACGTGCTTGCCGTGCATTGCCCCGATTCCAATGTCAACGTCTGCAGCGGACTGTTTCCCGTGATCCGGATGCTGGACGAGGGAACATGGGTAGCGCTCGGAAGCGATATCGCGGGCGGGGCGGATTATCATATGAACCGTGTCATGACGGGCGCGATCCGCACATCCAAGGCGAGGCGGATCCAGAGCGGGTGGAAAGACCGATTCCTGCAGGTCACGGAAGCCTATTACCTCGGGACGACCGCGGGCGCAACGTATTTCGGCGCGGGAAAAGGGTTTTCCGCGGGGGATCGTCTTCATGCGATTGTGGTGGACGAGAGCAGTTTTCCGGAGAACGGGAATCTGTCGCTTCAGGAGAGACTGGAGCGCGCCGTGTATCTGATGGATGAAAAGAATATCGCAGCGGTTTTCAGCGATGGGGAGCAGGTGGTCGGATCATCCGTTTAACAGATGGTCCCTGACGTAATCCTTCCATTCGCCGTTTTCGATCAGCTCATGGTAGATCCTGGCTGCCATTTCCTTGGAAAGACGGCGGTTTCGGAATTTGAATCCGGATTCGCTCCTATACATCCCCTCTCCGACGGGGATGAAGAGGCGGATCTTTTTTTCGCCCGCGAACGAATAGACCGCCTGAATATGTTCGAGTATTTCATCAAGCGCCTGGGACTTCTGGCTGAATTTGTAGCAGTACAGATAGCTGAGCCCTCCGCCGACCAGTAAACCGGCGATTCCGATGCCAAGCACGAGCAGAAAGTTCAGATGCGATCCTGCGCTCATCAGAACGCCCATCCCGGCCATGACGGCAGCGGCGGTCCTGACGGTGACCTTGGCGGACTTGTCGTGGCAGTCGCTGCAGATCCCGAATGTTGCCGCTCCGTATAGATGTTCCGTATCGGTCGCGATCTCTGAATCGCTGTGTGCGCCGAGACCGCTGGTTCCGGAAGTGTCCTTCATTACCACAAGGAATGTATTCTCATATTCCGCGTTTTCTTTGGAACAGCGTACGCAGGATGCCATAGCCATACCTCCAGGATCATGGAATGATACGCATTCATCATAGCAAAAGAAGCCAGTCACGGGCAAGAGCCAACCGGACCGGAGGGGAAAGCGGGGGAGGGACCGCCCCTTTGAGCCGAAATTTCTTCTTGCATTTTCCCTGTCCCTGTGTATAATAGTATGTGCGCAAGGGGTTATAGCTCAGCTGGTTAGAGCGCTACGTTGACATCGTAGAGGTCGTTGGTTCGATTCCAACTAATCCCACCATTGCAGGTTTCCTGCAGTGTGCGTTATGTCTTTACGGCTATAAACCCTCACGACTATGCCGGGAGCATTTGTTGAAACGCGGATGCCACGCCAGCTTTTTAAGCAGGAAGGCTGAAACAATCACGATGCACCCACCTGCCCTTGAGGCGGGTGTTATAGCAAAGACAGACGGCACTTCGGGATACCTTTAAAAAACCCATGCGGAATTGTGTAATGGTAGCACCCACGACTCTGACTCGTGTTGTCTAGGTTCGAATCCTAGTTCCGCAGCCACGGAAAGACCCCTGTTTGATCAAATAGGGCGTCTTTTTTTATTTGCGCAATATGCCGCTCTCCCTGATCCGCTCCCGGTTCTGACGCGGAAGGGACGCACTTGAATATATATGCCGGGACTGGTATAAATGAAATAAGAACGGGTCCGATCCTGGGATCGGCGCATATCCCGTTCCGCATCAGGCATATCTCAAAACTGACAAGACAGGGGGACAGGTCAATATGTTCATATTCTGGGGAGACGGCTCGCAGGAAGCAAAGAGCCTAGTTGACAGCATCGTCGTCAGAAGCACGGAAAACTTCAACTGGACGTTCATCTTTATTCTCGCCGTCGTATTCTATGTCTACTGGACGGAGATCCATAACAAGAACTACAAAGCGGTCTATGCGGGACTTGCTCTTTACGGGGTGCACTGGCTGTACGAGATCGCGAACGCGGTCATCGGGCATGTCACCGGCTATCCGCTATGGTCCGTCAGCAACGCTTCCACGACGTTTATCCTGCTGATCGGCGTTTCATGGGAACTGTCCATGATGTTCTCGCTTGCAGGCATCATCTCGTACAAAATGATGCCGCAGGATACTTCCGTGCGTTATTTCACTCGCGGCGGACGGAAGGGGGTCAGCTGCAAGCTGGTCGTCATGCTGGAAATGGCTGCGCTGTTTGCGCTGTTTGAGTCGTTCCTTGCCGGAACGTCCAATCATTCCTTCATCTGGGTTTACCGGTGGTGGGGCGTCCTGCCCGTGTTCGTGACGACGTACATCCCGTTTTTCCTTGCCAGCAACTATGTTCCGGACTGGGAGCCGAAAAAACGGAAGACATTCCTGATCTGTCTGTGGGGCCTTGTCGCGCTGCTTCTCGCGGTGCTGATTCCGCTCGGCGTTATCTGAACCGGACGGAACATGATCCATCCGAAAGATACAGAATGAAAGAGGACCGCTGGCGACAGCGGTCCTTTCGGTTCCGGAGAGGGAAATTCTTATTTATTGTACAGACCCGCGCGCTGCGCGATCAGTTCGCCTGCGATGCTGATGGCGATCTCCGCCGGGGTCTCTCCGCCGATCGGAAGACCGATCGGGGCATGGACCCGTTCCCTTGCTTCCTTTCTTGCTGCTTCGTCCGGAAGACG
This sequence comes from Clostridia bacterium, assembly GCA_017429985.1. Lineage (GTDB taxonomy): Bacteria > Bacillota > Clostridia > Christensenellales > CAG-138 > JAFRNW01. The sequence goes on along the minus strand of JAFRNW010000011.1, from coordinate 31,205 downwards.
GTCATAGGTCGCGGCGATCTTGTGGCGGCTTCCGATCATCCCGATATAGGCGGCATCGGTCATGAGCATCTGCCGGAGGACATCATAGTCCGCCTGATGACCGCGCGTTACGATCACCGCGTAATCGCGGTCCGTTACGGCGATCTGTTCGAAGATGTTCATGAAATCCCCGTGGATCAGGCGGACCGCGTCCGGGAAGAGCTCCTTTGTGCAGAACTCCGGCCTGTCCTCAAACACGGCGGCAGAAAAGCCGACGCGCGCCAGCACCGGAACGAGCTGCTGGGAAACATGGCCGCCGCCGAACACGTAGACCACTCCTGCGGTCGTGACGGGCTCGACGTAATAGGACGGATCCCCGCCCGTCAGGACCGAACGGGATTTCAGCAGGCCGGAAACGGCGGATTCATCCGTTTCATCCATATTCAGAAGCCCCTGTCCCTCAACATACAATCCGGTCCGGTTTGCGCCGCCGTTGCCGATCCTCGTCACAAGCCAGCTGTTCTTCTGCATGCCGAACAGGGAAACGATTCTGTCGAACAGCCGGATTGCGGAGGCATCTCCTCCGGAGAAGAACTGGAAGTATACGGTCACCTGTCCGCCGCAGATCATGCCGATATCCGCAGTCTGGTTCTTTGAGAGATTGAACCCCGCTGTAAAAGCGCTTTTTTCGGCCATCGCTTTTTTCGCCAGTTTGATGGATTCATATTCGACGGCTCCTCCGCCGACTGTTCCGTACGTGCTCCCGTCAGCGAACAGGGCCATTTTCGCGCCTGCGCCGCGGGGGGAGGAACCGGAACTTGCGATAATGCTGCAAAGAACGAGGTCTTCGCCGTTCCGGAGTGCGTCAGCCATTCTGGCAAACAGTTCTTTCATGCTGATGAGATCCTTTCCGATGCGCCTGCAGGAGGAATCGGTCCTGCGGAGACGTTGAATCTACTCCATCATACAATGACGGCACAGATAAAAGCAATCTGTTCTATCCTTCCGGTCGGAATTGTGCCGGACAGGATTCCAGTAGACGGTCGCAGCCTGTACAGTATATAATATTGTTTTAGGTAAACAGTTGAATCTCACCTGAAGGATTGGACGATTTCCATGCTTGTCAACATACTGAAACTCATCCCGCTTTCCGTCATTCCCGTGATTTCCAGCGTTCTGATCTGGAAGCTGGACAGGAAAGAAGTGAAGTTCAGGGATACGGTCAAGGGCAAGATCCTGATCGGCATTGTGTTCGGGCTGATCTCCGTGATCTGCTCGGAGTTCGGCGTTTCCATCAACGGAGCCATCATCAATGTGCGGGATGCCGCCCCGATCTGTGCGGGCCTTATTTTCGGCGCGCCTTCCGGAATCATTGCCGGCGTGATCGGCGCGGCGGAACGGTACGCGGCGGTCGCGTGGGGGGCAGGGGAATATACCAGGATCGCCTGCGCCCTGTCGACTCTGCTGGCAGGACTGCTCTCGGCCGCTTTGCGCAAGTTTGTTTTTGACGACAAGGTGCCGGGATGGCTGTACGGACTCGGAACGGCGCTGTATACCGAAGCATTCCATATGCTGATGATCTTTCTTACGCATCTTTCGGACGCTTCGCACGCGCTTCCGTTCGTACGCCAGTGCGCGCTCCCGATGATCCTTGCGAATGCTCTGGCCGTGACGCTGGCGGTCTGGCTGGTTTCCCTGCAGGACCGTCCTGCGCGAGAAAAGCCGGAGAAACGGCTTCCGACCATTTTGGAGACATTCCAGAGGGGAACGCTCGCCGTCATGGCGCTCGCGTTCGCTGCTTCCGTCCTGTTTGTCCGGAACCTTGAAACGAGAAGGGCGGAGCAGGAAACGGCGGATATTCTGACCCACAATCTGGAGGATGTGGCGAAGGATGTCAGCGAAAGGACCGATCAGGAACTGATGAGTCTTGCCGAGGCCGTTTCAATGGTGCTTCGGACGGATCCGGTCCGCGGTGTGGAAACGATTTCCGAGATGGAGGGGGGCAAACTGGTCGAGGAGATCAATTTTTACGGACCGGACGGAATCGTGGTCGCTTCCAATCTCCCGGACATGATCGGGAAAAGCGTGAACGACGGTCCGAGAGCGGAATCGCTGAAAGAAATACTGGCAGGCAACGATCCGCAGAAGGCGTTTGCATTCGGCAGTTCCGCCTGTGATCCGGCTGCCAGCAGAAGATATGTGGCCGCGTCGATCCAGGACAAGGGGCTGGTGGAACTCGGCCTTGGCGCGGATCAGGTCCGGGATCTCATGTATCCGTTCGTTTCGGGACTGACACAGCTTCACAGCATCGAAGGAGGCGGCTTTGTTCTCCTTGCGGACCGGAACGGGAATATTATCAGCCATTCGGAAGGAGCCCGGGGAGGATCGCTGCAGTCTGCAGGATTCGCGGACATGATCGCCGGATCAGATCCGGGCGAGTGTTTCCTGACGGAAACGGAGAACGGAAAAACATACGGCATGTACAGGGACGCGGAAGGCTTTACCGCCGTCGCCGCCCTGCCGCAGGCAACCGCCATGTTTTCCAGAGACCTCATCGCGTACACCGTCATGTTCCTGGAGATTATTATCTTCGGAAGCATGTTCATGCTGATGTATTATCTGACCAAGCGCAACATTTCCGACAATCTTGCCAGCATCAACCGCTCCCTTGGGAAGATCTCGTCGGGGGACCTGAACGAGAAGATGAATGTGGGGACCAACCTCGAGTTTTCCGCGCTTTCGCAGGATATCAACAAGACAGTGGATACCATGAAGGGGTACATTATCGAGGAATCGGAAAGGCTTGAACGCGAGCTGGAGCTTGCACAGACGATCCAGCGCTCCGCCCTGCCGACGGTATTTCCGCCTTATCCGTACCGGCATGAGTTCGACATTTTTGCGGAAATGGTTCCCGCGAAGGAAATCGGCGGAGATTTCTACGATTTTTACATTGTAAGCGGGAGCACGCTGGTGTTCGTCACGGCGGATGTATCCGGAAAAGGGATACCGGCTGCCCTGTTTATGATGCGTTCCAAGACTCTGATCAAGAGCCTTGCGCTGTCAGGCGCTCCCATGGACGAGGTGTTCCGGCAGACGAACGACGGCCTCTGCACGGAAAACGACGCCGAGATGTTCGTAACCGCCTGGATCGGGGCGCTTGATCTTACAAACGGCGTCGTGACATTTTCGAACGCGGGGCATACCCGCCCTCTCGTCCGGCATGACGGACAGTTTGTTTTTCTGGAAGGGAAAAAGGGATTTGTGCTCGGCGGGATGGAGGACGTGTCATATCAGAAGCAGCAGTTCACCATGAAGCCCGGGGACGCCGTTTTCCTGTATACGGACGGCGTAACGGAAGCGGCTGACGCGGAAGGCAATTTCTACGGCGAGGACCGTCTTCTGGAACTGATCAACTCCCTGCCGGCCGACTGTTCCTCCGAAGAGATCTGCAAACGGGTCAAGGCGGATGTGAACCGGTTCGCGGGGGATGCTCCGCAGTTTGATGATATTACCGTGATGTGCGTCCGGTTTCTTGAAAAAATGCCGGAGGTCACAATGGAACCGGTCCACGCACGTTGAGTTTTCTGCCCGAATCTGATATAATATCAGATTGAAATATTGTTTTTGGAGTTTACATGAAGCACAGAATCACCTGCATATATATCATTTTCCTGCTTTCCGCCGTGCTTTTCCTCGCGGCGGGATGCGCGATGAAGACGGAGCCGGTCGCAGAGCCCGAGACGAGAACGGCGGAGGTCTCCGTTGCTTCCATCGCAACGATCGCGCCGGTGCCGATCAATACGCCGGAGGCGGTGTTCATCCAGCCGGTCGTGACGGAGGTGCCCGCTGCCGCGACGCCTACGCCGACCCCGGAGCCTACGGAAGTGCCGGTCAAGTTTTCGGACTACTGTCCCACCGTCAACATGTCCTACGAGGAACTGGTCGGCAGTACCGACGACATGAAGGCCAAGACGCAGGATCTGGTCGGGGACGGGTTCCCCCCTTCGGACAAGTATTATATTATCGTTGACAAGTACTGGCAGGTCGTCATGGTCTACATGCGCAAGGACAACAGAAACGAGCCGGACTACGACCGCCCGGTGCGCTACATGCTCTGCTCTACGGGCAATCCGGACAGGCAGTACGGACACGAAACGCAGGAAGGCGTATTCCAGATCGATCATCCGAGGGAGCGCTTCTATCAGTTCGTGAACCTGGAAGCCGCCCAGTATCTGACATGCATTCACAGCAGGACCTATTTCCATTCGGTCCTCTACAAGAAAAAAGGCGAACTCGGCACGCTGATCCGCGATTCCTACGACAACCTCGGAAAGAAGATGTCCCATGCCTGCGTCCGGCTGACCGTGCCGGATTCCCGCTGGCTGTTCTACAATATTGCGCCGGGAACGACGTGCTGGGTCAGGAAGGGCAGCGCGGACGACGAGGCAACCGGCGCGATCCGCGCGCAGATCCAGCTTCCTCCTTCCAAACCGAACGTCAAGCTGAAAGCCAGCGAATACGTCTGGACGGACAACTGGTCCATTCAGGACGTCGAGCATGTTGTAGCTTATAAATACATGAAGCCGAGAATGCCCGAAGGGTATGACGAAAACGGAAACAAGATCGAAACGTCCCCGGGCGGCGCGGCGGATCCGGGCTCGGTCAACATTGAACCCGTTCCGGCGGGCGGCGGATCCGGCGGCAGTTCCGGCGGATCGGGCGACGGCGACTACGAGCCGGTCTATATCGGCGGCTGAGCAGGGCATTCCCGCCGGAGGCTTCCGGCGGATCAGGCGGAGGGATGACATTGGAAAAGAAAAGACGTGTCGGAAAAAAGATTTCTGCTCCGGTGCTGGTTTTCCGCGTCTTCCTCTGTGTTTTTCTTGCGCTTGTTCTTTGCGTCGCGGGTCTGTTCGGATACCTGACGGTAACGGAATTCAGACCCAACGCTTCGGAACCCGCCGAGACACTGTACGAATCGGAGAGGAAGATCGTCATTCTGCCCGGTGAAACGTATACCGCGCTTTCGATGAATATCGGCTACGCCGGTCTCGGGGCGGAGTCCGACTTTTTCATGGACGGGGGAAAATCCGTTCAGACGGATGAGACCTTCGTCCGGAAAAACATGGACGGCATTCAGGGCATCATCCGGGAAACGGACTGGGATTTCCTGCTTCTGCAGGAGGTTGACCGCGACAGCAGGCGTTCCTACCGGATCGACGAGGGACTTGTCATCGCGGAGATGATTCAGGAAAACGCGCAGTATATCACAAACTTCAGCTGCGACTGGGTTCCCTTTCCGGTCCCGATGATCGGGAGAGTGCGTTCCGGACTGCTTTCCGCCTCCTACGCCGAGCCTGTGGAGGGGAAACGGATCAGCCTTCCGGTGCCTTTCAGCTGGCCGGTTCGCGTCGCAAACCTGAAACGCGCGCTGCTGGTCCAGCGGTTCCGGGTGGCCGGCACCGATAAGCAGCTCGTCATGATCAATCTCCATCTGGAAGCGTATGACGACGGAGAAGGGAAGAAACAGCAGACGGATGTGCTGGTCAATCTGATCCGTTCGGAATATGAAAAGGGCAATTATGTCATCGCGGGCGGGGATTTCAACCAGAGTTTTCCCGGCGCGCTTGATGCCTATCCCATACTGGACGGGGAACTGTGGACGCCTGGCGTGCTTTCTGAGGACATGCTTCCGGAGGGCTGGACGCTTCAGTATGATCTGAAAACGCCTTCCTGCCGGCTTCTGAACGCGCCTCTGTACAGCGGTGACTGCAAACAGCTGTATGTCATCGACGGTTTTATCTGCTCTCCGAACGTCATCACGGAATCCGTTGACACTCTGGACCGCGGATTTGAGTTTTCCGACCACAATCCCGTTCTCCTCCAGTTTACGCTTGCACCGTGACGGTGCGGAATGGTTTGACTTGCCGGCGTGTCTGCGCCGGTTTTTCTTTTGCGGCGGAGTTTTTCGCCGCTTTCGTTTGACCTTGCCGGAATCAGATGATATGATACTGGATGGTAATATGGGGTAGTATGATGATTAATCAGATAATACTGGATCGAATACTGGCGAAAGTCGAAAAACCTGTGCGGTATACCGGCAGCGAATGGAACGAGACGGTCAAGGAGAATGCCGAAATCCGCTTTGCGCTCTGCTTTCCCGACGTATATGAGATCGGGATGTCTCATCTTGGGTCCAGGATTCTGTACAACATTCTCAACAAAAGGGAAGGGGTTGCGTGCGAACGTTCGTTTGCTCCGTGGCCGGATATGGAACAGGCCATGCGGGAAGCGGATATGCCTCTTTTCTCGCTGGAAACGAGACGCCCGCTGAAAGAGTTCGATATCGTCGGGTTTTCCCTCCTGTACGAGATGTGCTACACGAATATTCTGACCATGCTGGACCTGTCCCGTATTCCGTTCCGCTCCGAAGACAGAGGAGAGGATATGCCGCTGATCGTCTGCGGCGGACCCTGCGCCTGCAACCCCGAGCCCATCGCGCCGTTTATGGACGCCGTGATGATCGGCGACGGGGAGGAAATGATCCTGGAATTGACGGAAACGGTCCTCCGCGCGAAAAAGAACGGGGAGCCGAAGGCCGCCATCCTGAAACAGCTTTCCCGTATCGAAGGCGTTTATGTCCCGTCCCTGTATGACTGGTACGATGACGGAACGCCTGCCGTTACGAGAAGAATCGTGAAGGATCTGAACGAGGTGGAGTTCGTCGGCAGGCAGATCGTGCCGAACATGAGCATTACGCATGACCGTGTTGCCGTGGAGGTCATGCGCGGATGCACCAGGGGATGCCGGTTCTGTCAGGCGGGTTATATTTATCGTCCTGTGCGGGAAAGGAACAAGGAAGCGCTGCTGAAGGAAGCGCAGAGGCTGGTGGACTGTACCGGATATGACGAGGTGTCTCTGCTCAGCCTCAGCACGGGAGATTATTCCGATGTCCGTGAGCTTGTCCCGGAGATCATTGACAGCATGGAAGCCCAGCGCGTTTCGGTCTCGCTGCCGTCGCTGAGACTGGATTCCTTCCTGAAGGAAGAACTGGAGAAGATGCAGTCGATCCGGAAATCCGGGCTCACATTCGCTCCGGAAGCGGGCACACAGCGCCTTCGCGACGTGATCAACAAAAACGTCACGGAGGAGGATCTGCTCCGGGTGGCGGGAGACGTGTTCGATGCCGGATGGACGTCCGTCAAGCTGTATTTCATGCTGGGTCTTCCGACCGAAACGGACGAAGACATCCTGGGGATCGCGGATCTTGCCAGGAAGGTCAGCGCCGCTTTCTACAGGCTCCCGAAAGAAAAACGCGGCAAAGCGCTGAGACTGACAGTCAGCGCGTCAACGTTTGTACCGAAGCCTTTTACGGCGTTCCAGTGGTGCCCGCAGGTTCCGCTGGATGAAATCCGCAGAAGGCAGACGCTGCTGCGTGATGCGCTGAGAGGGATCAGGGGCGTGCAGTTCCAATGCCATCTTTCCAGGCTTTCCGTTTTGGAAGCGGCTTTCTCCCGGGGAGACCGCAGACTGGCGGACGTACTGGAAAAAGCATACGGGAAAGGCTGCCGTTTTGATTCCTGGTCTGAGCATTTTCTTCCGGAAAAATGGGACGAGGCGTTTTCCGAGTGCGGGCTGTCCGTGGAGCAGTTTGCACAGAATGCCCCGGTTCCCGGAGAAAAACTGCCCTGGTCGCATATTGATATGCTGGTGACGGAACAGTATCTCAGGAAAGAATACGAACGGGCAATGAAGGGGATCACGACAAGGGACTGCCGGGAAGGCTGCAACGGCTGTTTTGGAGGGAAACATGCGGATGCTTGCAGTTTATCATAAGGCGGAGGACGCGAGATTCATCTCCCATCTGGATATTTTGAGAGCGCTTCAGCGCGCGTTCCGGCGCGCCAGGCTGCCGCTCAGGTATTCGGACGGATTTAATCCGCATCCTGAACTCTCCTTCGCGTCTGCGCTTGCGACCGGCATGACGAGCGACGCGGAATGGTTTGAGGTGGAACTGACGGAGGAAATGGCCCCCGAGGCGTTTCTTTCCGCGGTCAATCCCGTGCTTTCGAGAGGGCTTTCCGTTTCCGACGCACGGGAGATGCCTGCGGGGATCAAGACGCTGACGTCCTGCACAAGGGCTGCGGAATACCGGATCACCATTTCCACGGATCAAGAGTTTCAGAAGGATGTGCTTGAAGAGACGCTCCGCGGGCTTCTCTCGGGCGAAATAGTTGTGAACAAGCGGACGAAAAGCGGGATTAGACCGGTCGACATTCGTCCGCAGGTCCTGAAGGCAACCGTAGAGGGAATTGAGAACGATACCATGACACTCCGTGTTCTGGGTCAGATGCAAGCCGATGGCGGGCTGCGTGCCGAACTTTTTGCCGGCGCGTTGCTTGACCGTTTGGATGCGCAGGGCAGCGTGCGGATTCACCGCACGGCCATGTATTTTGACTCGGATGGTTCCCTGCCGCGTATTCCTTCGGAAGAATAAGGAAAGGAGTTTCATGAACAAGGAAATATTGGTTGATGCGACCGGGTTCGCCACCCGGGTCGCAGTGGTCGAAGACGGGTCTCCGATGGAGCTTTATGTGGAGCAGGAGAGCACGAAACGGCTGGTCGGGAACATCTACAAGGGAAAGGTGCAGAACGTCCTTCCCGGAATGCAGGCGGCGTTCGTCGACATCGGACTGGAAAAGAACGCGTTCCTTTACGCGGGAGACATCGTGTTTGACGATCCGGATTCCGAACCGGACACAAAGCCCGAAAGCAGAAACATCAAGGATATCGTGAACCCGGGCCAGACCATCATCGTGCAGGTCGCGAAAGACCCGGTCGGAACGAAGGGCGCCCGCGTGACCACGCATATCACGCTTGCCGGAAGAATGCTGGTCCTGATGCCGACCATGGATTATGTCGGCGTTTCAAGACGGATCGAGTCGGAGGACGAGCGGAACAGGATCCGGAAGATCCTGTCGGATCTCAAGCCCAAAAACATGGGCGTCATTGCAAGGACCGCCTCTTCGGGAAAAAGCAGGGAAGTGTTTGCCGAAGAACTGGAAAGCCTGCAGAAGCTGTACAGGGAAGTCGAAAAGCGCGCCTCAAAGCGGAAAGCGCCGTCCCTGATCCTGGAGGAACAGTCCCTCCTGATGCGGACCGTGCGCGACCTTCTTATGAAGGACGTGAACCGCATGTTCGTCAACGATGAGGCCACCTATGAGCGGATACGCGAAATGGCGGAGATCACGGCGCCGAAACTGAAGCCGCGCATCCTGTACAAGCCGAGCGAGGCACTGTTTGAACGCTATGAGACGGAGAGCCAGATCGAGAACGCACTCGAGCGGAAGGTCTGGCTGAAAAGCGGAGGCTATCTGATCATTGATCGGACCGAGGCGCTGACATGCATCGACGTCAATACGGGACGGTTTGTGGGGAAGGATAACCTTGAGACGACGATCACCGCAACGAACCGCGAAGCGGCGGCCGAGATCGCGCACCAGCTGCGTCTCAGGGATATCGGCGGGATCATCATTATCGATTTCATCGACATGGAGAAGGAATCGGACCGGAATGCCGTGCTGAACACGCTCAGGAACGCGCTGAAAAACGATCACACAAGATCGCACGTCTTCGGATTTACGCATCTCGGGCTCGTGGAAATGACCCGGAAGAAAACGGGACGCAACCTGATGGACACCCTTCAGATGGAATGCCCCTACTGCGGCGGAAGCGCGCATGTACTGTATCCGGAATCCGTGATGAACCGGATCCGCAAGCAGTCCGTCCAGGTCGTCAAGGGAAGCAACAACAAGCGGATCCTGATCGAAGCGCATCCGGATGTTGTCGCCGCGATGGAATACGCACAGAAAAAATACGGGAGCGTATTCCAGAAAGAGCTCGGCGGAACCTATTATGTGAAGCCGAATCCGCAGCTTCATATGGAAAAATTCACGATCCGCCCGCTAGCTGAAAAGAAGCTTGCGGAGGCAAAAAAAGAGTGCAAAATCATCCGTTGACACGGGTATTTCGCTGTGTTATTATTGTTCGGTGAGCCGCACTGAGACGGTCTAAGTATGCCCAAAATTAGGGCATCACCGGTCCCGGGCGAGTCTGGTAAGAGGAGGTGCAACACGAATGTATGCAATCATTCAAACCGGTGGGAAACAGTACAAGGTAGAAGCCGGCGACGAGATTCTCGTCGAGAAGCTGAACGCGGAAGTCGGCAGCGATGTCGAGTTCGAGGTACTGCTTGTTTCGGATGATGCCGGTGTCAAGGTCGGAACGCCCGTTCTGGAAGGCGTGAAGGCTCTGGCTAAGGTCTTGGAGCATGGCAAGGGTGAGAAGGTCGTTGTTTTCCGGTATAAACCGAAAAAGAACATCCGCGTGAAGAACGGCCATCGCCAGCCCTATACAAAAGTCCAGATCCTTTCGATCGGCTGATGTATGATACGGATCAGATTGTTGTGGCATAGCGGCTGTATTCACGGAATCGAATGCAGCGGACATGCCGGGTATGCGGAAGAAGGTCACGACATCGTGTGCAGCGCGGTATCCGCTTTGACGATAGCGCTTGCAAACGGGATCACCGAGATAGCAGAAATACCTGCCGATGTCTCGGATGACGGGAAGACCTTCCGGTGCCGGATCAGGGAAGGACTTGATGCGGCGAAAATGCATGACGCGGAAATCCTGTTCGGCACGTTCGCGTGCGCGGTCGGGGCGATCCGCGAAGAGTACCCAGATTACTTAAAGATTAACGATACGGAGGTATGAACCATGTTGCAGATGAATTTGCAGCGTTTTGCGCACAAGAAGGGCGTCGGTTCCTCTCGTAACGGCCGCGACAGCGAAAGCAAGCGTCTCGGACCGAAGCGTGCGGACGGTCAGTATGTGCTGGCAGGCAATATCCTCGTTCGTCAGCGCGGGACTCATTTCCATCCCGGAACAAACGTCGGGATCGGCAAGGATGACACCCTGTTTGCCAAGGTAAATGGAATCGTCCGTTATGAGACGAAACATGCAGGCAAAAAGCAGGTCAGCGTTTACGAAGAGGCTGCCGCCGAATAAGCGCAGAGCGTAATACATCATTTTTACTGGAAAACACAGACAGAAAAATGAAATATGACAGGCATGATTTTCGCGATCATGCCTTTTTTATTTTTTTCGGATCCGGATGGCCTGCTTCGGAGACGACGTGCGCCGCGCCGCGGTCTCCGGTCCTGCGCGCTGCCATAAAAGGTACATAATTCTCCATAATCTGTACAAATCCGGGATATTGGATTTTCATAATTCCGGATTAAGATAAAAGCATCGGATAGATGCAGACCCTGCGAAAGGAGCAGATCGATATGGAAAACAACGATTGGTACACACAGTATCAGGAGTATCAGAGAAATAATCAGTCCGGCGGCTCGTACGCGCAGCCGAAACCAAAGAAGAAAAAACGCGTCAGCGTCACCGTGCTGGTATGCAGCATCCTGGCGACTGCGCTGATCGCGGGAGCAGCCGGCGGTTTGGCGGCGAGCCTGTTCGGAGCGAAAACGTCCAGGACTGCCGCAGCCGTTCCGGAGACCTCGATCGCCGCGTCCGTCGGTGAAACGGGCGCAAAGACCGAAACGACCGTGAAGGAGCAGAAGACACAGGTCCTTCCCGCGATCCAGCAGAGCACGACGCCGTCCGGAACCTATTCGAGGGCGCAGATCGTGGAGATTGCCGCGCCTTCGGTCGTGGGGATCGACGTGTATTCCACCGTCGAGGTCGGATACAGCCAGAATCCATGGATCTATTACGGATTCGGCGGCTTATACGGGAACGGACAGGGCCAGACGCGGGAAGTGAAGGGATCCGGCAGCGGCGTTGTGATTTCAAGCGACGGATATATCGTGACCTGCAACCATGTTGTGGAGGACGCTGACAAGGTCACGGTCATTCTGAACGACGACACCGAATATGAAGCGAAGGTGATCGGGACGGATGAACGGAACGATCTCGCCATCATCAAGATCGACGCGGACGGGCTTGTTCCCGCAACGCTCGGCGATTCGGACATGCTGACGGTGGGCGAGGACGTCGTCGCGATCGGAAACCACCTCGGCGAGCTGAGGGGCACCGCCACGGGCGGTATGATCAGCGCGCTGAACCGCAAGGTCAACGTGGAATCCTCGGAAATGACGCTTCTTCAGCATGACGCGGCGATCAGCCCCGGAAGTTCCGGGGGCGGGCTGTTCAACTCCAGCGGCAGTCTGATCGGCATCGTCAACGCAAAGGCTAGCAACAGCTCGACGAATTCGGAGGGGCTCGGCTTCGCGATCCCGGTCAATGATGTCAAGCAGATCATCAACGACATCATCCAGTACGGATATGTCACCGGAAGGGCTTACCTCGGCGTTTATACCCAGAATGTCTCTCTCAGGTCCGACCGCAGCGGATGGGGATACTTCGGCGGTTCCGAAACCCTCTGCGTGCAGGTGGGGCAGGTGATCAAGGGATATGCGGCGGATAAAGCAGGCATCCAGGCAAACGACCTGATCCTGAAAATCGGGGATACGAAGATCACGTCCAACGACGTGCTTTCATCCACGATCAGCCGCTATAACGCGGGAGATACCGCGACGGTGACGATCCAGCGGAACGGGCAGGAGATGGAACTCACCGTTACCTTCAGCGAATACGCTCCTGCAGACAAGCAATAGGGTCTGTCCGCCGGTAAGGCGGCTGACATACAGCGCGGGACTCATTCCCGTGTATCCCCCATCTTCGGACGGCGACCGGACTCTACCGGATGCCGTCTTTTTTGCTTCGGGCAGACCGGCGGGGGCGAAAAAAGGCAGGGACGGAACATCCCTGCCTCGGCTTGCGGGAAGAGGCCGTTATTCCCTGTAAGCGTTCAGGATCTCGGCGAACAGGACCGTATGGGGATCCCCGTCGGGGGTTGCCTGGTTGCTCCCGTAATAGCGGGCCGTTACCCCGGAGTCGGTTCTGGAAAGATCCATTTCCGTTCTGGACAGGATCCTGCATTCAAAGTGCATCGAGCAGCCAGACACGCCTGCAGGTGCATCCGACCTGGAAGGGATCCTTGCGATTCCGCCTTCCATGAATTTGTCGGTATTTCTGCCGGAATGCGTCGCGCAGTAGCCGAGTTCCTTCGCCATTTCCCCGATTTTCGGAACGCTGACGGTGAAATGATCCGCATGTTCCAGGACATCGTGCGTGAAGCGGCTCTGCCGGACAAACACCGTACAGACCGGCTTGCCCCAGATGATTCCGAGCTGACACCATCCGATCGTCATGACATTGTCGTCCGCGACGAGGAAAGCGCCTTTCTGCATCTGGGTCATCGCTTCGGCGAACAGGTCTTTATAATCTTCCATTGCATGAAGTTCCTTTCCTATTGCTGTTATCCATGTTAACAAATCGGAACACGGATGGCAACTGACCAAAAAATGCAGGACGCAGGGAAGATTCCTGCAAAAAGGATGTTTGCATCCGCTGAATCATGCTATACTGAAAGCCCAAGGAGCATTTCGGAGGAACGGCAATGGAAGGGCTACTGAAACGAATCGAGAATCACAGGAGCCGGTTCTCAAAAGGACAGAACCGGATCGCAGACTATATCGTCCGGTATTATGACCGCGCTGCGCTGATGACGGCTGCAAAACTCGGAGAGGCGGTCGGGGTCAGCGAATCGACCGTGGTCCGTTTTGCCTACTCGATCGGTCTGGACGGGTATCCGGAGATGCAGGAGGCGATGCAGGAGCTGCTCAGGCGCCGTCAGACGACGCTGCAGAGAAGCCAGGCCGCCGCGTCGATCCCGGAAGACGAGATGCTGCACACGATCCTTACGCTGGACATGAACAACATCCGGCAGACGATGGATCTGATCGATTCGGAGTCCTTCAGCAACGCCGTGCATCTGATCGCGAAGGCGAAGCATGTCTATATTATCGGGATCCGGAGCGCATACGCCGCCGCGCAGTTTTTTTCCTATTACCTCAGCTTTATCCGTGAGGATGTCGTCATAGTCAGCGGAATGGAGCAGGATGCGTTTGATAAAATGATCCGCATCGGCAGCGACGACGTCTGCTTCGGACTGAGCTTTCCGAGGTACAACGTGCATACGCTGAACGCGATGCGCTTTGCAAAAGAACACGGGGCGAAGATCATCGTCATGACGGACAACCAGGAATCGCCTGCCGCAGCCCTTTCCGACTGTACCCTTTGCGCGAGAAGCGATATCGCATCATTCGCGGATTCCCTGGTCGCTCCGCTGTCGGTGCTGAACGCGCTGCTCTCCGCTGTCGGAAAGGCCAGACAGGACAGCGCAAGGAAGAGCCTTGCGGAACTGGAGCGGATCTGGTCCAGGGAGGGCATGTACCTGATGGACAGGGAGCCGGAGGACAGGGCATGAAAGTCGTTGTGATCGGCGGCGGGGCGGCCGGCCAGATGGCTGCCGCGGAGGCTTCCAGGAACGGGAACGAGACCGTTCTTCTTGAGCAGAATGAAAAGCTCGGGAAGAAACTGTATATCACGGGAAAGGGCAGATGCAATCTGACCAATACCGCCGACCGTGACGAATTCATCCGCAACGTGACACGCAATCCGAGATTTCTGTACAGCGCGCTGAACGCGTTCGATCATACGGATATCTGCTCCCTGATCGAAAGGAACGGCGTTCCGGTCAAAACGGAACGGGGCGGCAGGGTGTTTCCGGTGTCGGATAAATCCAGCGACGTGCTGAAGGCGCTGAGAAGGGAGCTGGACTCTGATGGCGTTGCGGTCCGGCTCGGCACAAAGGTGACGGGGATCCTGATTTCGGATGGCCGGGTGCGCGGCGTACGCACGGAGACGGGAACCGAGTCCGCGGACGCGGTGATCGTCGCCACCGGAGGCGTTTCCTATCCGCAGACGGGATCGACGGGGGACGGGTACCGGTTCGCCGCGGAGGCGGGCCATACGGTCATTCCGCCGAAGCCCTCCCTTGTGGGCCTGTGCACAAAGGAGTCATGGCCCTACGCGCTGACCGGTCTGACGCTGAAAAACGTCGGCATGACGGCAAAACGGAATGGGAAGAGGATCTTCAGGGAACTCGGGGAACTGCTCCTGACGCATTTCGGGATTTCCGGTCCCATGGTGCTTTCCCTGTCCTCGGTCATCGCGGATTCCTTCGAAAACGTGGAAGTGTCCGTCGATCTGAAGCCTGCACTGGATGAGCAGACGCTGGACGCGAGACTGCTCCGCGATCTGGAGGAGAACCGGCAGAAAACGGTGAAGGGTGCGTTCCACGCGCTGCTGCCGTCAAAACTGCTGGATGCCGTTTTTGCCGAGGCAGGCGTTAGCGGAGAGAAGAACGTATCCGATTTTACAAAGGCGGACCGCAGGAATCTCCTGGAAGCATTGAAGGGGATGCGCCTGACGGTTTCCGGAACGCGGTCGTTCGACGAGGCCATCATTACCCGCGGCGGCGTCAGCGTTTCCGAGATCAACAGCTCGACGATGGAGTCAAAGCTGATAAAAAGACTGTTTTTTGCCGGGGAGGTGCTGGACGTGGATGCGCTGACCGGCGGATTCAATCTGCAGATCGCCTGGTCAACCGGCGTGCTGGCAGGAAGGAGTATTGGACTGTGAACCAGAAAATGAACATTGCAATTGACGGACCGGCAGGCGCCGGAAAGAGCACTGCGGCGAAAGCCCTGGCGAAGAGACTCGGCATCCGGTATCTGGATACCGGCGCGATGTACCGCGCGATGGCGCTGTATGCGATCCGCTGCGGGGTTCGGCCGGAGGATCCGGAAGGGATGGCTTCCATTCTGGACGGCGCGGACGTGCGCGTAAAGTATATGGAAGACGGGTCCCAGCACGTGTTCCTCGGCGATGAGGACGTTACGGGACTGCTGAGGACGCCCGAGCTGTCCATGGGGGCGTCCAATGTGGGGCTTCATCCTCCGGTCCGGCAGAAACTCGCGGAGATGCAGCGGCGGGTCGGAATGCAGTACGACATCATCATGGACGGCAGGGACATCACGACCAACGTGCTTCCCAACACGCCCTATAAGTTTTATATCACCGCCAGCGTCGAGGAGCGCGCGAGGCGCAGGCTCCATGAGATGGAGCAGCGCGGCGAGACGGGCAAGATACTGGAAGAGGTGAAGGACGAGATCGCAAAGCGCGACGCAAACGACATGGGACGCGCCTATATGCCGCTCAGGATCGCGGAGGATGCGACGGTCGTGGATACGACGGACATGACGGCCGAGGAAGTCGTTGACTATCTCGTCCGGAAAATCGAGGAACTGTAATGCTGTACGTTCTTGGAAAATATCTTTTGGCGGGTCCGCTTCTCTGGCTTCTGTTCAGGCCGAAGGTGCTGAATCATGAGCGGCTGCGGTTCGAAGGGGGCGCGATCATCATCAGCAACCATTTCTGCGTGATGGATCCGATCTTTATTGCCCTGGTCTGTCCCAGATGGATTCATTTCATGGCGAAGAAAGAGGCGTTCAGGACAAAGCTCGGGGATTTCTTTCTCCGCAGGATGCTGTTTGCCTTCCCGGTAGACCGTGACAACGTGGACGTAACCTCCCTGAAACACGCGATGACCATTCTGAAAAGCGGGAAGGTATTCGGCATTTTTCCGGAGGGACGCAGATCTCCCACGGGTTCCATGGATCATTTCGAAAAAGGCGCTGCTTTCCTCTCCCTGAAATCCGGCATGCCGATCATTCCGGTGTATGCGGATCCGCAGGTGAGAAGAAGATGCAAGATCACCATGGCGGTCGGCGAGCCGATCCAGCCGAAAGAGGTGACGGCGGGGAGGAAAGGCAAGCCCCTGGAGATCCTGACGCAGGTGATGCAGGACAGCATGACGGAATTGAAGAAGAAGGTCGAGGAAAACAGGTAATTGAGGATTCTGATCGGGAAACACTGCGGATTCTGTTTCGGCGTGAAACGGGCTGTTGAACTCGCGGAACGGAAAGCGGAATCCGGAACGGTCTACACATACGGCAATATCATTCATAATGAAAACGTAGTCGACGAGCTGAAGGAAAAGGGGATCATTCCTGCTTCATCCGTTTCCGATGTATCAGCGGGCGATACGCTTATTATTCGCGCGCACGGAGTTCCCCCCGAAGTGATCCGTGACTGCGCCGGACGCGGCGTAACCGTGGTGGACGCCACCTGTCCCTTCGTCAAAAGGATCCATCATCTCGTTGAGCAGGCATCCGGGGAGGGCCGGAAGGTGTTCATCGTCGGAAAGGCCGATCACCCGGAGGTGATCGGGATCCGCGGATATGCCGGACCGGGTGCGGTCGTCCTGCAGACCCGGCAGGACGCAGAGAGCGTCGAGCCTGTGGAACGCGGGTGCGTGGTCGCGCAGACGACGATGCTCCAGGACAGATATTCCGAGGTCGTGGAGACGCTGAAAGAAAAGTGCGCCGATTTGAAAGTGTTCGAAACGATCTGCGACACGACCCGGCAGAGGCAGGCGGAGGCGAAGACGATCGCGGAAAAAGCGGACCGCGTTTACGTGATCGGCTCCAGAAATTCAGCCAATACAGCCAAGCTTGCGGAGATCTGCAGAGGCCTCTGCGAGGCCACGGAAACGGTGGAAAACACGGATAATTTTACTCTTGCCAAGTTGCAAAGCGATGATATAATAGGTATAGTCGCGGGCGCATCGACCCCCGACCGCATGATTATGGAGGTTATACAAGGAATGAGCGAACAGGAAAAGACGACGATCGAAACCATCGAAGCGGAGGCTCCCGCTGAGGAGGTCGTCGCAACAGCAGAACCCGCCAAAGACCCGGAGGAAGTCACCGTACAGGTAAGCGAAGAAGCTCCTGCGTCTGAAGCAAAGAGCAACGATGAGGCAGCCGAAGTAAAGCCGGAACCTCAGGAAGAAGACAATTCTGACTTTGCCAAGGCGTTTGAGAAAACGCTTACCAGGATTCGTAATGGTCAGTGGATCACCGGTACCGTCCTTCAGATCGTGGACGGCGAAGTGTATGTGAATGTCGGGTATAAATCCGACGGTATCATCCCGAAGGATGAGTTCTCCAGTGACAGCGAAGTCAAGCCCGAGGATCTCTTCAAAGAGGGCGACGAGATCGAGGTGGAAGTCCTGAAGGTCAACGACGGCGAAGGCAACGTCCTGCTCAGCCGGAAGAATGTCGAGAGCAAGAAAATCTGGGACAGGCTTCTTGATGACGAAGACATTGAGAACAAGGTCTTTGAGGCAGTCGGCAAGGAAGTCGTCAAGGGCGGCATGATTGCGGACATCAACGGGATCCGTGCTTTCGTTCCTGCTTCCCAGGTTTCTCTCAAATATACGGAGAATCTGCAGGAGTTCATCGGCAAGCCGATGAAGCTGAAGGTTCTCGAAGTGGACAAACAGCGCAAGCGCATCGTCGCTTCCCAGAAGAAAGTTCTCCAGGAGGAGATCCTGAACGCGAAGCGCGAGAAATGGTCCAAGCTGGTTGTCGGCGAGAAGGTCAAGGGTATCGTCCGCCGCATCACCGATTTCGGCGCGTTTGTTGACATCGGCGGGATCGACGGTCTCGTCCATATCACGGACGTCGGCTGGGGAAGAGTCAAGCATACTTCCGACATCCTGTCCATCGGCCAGGAGATCGAAGCGCTGATCCTCAACGTGGACGCCGATAAGGAAAGAGTATCTCTGGGCTATAAGCAGCTTCAGCCGAAGCCCTGGACGCTGGCCGACCAGAAGTATCCGATCGGCAGCATCGTGGAAGGCAAAGTCGTCCGCATCGTACCGTTCGGCGCATTTGTTGCGCTGGAGTCCACGATCGACGGTCTGATCCACATTTCCCAGGTCGGCATTCACCGCGTTGAGAAGGTGGAAGACGAGCTGAAGGTCGGCGATATCGTCCGCTGCAAAGTTCTGGAAGTGAATCCGGAAGCAAAGCGGATCAGCCTCAGCCGCAAGGAAGCGCTGATCGAGGAGGATCCTGAGATCGCAGCGCAGGTCGAGAAGGAAAAGGCGGAGCGCGAGCGCATCCATCAGGAGCGCATGGAGCAGCGTGCCAAGGAGCGCGAACAGCAGCAGGCCGCGAATGAAGCGAAGCGTCAGGCTCGTGAAAAGAATGCGTCCGAAGGCGGAGAGCGCCGTGAGCGTTCCGAGCGTCGCCGCAACAGTGAAGACGGTGATTACGATCTGCCTCCGGTAGAGAGCGCAACCACCTCTCTTGCGGATCTCTTCTCCGCACTGAAGGACGAAGTCGAGTGAGCTTTTGACCGACAGACTATTCATCCCGGCATGTACAGCCATGTCGGGATTTTTAGTTGAAAGGAAAAAAGGGCCATATTATAATGATTTCAAAAAAAGGATCTGACTGAATGCGTATCGGCGTCTTTGGCGGTTCTTTTGATCCGATCCATTCTGCCCATCTGGAAATCGCTGAGCAGGCGATCGGAGAGCTGCATCTGGATAAATTGATCATCATGGTTGCCGGAACATCGCCGAACAAGCCGAATGCCGAGGCAGCGCCTGCGGAGATGCGTCTCAAAATGGCCGGGATCGCCGCGAAGGACATTCCCGGACTGGAAGTGTGCGATTGGGAGATCGTCCGCGGCGGGATGAATTATACGGCTGAAACGCTGGACGCGCTGGAGACGGCGTATCCGGGATCAGAGTTCTATCTCATCATCGGCAGCGACAAGGTTCCCGGACTGAAAGGCTGGTACCGCTACGAAGACATCGTTTCCCGCGCGAAAATTGCGGTAGTCCTCCGGGAGGGATCAGACAGGACCGGTCTGAAGGAAGAGGCGGGGGACCTTCTGTTTCTTTCCGTATCCGCCAGAGGGATCTCCGCCACCGAAATCAGGCAAAGGCTGTTTTCCGGACTTCCGGTTACAGGAATGGTTCCGCAGGGAGTCGAGGATTTCATTTATGAACAGGGTTTTTATTTCCCGCAGGGCATAAGAGAGATCCAGAGCAGATTGAGAGCAGCGCTCACACCGGACCGGTACAGTCATGTGTGCCGGGTCATGGAGCAGGCGGCGGACTACGCGGAACGCTTCGGAGTCGATCCGGAAAAGGCAAGGCTGGCGGCGCTTCTTCATGACTGCGCGAAATGCATGGATAAGAAGGAGCAGTTTGCGCTTTCCGGCGAGTCGGAATACATCCCCGCCATCCTGCACGCGCCAGCCGGCGCAGTCATTGCGAGGACGGATTACGGGATCGAGGATCCGGAGGTCCTGCAGGCGATCCGGCTTCACTGCACCGGGGACGAAGGAATGTCGGATCTTGATATGCTGATATTCCTGGCGGACATGACGGAGCACGGGAGGGATTTCCCGTCCGTGAACGCGATTCGCGACGCGGTATGGCAGAGTCTGGAACACGGCATGCTGGTCGCGCTGGTCTATGAGGACCGGTATCTGAGAGAGAAAAACGCCGCGATACATCCGGCGGCGGGCAGAGCAATACAATACTTTAAAAGGAAGGAGAGTGCGCTTTGAACGGCAACATCGAAAAGACAGTAGATGGCATCTGTGAGGCACTGTACAACAAAAAGGCAGGGGATATCATTGCGATTCCTGTCGGGGACAAAACGATCATAGCGGAGTGGTTTGTGATCTGCGAGGGCAATACCGCACCGCAGGTAAAGGCAATCAGCGACGGGCTGGAGGAGAAGGAGAACGAACTCGGTCTTGAACTCCGGCGCAAGGAGGGATACTCGGAAGGGCGCTGGATCGTAATGGATTACGGCGATATTCTTGTGCATATCTTCCACAAGGACGAGCGCCAGTACTATAACATGGAGTATCTCTGGGATACGGATTCCAAAGCGATCGCCTATAAAGGGAAATAATCCCGGTCCGGATCCGTGACGCCGCAGTTTCATGCGATGCGGCAGACATACCGGCAAAGTACAGTTTCCGGTGGAAACGATCCGTTCGGCGGATTCCCCGCAGACGCGGGTTCCTGCGGTGTGTGCCTGCTTCTGCGCGCACACGGCGTGGTTGCGCGTCTCGGGGAGCATTCCCGATCATAAAAAAATTTTATAAAACCCCTTGCATTATTCCGATGCGGGGTGTATTCTAATCAATGCTGACGTTCCTCCTTAGCTCAGTCGGTAGAGCATGCGGCTGTTAACCGCAGTGTCGTTGGTTCGAGTCCAACAGGGGGAGCCATTTTTATGCCCAGAAAAGCCCTATTTCTGGGCTTTTTTCATAATCTATTTACGGTAATTCACGCTAATTTACGCTGCTATGGTTACACTTTTTTACGGGATTTTGAACAATGCGGTGCGTAAACGGTCGATATCGGCGGATACATAGACGCGGTCATGAAGGCCGGGTTGAGTGAGGAAGCTCGGACGAACTGTCCGAACCTCATGGACCAGATGGCAGCAGACGCCAGTTTTCTTGCAACTCCTGAGGGGTATAAACTGACAGAGCAGCTGAAGAACATAGTCGAATCTGAGTCCAGTAAAGTACAGGTACGGGTCAAGAATTTTGAAGCGGAGCAAGCAAGGAACCGTCAGCGCCTGTCGAAGATGTACAGCAACCTTCAGAACCTTGCCGAGCAGGCGCGCAGCATGGTCAATGACCCGGAAAGTCATTCCCAACTGTACCGTGACTTCATGGAGGCTAGTCAGGAGTACCAGGAAGCACGGCAGGCGGAGCAAACACGCCAGGGAGAGTGGGATCCGCGCTGTCGAGGCTGTGCGCAACATGGCCAACTTCGAGATACTGCGAGACGTTTCTGGTGATGCCGGTATGGAATAAGAAAGGAAAAACGACTTGCATTATTTGTTGACATATACGCATTTGATACGTATAATGATAGCGAAAAGGGGTGATGCCCTTGAAACGAAGGGATTTGATCAAGAAGTTAGAAGAAGCTGGATTTGTTTTTTTGGAACACGGTGGGAACCACGATACTTACATACGAGACGGGAAAAAGGAACAAATTCCAAGGCACACAGAAATCAACGAAATTACAGCCAAGAAGATTATGAGAAAATGGGGATTGCATTAATTTCTTTCTCAAAATCATGGGAGGCAATTCATAAAAAACTGTTTTGAAAGGAGGACAAAACATGAAAAACGTATATGCTGTTTTTATTGCGCAAAAAGATTCAGATTATTTGGTTTATATTCCTGATTTTGAAATATATACAGAAGGTGACAGCTTCTTTGATGCTATTGAAATGGCACGTGATGCTATAGCGCTTGACGGTGTATATAGACTTGAACATAATCAGGAGTTTCCTGAAGTATCCTCAAAAGAAGAGGCAATTCAGAAAGCAAAAGCAGATGCTGATGATATCTTTGATTATTCTCAAGGTACATTAACGTATGTCGATGTAGACTTTGATACTTATCGCGCTAAACTTCGAAATAAAGCTGTAAAGAAAAACTGTACTTTGCCAGCATGGCTTGCAGAAAAGGCAGAGCTCCAGGGGATTAATTTTTCTCGAGTATTGCAGGAAGCCTTACTGCAGAAAATCGGATAATTGAAACAGTATCGAACAGTACCACATTCCATGTCAAAAAAAGTATGAATATGGATAATGAAACTGTACAAGTCTTATATACGGAGGAGATTATTCCTTCCAAGAAATTCATCAAGAGCGATTTTCTGTTTTTTGTCGTGGTTGCGTTTCTTGTTATTGCTGTAATCCTGATCGTATCGGTGGTGCAGGTACTGTTTAACATCCCCCGCATTCTCGCCCAGGTTGTTCTGTATATCGTCCTGTGCCTGTTTGCGGTATGGCTGTATAAAAAGAAGCTGGTCGTTTACCGCTATACGCTGACGGAACGGATGCTTTCGGTTGAGCGTGTGATCGGAAAGAAGGCAAGGCCGGATCATCAGATCCATCTGGTCGATATCGTTCGGATCGGACCCTATGAGAAAATGAACGGGGAAAAAACGGACAGCCGGCATAAGTCGTATCACGGGAAGAAGGAGAACACCACAGCGCTGCTGTTCAAAAACGGTAAAAAGACGGATATGCTGCTGATCAGCCCGTCTCAAGAAATGCAGGAGAACATTCTGAAACAGTGGAAAAAAGCCCGCAGATAACCAGAAGATTGCCGAGGATCCTCGGAGAATACGCGCAGTCGGACGCGGCTCTTTTTTGTATGCCTGCCCACAAGGGCAGGGGGCTGGCTTTCTTTCGGGATGAGCTGGCCAAATGGGATGTCAGGGCCTCATGGATCCGTGAACAGGGGGATGCCATTCCGGACATTGCCCGACGTTACAGTTCGTTCTATCACACGGCGCACTCTTTCCTCCTGACGGGGGGCGAGGCGTCCGCACTGCGGGTCATGCTCCGCGCGCTTCCGCCCAAGGAGAAGGTTCTTATTTCGGAAGGAAGCAACGGAAAGATGTTCTCCGCGCTGGATATGTCCGGCTTAAGAACGAGTGTCCTGCGGACGGGAAAAGATCCTGCGATGGAACGGTTCTGCATGCCGGTTCCGGATCAGATTGCGGAAGCGCTCGACCGGACCGGAGCGGGAGCAGTAATTCTGCAGTCGCCGGATCCGTACGGCTATTGCGTGGATATCCCCGGGATCGCGGAAGCAGTTCATAGCCTCGGCGCGCTGCTGCTGGTCGATGCGTCCCTCGGCCCGCATTTTCCGCTGTCCAGACGGCTGCCGGAATCTGCCGCTCCGTATGCGGACCTCGTCTGCCACTGCCCGTATACGGGCATGAACGCCCTGAACCAGGCGGCGGTGATCCATCTGAACCCCTGCGGAATCGATCCTGAAAGGGTGAGGCGGCTTGCGGAAGAAGAGGATCCGGATCCTTCCAGCCTGATCCTTGCCTCCATGGACTGGGCGGTTCATACCGCGTCGGGAAGGGCATGGGACGCACATCTCGATTTCATCGCGAGAATTCAGGCGAAGATCGACGCTTTGCCCGGATTCAGAACGCTGCCCGGCCCGGAACTGAGAGGGGCCACGGATCATGACGCTTCCAGAATCGTGCTGGATGTATCGGGCAGGAAACAAACCGGTTCCGAGGCGATGGCATACCTGGCCGGACGGAACATCCTTGCGGAATGCGCAGACCGGAAAAGAGTCCTGCTGGTTACCGGACCGGAGGACGATCCCGACTGGTACGCGCGGCTTCTGCATGCGCTCGAAGAGATGCCGGACGGAACGGGAAAAACAGGGATACCTGCAGATGTGAACATACAGACGGCGGAAACGGCAGATGAATGAGCTGACATTACTTGAAAGCATGAAGCGCGGAAGGATTCCGCACGCGATACTGATCGTCGGACCGGAAGGGAGCGGGCGCCATGAGCTCGCCAGACGGATGTGCGGCGCCTATTGTCTGGAGACGACATCCCCGATCCCGGATGAACGGCTGGACCGGTTTCCGGATTACAGGGAGTATGCTTTTATCTCCATGGCGGACGTCCGGGCGATCGAGGAGGATACGGCCTCCGGCGCTTTTTCAAACGGAAGACGCGCCTTTATGCTGCGGGATGTGCATAAGATGACCGTCGTGGCGCAGAACGCGCTTCTGAAGACGCTGGAAGAGCCTCCGGACAACACGCTGTTCGTGCTGACGGGGAATGAAGACGGAATAGAAATGACGATCCGTTCGCGCTGCGCGATCTGGAGAATGGGCGCAGGCAGCGAACAGGAAATCGCAGGGAAGCTGATCCGCGAGCATGTCATTCCGAAGGATGCGGAACTGGCTGCGTCTCTGTCGGACGGAATCGAGGGACTCGCAAGGAAAATGTGCGATTCTCCCTATTTTGAATTCCGGGAGGGTGTCATTTCGCTGGTGGAAAGCGCTCTGTTCGGTAACGTTTCCTTTGTGTCGGGCACGAAGTTCCTTCAGAAAACGGAAGTTTTCGTCATAGACCTTCCGAAAAGGATGGCGGACGATATCAGCGAGAATGAGGTTGACGCGGAGATCGACGAAGAGCTGGAAAAAAAGAGGATCTCCAAGTCGAACGCCCCGATCGCACTGTCTGTCATGGCTTCTCTGATCCGGGACGCCATGGTAGCGGACGAAGGGGGAAGACTGATGAACACCGACCACGAGGAACTCGTCCGGAGGATCTGCGGGAACTTTACAAAAGCCGATATTTTGGATATGATTAGAAAGATTTTGGAGATTCAGAAAGATACAGTATTCAATATGAATCCGAATCTTGCAGTTGACTCTGCACTGACATATATGCTGATGGTAAGGGAAAGGAATCATAAATGACAACGGTTATCAGCGTTCGGTTTCCGACAAGCGGACGCGCTTATTATTTTGACCCGGGCGATTTTGAACTGCACGAGGGGGACAGCGTTATCGTTGAAACCGCACGCGGCACGGAGTTCGGGGAGATCGTGAAAATGCCGCATGAAGTCGCGGATGAGTTTGTCGTTCAGCCTCTGAAGCCGATCGTCAGGATCGCGACGGACGAAGACAAGCGCATGCGGGAGGAATACTCTTCCAAAGAGGGAGAGGCGTTTGAAATCTGCAAGAAGAAAATTGCAAAGCATCAGCTGGATATGAAGCTGATCGGCGTTGAGTATTCGTTTGACGGCAGCAAGGTCGTATTCTTCTTCACCGCGGACGAGCGCGTGGATTTCAGAGAACTGGTCAAGGACCTGGCAAGCGAATTCCGGACACGGATCGAACTGAGGCAGATCGGCGTCAGGGACGAAGCGAAGCTTCTCGGCGGACTCGGACCCTGCGGGAGACCTGTCTGCTGCAACAGCTTCCTGGATACGTTCCGACCGGTCTCCATCAAGATGGCGAAAGAGCAGAATCTATCCCTGAGCCCCACCAAGATTTCCGGACTCTGCGGAAGGCTCATGTGCTGTCTGCAGTATGAAGAGGCAGCCTATGAGGAGACCAAGCAGAGAATGCCCCGCGTCGGCAAGGATATCCAGACACCGGACGGGATCGGACATGTTGTCGAGAACAATGCCATTACGGAAAAAACCAAGGTGAAAATGACGCTCCCCGACGGCACGGTTGAACTGCGTGAATATCACTATACCCTGCTCGCACAGCCGGGTGAACCGCTGCCCGTTCCGCCGCCTTCCGAAGAGAAGGAACCGGAGAAACCCACGATGCGTCCCGAGTATATTCCCCCCGAGACGCCGAAAGCCCAGGCGGATTCGGAGAAGCCGAAACCGAAGCGGAAGAGATCCAGAAAACCGAAGGCCGCAAAGCCGGATCAGCCGAAGCAAAGCCGACCGGATTCCGGAAAGAAGCAGGAGAAGACGGCCGGTCAGACCGGAAGACCGTCCGCTCCCGCCGAGCCGCAGCAGCCGAAGAAACCGGCGGTTGAACTGGAGCAGAAGCAGAAGGAGTTTTCAAAAAACGCGAAACTGAACAGCAGAAGGCGCCGCAGACCCTCCGCTCCGAAGAAGCCCTCCGGGGTCTGAACCGTATCACAGCGAAGTCTTTTTCAAAAAACGCAAGAAGACCGGATATTTGATATGCTCCCTCTAAAGTAGACACTTGAAAAAACGAAACTACTTCAGAGGGGGTTTGTATATGCCGCAACGAAAGCATCCGCCGGAATGGTACGAAGAGATATGCTTAAGATATCTAAATGGAGAAGGCAGATATAAATCACTGGCAAAAGAATATGGGATCGGTCACACGAGAGTCGAGGAATGGGTAATGAGGTACAGACAAAACGGGATCTCGACGTTTACGAACGTGGGCAACAGGACATATTCGGCGGAATTCAAGCGGAAATGTGTTGAGGAATATCTGGCCGGGGAAGCGTCATAGAATGAGATCTGTGCAAAGTATGATATTCCCAGCCGCATAGTTCTGCGGAGATGGATTAAGCGATATAATGCCAATATGGAACTCAGGGAATACGATCCGAAGCGGGAGGTCTATATGGCAGGATCCGGAAGGAAAACGACGAAGGAAGAACGAATCGACATTGTTGAGTACTGTCTCGAACATGAGAGGAATTACAAAGACACTGCGGCGAGATTCGGTGTTTCATATTCTCAGGTGTACGACTGGGTGAAGAAGTATGAAGACAAAGGAGAAGACGGCTTAAAAGATAATCGCGGCAAGCGCAAAACAGATGAAGAATTGAATGAAATGGAACGTTTGCGTCGGGAGAACCTGCGTCTGAAACGATTGCTGGAAGAAGAAAAACGGACGGTAGAGCTGTTAAAAAAAGTAAGGGAACTGGAAAGGAAATGAGTCTGAGCAGGGTCCGGCACGGATCCAAATACAGGGCGCTTGAATACTTTCACGAAACGCAGCAGTGGAGCATTCCGTGGATGTGCAGGAAACTGGGGATATCCCGGGCATCCTACTACAAATGGAAACGCCGGAAGATCCCGCGGGAAGAATCCGAAAACAGGCAGCTGGCAGAATTGATACTGGAGTATGAAGAGTCGTACGGCTACATCTTCGGATACAGGCGGATGACGATGCTGATCAACCGCCTGAACCGGACAGATTACAGGATCAAGCGTATTCACAGGATCATGAAAGCGATCCATGTACGTGCCCGGATACGCAGAAAAAGGAGGCAATATGTCTCCTCTACGCCGGAAACAACGGCAGAAAACCTGCTGAAACGGGATTTCCTGGCAAGCAGGCCGAATGAAAAATGGGTCACGGATGTAACGGAATTCCGGGTTCCGAAGTCAAAGAAAAAGCTTTATCTGAGTGTCATATTCGATCTGTATGACAGGATGCCGGTCGCATATGTGGTCCGAGGAACGAATAACAACCCGCTGGTATTCGATACATATGACATGGCCATTCAGAACAATCCTGGAGCCAGACCGATCCTTCACAGCGACAGAGGTTTCCAATATACCAGCAAGATGTTCCAAATGAAACTTGAAACTCAGGGCATACAGCAGTCCATGTCGAGAAAAGGTCACTGCATTGACAACGGACCGATGGAAGGCTTCTGGGGGATCGTTAAAGCGGAAATGTTCCAGATGTACGACATACACGACGAATCTTCCCTGAGAGACGCGATCGACAGATACATCGATTTTTACATGAATGAGAGGCCGCAGGAAAGGTTCCGCGCCAGGACGCCGATGGAAGTCAGGACAGCCGCATTGGCTGCGGAAGAACCGGAACAATATCCGATAGCGGTTAACAAAAAGATCCAAAAATACAAGGAAAGATACGGCAGAACCGCCTAGGCAGGCAGCGCCTCATGCAGGAACTGCCCTCGCCTGCGGCTCGCTTCGTTCCTGCATGATCCATGTCACAAACAAAGGATGCTGCACGATCTCTGTACAGCATCCATTGCTTACAAAAATTCTTTGGTTATTTCATGTGTCTACTTGACAGGGACCACATTAATTTTCTCCGGTCTTTTCTAATACATCAAAGGGATTTTGGTTTCTGACAGAGGGAATCAGTCAAATATCTCAAGGAGTTCCCGGAAATCGCGGATCTCGTAATCCGGCCGGTTTGCGTCGGTGATCGGGATCACGTGCTTTCCTTCCGGGGAATGATACAGGACATTGACCCCGATGCCCGCCTTTCTCGCACCGGGGATGTCGGTATCCAGATTATCCGCGATGGAGGCGCAGCGGGAAGGAGGCAGATTTAGATTCTCGCACGCGATGCGGTAGATCCTGTCGCCCGGTTTTCTGAGACCGCAAACGGAGGAAATGACAAGGGTTTCAAACATGTCTTCCATGTCTTCCGATTTCAGCCATTTCTTTACTTCATAATCTTCACCGATCAGATTGCTGATAATGCCCATCCGGTATCCGCGCTCCTTCAGCCCGCACACGACTTCCACGCCTCCGGGAACGGTTACCCGGCGCCCTTTCGTCCTGCGGAAAATGTACGTCATCTCATGGGAGTGTTCATGGATCCAGGAAGCATCCCGTTCGGGCAGGAGGAAGAGCCCCCATAAAAGATCATCCGGCACCTCGCGCCTGGTGTTGGATGCCCATGATTTATAGATCGCGAATCTTGCGGTGATCATGTCGTAGAAAGGATCCGGCTCCAGCTCCGGCTGTATGAGGTTATACAGGTCTTTTTTTGCGTCGTTCTGGTAGGAAGCGTCCTTGATTTCCAGAAGAAGCGTTCCTCCAAGATCAAAGAATAATCCGTCTGCCTTTTTCATCATGACTCTCCTTTATGAATGTCCTGTTCTTTATCATAGAATACCATACTGAGTGCCTGTGGAGGTATATTTCATCGGATGGAAGAGGTGCGCTTTTTATTTGCAAAAGATGCGGTCTGTAAGAGAAAAAGCGGATTCTTTCTGCTTGCATTTTCATCCTCCTGTGATATAATTGTTAAACCAACAAACTACTAATTATGCGGAGGTTTAATTATGGCTTATCAGATTTCTGACGAATGCATCGCGTGTGGTGCCTGCGCTGCGGAATGCCCCGTTGAGGCAATTTCCGAGGGCGACGGAAA
Organism: Clostridia bacterium; assembly: GCA_017429985.1. Classification (GTDB taxonomy): domain Bacteria; phylum Bacillota; class Clostridia; order Christensenellales; family CAG-138; genus JAFRNW01. The sequence goes on along the minus strand of JAFRNW010000011.1, from coordinate 1,846 downwards.
GTACAACATCGATCCGGATACCTGCATCGATTGCGGGAACTGCGCTGAGGTTTGCCCGGTAGGAGCTCCGAGCCAGGCATAATAGAGCAAAACAAACAAGGGCTGTCCCGAGTGATATGCTCCCCATAAGGTAGACAGTGAAATATAAAAGAATTCATTGTCGAACTTATGGGGGTTTTTTTATGGGACACAAGAATAAGTACAGTGCAGAAGAGAAGCTGAAGATCGTGGAAGATTGCCTGAACGGAAGGGACAATCCAAATCACATTGACACGGTAAGGGGGATAGCAGAGAAAACGGTTCGGCGCTGGATTGCAAAGTATCGCGCAGAGGGACCAACAGCATTTCTGCCAGCAGAAAAGAACAGGAGATACAGCGCAGAACTGAAACGAAAAGCAGCGGAAGAGTACATGAGCGGCAAAGCCGGCGTGCTGGAACTGATGGCAAAATACTCGATTCGCAGCGAAAACCAAGTCCGGGACTGGGTAAAGATATATAATAACCGTGGAGACTTCAAAGAAATGGCGGAAGGAGGATGTTACACGGTGAAGGCAAGACCCACGACCCAGGAAGAACGGCTTGAGATCGTGCAGAGCTGCATAGAGCGAGGCATGAGCTACAGCGAAGCGGCAGTGAAGTACCGGGTGAGTTACCAGCAGGTACGGAACTGGGTCCTGCGGTTCAAGGAGAAGGGCGAAGCCGGGCTGGAAGACCGGCGCGGCCAACGGAAGAAGGACCAGACTCCAAGAACACGGGAAGAAGAGCTGGAGCAGAGGATCGCTCAGCTGGAGCACGAGAAGTATCTTCTTGAGGCAGAGAACTGGCTGTTAAAAAAAGTGAAGGAGTTGGAAAGGAGGGATGTCTCTCACAAGTAAGGCAGGATCGGGAATACCGGGCGATCCGGCTGGCATCTGAGGAGAAAGGGATACCGATCGAGCTTGGATGCAGGATCCTGAAGGCGTCCAGAGCGGGATACTATGCATGGCTGCGGGGAAAACCGAGCAAGCGGCTGATCGAGAACAATGAAATAGCCGAAAAGGCGGTCAAGATCCATGGAGAACATCCGGAAATGGGTCACAGAAGGCTGAGAGACCAGTTGGAGCGCGACCACGGCATTGTGATCTCGGACAAGAGGATGCTGCGGATCTGCAGAAAGCGGCAGATCTTTTCCACGGTCAAGCACAGGAACCGGGGATGTACCAAAAGCGCCAGGGATCCCCAGTACACGGCCGAAAACGTTCTGGACCGCAAGTTCCACGCGGAAGTTCCGAATGAGAAGTGGCTCACGGACGTGACCGAGTTCAAGTGGTACGAAGGGATCGAGACACACAAAATCTACCTCAGCGCCATCCTTGATCTCTGCGACAGAGGGATCGTGTCTTACATACTGAGAGACTCCAACGACAACAAGCTGGTATTCGATACCTTCGATCTGGCGGTTGAGCGCAATCCGGACGCCAAGCCCATCTTCCACAGCGACCGGGGATTCCAGTACACGAACAGCGTCTTCCACCGGAAACTGGTTGAGCGGGGCATGGTGCAGAGCATGTCTCGGGTGGCTCACTGCATTGACAACGGACCGATGGAGGGCTTCTGGGGCATTCTGAAACGGGAATGCTATTACGGCAGGCGATTCACTTCCAGAGAATCCCTTGTGCAGACGATTGAAAGATACATCGATTACTACAACAACCAGCGAATACAGAGAAACCTTGGCATCCTGACGCCGATGGAAATGCGAGCAATGAAGCTCGCTGCTTAACGAAACAAGAGCATCCACGAGGAATGCTCTTGCACGAGAAACAATTATGTTATTTTACTGTCCGCTTGACGGGAAGCACACCAG
>JAFRNW010000010.1 GCA_017429985.1 Clostridia bacterium | reverse complement strand
TCTCTTCTGCACTGTACTTATTCTTGTGTCCCATAAAAAAACCCCCATAAGTTCGACAATGAATTCTTTTATATTTCACTGTCTACCTTATGGGGAGCATATCACCCCTCCGGATACGGCTCCTTTTTATGTGTGTTCATTCCCCTGCTGCTGCACGTTGCGTTCAGGAAGCAGGCCCTCCGGCCGGACCGGATCATGTCCGGCTGAAATAGTAGAACCGGTCGTCCTCCCCTGTCACCCGGAATCCCGATTCGGTGATCATATGATAGGAAGGCGTGTTTTCCAGGAAGCATCTCGCGAGGCACTTCAGCCCGAGTTCCCGTTCGGCAAAATCGGCAATGGCGCCAAACGCCGTCCTCCCGTATCCCTTCCCGTGATACTGCGGCATCAAGCGGAGTCCGATCTCTGCCGTCCCGTCGGATGCAAACTGCCACAGGATCCCTTCTCCGATCATCTCCCCGTCCTCCGAGAGGCGGACGGCGAAGTTGACGGAATCGCCCGCCGCCATATCGTACTGCACGGATTCATAGAACAGATCCCCGTTGACCGGGCCCGTCAGCATGAGATCCTCGCGGTAGTCGTATCCCCACAGGCGGTTGTTCTCGATATCCGTGTTCAGCGCCAGATAGGCGTCCTTGTCGGTCTCACGCATTGCGGTCAGAACGACGTCCCCCGCGGGAAGGACCGGTATACCGGAAAGACGCGCCGCAGGAGTATGCACGTGCACGAGGTATTTGTTCACCATCCCGACCGGATGGTACTGCTGCTTGGAGATCCGGATGCCCGGATTGCCCGAGTCGTCCTCACGGTTGACGAGTTTCAGCGGATACCCGAGCTTCTCCCCGACCAGGCGGACAAACCCGCTGTACATGGTCGGATACGCGCCATCGTATTTCAGAAGCGCCTTCTCCACATGGATCACCAGGGTGTCGTGAATGACCTCCCCGATCGAGAACGCCGCGATCTCCCCGCCGACGGCAAGACACGCCGCGTACAGACCGAGCTTTTCGTACGCGTCGATCAGGCGCTTTGTTCCCGAAAACTCCAGCTTCTCCAGTTCGAACCGGTCCAGGTGGTCCCTTTCATACAGGGAGACCATCCGGTCCAGCGCGGGACGGTCCTCCGGCCGCAGAAAGCGGATCTCCGGCTCGCCGTACAGCTTTCTGAAGCGGTTGACATGGTTGCGCTGGCCGCTGAATTTTCTGCCGGCAAAGGTGCCGGCTGTCTCAAACGAATACAGGTAGTCGCTCCATCTGCGGTCGAACGCGTATTTGAACGGCTGAAGACGGGGGTCCTTTCCGATGCGTTCCAGCAGGTTTTCGTCGATCGCGAAAAAGCGCATCGCCAGACGGTTTTCGCGGGTATACGCCAGAAGCTCATCGATCATGCCGTCGGGATCCGCGCCGATCGGCCAGCTGAACGCCGGCTGCTCCCCGACGTCCTGACGCACGCTGAACGTGTCGTTCCACACGCAGAACTGCATATCGGTCCCCTCCTGCCACATGAGAAGGGAGCCCGCGGTCAGATCGCTGCAAAGCTGCGCGCCGCGGGACAGATACGGCTGGATCCGCACCAGTCCGTCCAGTGAAAACGGTTCGAATTTCAACATAAATAAACCTGATTCTTTCCTTATCTCAATACAAAAGTGGATACGTAGCAAACGCCGTCCGGAACGGATATGCCGGGATCGCATACCGTAACGTCAAACGCCCGGTTCGCGTCCTCCAGCCCGCAGGCAAAATGGCACATGGCGATCCCGATATCGATCTTCTGGATGTCCCATCCGTCCCCGCTCACGTATCCTCTGCTCCGCTTCTCGTAAAAATGCGCCGCATCCTCCTCCAGCACGACGCGCCATGGCTGTCTGTTCACCGCGGACGGCGCGAGCCGCACCATCTCCAGCGCGTTTCCCAGGTCACCCGCCCTCTTCTCCGTAAGCGGTACGGTGAAATCCCGCTCAAAGAACAGTTCGGAATAGTCCAGGCGGCTGTCGGCTTTTATGCCTTTGCGCATCAGTATCTCCCGGACGGACATCCTGTCCGAGGGGTATCCGAGCGGACTGACGCAGGGCATGACCTCGTTTTCCCCGAGATCCATTGCGCGCTCGAACGCGGCCCGGTCCATCGTTCCAGCGATCCAGGTCGTCCCGATCCCGCACGATTCCGCAAACAGCACGATCCTTTCAAAGGAATAGCCGAACGCCTCCTCCGCGTGGGGCTGCCGTGTCATTTTCCCCGCGATATAGGTGTCCGCCCCGGCGATCACCGGAGCGGAAAGCCGGTCGTCTTCCGCGGAAAGCAGTTTCCAGGCAATGCCGATTCCATAGGGGTTGCCGGCGGATTGTGCAAATTCCAGTATGCGCGCCCGGTCTTCCGGGAGAAGTCTCCTTCCGTCAAACGTCCGCACGCTCCGCCTGCTGCGGATCTGTTCCGTCATATCCATTCGGCCCGTCCGTCCTTTCCGTTCATTGCTTTTTTCATGACTCCGGATCCTCATCGGGTTCCTCATGGTTCGCCCAGTGCGCAAGCCTGTGCAGGATCGGCCAGAGTTCTTTCCCGTACCCGGTAATGGAATACTCGACGCGCGGGGGGATCTCCGCGTACTGCGTTCTTAAAACAAGTCCGTCCTGTTCCAGTTCCTTGAGCGAGGCGGAAAGCACGGCAGGCGTGATCTGTGAAATCTTCTTCCTTAGGTCGTTGTACCGCAGTGTTCCGTCCAGCGTCAGCGCGCAGAGAATGCGCATTTTCCACCGTCCGCCGATCATCCTGACCGCGTCTGCGATCGGACAAGTCTCCGAACACGGGCAGATGTTATCCCGTACCTGTTCTTCTTTATGACGCATGTCCGCTCCCCCTTTTTTTCTCTGCTGATTCCGCAAGAAACTGTTCCACCTGTTCCCGTTTCTCAAACAGCACGCAGCCGCCCGCGTGGTCCTCCTGCAGCACGCCTTCCGTGCGCAGCGCCTCGAAGAGTCTTGAATGAAGCGCTTCCCCGAGGGAGGTCTCCTTCACGTTGCTGTCCGAATAGGGCGAGAACGGGCAGGGTTCCGCTCCGCCGTGCGAGTTGATATGGAAGAATCCCCTCCCCGCCGCCACGCAGCCGCCGGAATTCTTCTCGTCTCCCGGAAACGCGACGTAGACCATCCTCTCCTCCGTCTCCCTGAGCCTTGCGATCCGTTCCCGCATGTACGCGCGTTCTGCGTCGCCCGGCGCCAGATGCCGCGCTTCGTCCGTGACCGGGACGAACTCCACGAAAATGACCGCTTTGCAGCCCAGATCCGCCAGCCCGCCGAGGAACGCGTCGGAGAATACCTCCATGTTCTCGGTCGTCACGGTGACCGATGCGCCGAAGACGATCCCCCGTCCGCTGATGCTTTTCATGGATTCCGTCACTTTGCGGTAGACCCCTTCCCCTCTTCTTCCGTCGGTCGCGGCCTCATCTCCCTCGATGGAGATGATGGGAACCAGGTTGCGGCTTCTGTCAAACAGATCCAGATACCGGTCGCTGACAAAGACGCCGTTCGTAAAGATCGGAAACAGGATGGATTCATGGTTTGCCGCGGCGGCGATCACATCCCGCCTGAGAAGCGGCTCGCCTCCCGCGAGGAGGATGAAACTTACCCCGAGTTCCTCCGCTTCAGAAAACACGCGGTCCCAGTCCTCTGCGGAGAGCTGGTCGACCGGCGCTTCGTCGGAGCAGGCGTGATTCTGTCTGGAGTAGCATCCGGCGCAGTGAAGGTTGCAGTTCGAGGTAATGCTGGCGATCAGAAACGCGGGGATGTGCTCCCCGTTCTTCTCCGCCTCCAGCCTTTTGCGGGAAGCGGCTTTCACCGATGCGGCGAAACGCGCCATGAACAGAGACTCGCGCGGATTCTTCAGCGTCGCGCGAATCACGTCCGATACGAAATTCTGGATATTATTGGAAAAATATTCCTGAAAATCAAAATTCTCTTTCATCGTCTGCCCTTTCGGGTGCCGTTTTCTTCCGGACGTCCGGAACCCTGCAGCCTATTGTATAAGATATGATTTTACGAGTCAATATTATTTTCATACTTAACACTTGAACTTCGACAGTCCGCAGAAGAAGCGTCCGGTTCCGGTCTCCGCACAAAAAAGGCACGTACCGGTTCACGAATGAAACGGCCCGTGCGGTACAGGACAGATGTTCTTTTAAACGGTGCAGGGGACAGCCTTACGCGTAGCTGTGAAGGCCGGGAAGGAACGTATTGACGCCGATGTAGGTAAAGATGACGCAGATGAAACCGATCACGGCGAATATGGCGGCGGCTCTTCCCTTCCAGCCCCGGCGGATACGCAGGTGGAGGTAGATCGCATACACGAGCCACGTCACGAGCGACCAGGTCTCCTTCGGGTCCCACGACCAGTAGCTGCCCCACGCCTGCTCGGCCCAGATGGCGCCCGTAATCATGGTGAAGGACAGGAACAGGAGTCCCAGGCATACGCTGCGGTAGCCGATCAGGTCCAGTTTCTCCCTGGACGGCACATGGCTGTTCCAGAAAGCGCTGCCCTGCATCTTCTCGCGCAGGAGGAAGATGAGTCCCAGCACAAAGCTGACGCCGAACGAGCCGTACGCGATGATCGCCGTGGAAACGTGGATGCCCAGCCAGCTCGAGCGGAGGGAAGGCATGAGCTCGCGGATCTCCCTGCTCTGCAGCGCGGCGTATCCGATGACCAGTATGATGACCGGCGACGCGAACGCGCCGAGGACCGGGAACTTGAAACGCCTGAGGAAGATCAGGCTCACAAGGCTCAGCCCCCACGCAAAGCTCGTGGAAAACTCATACTGGTTCGTCAGCGGCAGTCTCCCCGCGGCAATGCCGCGGCAGACCAGCGCAGCCGTGTGCACGACCAGACCAAGCAGCTGGATCAGGGATGCGATCCTTGCAAGCCGGTCCTGCTTCAGCACGATGAACAGGAAATAGAATACCGTGGCGGCGACATACAGCAGCACGGTGATCGTGAAGAGAACGTTTTCAACATTAAGCATCGGGTTCACCCGCTTTCCCATTGGTTTCTTCCGGCGCTTCCGGGATCCCGGCAGCTTCGCGGAACTGCTCGGCAAAGAGCGGCCCCGCGTTGCGGCTTTCCGCGCTGACGGTCCATCTGCCGTCCGCTTCCTGCACGGCCCACACGCGCGTCATCGGGAGGAAGAACGCGAGCGCGAGCCCGATCAGCAGGATCACGCCGCCGAGGAGCACGAGCCAGCTGAAATGATCCGCCTTTACCTGCAGGAGCGTGTACTCCCGCGGATCGGAAAAGGAGATCTCCACGCTGCCGTAGGTGAGCGCGGTATCGCCTTCCACCTGGACGCCCGCCCGCTCCTGCTCTCCCATATAGTAGGTCGAATAGGCGTAGCCCGGCAGCGTCTTTCCGCTGCCCGCGTCATAATAGGCGTCCTCGTACTGGACGAAATAAAGCATCAGGGGCGTATTCAGCACGTACAGGTAATCGCCTACGCACACATACTCCTCCTGCGCCGTCTTGCCGTCCCTTGTGACCGTGACCTTTGCGGCGGGTCCGACGCTGTTCTGATAGATCCGGTACCCGTACAGCCCGGCAGGGTGGTTCACGCTTGCCGAAGCGCTCTGCTGCGCGCCTGTTTTGCCGTCCCGCATGGTCAGCAGCGTGGTATACTGCTGGACCGTGTCGTTTTCCGAACGCTGGACACCAAAATCGTCGATCGTGACCGTATAGCCGGTATCCCCTACCGGCTTCGTCTGCCCCGGCACGCCGTAAACGGTATATTCCTCCGTGGTCACCTGCCCCATCGTAAAGCCGATGATCAGAAGCAGGATCCCCAGATGACAGACCCAGGCGCCCCAGAGACCGATCCGGTTTTTGACCGAGAACAACCGTTTTCCGCCTTCGGCATCGATGGTCTTAGGCTTCGGCATGCGGATCTTTTCGAAGACCGCCTCGGGGAAATCCGCGACTCCCGCCGTGATCCGGGCGGTCTTCGGCGTTTTCAGCGGATCCGCCGCGTCCCGGAAGCGCTGCAGCAGTCCGGGCAGGTGCAGCAGGTTGCAGAGCAGGAGATTGCCGCAAAGAATTACAGCCAGCACCAAAAACCACGTGCTATGAAACACGTCGTCCAGACGCAGACCGTAGATCAGTGCAGCCGTCCGCTCGGGATAGCGCTGCAGATACCAGTCCATCGGGTGTCCCTGGGAGATCAGGCTCCCCACCACGCAGGTAAGCGCGAGCACCACCAGCAGCAGAATACCGAACCGCATGGAGGAAAGGAACTTCCCGATGGCCTTGAGTCGTTTTTGCATGGTTTCAGTTTGCCGGGTTATGCCGCAGGCAGCAGCGCGGAGGCTTCCGCGATCTTTCCGGCGGCCAGATCCAGACAGCGGTTTGCAAGCGAGGAATTATGGGCGCCCTCGGCGTTCTCAACGTAGCAGAAGTCAAAGAACCACTGCGCTTCGCGGTAGAGCTTGCGCACGGCGTTCAGTGTCTCCTCGTCGAGGCTTCCTGCCGCGTTGGCTGCAGCGAGTCCGTCCTTGAGTCCGGAAAGCTTGTTGCCGATCTCCGTCTCGCGGGCGGTGACCTGATCCTGGATGCGGTGGACTTTCTCGATCATGTTGGTATCGCCGTGGCAGCGCACGCAGGTCTCGAGAATGGCTTTGCTCGAGAGCGGGCTGACGATCTCATGGCTGTGGTAGACCGTTCCGTCCTCGGCGAGCTTGACTTCCATATGGCAGTCCGCGCAGCTGAGATCAGCCGCGTGCTGGCCAAGGAGATAGGTCTCCATCTCGGGATGCTGCGCCTTCAGAAGCTTCGCGCCGGTGCTTTCCTGGGTCCAGTCGGAGAACCCTACGGTGCCGTCCGGCAGCACGAAGCTGTCATAGAACGCCAGGATGGCTTCCGGATCCATGGCCTCCACGCTGCCGTAGGGCATCATGGTCTCCTTGTCCGCGGGCGTGAAATAGTACTCGATGTGGCACTGGCCGCAGGACAGCGTTGCGGGATCGATGGAAGCGGCGTTGGCGCCGAGCGCCTCGTTGACATACATGTGGGTCACGCGGAGCTCGCCCTCATTGCCTGCGCTGTTGCCGTGGCAGGTGTAGCAGCTGATTGCCTCGCCGTTGGCCTTGATCTTGTCAAACACTTCCTGGAAATCCATCTTGTAGGCGGAAACGCCCTGATCCTGAACGAGCTTCGCGAAGTTCGGAGTCTTGCAGGTCAGGCAGTTTGCCAGGGGATGCGGGCGCGCGGTGTGGTTGACGTCGTCAAGCGTGTAGGAATGGCCTCTCGCGGAACCGTACTCCTTCGCAAATCCGAATCCCTCGTAGATGTTGACAAGATACGGATCCTGCTCCAGATAGTCCACGATCCCGTCGTTTTTGGCGTTGTCCTTCATCGAGGCCGTGATGTAGGGGAAGATCTCGTTCCACGCGTCGGCGTTGATGGTCCCGTCATAGGCGACGGCCGTCGGAGCGTCAACTTTGACAAGCGTGACGTCCTCGCCGGTGAGCGCGTCCTTATGATAGTTCAGTTCCCTTCCGTTCAGCAGACCTGTGAGAAGCGCGATGACCAGCGCAACGACGACAGCGCCGCAGATCAGTTTATAAACCATCTTTTTCTTGTCCATTTTCCTCCTCACTCTCCTTCTTTTGTTTCCGGTGCCTTCATAGTCGGAGGGGTGATGACCTTCGCAGGACATTTCTCCACGCATTTACCGCACTGGATGCATTTTTCATAATCGACTTTCGCCAGGTTGTCGTTTACGTGGATCGCGTCGGACTCGCACTGTTTCACGCAGATCATGCAGCCGATGCATCCCGCGGAGCAGACCTTCCGGACGCCCGGACCCTTGTCCCGGTTCATGCACTGAACGATGACGTGTTTGCTTTCGGGGATCAGTTCGATCAGTCCCTTGGGGCACGCCTTCGCGCACAGACCGCAGGCAACGCACTTTCTGGGATTCACGACGGCAACGCCGTCCACGATCCGGATGGCGTTTTCCGGACAGACGCGCACGCAGGACGCAAGTCCGAGACAGCCGTAATCGCAGTCTGCCGTGCGGATGCCGTTCAGCGCCGCAGTCCTGCAGTCCTGGACGCCGACGTAGTTGCCCTGGTTCTTGGTCACCTTGCAGGATCCCTTGCAGCGGACGAACGCGACTTTGCGCTCCAGCGCCTCCGCGTCCGTTCCCATGATGCGGCCGATGCTCTCCGCGACGGCGGCGCCGCCCACGGGGCAGCCGTTCACGGGCGCCTCGCCCTTTGCGATGGCGGCCGCCATGGCGTCACAGCCCGCATAGCCGCATGCGCCGCAGTTGTTGCCCGGAAGCACCTCGCGGACCGCGCTTTCCCGCTCGTCCACTTCGACATGGAATTTCTTTCCGGCGGTCACGAGTCCGAAGCCCACGATGATGCCGATCACCGTGATGACAAGTGTTGTAATCAGAACAATACCCATCTTTTCCCTCCTCTCAGAACGCCAGATCCGAGAAGCCCATGAACGCAATGGACATCAGGGCTGCCGCGATCATAACGACCGGCGCTCCGCGCAGGGGCGCGGGCATGGATTCCTCGTCGAACCGGGAGCGGATGCCGGCCAGCAGGACGATCGCGATCGTGTAGCCTACCGCCGTGCCGAACGCTGCGAATACGCTCTCGATAAAGCTGTAGCCGTTCTGGACATTCGTCAGCGCGACACCGAGCACCGCGCAGTTCGTGGTGATCAGGGGCAGATAGATACCGAGTGCCGTATAGATCGCGGGAGACGTTTTCTTAAGGAACATTTCGACGATCTGGACCAGGGCGGCGATGACCAGGATGAAGATGATGGTCTTCATGTAATCCATGCCGAACGGGGCAAGCACATAGGTGTACAGAAGGTTCGCAACCGCTGCGGCGATGGTCATAACAAAGATGACCGCCACGCCCAGGGAAGCGGATGCCTTCATCTGCTTGGACACTCCGAGGAAGGAGCAGATGCCGAGGAACTGGTTGAGGACCACGTTGTTGATAAGCGCTGTGGTCACAATGATCAGGATCAGGCTTTTCATTTGTCTTCCTCCTTCCTGTGATCACACGTCATGGCGCAGGTAGCGCAGCAGCCGTCGCAATCGTTCTCGACGAGTTCACGCTGCCGGGTCTTGATGCCGATGGCATTCATGATGATGATAAACAGCGCGATGACCAGGAACGCTCCCGGAGGCTGCACGAAGATGCCGATGGGCTCCACCGACTCCGGCAGGACCTGCGCGCCGAAGCATGTGCCGGATCCGAGGATCTCGCGGATGCATCCGGCGAGCGTGAGGGCGATCGTGAAACCGACGCCCATGCCGATGCCGTCCATCACCGCAAGGCCCGGGGTATGCTTGTTGGCGTATGCCTCCGCGCGTCCCAGGATGATGCAGTTCACGACGATCAGCGGAATGAAGATGCCGAGCGCGGAATAGATATCGGGCAGGTAGGCCTCGATCAGAAGCTCCGTCACCGTGACGAGAGACGCCACGATCACGATATACGCGGGAAGCCGGACCTGATCCGGGATGATCTTCCTGAGCAGCGATATCACAAGGTTTGAAAGGACCAGCACCGCCGTGGTGGAAAGACCCATGCCGATGCCGTTGATCGCCTGCGTGGATACCGCAAGCGTCGGGCACATGCCGAGCATCAGGATCAGCGTGGGGTTCTCCTTGATGATGCCGTTATAGAGCCGTTCTATATACTTGTTCATCTCATGCCCCTCCTTTCAGCGAATTCTGATAGAAGTCCAGGGCAGCGTTGACTGCGTTGACCACGGCTCTGGATGTGACCGTCGCGCCGGTGACGCCGTCGATCTTGGCGTCTCCGCTGCCGGAGTTCAGGGTGAAGGAAGAGACCTTCGCGCCGCTGAACTGATCCTTAAAGGCAGGCTCGCCGCAGATCATGCCTTTTCCCGGAGTCTCGTGCAGTTCGGTAAAGGAGATCGAATTGACCGTGCCGTCCGCCGAAACGCCCACATACAATGTGATGGTTCCGTCGTAACCCTCGTTTGAAGTCACGGAGATCGCATACCCCGCGAGGTTGCCGCCGGCGTCCGTTCCCCTGACTGCCTCATTGATGTATACACGGCCGAAGCCCGAACCGTATACCTCTCCGCCTAGCGCGGAAACCTGCTCGTCAAGCGCCTCAAAGCTGTTCGCGTCCGGAACGACCGCCTGATAGGCGGCCTTGTTCGCGGCCAGTCTCTGCTCTTCGATGGTATCCTTGGTGACGGAATAGGCGCCGCTGAGCGCAAGACCTGCCACCAGGGCGATGACTGTCAGCGCGATCACCGGCTTGGGGATGCGCTGCAGGAGAGGTTTTTTCTCCTCGCCGTTCTGGATCGCGATCGCTTTCTTGCGGAACGCATAGGGTTTGGAGACGATGTAGGTATCGATCAGCGGAACGAACAGGTTCGCGATGATGATCGAATAACTGAAGGAATCCGCAGCGGTTCCGAATACCCGGAACATGGCCCCGATCACGCCGATCATGACGCCGTAAACCGTCTGTCCCAGTCTGCTGACCGGGGATGTGACGTAGTCGGTCGCCATAAAGAAGGCACCGAGGATCACGCCTCCGCCGCACAGATGTGCAAGCAGGAAGTAAGGATCAAATCCCTTGCCGCCGAACAGACCGAGGAACACAACAAAACCGGCCAGCACGGAGAAGCAGATCTGGCCGTGGATGATATCCAGCGCCCACAGGATCATACCGCCGATCAGAAGGGCGATGATGGAGCTTCCGATGACGCCGCCCGCCGAACCGAGGAACATCTTCGTGATGTTGACCACGTTGCCGGCCGAAAGCTCCGCAACAGGTGTCGCGCTTGAAACGGCGTCCACCGAATACATCGTCATGGTGCTGGGGAAGGAAATCAGCAGGAAGCACCGCGCAGCAAGCGCAGGGTTGACAAAGTTCTTGCCCAAGCCCCCGAACGCGCATTTCACGACCAGAATGGCGAAGATGGAGCCGATGACCGGCACGTACAGCGGGGTGTCCGCCGACAGCGTCAGCGCCAGCATCAGGCCGGTGACCATCGCGGATCCGTCCATCCATGTGTCCGGTCTTCCCGTCAGCTTGTCAAAGAAGAACTCGGTTCCCACCGCCGTGATCACCGACGCGAGGATGATCCAGAGTGCCTTGAGTCCGTAGACATAAACGCCGACAGCCGCCGCGGGGAGCAGCGTAAGCACCACCACGTGCATGATGAACCGGGTGGTCCATCTGTCGCGGACATGCGGGCCGGAAGAAAGATTCAGAGCAGTGTTCATTTTCCACCTCCTGCCTGCGCAGCGCGCTTCCGTGCCATGATCTCGGCCTTGACCGCCTTGAACGTCTCGGTCAGGGGCCGCTTGGCCGGGCAGATGTAGGAGCAGGAGCCGCACGCGACGCACTCCAGTCCGTAGAGCGTTTTTTCGTAGCGCTCATAGTCCCCCTTCTGGGCGGCTGCCGCCATCAGCTCCGGCAGGAGCCCGGTCGGGCAGACCGTCGTGCAGCGGCCGCAGCGCAGACATGCCGTCTGTTTCAGCAGGGCGATCTCCGCCCCGTCCTCGCTGAGAAGGGTCAGACCGTTCGTCGTCTTCTGCGCAGGCGCGCTGAGATCAGAGATCGCAAAGCCCATCATGGGACCGCCGGCAAGCGCTTTCTTGAGCGTGACGCCGTCCTTCAGACCGCCGGACGCCTCGATCACCTCAGCGAGGCTCGTGCCGTCGCGGATGATGTAGTTGCCCGGGTTTTTCACGGCGTCGCCGGTCAGCGTAAAGCAGTGGGAGAACAGTGGCTCGTTGAACCGGACCGCGCGCCAGATCGCGTAGATCGTTCCGACGTTGTCCACGATGCACCCCATATCCGCGGGAAGCTTCGCCACGGGATAGTCCGCACCGGCGATCACTTTGATCAGGTTGTGCTCGCCTCCCTGCGGATACTTCGTCTGCAGGGGCAGCACCCGCACGCGTGCCTTCCCGGCGCACGCCTTCTGCATCGCGGCGATCGCCTCAGGCTTGTTCTGCTCGATGCCGATCACGCCTTCCGCGTTGGGGAACAGGCGCAGGATCAGTTCGAGACCCGCCACGATGTCGTCGGCAAACTCCCGCATCAGCTGATCGTTGCAGGTCAGATAGGGCTCGCATTCCGCGCCGTTGGCGATGACGTACTTGATCGCGTCCGGATTCTTCGGCGACAGCTTGACGTGGGTCGGGAAGCCCGCGCCGCCGAGTCCGACGATGCCGGCCTTCTGCACGCATTCCAGGATCTCCTTGTTCGTGAGATCCGCCAGATCGCGTTCGACGCCCATCCCCTCCACCGGAGTATACTGGCCGTCGTTTTCGATGACGATGCACTCCGCCAGCGCGCCAGAGATGATCCGGCGCTTTTCGATCGCCTTGACCTTTCCGGAGCATCCGCAGCAGATCGGGGCGGAAACGAATCCGTCCGCCTCCGCGATGCACTGTCCGACCAGTACCGGGTCGTTTTTCTTAACGACCGCCTTCGCCGGCTTGCCTATGTGCTGGGACAGGGGATAGACAAGATCCCCCTTTGGATCAAACCAGCGCAGCGGTATATCCCTGCTGAGTTCTTTATGCTCTTTCGGGTGTACGCCGCCGCGGAACGTATTTTTCACTTACCACCACTCCTCCTTTTCCCTCTGAGGTCTTTCGGCAGCCGATGGGCATGCCGATACAAATAAAGTATAGCATACCGATGCTGACCCGAAAAATACCAACTTGTCAGATTTGGACAAAAAGTCCATTCCCTTTTTTCATAACAGTAAGCACACGGAAAGGCGCAGACCGCGATCCGTCCGTAAAGTCCCCCGAAAATGAAAAAGTCCCCGCCGTCCGTATGGATCAGCGGGGGTTTTCAATTGTTGTCCGAAACGTTCTCCGTTCCTGGAATCATCCGAAGAAAATGCTGTTGACGATGCTCTCCAGGTACTCCTGCCGGCCGCTGCCGGGAAGCGCCGGAGCGCCGAGCTCGTCCGCGTAGGCGGCCAGTTCCGCGAGCGTGGTCTCCCCGCTTCGGATCTTTGCGCCGATGCCGCTCCGATAGCTTGCGTAGCGCTCCTCCACGAACTTGTCCAGTCTTCCGTCCTCGATGAGCGCCGCTGCCTTCAGAAGTCCGAGCGCGAACGTGTCCATGCCGAGGATGTACGCGTAGAACATATCCTCCTGCGTATAGCTCGGGCGGCGGTTCTTGGAGTCGAAGTTGAATCCGCCGGTGAGGCCGCCGTTCTTGAGTACCTCATACATGCACATGGTGGCGTCGTACACGTTGAACGGGAATTCGTCGGTATCCCAGCCCAGAAGCATGTCGCCCTGATTGGCGTCGATGCTGCCGAGCATTCCGTTGATGGCGGAGATGCGGAGGTCATGCTGGAAGGTATGCCCCGCCAGCGTGGCGTGGTTGGCTTCGATGTTCATCTTGAAGTCCTTGTCCAGCCCGTACTGGCGAAGGAAGCCGATCGCGGTGGCCGCGTCGAAATCATACTGGTGCTTCATGGGCTCCTTGGGCTTTGGCTCGATGTAGAAATCGCCGGTGAAGCCGATGCTCCTGCCGTAATCCACGGCAAGATGCATCAGGCGGGCAATGTTCTCCTGCTCGAACTTCACGTCGGTGTTCAGAAGGGTCTCATAGCCTTCCCGGCCGCCCCAGAACACATAGCCCCGGCCGCCCAGCTTGATGGTGAGATCCAGCGCCTTTTTCACCTGGGCCGCCGCGAAGCAGAACACGTCCGCGGAGTTGGTGCTGCCCGCGCCGTTCATGAAGCGGGGGTTGCTGAACATATTGGCGGTGCCCCACAGGCAGCGGATGTCCGTGCCCTTCATCTTCTCCAAGATGTAATCGCTGATCTCATCCAGCCTGCGGTTGGTCTCCTTGATGTCGTCCGCCTCGGGAACCAGGTCGACATCATGGAAGCAGAAATACCGGATCCCGAGCTTCTTCATGAACTCGAAGCCCGCGTCCACTTTCGCCTTCGCGTGCTCCATGGTGCCCTTTTCCGCGCCGAACGACTTGTCCGCGGTGTCCCGGCCGAACATATCCGTTCCGGCGGCGCCGAGGTTGTGCCACCAGGCCATGGCAAAGGGCAGATGCTCGCGCATGGGTTTGCCCATCACGATACGGTCCGGATCATAGAACTTGAATGCAAGGGGATCCTTGCTGTCCGCGCCCCCGAAGGGGATGACAGGGATGTTCTCAAAATACTCGCTCATGGATCAGCCTCTTGTCTGCTGTAATTCCCGGAACAGGTCCTTTACCGCCGGGTAAATCTTCTGGAAATGACGGTAGGCGGCCTCATACCGCTCCGCCAGTTCCGGTTCGGGATAGACGGTCCTGGTGACGTGCACCAGTTCGCCGGCAGCCTGCTGCACGCTGTCGAACGCGCCGCAGCCCACCATGGCGAGCATCGCGCCGCCGTAGCCGGGTCCCTCCTCCGTCTGCGGGAGGTCCAGCGGGAGATTCAGCACGTTCGCCATGATCCTGCGCCACAGCGGGCTCTTCGCCCCGCCGCCGCAGATCTTGGACCGCTCGATCCGGATCCCAAGGCTCTTCGCCACTTCGAAGCTGTCCCGGATGGCGAAGGCAACGCCCTCCAGTACTGCCTGCACCAGAGCGGTGCGGGAGGTCGCCATGGTCGTGCCGATGAACGTTCCCCGTGCGTTCGTGTCGTTGATGGGACTGCGCTCGCCCATGAGATAGGGCAGGAAGAACACGTTGTTTGCGCCGAGTCTGTCGTCGGTGATGCCGGCCTGTTCCGCCGCGTAGTCCTTCGTTTTCAGGATCTCCTCGCAGAGCCACTTGTTGCAGCTGGCCGCGGAGAGCATGCAGCCCATCAGGTGATACGCGCCGTCCGCGTGCGCAAAGGCATGCAGCCCGTTGCTGGGATCCACGCCGAACCGTGCGGAGGAGATAAAAACGGTTCCGGAAGTTCCCAGACTGATGTTGCACGCCCCGTCGCCCACGGTGCCGGTTCCGACGGCTGCCGCTGCGTTGTCCCCCGCCCCGGCCACGACCCGGACGGATCCGGAAAGTCCGAGCGCGGAGGCAATCTCCGGTTTCACGCAGCCGATGACTTCATAGCTTTCAAAAAGACGCGGCATCTGGTCGTTTGTCACGCCGCAGATCTCCATCATCTCCGCCGACCAGCGGCGGTTTTTCACGTCCAGCAGCAGCATGCCGCTGGCGTCGGAGTAGTCACAGCTGTGTACGCCCGTAAGCCGGTAGTTGATATAGTCCTTGGGAAGCATGATCTTTGCGATCCGCCGGAAGTTCTCCGGCTCATGCTTCTTCATCCACAGAAGTTTTGGCGCGGTAAAGCCCGCGAATGCGATGTTGGCGGTAAGGTCGGAAAGCTTTCTCTTCCCCACGGCGGTGTTGAGCCATTCGGTCTCCTCCGCCGTGCGCCCGTCGTTCCACAGGATCGCAGGGCGGATGACCGCATCGTTCTCATCCAGCGCGACGAGGCCGTGCATCTGTCCGCCGACGCCGATCCCGGCCGCAAGCGAGGCGTCCGTCCCTGCCAGGAGCTCTTTCATCCCGTCCAGGCACGCGTTCCACCAGTCGGCAGGATCCTGTTCGGACCAGCCCGGCTGGGGAAATGACAGCGGGTAGCCGCGGGAAACGGAGCGGAGGATCTTCCCCTCCCCGTCCACGAGCAGCAGCTTGACCGCCGAGGTCCCAAGGTCAATACCGATATAATTCAAGCGAACACATCCTTTCCTGTCGATTGAACGAAAAACTCAGCCCTTGATCGCGCCGGCGATGAAGCTCTCCTGGATCTTCTTGCTCAGGAAGATATACATGAACAATGTGGGGAAGGTGGCCAACACCAGGGCGGCGCCGATGGGACCCCACTCGGTGGTATACTGCCCCGACAGGGCCTGCACGCCCACCGGGAGCGTTCGAAGAGCGGACTTGCTGATGAAGATGTTGGCGAACATAAGCTCGTTCCAGCACTGCAGGAAGGTGTAGATGCCTACAGTTGCCACGGCAGGCTTCATCAGCGGAACGATGATCCTAAAGAAGATCCCCCATACGTTGCAGCCGTCGATGCAGGCGGACTCGTCCAGATCCCGCGGGATCTCGTTCATGAATCCCGTGCACACCAGAATGGCCATGGCCAGGGAAAACGCGGAATAGGGGATGATGAGTGCCCAGTAGGTATTGAGCAGATGCAGCCGGGACAGCGTCACGTATACCGGCACGATGGAGGCGTGTATCGGTATGGTGAGGCCCAGCATGAAGAACTTATTGAGGGTCCTGCGGCGCT
Source organism: Clostridia bacterium (assembly GCA_017429985.1). Classification (GTDB taxonomy): domain Bacteria; phylum Bacillota; class Clostridia; order Christensenellales; family CAG-138; genus JAFRNW01. The sequence goes on along the minus strand of JAFRNW010000010.1, from coordinate 248,336 downwards.
TCCAGATCAGCCGGGTCAGGGCAAAGGTGGCCATCAGCGCCACAGCCAGGGTGATGAGGATGGTGGCGATGGCCACGATGGCGCTGTTCAGGAAGTACTTGGGCATGTTCCCCGTCTTCAGAGCGCTGGCATAATTGGACCAAAGCCATTCCTTGGGAAGACCGATGACGTTCTCGCCGAAGATCTCCGGATTGCTCTTTAGTGAGAAGGTGAACATCCAATAGACCGGGAACAGGTTGACCAGCAGCCACAGGATCAACCCGATATAGATAACGATGCGCGCGATTTTAGAGTTATTATGCATATTATTCTTTCTCCTCTCTGAAGATCGCGCTGATCAGAAGAGCAAAGCCGAAGCAGAGAACGATCAGCATCACGGCGATGGTACTGCCCATGCCGTAGCGGTTCCGGAGGAAGAGCATGTTGATCATCAGGGTGCTCGGCACCTCCGTAGCGTGCATCGGACCGCCGTTGGTCAAAACATAGATAAGGTCGAAGGACTTGAGGGAACCGGTCACCGCGAAGATCACGCTGATGCGGATGATGGGCTTGATGTACGGCAGCACGATGTACCGATTGACCTGCCCATCGGACGCGCCGTCCAGCATGGCGGCTTCCCTGAGCTCCGGCGGCACGCTTTTGACGCCCGCATAGAGGAGCAGCATGTGATAGCCCACATACTGCCACAGGGTGGGCACGAACACCGCACCCAGAGCGGTCTTTTTCGTCCCGAGCCATATCTTGGCCCAGCTGTCGAGACCCACCTTGCGGAGAAAAACATTCAAAATACCGTAATCCGGATTGTAGATCTTCAACCAGAGCTGGCCGATGACCACGGTGGAGATCAAAACCGGCATGAAATAGACGGAAAGGAAAAGCCGTTCGCCCCTGACCTTTTTGCCCAGGACGAGGGCGAGGCCCAGCGCCAGCGGAAGCTGGAGAAAGACCGATAGGCCGGCCAGCAGCAGGGAGTTTCGCAGCGCCTTCATGAAACCGATGGAATTGCTGGTGAAAAGCTCCTTGTAATTGTTCAGTCCGATAAAGACCTTCGGCCCGAATCCGTTCCAGTTGAACAGGCTGAAATAGGCGGATGCTCCGATCGGAGCGATCAGCACGCCGCAGAACAGGATCAGCGCCGGAAGCAGGAAGAGCAGAATATGCAGTTTGTTGCTGTACATTCTTTTCATGGATGGAATCCTCCTATTTACAGGGGGGTGGCGGCACCCCCATCCCTTGGACAGTCTGAGAGGTGCCGCCTCTGAATTTAACTCATGTTAGCTTGTGATCGTTCCGTGACGGATCAGCCGATATCCTTGGTCAGGCTGGCAATGAATCCGGCACCGTCGATGTCTCCGCCGTATACCTGGGCAACGTAGCTCAGATAGATCTGGGCAGGATCTGCCGCCATGGCGGTGTCACCGAAGAGCACCAGACCTTCGCAGGAGTTGACAACCTGGCCGATCTCGACCATCAGAGGAGTCAGGGAGCTGGTGTCGTAGTCAGGAGCCCAAGCGGGGCAGCCTACGGCGTTGAGGAAGTTGTAGTGGCAGATCTCCTTGCCGAGCTCCACAGCAACCTGGGCAGCCAGTTCCGCGTTCTTGGAAGCGCTGCAGGCAGCCAGCACGTCGGAGGGACCGCCGATGGTCTGGTTGTAGGAAGAACGCTCAGCGTTCATGACCGGGAACAGGCCGACGGAAGACTTGAAGTTGGCCTTGGCGACTTCGCCGGTGTTCCAGGAACCATTCTGATAGAAGGCGGTCTTGCCGGCCAGGAAGTTGGCCTTGGTCTCGTCGTTGCCGAGAGCGGCGCCGGCGGGATCGAAGTAACCCTTGTTGATCATCTCCTGGAATGTGCTGACCGCGGTGGCGATGTCGGGATCGTTCCAGGTGGCCTCACCGGCGAAAATCTTGTTGAGCGCTTCATAGCCGATGGTCTTGATGATGATGGGCTCCAGATACTCGGTCACGCACCAGGTCTCTTTGCCGGCGCAGCCGAAGGGGATGATGTTCTTTGCGAGCAGAGCGTCGCAGCAGGCGGTCAGGTCTTCATAGGTCGTCGGGACATGATCCCAGCCAACTTCGGCCAGCAGGTCCATGTTGGCATACATGGCAACGATGTTGAAAGTTGTGGGCACGCCATAGTGCTTGCCTTCATAGGTGGTGGTGGACAGCATGGACTCGGGGAGCTTGTCCGCATAGGGCTTGAAGTACTCGTCGAGACAGACGACTCTGCCGGCGTTGACGAACTCGCCCAGGAAGCCGCCGGACCAGGAGAAGAAGATGTCGGGCAGATCTTCGGTGTCGCCGCCCATCATCGCGGCCTTGATCTTGGTCTTGTAGGACTCGTTCTCGAAAGCTTCCATCTCGATCTTGACTTCCGGATGCGCGGCCTCATAGTCGGCGATCGCCTGCAGGTAGGCAGGACGGTTTGCGTCGGACTCTGTGGCGATGCACCAGAGTTTCAGGACGGTCTGCTCTGCTGCGGGCTCGGCTGCGGGAGCAGCAGGCTCAGCTGCGGGAGCGGCTGCGGGAGCAGCAGGCTCAGCTGCGGGAGCAGCAGCGGGTGCTTCGGTCTTTGCGGCGCATGCTACAATGCCGAATACCATACAAAGTGCGAGGGCAATTGCAAGAATCTTTTTCATGGGAATCCTCCTTTTTGAATTATAGTTCTTTGTTTTCTTCCTCTATAAAGATTCAGGTCATGGTCCTTTCCGTCCTCTGCCCGGGACGGGCGGTCGGGGCCTGTCTGATATCTTCCGATGTCATCTCTCCGTCATCCGGAGATTTTGGCGGCGCATGCCTTCCGGCACGTCAGCGCCTCGGTACGTTTGTCCGGTCCGCCGAAGCCCGCGTACAGCGTCCAGTTTCCGCTGCCCGGTATCCTCTTTCCTTCTTCGTTCACCACGGTGAACGCGGCGGGATCGATGGGAACCGTAAAACTTTTTTCCTCCCCTGCGGCAAGGCGGATCCGCTGAAAGCCGCAGAGAATGGGATTCGGGGGAGCAAACGGGCTCTCCTCATCCCGGAGATAGATCTCAATGACGTCCCCGGTCTCCCGCGTCCCGTCGTTCCGGACGGTGACGTGCGCCTGCTCCCTGTCCGCGGACACTTCCGTGACAAGGCAGTCGCCGTAGGTCAGGCCGTAGCCGAAAGGATAGGCGGGCTCGCCCTGATAATAGCGGTACGTGCGTCCGGTCATAGAATAGTCGGTGAATGCCGGCAGCTCCGTAAGCGCCTCGTTGCGGTAGAAGGTCACCGGCAGTTTTCCGGAAGGGGACTCCGCACCGAACAGCAGTTCCGCCACCGCTCTTCCGCCGCCTGCGCCCGGATACCAGCTCAGGAGAATGGCGCCGGCGTTCTTCCCAGCGGAGGCGACGTCTATGGCGCTTCCCGCCATCAGCACGATCACCGTGGGTTTCCCGACGGCAAGCACCCGTTCCATAAGCGACCGCTGCACTTCGGGGAGCAGCAGATCCAGCTTGTCGCCGGAGCTGTAGCTGTTGCCCGTGTCGCCCTCCTCGCCTTCCAGCGTCTCGTCGAGGCCCAGGACCAGGATCACCGTGTCGCTGGCCTTCGCCACCGCCACCGCTTCCGCAAGCCGGTCGCCGGGCTGAGCCAGAGGCTCTACCCTGTCTCTGCTGAGGGCGCAGCCCTCGGAGTAGAGGACCCGGCATTTGCCCGCCGTAACGTCCTGGATCCCCTCCAGTACCGTGACATACCGCGAGGCGGTGCCGTGATAGTTTCCGATCAGCGCCTGCCGGCTGTTGGCGTTGGGCCCGATCACACCGACCGTGCCGCATTTTTCCGCGTCCAGCGGGAGGATGCCGTCGTTCTTCAGCAGGACGCAGCTTTCGAGCGCCGCCTTGTGGGCAAGCGCAAGATGCTCTTCGCACTCCACCACGGTGTACGGGATATCGTCATACTCGCTGCCCTCGTCGCCCAGTATTCCAAGCAGGAACCGGGTGGTGAACACCCGGACGGCGGAACGGGTGATGTCCTCCTCGGAGATCAGCCCCAGCTCCAGGGCGTGCAGGATGTGCTCGTACGTGCATCCGCAGTTCAGGTCGCATCCGGATTTCAGCGCGAGCCGCACCGACTCAACCGGCGCGGACGTCACCTTGTGGTTTTCATGAAAGTCCCGGATCGCCCAGCAGTCCGAGACGAAATGTCCCTTGAATCCCCAGTCGTCCCGGAGGATCCCCATGAGCTTCCTGCTGGCGCAGCAGGGCTCGTCTTCGAAGCGGTTGTAGGCCCCCATGACCGCCTCCACCCCGGCGTCCTGCACCAAAGCGCGGAACGCGGGCAGGTAGGTCTCCGCCAGGTCCTTCTCGGTCGCCCTGGCGTTGAAACTGTGCCTGAGGGCCTCCGGGCCGCTGTGCACGGCATAGTGCTTGGCGCAGGCGGACACTTTCAGCGTCTCGCCGTTCCCCTGAAGGGCACGCACGAACGCGGTTCCCAGCCGGGCGGTCAGGTACGGATCCTCCCCGTAGGTCTCCTGTCCGCGGCCCCAGCGGGGATCGCGGAAAATGTTCACGTTGGGAGACCACATGGTCAGTCCGTGGTAGATATCTCTGTCTCCCTCCTTGGAGAGGGCGTTGTATTTTGCCCTGGCCTCGTCGCCGATCGCATCGGCGATTTGGGAGAGGAGTTCATCGTCAAACATGGCGGCCATGCCGATGGCCTGGGGAAAGCTAGTTGCGGTACCCCCGCGCGCGAGGCCGTGGATCACCTCGTTCCACCAGTTGTACGCGGGCACGCCGAGACGCGGAATCGCAGGAGCGTCAAAGCGCAGCTGACTGGCTTTTTCCGCCGGGGTCATACGCGCTACCAGCGCCTGTGCAAGTTGTTTTGCTCTCTCTCGCGTCATGGAATAAGTCCCTCGTCAGGCAAGCTGGTTTACCGTTGCGCCTTCCTGCAGTTTCCCCTCTACCACAATATGTTTGGGAGGCAGTTCGTCCGGATGCTCGATCATTTCGATGAGCCAGGCCGCAGCGATCTTTCCCAGCTTCTCTGTGTTCTGCTGCCAGGTGGTAAGCGTCGGACTGACCATCTTGGACATATGCGTGCCGTCGTAGCCGACCACCGATATGTCCTCGGGTACCCGCAGTCCCGCTTCCTGAATGGCGTTGATCCCTCCGATATAGGAGTAATCGTCCGAGAAGAAGATGCAGGTTGGCCGCTCCGGCAGCGCCAGAAGCCGTTTTGTGGCATAGTAGCAGCTGATGGGCTCGTGGTATTCGCACTCGGTGATGTATTCTTCCGGCACCGTGAGCCCCAGCGCTCCGCAGGCCCGGAAGAAGCCTGCCAGGCGGTTCTCCGTTACCGCCGTGCTGTTCCCGTGTATGTACGCGATGCGCCTGTGGCCCTTTCCGTACACGAAACGGACCAGGGATTCCATACCGTGCTGATTGTCGGACAGGACCGCGGTTCCGTCGGGGAACGCGTGATCCAGACTGACCACCGGAAGCTGGGAGTATACCAGTTCCTGGACCATGGGATCAAGGAATTCGGCGCAGATGATCGCAACGCCGTCCACGCCCCGGTAAAGCGCATGCTGAAGATAACTGGTGCTGCTTTTACCCATATTGCTGCTGATGAACGTGATGTCATATCCGCAGCGTTCCGCTTCCAGCCGGAAGCTCGTCAGGGTGGACGCGAAATACTCGTGGGTAAACCCGCTGTTGGAAAGATCCATGAACAGGATCCCGATGTTGTAAGTGCGGTTCGTCTTGAGGGCCCGCGCGGCGGAGTTGGCGGTATATCCGAGCTCCTTGGCAACGGCGCGGATTCTCTCTTTGGTAGCTTCCCCGATATCCATATGCCCGTTGAGCGCTTTGCTCACCGTGGCCGTGGATACGTTGCACCGGTTTGCGATGTCTTTCAGGGAAACCACGCTATCGCTCCTTACTTAATCGATTTACTTAATCGTTTTCGTAAATTAAACATATCGTATTTTTTCAAAAAGTGCAATAGGTATTTTCAAAAAAAATTCACAATTCTGTCTTTCTGTGTTTTTTGTATGATCCGCTCCGGAATCTGCCGTTTCACGGCGCTTCACCGGACGGCTCGACTGCCGGATCAGGGCGCAAAAAAAACACGGCCCCGTATGGAGCCGTGCCCGTTTCAAAAAACAGATCTCAGCCGATGACCGCGATGAAGTCCTTGTAGACCCACCCGAGTTTCCCGCTGACTTTCAGCAGATACCAGCCGCTCTCCTTGGCATAGTAGGCATAGACGTTTCCTGCGTAGGCGTGGCCGATGATCGCATACTGTTTGCCGGGGCCGCTTCTGAAATTGCAGGCATGCTCGCAGTTGACGATCTCCACGCGTCCCCGCTGTGCGCTCGAGCCGCCGGAAATACCTTCGAGTTCTTCAAGTTTCAGTTCTTCGCTCATGTTCATATCCTCCTTGAATCATTTTGATTGTTCGTGATGGTGATCCGCCTGTCAGCCTATGACGGCGATGAAATCCTTGTAAACGTACCCGAATTTGCTGTCGTTGATCTTCACTTTGTACCAGTTCCCGGATTTTCCGTAGTACGGGAGTTTCTCGTTCGCATACGCGAATCCGATCTTATCGCTGTTTGCATCCGGCAGCGCCCTCACGTTGCAGGCATGCTCGCAGTTGATGATCAGGACAAAACCCTTTCTTGCGTTGACGCCGCCGGTCACGCTCTCCAGATCCTTCAGGTCAATCTTTGGCATTGGCATTGGTACTTCCTCCTGTTTTATATTCATTCAGATGTTTTGAAAGAGTCTTCCTCTTCTTTACAGTTACAGTGTAGCACGGGAACCGATCGAAAAGATACCGTCTATTTGGTGAAATTCCGGGCTGATTTGGTGAAGGATCCGGAATTCCGCAGCCATCTCAGGCGTTGCGCGCGGTATAGGCGCGCCAGCCGCCGTACGCCGTGATCTCCTTTTTCCCCCTGACCAGCTCCGGCTCCCCGAGCATGCCGCATACCGTTTCCCCGTTCTCAAGGAAAACACGCCCGATGCATAGGCCCGCCGGCTCCCCGGAAAAGACCTCCGCAAGTCCCTGCGGAGGAAGGCTCCAGACCTCAAGCGCGATCTTCCCGGCGTCCGGATCGTCCGGGCGGGTGCGGATCATCGCCGGGTAGGCGTCGTCGATGCTGTAGAGGCGGTAGCATCCAGCGGTCCTGTCCTCGCGGACAAACCGGGCGCCCGCCCTGATCAGATTGTCCTCCAGTTCCAGTCCGCGCATCAGTGTTCCGTTCACGGCGAACAATACGTTATCCATCTTTTTCCTCCTTGCCGTCTATGACAGGTTCCTGCTTCATCCATCTCCTGGACAGATAGTAGCCCGTTCCGATCAAAAAGGGAAGATAGCCCGCCAGCGCGTCGCCCAGCCAGAACCCGAGGCACCCGAGTCCGGCCGCAAAGCCCAGCAGGGCGGAGATCCCGATCCGCGCGACGATCCCGTCGGTCAGGGCAACCAGTAAATTCAGCCGCGAATTGCCGGAGCCGTTGACCATGGCAAAGCCCATGGTCCGGACGGCGGTCCCGAAGAAGTTGACGACGCATGGCAGAATAATGACGGGCGCCGCCAGAAGGACCGCGCTGTCCCGCGTAAACAGTTCGAACACCTGTGTCGGAAACAGCACGAGGATCAGGGAGAACACGGACGAGATCGAAGCGCCGAACAGCAGGACCCATCCGAGAATCCCCTTCACCCGGTCATACCGCCGCGCGCCGAGATTCTGGCTCATCATGGCGCCGCCCGTCGCGTTGAACGCCGCGCCGACCACGTTGATCACGGTCGAAAGCTTGTTGAATATCCCCGCGACCGCGGAATTGATCACGCCGTAGCTGTTGATCCAGGACGTCACGAGCATTTTGGAAAAGTTGACCGACGCGGACTGGATCGCCATGGGGATCCCGAGCCTCAGCAGAGCGGTCCTGCTCGCAGGATCCATCCGGAAGCTTTCCGGCCGGAAATCGAAATGGAACGCATCCCTGCGCCGGTACAGGAAGACGATGGAAAACAGAAAGCTGGTCCCCTGTCCGAGGACCGTCGCAAGGGCTGCGCCGAAAACGCCCATCCCGAGATATGCGACGAAAAGCACGTCCAGCACGATATTCAGAACAGCCGCGATGGAAATGAAAAGAAACGGCCTTCTGGAATCCCCCATCCCTCTCAGGATCGCGCTCACGATGTTGTATCCGTAGATGAACACGAGCCCCGCCGCGCAGGTCGTCACATAATCCAGCGCGTCAGGGTAGGATTCCTTAGGCGTGTTCAGGACGGTCAGGATCCCGTGGCGGAACACGATGCACAGAACGGAAACGGCGGCGGCGACCACGAACAGGAACGTAAAGATGGTGCCGATCATCTTCCGGATGTCGTCCTCCCGCTTTTCCCCGACCAGGCGGGCGATCAGGATCTGCCCGGCGTTGGAGAATCCGATAGAAAGAAACGTCAGGAAATGCAGCACCTCACCGCCGATGGAGACGGCGCTCATTCCCGTTCCGCCGAGCACCTGCCCCACTACGATCATGTCCACGATGTTGTAAACGGCCTGCAGCGCGTTGGACAGAAGCAGCGGCAGGGTAAACGAAAGCAGGAGCTTGGGAATGCTCCCCTCCGTCAGGTCCCGTATCATGCCGGTGTTCTTTCTTTCCGTACGCGCCACCCCTTTATGGAGTTGATTATATCAAAATACCGCCATTTGAGCCAAATATCCGGGCGAGAAAAGTCCTGCCCCGCCTGTAAAAAAAGCCCCGCCACACATGCGTGACGGGACGGATGCTTTCTGCTTGACTGGGCACTACAGCTGATACTGGACGAACGCCTTCCGGAATTCCGCGGCTTTCGTTCTCGAGCAGAACAGGATCTCCCCTGTTCTCAGATAGATCTCGTAGGAACTGCTCTTGAAGAAGCGGACGTTCATCAGATTGACGACCGCGCCGGACATGTACGGAAAGAAGGAATGCCCCAGCCCCTCAATGTTGTCGATCATCGTATGGAACCCCCCGCGGAACGACATGCTGGTGACGGTCGTCCCGTCGATCAGGTGGAAACACGCGGTCCGGTCCACCTTCTCAATGTACAGGATATCCCTGACCGGCACGATGCAGTCCCCGTTCCTGGACTTGACCAGCACGACGGTGCGGCGCGTAATGGAACTGCAGATCTCGTCCAGCGCCTTTTTCAGATCCTCCTGCGGGACGGGTTTCAGGAAATAGCGGTAGGGCTGCACCTCAAACGAACGGAACACGTAATCCGGCGATTCGGAAACGAAAATGATCTTTCCGTTGAAGCCTCTGGAACGGAGCGTTCTCGCCGTTTCAAGCCCGGCTCCCGTCTCCGCATCGATATCCAGGAAATAGACATCGTACTCGCCGGATTCATCGACCGCGCGGAGCAGTTCCTCTCCCGACGCATAGCAGTCCCACAGGATCTCCCGCTTCGAGGAGTCCCTGTAATCCTGCAGCATGTTTTCCATTCCATTGTCCGCGGCGTCTTTCCCGCCGCAAACAGCTATCCTGAGCATGTACCGTCCATCCTTCCGAACACCGGTCGTTATCCATCATCATATCACAGAACCGCGCGTTCACAAAATGCGCGCAGTCTCCGTGTCATCCGATGGGAATGAGCAGTTTCCAGCCCGTTATGATCAAATCGGGATCCTTGATCTTTTCGCTGTTCAGAAACATCAGCTCACTGACCGTGGTATGGTACCGTTTTGCGATTCCCGACAGCGTGTCTCCCTTTTTTACCGTGTAGATGTAGAACCTGGTGCCTGCGCCACCCGTTACGTTTGCGAGGTCTTCCATTGTGGCTTCCTGCAGATCTTCCAGCATTTCCAAACGCCCCCTTTCTTCCGACCGCATACACAAATAAAGGAACATGATCCCTCTGTTACCATTGTAAACGCTTCCTCATCTTCTGCATACAGCCGATTTGGTGAAAAACCGCTTTTATTTGGTGCAGTATCCGGAAAAGAATGATAGAATAGTCCATGGCATGTGAACCGCATGTCTGTTACATTATGCACCAGTACGGAGTCGCGAATGCTTGAACTGAAATCCATCTCTTACAAGGTCTGCCCCGAGGATCAGGAAAAACAGATCATCGAGGACCTCAGCGTGACGATCGGGGACAACCGGTTCGTCGTCATCACCGGGCCGAACGGCAGCGGTAAATCAACACTGGCAAAACTGATCATGGGCGTATATCCCGCTTCCGGCGGACAGATTCTGCTGGACGGAAAGGATATCACGAACCTCAGCATTACGGAACGGGCAAACTGCGGCATCAGCTTCGCGTTTCAGGCACCCGTTCATTTTAAGGGCATCCGGGTGATCGACCTCCTCCGGCTTTCCGTCGGAAGACGTCTTTCCGTGCTGGACGCGTGCGAATACCTGTCCCAGGTCGGTCTCTGCGCCAAGGACTATATCAACCGGGAAGTGGACGCCTCCCTTTCCGGCGGAGAACTGAAGCGGATCGAGATCGCCACCGTGATCGCCCGCGGGACAAAATACGCCATCTTCGACGAGCCGGAAGCCGGGATCGACATCTGGAGCTTCCAGAGCCTGATCCAGGTCTTTGAAAAGCTGCGCCGGGAGATCCACGGCACGATCATCATCATCTCCCATCAGGAGAGGATCCTGAACATTGCCGATGACATCCTTGTCATAGAAGCGGGACGCATCAAGCGATTCGGCAGGAAAGACGATATCCTTCCGGAACTGCTCGGCACCGCATCCGCCGTCGGAAGCTCCTGCTCGAAACTGGCTTAAGGAGGGACGACCATGCTGGACGCAATTCAGAGAAGAATGCTGGAAGAGATCGCCGACCTGCACAACATGCCGGAAGGCGCATACAACATCCGCGCCAACGGCGTTTCCGCCGCCCGCTGCACGACCGCCAATATCGACATCCAGTCCAAAAAGGACAATCCGGGCATCGACATCTTCATCAAGCCCGGAACGAAGAACGAAAGCGTCCATATCCCCGTCATCCTGAGCGAAAGCGGACTCAAGGAAACGGTCTACAACGATTTCTATATCGGAGAGGATTCGGACGTGACCATCATCGCGGGCTGCGGCATCAACAACTGCGGCAATCAGGATTCGCAGCATGACGGCGTCCACCGCTTCTTCGTCGGAAAGAACGCAAAGATCAAGTACGTGGAAAAACACGTCGGCGAAGGGGACGGAAACGGAAAGCGCATCATGAACCCCCAGACGATCGTACACCAGGAAGAGGGCAGCCATGTGGAAATGGAAATGGTCCAGATCAAGGGCGTCGATTCCACCGTACGCACCACGCACGCCGACCTGAAGGACGGCGCGTCCCTGATCGTCCGCGAACGTCTGATGACGCACGGCTCGCAGCACGCCACGAGCAAGTATGAAGCCGTGCTGAACGGACCGCACTCCAGCGCGGACGTCGTTTCCAGGTCTGTCGCGAGGGACAGCTCCGAGCAGGTGTTCTATGCCGACATCATCGGAAACACCATCTGTAACGGACACGCGGAATGCGACGCGATCATCATGGACAAGGCGCGCGTGATCTCTGTCCCGAAGCTGGACGCGAACTGCGTGGACGCCGCTCTCATCCACGAGGCGGCGATCGGCAAGATCGCGGGCGAACAGCTCATCAAGCTTATGACGCTCGGCCTCACCGAACAGGAAGCCGAAGAACAGATCATCAACGGGTTCCTCCGCTGACAATCGTTACAGCATACACTTCGAAAGCCGGTCTACCATACTCTGTGTCTGTGCAGCCGGCTTTCGCTATCTCTTCCGGCGCTGACCGGGAAACGGAGCATACGGACTATGCCTGAACTGTCCAAGAGAATCCAATCCATCATTCCCTCCCCGATCTCCGCGCTGATGGACCGGGCGCGGAAGCTGTCCGCCGAAGGCCGGCCGGTCATCGACCTGACCGTCGGCGAGACCGGGCTTCCCGTTCCGGACGAAGTCCGCTCCGCGGGGATCCGCTCCATCCTTCTCAACGAAACGGGATACACCGCTACCTGCGGAACCCCGGAGCTTCGGAAAAAGCTCGGGGAACGGTATGGTGTCGGACCGGAGTGCGTCGCTGTTTCCAACGGCGCAAAAACCATCCTCGGCTCTCTTTTGACCGTCCTGACGGATCCGGGAGACGAAGTGATCCTCCCTGCCCCGTACTGGTCCTGCTACAGGGAAATGATCCGCATCGCCGGCGCGAAGGAAACCGTCCTTCCCTGCGGTGCGGAAACGAGCTATCTGCCCACGGCGGATATGGTTAGGCAGGCATGTACGGACCGTACGAAGGCCGTGGTCCTGAATACACCCTGCAATCCTGCCGGGACCGTCTGCCCCGGAAGCAGGATCCGTGAGATTGCCTCGTTCTGCTCGGAGCGCGGGATCTTTCTGATCGTGGACGGCAGCTATGACGGACTGACCTATTCCGGGGAAACGGAAAACCCGCTGTCCCTTCTCAACGCGGCGGAACGCGCCGTCACGGTTTACGTCTCAAGCGCGTCCAAAACCTTCGCCATGAGCGGCTGGAGGATCGGATGGTGCGTGGCAGAACCGTGTGTCATCACCGCGCTGTCCCGCATCTTCACCAACTGCGCGGGCTGTCCGTCCGCCATCGCGCAGGCTGCCCTGCTGAAAGGTCTGGAAACGTACCCGGAAGCACCCGGACGCATCCGGGAAGAATGCCGCAGGCGGTGTGGATATGTCGCCGGCCGCATTCGGAAGACAGGCGTGCTCACATGCCCCGATCCGGAGGGCGGGCTGTACGTGTTCGTCCGGCTGCCGGACGGGACGGACGACCTTTCGTTTACGGAAAAGCTGCTGGAGGATCAGAATATCGCGGTCGTTCCCGGATCCGCTTTCGGTCTCCCCGGGCACATCCGCATCGCGTGTACAAAACCCCTCCCGCTTCTGAAGGAGGCCATGGACCGTCTCGATTCCTTCCTCGCCGCCCTCTGATCCCGGAAACGGGGATACAGACATAAAACAACCGCGGGAAACAGCGCCACGCAGCCTGTCCTCCCGCGGTTTTCATATCCGTCCGGATGGAAGGGAAACTCAGTCCACTTCCTCCTTCGTTCCGTCCCTGTTCTCGACTTCGATCTTGCAGTCGAACCCGTAGGCCGCGATCGCGGCGACGATCACCGCTACCGGAGCGGCCGCCACGCTGACGATCCCGCCGAGGATGCCGAGGTTCAGCGGAACGGAGATCAGTTCCTCGCCCTTCCGTCTGAGCACGACCTTTTTCGCGTCTCCCTTTTTGATGATGGCCGTGAGTTTTTCCTTCAGCTCGTTGAGCTTCTTGTTTTCTGCCTTTCTTTCCTTGAGCGCCTCGATCGCCGCATTCGCGTCGCCGTTGGCCGCCTCAAGCGCTTCCTTGACTTCCTGATAGGACGCCTTGGTTTCTTCCATGACTCTGTCCAGTGCTTCAACCGTATAATTCATTGTTGTGCCTCCTTTTCAAATTCAGTCCTTTATAGTGTCCGGCACCGCGCCTGATGCGCGTGCCCGTTTACAGCAGTTCCCTGAAATACAGGCCGCCCGTCCGTCTGAAGTCGGGCGCCGCGCCGTTCCGGTACAGCGCATAGACATGGCGGCACTGCTCTTCCGGTTCCACCGTAAAATACAGCGTTTCAAAATCCGTGTCCGGCATGCGGCGGTCTGCGGTATAGACCGGCACGCAGTTCAGAAGCTCGGAGAATTTCCTTTCCCTGCACAGCAGCGGATACTTCTCCCGCATCCGGTCTGTGAGAACGGTGTTCCCGGTGCAGTCGCCGCATCCGTTCCTGCCTTTCCCGGGGCAGTTGCGGAACTTCATCAGGGGCAGATGCCCGTATCCGATGAATCCGCGCCGGACATCCGAGTGGATCGCACCCATGTCCCGGTGCGGCAGTTCAAACGAGAGCGTCAGATCGGAGAATCCGTAGCGCGCGTACCGTTCGAGCGCTTCCGTGTTCAGAACGTTCAGTTCCGCTCCCCCGTGCAGGATCAGACCCGTGTCGCGGACGAGTTCCGGCGCGCAGATGTTGCCTGAAAGAACATGCCTGAGTCCGTTCTCGCGCAGTTTCAGGAGCCGCTCCCGGATCCCCGGACCGTCCCCTTCCCAGATCAGAGCAGGAAGTTCCGCGATGAGCCTCTCCCCGAACCGGCCGAGAAATTCCGGATGCTCCTCCAGCAGACGCAGGGGCAGGACCGTTTGCGTGTCCTCTCCCCCATCGAAGACCTGTCCGGCGCGTTCAAACCGGAGCCGGAACACTTTTTTACCCGGCACGTACGGCGCGTGCTCCGCGGGTGCGTACGGCTGCTTCTGCGGAAGCGTTCCGCAGCGCAGGTCCGTGAGCTTTTCCAGCGCGTCCCGCCGCATCGCGTTCATCTGCCCGGGCGGGATGGAGATGTCCGGCCCGATCTCCGCTTCGAATCCCCGGACCGTATAGGGCGTTCCGCCGGTCTTGAACAGGTTCCTCGACGCACTCTCCGCTGTCAGGGGCTGTGTCCTGGCTTCCTCCGGCACGTCTCCCTCCGAAACGGACGTGTTCGTTCCGTCCGTCACGGTCAGGACGGAGCGTTTCCCCGCCTCCGCCGTGAAATGCATGTCCACGGCGATCCGCTGGGGATCCTTTCGGTAGAGCTGCGCGAGTCCTGCCAGGACGTCCTTCGCGGCGGTCACGTCTTCCTTTGTCCGGATTCCGAACATGTCCAGCGTCCGCTTTCCCGTCAGGAATCCGTCGGTGAACCCGCTCCGCGAAAAGACGGCGCGCAGGCTGTCCATGTCGGGGGCTCTCCCCTCGATCGCTTCGCGGCATGCCGTTACGGCCGCCGCGACGTATTCCGCGCGTTTCATCCTGCCTTCGATCTTGACACTGCGAACCCCGGTCTTTTCAAGGTCGCGGATCCTGCCGATGTAGGACATATCCTTCAGCGACAGGACGTATTCCCTTCCGTCCTTTTCCCAGGTGAGCCTGCAGGGCTGCGCGCACAGGCCGCGGTTGCCGCTCCTTCCGCCGATCATGGCGGACATGTAGCAGTTTCCGGATACGCTCATGCAGTGCGCACCGTGAATGAATACCTCGCAGTCCGCTTCGGTCTTTTCCGCGACGGAAGCGATCTCCGGAAGCGTCAGTTCCCTCGCCAGGACGATCCGGTGATACCCCGCGTCCGAAAGAACGTGCGCTCCCTCCGCGTTGTGCACCGCCATCTGCGTGGACGCGTGCACCTGTACGGAAGGCCAGAAGGTCCGGATGTATTCCGCGACGGCAAGATCCTGCGTGATCACCGCATCCGCGCCGGAACCGCAAGCGGTATCCGCCGCGTCGCGCATCTCCGCAAGCTCCCGGTCCAGGATCAGCGTGTTGAGCGTGATGTGGACCGCCACGCCGTGCGCGTGGCAGAAACGGACCGTTCCGGAAAGATCCTCGTCGAAGAAGTTGTCCGCGTTCCGTCTCGCGTTGAACTGCTTCAGCCCGAAATATACGGCGTCCGCGCCGCAGTAGACCGCTGCCTTCAGCTGTTCGCTCCCGCCGACGGGCGCCAGGACCTCGATTGTTCCCTGCTTTCCGTTCCTGCTCATATTCCTTACATTACGCCTGAAAAACCGTTTCCGCAAGTTTCCGCTCATTTGCCTTGCGCGGCTTAAGGGGGTATAATCCGGTTATGGATAAACCGTCAGCCGGACTCGCCGGCTTCATTGAAAAAACGGACCGCCGCGCCGAATCAAAGGGCCCGGCCGTCAAAACGCTCTGGCAGATCGTCAAGTTCCTTCTGGTCAGCGGGCTTGTCGCGCTTCTGCAGATCGTTCTCGTCAACGTTCTGTTTTTCACGATGCGCGGCTGGAAAGCGCCGCTTCCGGACTTCCTGTCCGCCGTCTTCTCGGAACGGTCCGTCGGTGCGGGAAACAGCAACTGGGGCTATGTCCTCCCCTTTTTCCTGTCCAACCTGATCGCGAATATCTACGGGTATTTCCAGAACCGCAGGACCACGTTCCACTCCGATGCGCCTGCCATTAACGTCGCCGTCTATATCTTCGTCATGATCTGCCTGATCCTGTTCTCGACATGGCTCCAGGGCGTGGTCGCAAACGCCGTCATGCAGAGCAGATCCGCCTTCTGGTCCGCGCTTGCCCCGACGATCGCCATGTTCTGCGCGGGATCGCTCCAGGCGGTGATCCTCTTCCCGCTGGAGAAGTTCGTCCTGCTGAAGGAGGCGGAAAAGCCCGGGGCATGACCCCGGTGTTCCTCAGGAGAACAGATCCCGGAACAGGCTGATCAGCGGCATGACGGGCAGCAGGATCAGCGCGGAAAGACATCCGCCCCCCGACGGTTTCCCGCCGCTGTTTCCGCCCGACGGGTACTGTCCGCCGGATGAGGAGCCGCTCTTCTGATCGGCGGCGTTTTCATCGTCCTTTTTCCTGTCCAGATCCCCTGAGATCATATCCATCGCAAACAGATCGTCCATCATCTGTCTCGGATCCTGCATACTGGGCGCCTCCGGCATCTTTTTTCACATTCTATCAGTTCGGGGGTGCTTTTTCAACGCGCGCCGCAGCAGGTTCTCTGCCGGCGGAAAGAGCAGCGCCCCGGAAGTTCTCTTCCGGAGCGCTGTGGATTCTCATATGCGTTCTGCCGTTCCGGCAGACGTTTGTTTCCTGTTTCAGATGCGGTAGGTCCATCCCATGAAGTCTTCCACCGTGCCGGTCTGCATGCCGTAGAGCGTGTCGTACAGTTTCTGCGCGACCAGGCCGACCTTGCCGTCCGCCACCTGAACGTCCTCGCCGTTGTAGTTCAGCCAGCCGATCGGGGAGATGACCGCTGCGGTGCCGCTCGCGAAGATCTCCTCCAGCGTGCCGTTCTTCGAGGCTTCGACGATCTCATCGATGGAAAGCTTGCGCTCGGAGATCTTCATGCCCCACTTCTTCAGAAGATTGATGACGGAATCGCGGGTGATGCCCGGAAGGATCGTGCCGGAGTCAAGGGGCGCCGTAATCACTTCGTCCCCGATCTTGAAGAACGCGTTGGACGTTCCGATCTCCTCCACGTATTTATGCTCCTGGGCGTCGAGCCACAGAACGTCCTTGCAGTCGTACTTCAGGGCGTCCATGGACGCGCGCATGCCGCCGCCGTAGTTGCCGCCGACCTTGGCGTATCCCGTGCCGCCGCGGGCTGCGCGGATGTACTGGTCCTGCACGTAGATCCTCGTGGTGGAGAGACCGCCGTCGTTGGCCGCGTAGTACGAGCCGGTCGGGCTCAGAATGATCATGAAGCGGTAATGCTTCGCCGGAAGGACGGAGAACGAGACCTCGTCGCCGAAAATGAACGGGCGGATGTACAGTGCGGTACCGGGAGCGGAAGGCACCCAGTCGATGTCCTCATGGATCAGCGCCTTGACCGCAGCGAGGAAGAGATCCCCGGGCAGCTCCGGAATGCACATGCGCTCGTTGGTCCTCGCCATGCGCTTGATGTTCATGTCCGGCCGGAACAGCTGGATGCCGCCGTCCGGCGTCCGGTACGCCTTCATGCCTTCGAACATCATCTGGGCGTAGTGGAGAACGCAGGACGCGGGCTCGATCAGGAAGGGCTCGTGCGGCACGATGCGGCCGTCATGCCACCCCTGTCCCTCGTCCCATTCCATCATGAACATGTGGTCTGTGAAATAGCGCGCGAAGCCGAGCTTCGTTTCATCTTCCGGACGCGGACGCGGATGCGTCGTTCTGGTTACGGGAAATGTGTACTCCATAATGAATTCTCCTTCTTTCATATCAATTACAATTATATAGTTCCGGTCTGCGGTCCGCAAACACGTTGATCGAATTTCGGATCCCGTCCACGACGGAAAAATCGCAGTCGGCTGTCAGGATCTCCTCCTGTGCGCCGGCCGAAGCGAGGCAGGCGCCCCAGGGATCCAGGATGGACGAGTTCCCGCCGTAGCGGGTCTCTCCCGCCGTTCCGCAGGAATTGCAGCACGCGACGAACATCTGGTTCTCGATGGCCCTCGCGGCGGTCAGCGTTCTGAGATGCGCCGTCCTGACGTCCGGCCACTGGGAAACCATGAACATCAGGTCCATGCCCGGGACGGACATGCTCCGGATCAGTTCCGGAAAGCGCACGTCGTAGCAGATGATCACGCCGCACGGAATGCCGTCCAGACGGAATCTGCAGAGATGGTCTCCCTTGGCAAAGTTCCGGTCTTCCCCCATCGGCGTGAACAGATGCGTCTTGTCGTAGGACGCGACGCAGTCCCCGGAGCGGTCGAAGACAAGGCAGGTGTTGTAGATTTTGCCGCCGCGTTCGTTGGCGACGCTTCCCGCCACGATGTTGACGGAACAGTCCGCCGCCAGCGCGCCGATTTCTTTCCTGACCCGTTCGCCGTCCCGGTCGCAGAGCGACGCGAGATCCTCCTTCGGGAAAAAGCCCGTGTTCCACGTCTCCGGCAGAACGACCGTGTCGGGATGTTCATCGGCAACAGCCTGCAGGATCAGCTCCCGGACGTGCGCGAAGTTTAAATCAGGCTGTCCCAGCTGCATATCCATCTGAATACAGCTGATCCTCATGACACGTACTCCTTCCCGGCGCGGATCGCGGCCATGTTGGAATCGAACAGGTCCGCCTTCCTCGCGGGGATCACCTTGTGCAGCGCGTCCGCAAGCCCCGCCTCGTTCACGCATCCGGTCTTCGCGATGACCGCGCCGAGCAGGATCATGTTCGCAAGCCCGGTCATGTTCATGTCCGCGGCCATCTGGGTGGCGGGCACGTAGACGGCGGTCACGTCCTGCCGCTGCACCTTCCTCGCGATCAGGGAGGAATCCACAAAGATCATGCCGCCAGGCACGACCGTGCTCTCGTATTTGTCCAGGGAAGGGGTGTTCATGACCATCAGGATGGTCGGATGCTGCACGATGGGCGAACCGACCGGCCTGTCGCTCAGGATCACGTTGCAGTTGGCCGTGCCGCCGCGCATCTCCGGTCCGTAGGAAGGCAGCCAGCTGAGTTCCCTTCCCTCAAGGAGTCCCGCGTAGGCGAGGACTTTCCCGGAAAAGAGCAGTCCCTGTCCGCCGAAACCGGCAATGATAATCTCGTTGTTCTTCATCTGCTCGCCTCCTCGCTCCGGTCCCGGTAAACGCCGAGCGGATACTGCGGGATCATTTTCTCGTCGATCCACTTCATGGCTTCAAGCGGCGTGACGCCCCAGTTGGTCGGGCAGGAGCTGACGACCTCCACGAGGGAAAAGCCCTTTCCCTCGATCTGGTTCTGAAACGCCTTCTTGATCGCCTTCTTCGCCTGTCGGACATGCGGCACGCTGTTGACCGTGACGCGGGCAAGATACTCCGGCCCGTCCAGTGTCGCGAGAAGCTCGCAGATCCGGATCGGATATCCCTGCGTTTTGGGATCTCTTCCGTAGGGGGAGGTCTGGGTGACCTGCCCGATCAGGGAGGTCGGCGCCATCTGCCCCCCGGTCATGCCGTAGATGGCGTTGTTGATGAAGATGATCGTGATGTTTTCCCCGCGCGCGGCGGTGCTTACCGTCTCGCACATGCCGATGGAGGCAAGATCGCCGTCGCCCTGATAGGAGAAGACGATACGGTCGGGCAGCGCGCGCTTGACGCCCGTCGCGACCGCCGGGGCGCGCCCGTGGGCCGCCTCGATCATATCGCAGGCAAAATAGTTATATGCAAGAACGGAACAGCCGACCGGCGCGATCCCGATCGTCCTTCCCTCGATCCCCAGCTCGTCGATGCTTTCCGCGACGAGGCGGTGTACGATGCCGTGGGTGCATCCGGGGCAGTAATGGAATACCGCGTCCGTCAGAGATTTCGGCTTGTCGAATACGATCATTTTCCCGCCTCCTTTCCGGCAGCTTTGTAAATGGCTTCCAGCACCTCGTCCGGGGACGGGATCATGCCGCCGACCCGGTTGCAGCGCGCGACCGGCTTTCTGCAGCGGATGGCAAGTTCCACGTCCTCCGCCATCTGGCCCATGTTCAGCTCGACGCAGATGAAATCATGTACCTGGTCCGCGGCGTTCAGGAGCGCTTTCTTCGGGAACGGCCAGAGCGTGATCGGACGGATCATGCCGACCCGGATCCCCTTTTCCCTTGCCGCGACGATCGCGTTTCTCGAAACGCGCGCCGTGATGCCGCAGGATACGATACAGATCTCCGCGTCCTCCATCAGGAAGGACTCCCACATGGCCTCCTCCGCCTCGACCTTTTCATACCGCTTGAAGCGTTCGAGGTTCAGGCGCTCCAGATTGACGGGGGAAAGATCCAGGGAGTTGATGATCCTGTGCTCTCTGGCGCATCCTGTGCCCGTGACCGCCCACGTCTTTTCCGGGACGGTTTCGACCGGGTCCGGCAGCACGACCGGTTCCATCATCTGGCCCATCGTGCCGTCCGCCAGCAGCATGGCCGGCATGCGGTATTTTTCCGCCAGTTCAAACGCCTTGCCCGTGAGGTCCGCCATCTCCTGGACGCTGGAGGGAGCCAGGACGATCACGTGAAAATCACCGTGTCCGGGTCCTCTCGTCGCCAGATAGTAATCTGACTGGGACGGCTGGATGCCGCCGAGGCCGGGACCGCCGCGCTGGACGTTGACGATCAGCGCCGGAAGGTCCGATCCCGCGAGATAGGAGATGCCCTCGCATTTCAGCGCAATGCCCGGGCTGGAGGACGACGTCATCGCCCGCTTTCCCGTGGACGCGGCGCCGTAAACCATATTGATCGCGGCGATCTCGCTTTCCGCCTGAAGGAACGTGCCGCCGATCTTCGGCATCTTTTTCGCCATATAGGCGGCGACTTCCGTCTGGGGCGTGATCGGGTAGCCGAAATAGTGCCGGCATCCCGCCAGGATCGCGGCCTCTGCGATCGCCTCGTTCCCTTTCATCAAAACTTTTTCCTGCATGATTCCTCCTCCTTCAGCGCTCGACCTTGATCACACAGTCCGGGCACATGATCGCACAGCTCGCGCATCCGATGCACGCATCCGGATCCGTCAGCTCCACGGGCGCATGTCCCTTTCCGTTCAGGCGGTTCTTCGCCAGCGCCAGAATGCCCTTCGGGCAGGCATTCACGCAAAGACCGCAGCCCTTGCACAGTTCCTCTTTAAATGTCAGTTTTGCCATTCCTTACCTCCGAATCGAGCATATAATACAGTTTCTGTATCTCCAGCGGGAACAGATTCCCGATCTTATCATTCAGTTCCGGAACGATCGAGCGCATCGCGCAGGTCATCTTCACCGGAAGCCCCGTCAGAGCGGACACCGCGTCCGCGTACGCAAGGCTTGAAAGGACGTCCTCCGCGCGGGTATCGAGGCCGAGATTCGTATTGTTGACGATGCCGGTGAACGGGATCCCGCCCGCCTGCTCCATTTCCCGCAGGACTTCCACCGTATCCTCCGGCGTTCTGGTCAGAGGTCTCGCCCTGTTGATGACCAGAAGCATTTCATAGTTGTTTTCCCAGACGATGTCCGCCGCGTAGCGTCCGAGCGCGAGCGCGCCGCGGTCGTCCCCGCCGATATCCAGAACGCCGTACCGGGACGGGTCGCAGACCAGTCCGTAGATCTCCTTCGGCATCGAGGGAAGATCCACGTTGGAGTTCGCGTACGGGGAAACGATCAGTTCGATCCCGTTTTCCGAAAGCATCTGCTCGCTGTCTTTCGTGCGGTAGTACGGATTGACGATATCCAGATCCGCGATCGCAACGGGATAGCCCGCCCGCTTCAGATACAGCGCGTAATTGATCGCGATATTCGTTTTCCCGCTTCCGTAGTGTCCCGCGAAAAGCGTGAGCCTTCTGGTCTCCATGCCGATCCCTGCTTACAGTCTGCTCCGGATGATCTTCCCGCTCGTCGTCTTGGGAAGCTCTTTCCGGAATTCCACGATCCTCGGATACTTGTACGGCGCCGTGTTCGCCTTGACGTAATTCTGGATCTCCTTCTTGAGCGCTTCGGTGCCTTCCGTTCCGGGCACGAGCACGATGCTCGCCTTCACGATCTGCCCGCGCACCTCGTCCGGTGCGGGGGATACGCCGCATTCCAGTACGTACGGGAGTTCCATGATCACGTTCTCGATCTCGAACGGCCCGATGCGGTATCCGGAGGACTTGATCACGTCATCCGCGCGTCCGACGTACCAGAAGAAACCGTCCTCGTCCTTCCACGCCAGATCGCCCGTATGATAATAGCCGTCCTTCCACGTCGCGGCCGTGACCTCGGGACTGCCGTAGTATTCCCTGGCCAGTCCGCACGGCAGGCCGTTTTGGATGTTGATGCAGATCTCGCCCGTTTCGCCGGTGACCGCCTCCGATCCGTCCGGCGTGATCAGATGCACGTCGTACAGCGGGACGGGACGGCCCATGGAGCCGATCTTATGCATGTCGCCCGCGAGGTTCCCGATGATCAGCGTGGATTCGGACTGTCCGAATCCCTCCATGATCTTGAGGCCCGTGGCGTTCTCAAACTGCCGGAACACTTCCGGATTCAGCGCTTCGCCCGCGATGCTCGCGTGCCGGACGGAACTGAGGTCGAATCTTGAGAGATCCTGCTTGATCATCATCCGGTACATGGTAGGCGGCGCGCAGAAACTTGTAATGCCGTATTCTCGGAACAAAGACAGCACCTTTTCCGCGTCAAACCGCTGATAGTCGTATACGAACACGCCCGCTTCGCAGAGCCACTGCCCGTAGAGCTTTCCCCAGAGGGCCTTCGCCCAGCCGGTGTCGGAAAGCGTCAGATGCAGCCCGTCCGAGTCCACGCGGTGCCAGTAGCGCGCCGTGATGTAGTGTCCGAGCGGATAGCGGTAATCGTGCAGGCACGCCTTCGGATAATCCGACGTTCCCGACGTGAAGAACATCAGCATCGGGTCCGTCCCGCACGGGGCGTCGTCGCTCCTGAGATACCTGCGGCTGAACAGGCCGTACTCGCTGTCGAAATCGTGCCAGCCGTCCCGCTGTCCTCCGACCAGGATCTTCTTCAGCGAAAGACCCGTCTCCTGTTCGGCTAGTTCCGCCTGATGCGCGGCGTCTCCGTTGGCGGTGCAGACGATCGCGCTGACGCCCGCGGTAGTAAACCGGTAGGAAAAGTCATGCTGCAGCAGCTGGTTCGTCGCCGGGATCGCGATCGCGCCGATCTTGTTCAGCGCAAGGAGGGAGAACCAGAACTGGTAATGATGTCCCAGCACGAGCATCACGCGGTCCCCGCGCTTGATCCCGAGCGAGGTGAAATAGTTCGCCGTCTGGGAGGAGGCGTCCTTCATGTCCTTGAAGGAGAATTTCCTGCTGTCCCCGTTTTCGGACGCGTATACGAGCGCCGTCCGGTCCGGCTTTTCCCTTCCCAGGGCATCCAGAACGTCAAAGGCGAAGTTGAACGTGTTCTCCTCCTTGAAGGAGATCGACGTGACCAGTCCCTTCTCGTTCTCCTGCGTGCTGATGAAGCGGTCCGCGATCCGTTCGCCCGGCTTTTCCGTTACGGCCGGCCGGACCCCTTCCGCGACCACCATCTCGGGGATCTGCGGGATCTCGTCCTGATGCTTCAGAACGATCGCGTAGAACAGGCAGTCCGCCCCGTCCGCCGCGACCATGCCGTGCGGGATCGAGCTGTCGAAATAGATGCAGTCGCCCTCGTGCAGCGTCTCCGTGTGCTCGCCGATCTGGACCTTGAGCGTGCCCTTGATGACGAGATCGCACTCCTGGCCGTCGTGCGTCGTCAGTTCGATGTCCGAATGGAACGCCCGGTCGGAGTACTTGTTCTCAACATACAGCGGATCCGCGATCCTGTTCTTGAATCCGGAGGCCATGTTGTAATAGATCATCTCATGCGCCTGCTCGATCTTCTGACCGTTTCCGGCGCGCGTCAGCGTATAGGAACGCAGTTTCGGGCTGCTGCCTTCGATCAGATCCGTTACGTCTACGCCGAACGAAAGTGCGCACCGGTAAAGGAATGCGAAGTTCAGATCGCTTCCCCCCTGTTCGCAGAGAAGGTACTCCTCCTCCGAGACGCCCGTATTCTGCGCCATCTGCGCGGGCGTAAAGCCGGAAATCTCGCGAAGCTCGTGGATACGGCCCGCCATCTCGCGGATCTTGTAATCCAGTCCTGTAATCTGCTGACCCATCTTTTCCTCCGTTTTGCCGGGATAAACAAAAAAGCCCGTCCCAAAGATTGAATTCCTTGAGACGAGCGAATGTATCACCCGCGGTACCACTCAAATTGCAGGGATCTCACGATCCATGCCCCTCGTCGGGTTCTTTGAAAAACCCTAAGCACTGACGCAGCTGACGCGGAGGAGTTCTACTTGCGGAAACCGCTTTCTTCTCCCCGGCTCCGGAGCTACAAATCCGTCCCATCCGCATCCGGTTTGCACCATCCACCGGCTCTCTTTACGCGGATCCCGGGTCGGACCCTCTCCTTCGACGCCTTTAATAGAAGGAATCCTATCACGAATAATATTGAATGTCAAGAAAACGTTAAAGCAGGTTCCGGATAATCTTTCCGCTGATCGTTTTGGGCAGTTCCCTGCGGAAAACGACGATCCTCGGATACTTGTACGGCGCGGTGTGCGCCTTGACGTAATCCTGGATCTCCTTTTTGAGCGCCTCGGTGCCTTCCGTTCCGGGCACGAGCACGATGCTCGCCTTGACGACCTGGCCGCGGACTTCGTCCGGGGCCGCGGATACGCCGCACTCCAGCACGTACGGAAGCTCCATGATCGTATTCTCGATCTCAAAGGGTCCGATCCGGTATCCGGAGGACTTGATCAGATCGTCCGCGCGTCCGACGTACCAGTAGTATCCGTCCTCATCCCTCCACGCGAGGTCTCCGGAATGGTACATGCCGAAGCGCCAGGCTTCGTCCGTTTTCTCCTCGTCCCGGTAATAACCAAGGAACACGCCGCATCTGTGGTCGTCCCTGCCGCAGCGGATCACGATCTCCCCGGTTACGCCGTCTTCGACAGGCTCCCCGTTCCGGTCGACCAGATCAATGCCGTAACCCGGGACCGGCTTGCCCATGGATCCGGGCTTGATCTTCATTCCCCTGAGGTTCGCGATGCCGAGCGTCATCTCCGTCTGGCCGAATCCTTCCGCGACCTGCAGACCGGTCGCCTTCTCGAACTGATAGAACACTTCGGGGTTCAGCGCCTCACCCGCCGTCGTCGCGTGACGGATGGAGCTCAGATCATACCGGGACAGGTCCTTCTTGATCAGCATCCTGTACATCGTCGGCGGTGCGCAGAAGGTTGTGATATTGTACCGTTTGAACAGCGGAAGGATCTTTTCCGCGTCAAACACGTCAAAGTCATAGGTGAATACGGCTCCCTCGCACATCCACTGGCCGTAGAGCTTGCCCCAGAGCGCCTTGCCCCATCCGGTTTCGGAGATCGTGAAATGGAGTCCTTCCCGTTCGACCCGGTGCCAGTATTTTGCGGTCACAAAATGTCCGAGCGCGTATTTGTAACTGTGCGTCGCAATCTTCGGATAGCCCGTCGTGCCAGACGTGAAGAACATCAGCATGGGGTCGTCCCCGCACGGTGAATCTTCCGTGCGGCTGTATCTCCTGCTGAACAGGACATATTCCGCGTCAAAGTCATGCCATCCCTCCCGGCTTCCTCCGACCATGATCCTGGTCAGCGCGACGTCCGCGGCTTCCTGGCCGAGTTCCGCCTGGTGGGCGGTGTCGCCGTCCGCCGTGCAGATGATGGCGCTGACGCCTGCGGAAGTGAACCGGTATTCAAAATCATGCTCCTGCAGCTGGTTCGTTGCGGGGATCGCGATCGCGCCGATCTTATGCAGCGCAAGGATCGCAAACCAGAACTGATAATGCCTCTTCAGCACCAGCATGACACGGTCGCCTTTTTTGATTCCGAGCGAGGTGAAATAGTTCGCGGCCTGGGAGGACGCGTCCTTGATGTCCTTGAAGGTAAACCTGCGCTCCTGCATGTCCTTGGAAACATGGACCATGGCCAGCTTGTACGGGTCCTTCCGGGCGATCCCGTCCACAATGTCGAACGCGAAATTGAAGCTGTCCGCATTCCGGAATTCGATCCCCTGAAGCCTTCCCGCAGCGTCTTCCTGCGCATTGACGAACGATTCGCAGAGAAGCGGCTGCTTCGGTTCCCCGGTAACGACGGGAACGACCTCGTCGAATTTCTGCTCCTCCTCCGAGCCCGCCATGATCATGGCAAGGAAGGTGCAGTCCTTCCCGTCGATGGCAATCATGCCGTGAGGCGTGGAGCTCTTGTAGAAGATCGAATCGCCTTCCTCCAGAACTTCCGTATGCGCTCCGACCTGGACCCGGAGCGTTCCGGACACGACCAGATCGAATTCCTGACCGCTGTGCGTCGTCGTATGGATCGGCTTGTGCTGCAGTTCCTCCGAATACGCGTAGGTGACCCAGTACGGCGTCGCGAGTTTCTGACGGAACATCGGCGCCATGTTCTGAATCATGATCCCGTCCTCGCTTGCCGTCACAAGTCCCGTCCCGCGCCGCGTGACCGTATAGTTGGACAGCTTTGCGCTGTGGCCTTCCAGCAGGTCCGTGATCTCCACGCCGAACGCGAGCGCGCACTTATGCATGAATGTGAACGGAAGATCCTCCTTCCCCGCTTCATACGATAGATAGAGCGCTTCCGGAATCTCCGTCAGCTCCGCCATTTTCGCAGTGCTGTATCCGAAAATATCGCGCATTTCGTGAATACGCTGTGCAACTTCATACAGCTGGCCGCTGGCTGTCTGATCCATCTGTTTTTCCTCCAAAAAAATACGCCTCAGTCAAATAAAGACTGAGGCGAGATTGTATTCCCGTGGTACCACTCAACTTGCGGCAGATCGTCTGCCGCCGCTTCGGATTCTGACAAATCCTATCCCTTAACGCGGGCGTACGGGAGGCGCCTACTGATATTGCTGTTCGGACCTCCGGCTCGGAAGTGATGAGTCATGAAGTGCATGCTGCCGGCTCGCACCATCCGCCGGCTCTCTGAAGAGCAATTCCTTCCGCTGTCTTCGTCATAGCCTTTCAGAATCAATTAAATTGAATGTTAAAACATATCCGTCGGATTGTCAAATAAAACTTTTATGACGCGTCAGATCTCCTCTTTGGACTTCGCGGTATCGATGCCGCCGGCGCCTACGAGGCCCAGACGCTTTGCCGCTTCCTCCCGCATTTTGTACTTCAGAATCTTCCCTGCGGCGTTCATCGGGAACGCGTCCGTGAAATCGATGTACTTGGGGACCTTATGCCGCGCCAGCGACGCGCTGATAAAGGAGAGCATCTCCTCCTTCGTCACCTGCTGTCCCTCCTTCAGGATGATGCAGGCCATGGCCTCCTCCCCGTATTTGCTGTCCGGGACGCCGATCACCTGAACGTCCTGAACGGCGGGATGCGTATAGATGAATTCCTCGATCTCCTTGGGATAGATGTTTTCCCCGCCGCGGATGATCATGTCCTTCAGCCTGCCGGTGATCCGGTAATTGCCGTTCTCGTCCCTGCACGCGAGATCGCCCGAATGCAGCCAGCCTTCCGAATCGACCGCGGACGCCGTGGCGTCCGGCATCTTGTAATATCCCTTCATCGTGTTGTAGCCGCGGGAACAGAATTCCCCGTTCACCCCCGCGGGAAGCTCTTCGCCCGTTTCCGGATCAATCACCTTGCAGGCGACATGCGGGAACGCATAGCCGACCGTGTCGCACCGGACTTCGATCGGATCGTCCCATGCGCTCATCGTGCTTCCGGGCGCGGATTCGGTCTGACCGTATACGCTGACGATGCCGGTCATGTGCATCTCATCCGGCTGCGCGGCGCGCCGCATCAGTTCGGGCGGGCAGCCGCTTCCCGCCATGATTCCCGTCCGCATGTGCGAGAAGTCCGTCTTCCGGTAGTCCGGATGGTTGAACATGGCAATGAACATCGTAGGCACGCCGTTGAAGCAGGTGATCCGCTCCTGATTGATGCATGCGAGGGATACTTTCGCAGAAAAATACGGCAGCGGACAGAGCGTTGCGCCGTGTGTCATGCTCGACGTCATGGAAAGCACCATGCCGAAACAGTGGAACATGGGAACCTGAATCATCATGCGGTCCGCGGTGGAAAGATCCATCCTGTCTCCGATACATTTCCCGTCGTTCACGACGTTGTAGTGGGTCAGCATGACGCCCTTCGGGAATCCGGTCGTGCCAGAGGTGTACTGCATGTTGCAGACGTCGTCCGGCCGGACTTTGGACGCCATCCGCCCGACTTCCTCCTTCGGGACGAGCGGCGCGCGGTCCATCGCTTCTTCAAAGGTCAGGCATCCGGGCATCCGGAATCCCACCGTGATCACGTTGCGGAGGAACGGGAGCCTGCGGCTGTGCAGCGGCTCTCCGGGCTTCGTGTGCGCAAGTTCGGGGCAGAGTTCCTGCATGATCGCCCTGTAGTCGGAATCCAGGCAGGAATCGATCATCACAAGGGTATGCGTATCGGACTGACGGAGCAGATAATCCGCCTCATGACGCTTGTATCCCGTGTTGACCGTCACGAGAATGGCTCCGATCTTGGTCGCGGCCCAGAACGTGATGAACCACGCGGGAACGTTGGTCGCCCAGATGGCCACCTTGCTTCCGCGCCGTACGCCGAGGGATATCAGGGCACGGGCAAAGTTGTCGACATCCTCGCGGAACTCCGCGTAGGTCCTCGTATAGTCCAGGGTCGTATATTTGAAAGCATACTGGTCCGGAAACTCCTCCACCATACGGTCCAGCACTTCCGGGAACGTCTCGGAAATCAGCGTATCCTTCTTCCAGACATACTGTCCCGTTCTGTCGTGATTCTCATACAGACGCTTCTTCTTCCCGCGCGGGTTCTCGAACCGGTGCATGTAATTGACAAAGTGCGGATAGATGATCTCCCGGTCGTCCAGTTCCGGCATCCAGGCCGGTTCCCATTCCAGAGAGATAAACCCGTCGTAGTCGATGGAACCGAGCGCGCGCATCATGTCCGCGATCGGCAGCGTGCCTTCCCCGATCAGGTCAAATGCCCCGTCGTCGTCCGAGTCCTGCAGATGCACATGCTTCACATAGCCGCCGAGGTTGCGGATCGTTGTATCCGCGCTTTCGCCGCACGCCCGGTAGGGATCGTGCATGACCCACAGCGCGCCGAGTTCATCGCAGGCGTAATCGTCCATCAGCTTCCTGAGCCGCGCCGTGTCCGCATAGATCCCCGTCGTCCGGATCAGGACGGTCACCCGCAAATCCGCTGCTTTCGGCAGGATGCAGTCGAGACATCCGCGGACGTTCGGTTCGGACTCGCAGGAAGCCCATACGCCGACAAACGGGATCTGCGCGTCATGCGCCAGTTCCAGTGTCCGGAGGATCCTTCCGGACGCATCCTCCCCCGTCAGATCGCAGTCGGTATCGATGCAGGGAATCGAAAGCTTTCTCGCGTGAAGATCGCGGATTGTGGACGCGATCGTATACTTATGAAACGGACCGCTCCTTCCGGTCATCTCCTCGCTGTCCTGCGGGTTGTAAAGCTCGATACCCCCGAACTGCATGGTCTCTGCGGCAAGGACATCTTCCTCCCATGTCGTGCCGTTCCATCCCCTTTTGGAAAAAGACAGATTCATGGATCATTCCCTCTTCTTTCTCAGTAGGTTCCGCCTTCATAGACGATCTTGTTCAGTGCGTTGATGTACGCGCGGATGCTTGCGCCGATGATGTCGGTGGAAATGCCTCTTCCAGAGAACAGTCTCCCCCCGCTCCGGAGTTTGACGACCGATTCGCCCATCGCCTCATGGCCTTCCGTAATGGCCTGAATCTGAAAATCGTCCAGCTCATAGTGATGCCCGACGATCTGCTCGATCGCGAGGAAGGACGCGTCGATCGGGCCGTCGCCCAGTCCGATCCCCTCCAGGACCCTTCCGTCCTTTTCCAGCTGAAGGTGGGCGGTCGCGCTGATGATATTGCCGTTGTTGATCACATAACTTTTAATCTTATAAGTGGCCGGCACCTGCATGGCGGCGGACGCAACGATTGCGTCCAGTTCCTTCGCCCCCACCTTTTCCTTTTTGGCGGCGATCCTGGAAAACGCTTCAAACACGCGCATGCTGTCCTCTTCCGAAAGATCGTATCCAAGGCCGCTGACCGCTTTCATGACCGCCGACATCTCGTCGTGCGCCGTCAGATACATGCCGCTGTCTTCCTGCACGCCGGAATCAAACGGGGAATTCTTGCTCCGGCCCGTGCTGCACATCCACGCGATCTGCTCGAGCAGACGCCTTTTCTGCGTCATGCGGATTCCTGTCTCCACACCCAGCTGCTCGCCGCGCGCAAAAATGATATCCGCCGTATGCTCCAGGCTGATCCCCGTGAAATTATAGGCAGCCGTCTTCAGCTCCCTTGCGCCCGCCTGGATTGCCGCGACCGCGCAGGCATCCGCGAGCGCATAATCGCTGCTGCAGGAAACGCCGAGGCAGACGTCTTTCAGTTCTCCGATTGCGTCATACAGACCGCTCAGAAACGCTTTCATTTCATCCGGAAGCATGGTCCCTTCCGCATCGCACACCGTGACCACGTTTGCACCGGCGGCAATGGCGGTCCGGATGGCTTTCTGAACAAACGCGGGCTCTGCGCGCGTCGCGTCCCCGGCGATAAACTCAACATCCGGGCACAATGCCCTGCAGGCGCGCACCTGCCGGTCGATCTCTTCGATCAGGGCGTCCGGTTTCCTTCCGGCGATATACTCCATCTGAACGGCGCTGACAGGCGCATCCACCTGGAGACGGGGATGTCTTGCCTCCGCAAGCGCTTTCCAGGCGATCTCCGGAAGCGACGGATCAATGCCGACCGGGACGGCGACTGTGCTCTCACGGACCGCCGAACCGATCGATTTGATCAGCAGGCTGTCGATCTTGGGACGCAGGATGGGCGTCACCTCGATTACGGAAACCCCCAGCTTGTCCAGCAGCTTCGCCATTTCGATCTTTTCGCGGAAACTCAGCGTGAATTCCACGCCCCTCCGGCTCTGTTTCATCGTCATGTCTGCAATCGATACTCGGTCCATTTTCATTTCTCCTCCGTCTGAATAAAAAATCCCTGAAGCCAATATGGCCTCAGGGACGAATCTCTTCGCGGTACCACCCTGCTTATCCGTATGAACGGATCACTCAAATCAGGACTCCATCAAGTCCCTTAGCCTGTAACGCTGCCATGCGGTTCCCGTTACTGTCGGAATGAATTCACGGAAACGGCTCCGGAATGAGACTGCTTCACACCTTCGGTACCGGCTCGCAGCGGCCGCCGGCTCTCTGGAACCTTTCGGATCGGAAGCATAGTTCCATCATCGCTTTTTCAAATGAGATGGGGAAATACTAACACATCCATTTTCTTTCAGTCAAGTCTTTTTTCCGTCTCCTGGCCATGCTCCGCCGCCCTTACGCCCGTAACGGAAAAGGCTCCGGAAATCTAAAAAAACCGGAGCCCTGTGAAAGACCTTATTTTTGGATCAGAGTATGCTGAACGAAGCGATCAGGCCGGCAAACACGATGGAAACCATGCTGACCAGTTTGATCAGGATATTGATGGACGGGCCGGCTGTATCCTTGAACGGATCGCCGATCGTATCGCCGACAACAGCGGATTTATGGTTGTCGCTGCCTTTTCCGTTGAAATGGCCGGCTTCGATATACTTCTTGGCGTTATCCCAGGCACCGCCCGAGTTGGCCATGAAGATCGCCATAATGAATCCGGACACCGTGCATCCGCACAGCATGCCGATGACGCCTGTTCCGCCGAGAACGAATCCCGTTACGAGCGGCGCGATGATCGCGACCAGAGCGGGAAGAACCATCTCATGGAGAGAGGACTTGGAGCACAGATCCACGCACCTTGCGTAGTCGGGCTCTGCCTCGCCTTCCAGGATTCCTTTGATCTCACGGAACTGACGGCGCACTTCGATGACCACGCTCTGCGCAGCTCTGGAAACAGCACCCATCGTCAGCGCGGAGAAGAGGAACGGCAGGCAAGCGCCGATAAACAGACCGACCAGAATCTTCGGATCGAGAAGGTCCAGTCTGAGATCCGTCACGCCTGGCATGTTCGTGAGCAGCTTTGCCTTGAAGTTGGCGATCAGCGCGAGTGCCGTCATACCGGCAGAACCGATCGCAAAGCCTTTTCCGGTTGCGGCGGTCGTATTTCCGAGGGAATCCAGCGCATCGGTGCGGTTACGGACTTCCGGATCAAGGCCTGCCATTTCGGCGATACCGCCGGCGTTATCCGCGACAGGGCCGTAAGCGTCCGTCGCAAGCGTGATACCGAGTGTAGAAAGCATGCCGACAGCGGCAAGAGAGATTCCGTACAGTCCGAGATCCGACTTCGGAACATCCACCGGGCAGAGTCCGGAGCAGAAATAGGCGATCAGGATCGCAACGCCGACAATGATGATCGGATAGATCGTGGACATCATGCCGGTGCCGAGTCCGCTGATGATCAGCGTTGCCGTTCCGGTTTCAGAAGATTCCGCGATCTTCTGTGTCGGCCGATAGGTATCCGATGTGAAATACTCGGTGCAGATGCCGATCAGAACACCGGCGGCAAGGCCGGCAAGGATCGCGAGGTACAGACCGTAGTACTGGATTCCGAACAGCCACACGACGAGGCCGAACGAAACGACAGCGGTCACGATCGCAGCGAGGTTGGTACCGCGGCGAAGCGCAGCAAGAAGGTTTTTCTGGCTTGCGCCTTCTTCAGTACGTACAAAGAAGGTGCCGAGAACGGAGAACAGCACGCCGACGGAAGCCATCAGCAGCGGAAGAGCGACAGCCTGAAAACTGAACTGCGTCGAACCGAATGCGATGACGCCCAGAGCGCAGGTGCTGACGATGGAGCCGACATAGCTCTCATACAGGTCCGCGCCCATGCCCGCGACGTCGCCGACGTTGTCGCCGACATTGTCGGAGATCGTGGCCGGGTTGCGGGGGTCATCCTCCGGGATGCCCTTTTCTACCTTGCCCACGAGATCGGCGCCGACGTCCGCGGCTTTTGTAAAGATGCCGCCGCCGACACGCGCGAAGAGCGCCATGGAGGAAGCGCCCATTCCGAACGTGACCATTGCGGCAGTAATATTGGAAAGACTTTCATGGAATACCAGATCCAGCAGAGCGTACCAGATGGACGTGTCTAGGAGTCCGAGGCCAACGACCGTGAATCCCATGACGGATCCGGCGGAAAACGCGACCCTGAGGCCGTCGTTCAGACTCTTCTGCGCGGCGCAGGCCGTACGGTCATTCGCCTGTGTGGCAATCGTCATTCCGATATAGCCGGACAGACCGGAAAAGAAACCGCCGGTCAGGAAAGCAAACGGGACATACCATGTCAGTTTGCCAAGCGCGGCCATAACGCAAACGATTACGAACATGGCCGCAAAAAAAACGGCCACAGTACGATACTGACGTTTCAGGAACGCCTTTGCACCGGTGCGGATCGCTCTGGAAAGCTGCTTCATTCTGTCATTACCTTCGTCCGAGCGCAGAACGATTCTGGCCTGGCAGTAGGCAAAGACCAACGCAGCAATAGAAGCGATCATGCTGATCCAGTACAGATGGGTCAACAGATACTCTAGCATTTCAGTACTCTCCTCATAAAAATTAGAATTGCAGAAGAAAACTCTGCTTTGATAAAGACATATTATAACATCATTTTTTGAAATGGGAATACCTTTTTTCAATAAAAATGAATTTTTTTAATCGAAGCGGGGCGGCCTGCCCGGACCACACCCACACATGGGCGAAACCGTTACGAAAATGCAAATTTTTCGAAGAGTCTTCCTTCATCGATTGACCCCTTTTTCCCTGCGATGTTACGATGTTTTCTGGTAAAAAAGACCGATCGCCTTCTGAAAGGAGATACGAGCATGAAGAGAACCGGAAAGCAGAAATTCTATGCCGCCCTGATCGTCGTGATTGCGGCAGCGATCCTCGTGATTGTAGTTTCCTGGCTGATCCGCGGCGGCAGTCAGCAGGTAGCCGAACAGGTACCCGTTCCGAAGCCCTCCACAGGCTCCTTTGTCCCTGCTGCGCCGAAACTGATTGAAATCGAAAAGGAGATCTCCGTGAACACCGTTGAGGACGGCATCCGCGACATGGGCATCCTGATCACGGACGAATACTATTTTACTGAAGTCGTCAGTTTTTCAAGCGTCAAGAAATTCTTTAAAACGGATATCAAGCTGCCCTTCACCGAATCCAACTATCTCGCGGGATATGACGGTGTCGTTACAGCCGGCCCGGATTTCGCCGCCGCAAGGGTGGAAAAGGACGAGGCAACCAAAACGGTGACCGTCATCCTTCCGAAATCCCAGATCCGGAACGTGGACATCGATCCGGACAGCTTTAAACTGTTTTCCGAAAAACAGGGATTCTCGAATCCTCTTTCCGCGGAAGACTTCAACAGCTCACTGGTCGAACTGGAAAACACCGCGAGGCAGAAAGCGCTCGGGAAGGGCATTCTGGAGCGGGCGGACGAGAATGCGGTCAACATCGTGACCAATTTCATCGGAAATCTGATCGATCTGTCCGTTTACCGCGTCAAAGTCGTCACAGAGTGAAGGAGGTATCAACCATGGCACCCGAAACGATGAAAAAAACCGTTTTTACTTTGATTCTCGTGCTTGTCGCGGTCATTTCCCTCATGCTGATCTCAAGCACGGCTTCCTCCCTTGAAACGCACAGCGCCAACATCGCTTCCCTGGACGAGAAGGCGGAAACGGTTCTGAAACTGTCCGGCACTTCCGCGCTTGTCTCCGCCGGCATCACGGCGCTTCCGGGTGACGCGGCGACCCCGATCGCGGAAAAGCTCGCGGACTTCACCGGATATTTCCTTGTCATCCTCTGCGTCCTGTATGCGGAGAAATACCTTCTCACCCTGATCGGCGCAGGCGTATTCAAGTGGCTGATCCCCTTTGCGTGCGGGCTCGGCATCATCGGTGTCTGGACAAGAGGCGGCGGATGGAAGCGCGTCGGAACGAAGCTCGCCATCTTCGGGCTTGCGCTCTACTTTGCGATCCCGTTCAGCCTGAATATCTCCGACCAGATCTACCGCGTCTATGACACCACGATTGAAACGACCATCTCCGAAGCGGAAGAGCTGACTGGCAACACCTCCGCGCTCTCTCAGTCGCAGGACGAAAGCGTTCTCTCCACCATTCTGGACAAGCTTTCCGAAAGCGTCGCAAGTCTTTCCAACAAGGCAGTCAAGACCCTGAACAATTTCGTGCAGTCCCTGGCGATCATGATCGTCACTTCCTGTGTGATCCCCATTCTTGTGGTTCTGTTCCTGATATGGCTGGTCAAGGTGCTTACCAACGCGGACAACCTGTTTTCCCTCCCCTATCTGGAAGCATGGGCAGCGCCCAGACATCATAAAGACGACCGTCCGCGCCTCGAACCGCATACGCCCGACCGTAAGGAGGACAGCCCTCCCCCGGTCAGATTATAAAGATGATAAAAAGCAAGGCTGTTTCAAAGCGTTTCCGCTTTTGAAACAGCCTTTTTCTTTCGTTCCGATGGAAGCTGCAGGCGTTCTGCAATCGATGCGGTCAGTCCGACAGCAGCTTCATGAGGATCCTGTTGCAGGTCCTTCCCGCGCCTGCCGCGAAATCGTAAAAATCCACATTGCTCTGATGGTCAGCCGTATCCGACATGCAACGGATGATGCTGAACGGGACACGGTTCTGGGCGCAGACATGCCCGACCGCCGCTCCCTCCATCTCGGCGCACAGCGCGTCCGGGAACGTGCCGAGGATGATGTCCCTCTGCTCCTGTCTGCTGACAAACTGATCTCCCGATACGATACGTCCGGTCCGTACGGTCATGCCTTCCGGAACAGCGGCCGCGATACGATCCGAAAGCGCCTTGTCCGCCGGAATATCCGCCGTGTTAAGCGAGCAGACGTATCCTCTCGGAAGCCCGAGCGCAGTGGAATCCAGATCCCATTCCGACACCTGGTCCGATATCACGATGTCGCCGATCTTTATACCCTCCGCGATGCCTCCGGCGCATCCCGTGTTGATCACGCAGTCCGGCTGGAAACGGTCAATCAGTTCCTGTACCGCAAGCGCAGCGCTGACCTTCCCGATCCCGCACAGAACCGCAGCGACGGTATGATTTCCGATCCGCCCCATATAGCAGGTCCCCGAGGCGAGCGAAATCGTCCTCACTTCTTCCAGACTGCTCCGCAGGAGCTCCAGCTCTACCTCCATTGCAGCAACGATGCCTACTGTAGAAAACCGGTCCATATTCTATTTCCTCCCGTCTGTCATCTGATCCGTACCGGCCGCTACGGAAGCGCTTTCCGCATGCGGTCCAATGCTTCCAGCACTCTTTCGTACGGCAGCGCGAAATTCATTCTGGAATGACAGGGGCCGTGGAACGGCCTCCCGTCCTGAATCGCAACGCCAGTATTCCATACGCGTCCGAGAAGCTCGTCCAGCGTGATGCCCGTCCTTGCGCAGTAATCCGTAAAATCCACAAACAGCATGTACGTGCCTTCCGGTCTGGTGCATACCGTTCCGGGAAACTCCCGTTCCAGAAAGCGGATCCCTTCCGCAAGATTTCTGTCCAGCAGCCGGACAAGCCGGTCCAGCCATCTGCCCCCTTCTTCGGAATATGCCCCGATCAGGGCGTACATGGACAGAACGTTCATGGAATTGTAATGCGTGGCGCGTCCGGCTTTTTCGATCCGCTTCCGCAGGTCGGGGTTCTGAATCACATGATAACTCCCGATCAGTCCTGCGAGGTTGAACGTTTTGGTCGGCGCATACAGGGATACGGTACGCTCCTTTGCGTCCTCGCTGACAGAGCAGGTCGGGATATGCGTATGCCCGGGGAGAACGAGATCCGCCCAGATTTCATCCGAAATGACATAGACCCCGTATCTTCGGAACAGATCCATCGCCTGTTCGATCTCCCATCTTTCCCAGACACGTCCCGCAGGGTTGTGTGGAGAGCAGAATACAGCACAGCGGATATGATGCGACGCAATCTTCCGATCCATGTCTTCAAAGTCCATGCGGTAGATCCCGTTCCCGTCTTTCTTCAGTTCACTGAGCAGCAGCCGGTATCCCGCATGCGTCATGCTTCCGGTGAAGCCCACATAGGTCGGGGAATGAACAAGCACTTCCTCGCCCGGCTCGCAGAGCACGCGCAGCGCGGATACCAGTCCTCCCAGAACCCCGTTCTCATATCCAATCTGATCCGGCTCAAGGTCCGTCATGCCGTGGCGGTCCTTCTGCCAGCGGACGATGGAATCATAGTATTCCCTGCGCGGCTCGAAATAACCGAAAAGCGGGTGGTCAAGTCTTTCCCTGACCGCGTTTGTGATGCAGGGCGGGACGGCAAAATTCATGTCCGCGACCCACATCGGGATCGGATCCGTAACGGTGTCCGGAATCCTCGGCGCGTAATCGGAGCCGTACAGCGCGTCCAGCGCGATCGCGTCCTTGCCCCTGCGTTCTATCACGCTTGTAAAATCAAATTCTTCCTTCATGCTTCCCCGCGCTCCAAATCCGCCGTCTCCTCCGGTTTCAGATAGGTATCCATCCAGGCGGTGATCTCTTCGAGCCGCTTCTTCCTGTGCAGCGGCTTTCCGCTTCTGGACAGTTCGTGGTTCTCCCCTTTGAACCATACGAAACGGGTCGGAACGCCCTTTTCCTTCATCGCGGTGAACAGCTGAAGCCCCTGTTCGATCGGACAGCGATAGTCCTCGTCCGAATGGATGAAAAGCGTCGGCGTCACCATCTTGTCCACATACCGGATCGGGGACATCTCCCACATCCTCTTCAGTCCTTCCTCCGTCTGCGGTCCGTGCCCCAGCTGATTCTTGACGAAGAAGTAGCCGATGTCCGAGATCCCGTAAAAGGAAATCCAGTTGGAAATGGAACGCTGGGTGGCGACCGCCGCAAACCGGTCCGTGTGTCCGAGGATCCAGTTGCACATAAATCCTCCGTAGGAACCGCCCGTACAGCCGATCCTGCCTGGATCGATCTGCGGATAACGCGCAAGAACGGCGTCCGTGAAATCCATGATGTTCTCGTACTCCGCGTCCCCGTACGCGTCCGTGATATCCGCAAACGCCCATCCCCGGCCGGCCCCTCCGACCGGATTGCAGAAGAAGACGAAGTAGCCCCTGTTCGCCCACACCTGCATCTCATGGAAAAAGATCTCCCCGTAAACCGCTCTGGGGCCCCCATGGATATCCAGAATCCCGGGGTATCGCTTCGACTCGTCAAAGTCTTTCGGAAGGAGCACCCATCCGTCCAGATCCGTGTCCCGCGAGCGGAACGGAAGTTTTCTCGGTTCCGCAACATAAGTGTCCTTCAGGATCTCGTCGTTGAACGCGCTGATCTTCCGGATCTCCGCTTCCGCTTCATACACTTCCTGCAGACGGCCGCCGTAGGCCGCGATCACAAGGATCCTTCCGTCTGAAGACACGTCAAAATCGTCGATCGATCCGGGCTCTCCTATAAGTTCCGTCATGCTTCCGTCCGGGTTCAGCCTGCACAGCCGGACATCGTTCCGGACCGTCTTGAGGTAGTAGAGTCCGTCCCCGCGGGACCGGAGCTCATGCGTCGCTCCGTAGCTGCAGTCCCCGCAGACGGAATTCATCAGCGATTCGTCTTCCGCGCGGAGCGTGCCGATCTTTCCCGTTTCCGGGTCAACCAGGTAGAACGCCATTTCCCTGCTGACATGATAGACGGATTCCTCCTCCGCCAGAACGACAAGCCTGCCGTCCAGCTGTTCCAGCGCGGCGATCTGAAGCCTTTCGCGGTTCTCGGAAACGGTCTCCGTCTTTCCGGTGGCAAGATCATAAGAGAAGATCCTGTCCGGTTTGGTAAACCGGACCGGTCCAGCTTCCGACGCCGAATAGCAGATCTTTCCGTTCAGAAGCGTGTAATCCGAAACGCTGAGATTCGCCCCGGTGATGCGCTCCGCTGCGCCCGTTCCGGCGCGGAACAGGAACAGTCCGCCTCTCTGCCCGCCCGAAAAGCCTTCCCCGTTCCACCAGAACGGGATCTCTGTCAGGATCCTGTAATCCTCGTTCTCCTTTCTGGCTATATCGGCTTTTTCCCGCTCTTCTCCGGACAGGGCGCAGTAATCCGGGCATTCCGCGTCGAAGGCGCCGGATACGATCCAGCAATCCTCCCCGGCACGCTCTTTCAGAGCGCCTGCGAAAGGAAGTGTGAACGCCTTTTCGGCTTCGCCGCCCTCCGTGCTGATGCGGTAATAGGTTGTGAAACGCTCCCCGGATTCCGCTCTCTTCTTTTCATCCTCCGTTCTTGCGGCGGGGAACAGGATATGCGTGCTGTCCTCCCATACATATCCGCGTTCCTTTCCGAGCCCGGTCAGCTTCGTCCAGGCGGAGTCCTTCCGGATCCAGATGGCGGTCTTGTACTCGTTTTTTTCCGCGTCGCATTCCGCGACCACGGTGGCCGCCAGACGTCCGTCGGGTGAAAAATTCAGTTCCGAAAGGAACCTGTACTTCAGAAAATCATCCAACTGCAGTTGTCTCATTGATTGCTCCTTTTTCTTCCGACAGTTTTGCCGTCTGTCCCGGCATCGGCGCTGTCTTTCCTCTTCCTCTCCGGAAATCGTTTTCCTATGCCGTATTGTCTGTATGGATTCAGGTGGTTCCGCGCACTGACCGTTCCGCGGTCGAGCGGAGAGAACGTCTCTTCCGGAACGCAGGTCACTGTGACTGCCGTTCCCGCGGTTTCCTCCGGTATTCGTAGATCAGTCTGTCATAGGTGTTCCCGCCGACTGACAGTCCGTCCTTCTCCGTGCGGACAAGTTTCATGCCCGCTTTTTCGAGGACCCGTTTCGATCCGGCGTTCTCCGAAGCACACCACGCGGTCACGCAGGAGATGCCCTCGTTTTCCGTCAGATAGTCCAGCACTTTCTCCAGTGCTTCCGTCGCAAAGCCGCGGCCGCGCCACCCGCGGACGACGCTGAATCCCACCTCGATCTGATCATTCCGATAGTCATAGGCTCCGATCGTTCCGATCTGAACGTCTTCCCAGTCCATGACCCACGAATAGGAACCCTCGTTTTCGTAACTGTCTATGAAACTGCGTACGGTTTCCTGCGCCATTTCCAGGGTCGCATACGGATTCCAGCCCGAATACTGAATTATTTCGGGATCTGTTCCCAGCCGTTGATACAGCGGTTCCGCATCGTCCGGGCGGTATCTGCGCAGGACCAGCTGCTCCGTCCACAATTCGGCTGTGCCGTGCGGCACGATCTCTTCAATGGAAGCGATCAGAGAATTGTAGATCAGAACATCCTCAATGAATATGCCATCTTCATCTCCGCCATATTCGCACATAATAAACTCTCGGTCCTCGTGGCGCGCAAACCCGGAAAATGTTTCTCCGAATTTATCCGTAATGCGGACGTATTTATGGTCGTATTGTGACAGTTCCATCATTCACCCCGTTCAGCAGATGTACAAAATGCTCCTTCGTTCCATGCGCTTCCGTTCAAAAGTATCCCTGCGGTGATCGCACCGCATCACAAGGTCGGACTCTCCGTGTCATCCCCTTGTCAGCGGCGTACGGAACGAGATCGATCTGGGGGTTTCCATGGAGTCGAACAGAACCGAATACGCGCTCTTCCCGGAATCCACATCCTGGACGGTTCCCGCGCCGAAATGCTT
The DNA here is from genome assembly GCA_017429985.1 of Clostridia bacterium. Classification (GTDB taxonomy): domain Bacteria; phylum Bacillota; class Clostridia; order Christensenellales; family CAG-138; genus JAFRNW01. The sequence continues at coordinate 207,690 of JAFRNW010000010.1, read as the reverse complement.
GTGCACGACACGATCCCCCGGCGCGAAGGCAGCGGCTTCATCCTCCTCCGGCAGGTATTTTTCCATCACGCCGATGTATTCCCTCGCGTCCGCGATCAGCCGGTCGCGGGGCGGCGCCGTATATTCGAGCAGAGCGGGGTCCACGTCGAGGATAAACCGGGAAGGATAGCGCGGGGAACCGTCCAGATTCCTTCCTTCCGCCTCGCTGAGGTAGAGCCGTTTCTCCGCCCTTGTCACTGCCACGAACGCAAGCCTGCGCTCCTCCTCCATCCCCGGAAGCGTGCGGGTTTTCCTGGACGGGAAGATCCCCTCGTTCATCTCGCAGAGAAAAACGTACGGGAACTCCAGTCCCTTCGCCGCGTGCACGGTCATGAGCTTGACCTTGTCTCCGGGCTCCTGGCCGTCCGCGTTCGTAAACAGCGCGACGTGGCTGAGATAGTGTTCCATCGTCGCCTCTTCGCCGCAGCTGGTCTCAAATTCATAAACCGACTGCTTGAGCTCCGCCAGGTTGTCCAGCCTCTCCTGGCTTCCCTCCGTGCGCAGCGCCTCCTCATACCCGCTTTCATTGAGGATGTCGGACAGCAGCTCAGATACCGTCCGCTCCGCGTAGTTCGACGAAAAGGACTCGATCAGCTTCACAAAGGCGGAAGCTTTCGTCCCCTTGAACACGTCGTGATCCAGCGTCCGGAGCAGCGTGTCGTAAAGCGAACACTGCAGCTTTGCCGAGGTCTCCTCGAGAAAGCTCATGCGGCGTCTTCCCATATTGCGTTTCGGCGTGTTCACGATCCGGCGGAAGCTCAGGTCGTCCTTGTAGGCGATCATCCTGAGATAGCTCAGCGCGTCCTTGATCTCCATCCGCCCGAAGAACTGCACGCCGCTGTAGATGGCGTAGGGGACCTTTCTGCGCAGGAAGACCTCCTCGATGGACCGGGTCACATAGTGCGCGCGGTAAAGCACCGTCATATCCTTGAAGGGAACGCCGGCGTCGTGCAGTTCCATGATCTGGAACGCCATCCATTCCGCTTCCTGCTCCGCGTTGGCGGCATGATGGCACAGCACGGACGGACCCGACGGAAGACGCGGGATCAGATCCTTTTTGATCCGGTACCGGTTTTTCGAGATCATCGAGTTGGCGACCGCCAGGATCTGCGGCGTGGATCGGTAGTTTTCCATCATCAGGATCGTCTTTGTGCCGGGGAACTGCCTGTCAAACTCCATCAGGTACTTGACGTTCGCGCCGCGCCACGTATAGATCGTCTGGTCCGGATCCCCGACAACGAACAGGTTCCCGTGATAGGCGCAGAGAACTTCCATGAGCTCGTACTGCAGCGCGTCGATGTCCTGGAATTCGTCGATCATGATATATTCCAGACGTTCCTGCCATTTGCGCTTCACTTCCGCGTTCCGGCTGAACACGTAAAGGGTGAACTTGATCAGGTCATTGTAATCCAGCCCGAAGCATTTTTTCTCCTGATACAGATATCCGTAGAAGATGATGTCGTCGGTCGACCGCGCCGACTGATACTTTTCCCTGAGCGTGTCAAGGTCCATCGTGATCATGTCCAGATAGTACTCCGGCTTGCGGAACAGCTTCTGGATCTCGATCATCTCCCTCGCCTTGGAGAACGTCATGTCCCGCAATGTCAGTCCCCGTTCCTCATAGATGGTCTGAAGCATCGCGTCGATGTCCGAATTGTCCAGCACCAGAAAGCTCTTGGGATACTGCACCACGAAGCTGTCCTCCTGCAGAACGGAAACGCAGAACCCGTGGAACGTGTTGATGTATCCCGTGTCGTTGTCCCCCGTCAGGTTATGGATCCTTTGCCGCATCTCGTTGGCGGCTTTGTTCGTGAACGTGACGCAGAGGATGTTCCCCGGGAGGATGCCGAGTTCGTTCACGAGGAACGCGAACCGCCTCGTCAGGGCGCGCGTCTTTCCGGTTCCTGCGCCCGCGATTACGCGGACATACCCTTCCGTGGAGGTAACGGCAAGCCTCTGGCTGCTGTTCAGACCTTCCAGTAAATCCATTTCAATCTCCTTTGCAGCAGACCGTGCAGAATGGCGTCTGTCTGTTTGTGTCCGGACTGCGCGGTCAAAACGCACAAATCCCACCATTTACAGTATATCAAATCAATCGCCTAAGGCATATAGATACCGGCCGGGGAAACGCCGGGCTCCCCCGGACGTTTTGGGGATGAAAAAATGCCCCGGGACAGGCCGGACCGGCCGTCGGGGGGCACACATGCTGTTGAACCGGGAACCTTATGCGTCCGCGGAGGGCGTTTCCGCACTCTCTTCCTGTGCAGGAGCGGCTTCTTCCGCCGCCTTGATCTTTGCAAGCTCCTCCTCTTCCAGCACACGGTAGGCGACCTTGCCGACCAGCGTCTTCGGCATGTCCTCCTTGAATTCAATGTCGTAGGGCATGGCGTACTTTGCGATGTTCCTGCGGCAGTACTCCATCAGTTCCTGCTTGGTCTCCTCCGTTGCGGGCACGTCCGCGGAAAGTTTCACAAAGGCTTTGACCTTCTGCATCTTGTAGGGATCCGGAACGCCGATCACGCAGCTCATCTGGACTTTTTCGTGCGCGTCCAGAATGTTTTCGATCTGTCCGGGATAGACATTGTATCCGGACGTGACGATCATGCGCTTCGCTCTGCCCTTGAAGTAGATGAATCCCTGATCGTCCATCGTACCGAGGTCGCCCGTATAGACCCAGGTCAGTCCGTCCTCATGATGCCGCAGCGTCTGGGCGGTCTCTTCCGGATGCTTCATGTACTCCTTCATGACGGTGGGACCCGCCAGGAGGATCTCTCCTTCCTCTCCGTAAGGCAGCTCGCGGTCTGTCCCGGGCTCCACGATCTTGATATACGTGTCCGGGAACGGAACGCCGATCGAACCTTCCTTGAACATGTGCGGGGGCGTCAGGCAGCATGCCGTGACCGTCTCCGTCGTGCCGTAGCCCTCACGGACCTGGACGACGGCATTATGCGCATAAAGGAACCGGTCGAGCTTTCTCTTCAGTTCGACGCTGAGGCTGTCTCCGCCGGAGAACACGCCCTTAAGACTGCCTAGATCCGCGCCGTCCATATCCGGAAGGCGGAGCAGCGCCTCGTACAGGGTCGGAACGCCCGCGATGAAATTGCAGCGGTATTTGACGATCTGCTTGGCGTAGCTCTTCGCCGTGAAGCGCGGGATCAGGATGCAGCGGCCGCCCGACGCCAGCATCGAATGGATGCATACGCCGAGTCCGAAGCCGTGGAACAGCGGCATGGCGGCAAGCATGGAATCGCCGATCCGGAACATCGGGTTCGTCGCCACGATCTGCTGCGAAAGCGCGTTGAAATTCTTATTGGTGAGCACGATGCCCTTCGTCGTGCCGGTCGTTCCGCCGGAATAAAGGATGACCGCCGGGTCGTCCCCTTTGCGCTCCACCTTATACCGGTAGAAGCAGGCTTTCGAGAGCCGCATGAATTCCTTCCAGCGGATCACGGGCGCGTCCTTCGGGATCCTTTTGATCTTGCGTCCCTCTGTCAGCATGTAACCCGCGCGGATCGGCTTGGACAGCGCGTCCTGGACGGACGCGATAATGATGTTGACGACCTTGGTGTTTTCCCTGACGCGCTCGAATTTGCCGTAAAACTGATCCAGCGTGATCGCCGTGACGGACTCGCTCTCGTTCAGATAGAACTCGATCTCCTTCTCCGCCGAAAGCGGGTGGATCATGTTGGCGATCGCGCCTACCAGATTGACCGCGTAGAACATGTAGATCGCCTGCGGACAGTTCGGCATGGCGATCGTGACCTTGTCGCCTTCCCGCAGACCGATGGTCTTCAGCGCCTTGGCGCAGTTCTCGATCTCCTGGATCAGCTGCCGGTAGGTCGTGGATTTTCCCATGAAGGTGAACGCGATATTGTTCGGATATTTTTCGGCGATATCCGCGACCTTGTCAAACATGGAACCCTCAAAATAGTCCAGGTTCAGCGGTACATCGCCCACATAGTTCACCCAGGGTCTTTTTGCAGTGATGTTTTCCATTGTGCCTCCTGTTTCCCGTTCCGTGATTCGGGAACCGGCGGCTTCCCGCCTTGCCCCGGATCGGATGTTTATGTACACGCATGGCGCAGCGTACAGACAAAAAGCAATATAACCGAAACCGCCGCGGAAAGCAAGAAAAATGTCCGCATCTGCGGACATGAAGATTTTTATATGTACGGGAGCGGACGGATCATCTGTCCATGAGCCGGTCGATCACGCGGCCCGCGCGGGTGCCGGAAGCATAATCCTTCAGCATCTGCTCGATCAGGGAGGACAGGAATTTCCCGACCTCGGGCTGATTCCGCACTTTCCGGAACAGCTCCAGCCCTTTTCTTGCCTGCATCTCCGAAAGGTCCGTCACGGTCGACGCCCCGGCTTCCTCAAGCGTATTGAACAGCTGGCTGATAAACGTTATCCGCGCCTCGGTATCCATGCCTTCCAGTACGTTGTGAAGCGATTCCTCGAACGAGAGGGAGCTCCTGCTGAACTGTTCGCAGCGGACAAACCTCGGCCCGGACACCTCCCACTGGAATCCGTCATGCGCGGACGGTCCCGGACGGGGGCTCAATACGATGGACACGTTCTTTTCCCGCTTGAGCATCATGCCGACCAGCGTGAACTGCGGAAGCAGGGTGTGAAGCTTCGGGCGGATCCTCAGGTATCCCTCCTGCTGCAGAAACGCGTCCGTGAAACCGGGTCCGTCGTTGTTGTATACGGCACGGATCCGTCTCTGGATCGCGGGGTCCGCCATGGCGGCCGCGTAGACCGCCAGATTCCCTCCTTTGGAATGCCCCCCGACGATCAGGGGGCCGGAAAACCTTCTGGCCGCCATGTTCAGATACGCGAGCGCGTCCTTCTGCGCCGGAATGGCGTCCGTCACGGACATCATCATGTTTTCCTTCCATCCGATCAGCGTGTCATCCGTTCCCCGGAAGCTGACATAAGCCGTCCGGTCGGGAAGGAGAAGCGTCAGCGCCGAGAACTGCTCCGTTGAGGAGGGCTCGAGCTTCTTGATGAATCCCGTCAGCCCGACTTCTCCGAACCGCTTCGTCCCGGGCAGCCTTCTGAGAACCGAAGCGATCTGTCCGGAGGCAAGCGCCCCGAAGGAAACGTCGTCTTTCTTCTGGCTCTCAAAAAAAGCGCGGACCGCGTCCCGGAGCGGAACGGTACCGCCGCTTTCGGGAATGATGCCGGAATAGTCCGGGCATCCGACCTTCGCCAGTATGTAATTATCCACCTCGTTCAGCGGATCCGTCCCGAACGACAGATCCCCGCGCCACGTCAGATAATCCTTAATCGTCGCCATTGTTTCTACCTTTCGATCTCCTGTGCTCCCTGTGACCCGTGTCGGTTCCGTCAGAATGTCTGCGTTTCTTCCGCCGGTCTGAGATCCGGGATCCCGTCTTCCCGCAGCAGCCGGCCGATCTCATCGGCGACTAGCCCCGCCGTATAGACTTTCCCGAGGAACTTGGATCCCAGATCCGGAAGTTCCGCAACGCGCGAAACGACCGTTCCGAAGCAGTCTATTGCGTAATAAACCCTTCCGGGCTCGCTGTCCGCGTTTTCCGGATCCCGAATGCCGAGCGAACCGGTCACGCCGATCCCGATGTCCGTTCCGAACGCCTTCCTGCAGGCTCCGGCCATGGCCGCGGCGGTCTCCTCCGAGTATACCCCGTAACGGCGGATCGTTTCCTCGGGAACGCCGCGCCGGATCTTTTCTTCGTTGCCGTATGTGACGAAGCTCCCGCGGAACACTTCGGACGCGTGATCGGTATCCGTGAGCAGGGACGCGACCAGCCCGGAAGTGCAGCTTTCCATCGCCGTCACCGTGATCCCGCGCGCGATCAGAGCGGATGTGAGCGCGGCGTACCGCTCCCGCACGTTCTTCAGAAGTTCATCTCTTTGAACGGATTGCTTCTCCGTTCCCCGTTCCAGTCCGGAGCAGCCCCGCAAACTGATGTAATACGGGCAGATATCCTCAAACTTTCCGTCCTTCCGGCGGAATCCGTCCGGGATCGTTCCGAGCGGAACGAATCCCAGTCTTTCATACAGATGCCTCGCGTGGACATTGGATGCGACGACGGCATTGAACTGCAGGACCCCGAAGCCCTGCCTCCCTGCCTCCTCCAGACAGTGCATGACCAGTTTTTCCCCGATATGCAGTCCCTGCACGCCCCGTTCCACGGCATAGCTCGCGTTGCAGATATGCCCGCATCTCCCGACGTTGTTCGGATGCAGGATATACAGTCCGAGAACCGTTCCGCCGGCGTCCGCCGCGACCCCGCAGAACGTCTGGGAAGCGAAAAAAGCCTCCCCGGTCTCATCGTCCAGACATTCCTCCTGCGGAAAAGCGATCCCCTCCTCCACGACCTGATTCCATATGCGGATCATGGACGGAAGGTCTTCCCTCCGGTAAGCTCTGATTTCAATCGTCTCGATATCCATGGATTCCCTCCGTCTGTCAGGAGATCTGTATCTGCACGGCTGTCCTGCCGTCCGGCAGATATGCCTGGACCAGACATCCGTTTTCCGACGCGCTCCTGCGGAACGTCAGCGTATCCCCCTCAAAGCACTGCGTGCGGAAATGCACTTCCAGATCGGAAAACAGCATGCTCTTCCACTGCGCGGTGTCCAGAAGCCCCGCAAAGGCACGGACATAGGCAGCGTTGTTCATGTGCCCGCCGATGTCGATATCCGTCGACCGGACCGTATAGGTGCCGAACGTCTCTTCCTCCCCGGCACAGCGGAGCCTCGCAAAGGGTTCCGGCATCACCCGGCGGTCCAGCAGCACCAGTTCCGGCGGATAGATCTCCTCCGCCTTCTGCAGCTTGCCCGTCTTCATGTTCATGACCGCCCATTCGGTTTTTCCGGTCAGGATCGTCTCCCCGTTCCGGGAAACGGAATAATCCCTGTTGCACCTGAGAAGCTGCGGCGGTTCCGGCCAGGTCGAGACGGTGACCAGCTCCCCCATTTTCGGACGTTTCAAGAAATGCACCTTCGTTTTGACGGTCAGCCAGAACAGATCCCGCTTCGCCAGATCCTTCAGGCCGATCCCGAGCGCGTCCGCATGCTCCGTCGCCATATCCATGAACAGCGCGAACGTATCCCAAACGGACAGTCTTCCCGCCCAGTCGCAGACGGACGGAAGGATCTTCATTTCCCTTTCATACGAGGAAGGATACACGTATATAAACCTCCGGGCGGTTTCACCGCTTTTATATCTATACATTTTGCGGCAGATCCGGGCCGGTTTCAAGTCATGAACGCCCGCTTTTTGCTCTTCCGGTCCGTTCTCCGGCAACGGAGCGCGACAGAAGCCGTCCGGATGCGCTATACTGATACAGAAAAGCCGCAGGGGGAACCGCATCTCCCTTCCGGCGGGAGGAACATTTCATGAACGCTTTGCTGGAAGCCGTAACGGATCCGGTCGACTGGGCAAGTGCGCAGACCAGGCGCGACTATCCCGGCGTCCTGGACCGTTATGTCCTGGATCACGCGGAACCGTGCGGGGAACAGCTCCTTGCCTCGGACTGCGGATCGGCCGCGCGCGAAGTCATGGACGCGCTCGAGGCCAGATGGAAAGGCGTGTCCGTTTTCAGCCGGGCGGCGGAGATGGAAAACGACCGCGTCCGCACCGTGATGTTCCTGATCCCGATGCTGCTGCGCTCCGGACGTCCGGAATGCGAAGCCTTCGCGGAAGCCTTCCGCGACGAATGGAACCGCAGATATCCGAAGCGCGCCTTCCGGATCCTGCCGGAAGAGGAGATCGCCGCCGGATTCCGGAAACGTCCGCTGGAGTTTGACCTGAAACAGCTCTTCGGGAGGAAACGCGGATGAATCCCGGGATCATGGCATATCTGATCGTCTGCCCTCTCGTTCTCCTGGCGGGTATCGTCGACGGCATCGCCGGAGGAGGCGGACTGATCACGCTGCCCGCCTACATGATCGCGGGCCTTCCCGCCCACGCGGCGATCGCGACGAACAAACTCGCTTCCACCATGGGAACGTCCGTCGCCGTTTACCGATATACCAGAAAGGGGTACGTCCGCTGGGCGTACGCGCTGTTCTGCGCGGCGTTCGCCCTGGCGGGATCCTCGCTCGGCGCAAGGCTGTCCCTGCTCATCCGCGAAAACGTCCTGAAGACCGTCATGCTGTTTCTGCTTCCGCTGACGGCCGTGCTTGTCCTGAAGGGACGGATCCTGGACGAGGAACGCGAGCCCAGATCCAAAAAAGCGGCATATCTGCTCGGCGCCGCGATCTCGTTCAGCATCGGGATGTACGACGGATTCTACGGCCCCGGAACGGGGACCTTCCTGCTGATCCTGCTGACAGCCGTCGTGCGCCTTCGTCTGCAGGAGGCCAACGGCGTCGCGAAAGTGATCAACCTTTCAAGCAACGCGGCATCCCTTGCCGTCTATCTGTTCAGCGGAGCGGTCGTCGTACCGCTCGGACTTGCTGCGGGATGCTTCAGCATTCTGGGGAACTGGATCGGAACATCGCTGTTTATCGGCAGAGGCGTGAAGGCCGTCAAGCCCGTTATGATCGGCGTGCTCGTCGTTTTCTTCCTCCGCGAAGCATATGACCTTCTTTCGGGGCTGTTCTGACAGGGTTCTTCTCAGGACTCGTTCACGAGCTTCCCTGTCATATGGTCGACCGTCATTTCAAGACATACCGCCCTGCAGGCGTCCTTTTCGATCTCCCGTTCCACGCTTTCCGCGTCCGGATAGTGCTTCAGGCCGAGCTTTCTCAGGATCGTGACGGTCTGCTCCCTGTCCTCCACGATCCGGATCCTTCCGAATACGATCACGCTCCTGATGTTCAGCGCCCATTCTCCTTCTTTCCGGAATCCCCTGTCGTACGTGCAGAAAGACACCCTGTCGCATTTCCGGATGGCATCGATCTTATGACCTTCCCCCGCGCCGTGAAAATAGAGCTTCCCGGTCCCGTCGTCGTAATACTGGTTCACGGGCATTCCGTAGGGATACCCGTCTTCTCCGATCACGGACAGAACGCCTCTCGGCTCCATCTTCAGGATGGAGACGCATTCCTCCGCGGAAAGCTGCTGTCTGAACCGTCTCATCTTTCTAAACATCTGTTTTCCCTTCCCTTATGCGGAATCCCTTCCCGGTCCGCCTCTCAGGCTGACAGCCCGGCAAAAGCTGCGCAGATCCTGAGCAGGATCTCGACGTTTTTCACCATGGACTGGACCGGCACGTACTCAAACCTGCCGTGCGCGTTCTCGTATCCGGCGGAAAGATTCGGGCAGGGCAGTCCCCGCAACGAGAGCGCCGCTCCGTCCGTGCCTCCGCGGAACGGTTCGCGCACCGGCGTGAGACCGCTTTCCGCGATCGCCTTCCTCAGGATGTCCGTCAGCCACGGAACGGTCTGAAGGATTTCCTTCATATTGCTGTACTGATGTTCGATCGTGAGTTCCGTCCGGTCCTCTCCATACGTGTCCCGGAGCTCTTCCGCGCTGCGGCGGAGAAACGCCTCGCGTTTAAGAAAACGCTGAAAGTCAAAATCGCGGACGATCATGCGGACCTGCGCGTGTTCGCAGTCCCCGCTGCAGGAAATCACGTGGAAGAAGCCTTCCGTTCCGTCGGTATACTGCGGCTTCTCGCGCGGGGGAAGCTTTGCCATCAGCTGCGCGGCAAGATCGACGGCGTTGATCATGATCCCTTTCGCCGTGCCGGTATGCACGGAACGTCCCGTGAACGTAAAAATGGCCTCTGACGCATAGAAGGTCTCGTCCTCATACCATCCGAGATGGTCTCCGTCCAGCGTGAACGCCGCTTTTGCGCCGAACCGTTCCAGATCAAGGTCTCTCGCCAGCCCGCCCACTTCCTCGTCCGGGGTGAACGCGATGCAGACATCCGCGTGCGGGATCTCTGGATGCGTGCAGAGATGCTCCGCCATGGTCATGATGGAAGCGATCGAAGCCTTGTCGTCTCCGCCGAGAAGGGTCGTGCCGTCCGTCAGGATCAGGTCCTCACCGACGTACTGTTTCAAATTGGAATAGTCCGACGCGCGCATCACGATGTTCCGCTCCGCGTTCAGTACGATATCCCCTCCGTCGTATCCTTCCAGGACCCAGGGCTTGACGTCCGTTCCGCTCGCGTCCGGCGCCGTGTCCATATGGGCGATGAAGCCCACCGCCATGCCCGCTCCGTCCGGAAGATTGGATGGCAGGCGAGCGTACACCACGCACGCCTTTTCATCAAGGAATACGTCCGGAACGCCGATCGCGGTCAGTTCCTCCTTCAGCATGCGCGCCAGATCCGCCTGCTTTTCCATCGTGGGCCACGATCCGCAGAACGGCATGGACTGCGTGTCCACGCGGGCATAGCGCATCAGGCGCTCCTTTACCTTTTCATAGCAACCGGTTTTCACAGGCTGTCACTCTCCCACGGATTGATCCGGACGGGCTCCTTTTCCAGAAGCGCTTTCTGTGCTTCGCTCAGGTGTTTGCGGTTGATGATCGCCTCGTAAACATATTCGCGGAAATACGTTTCGCTGCAGACGAAGTAGCCCTTCTTTCCGACCGACTCGCCCCAGCTGTTTTCGATCTTCCAGCGGTTCGGCACGCCTTTTTCATCGAAATTGACGCCGACGAAGATCATGGCGTGCGTGGCGAAGCTGTCGCGGTACTCCAGACGGTCGCCCTTCGGCATGGAGAAGTCGATCCCGCCCATCAGCCCTTCGAAGTCGAGGCTGTCCGGATCCCAGATCCCCTTGTCCCTGTCCCCGTATGCGCCCGCGTCGCATCCGAACCAGACCGGTTCCCCGTCCTCCAGCTGCCGGATGACCAGCGTTTCCATCTCGTCCATGGTCAGGTTGAGGCAGACGACGTCGCTGTCTGCCATGCTCCCTATAAAATGGAACATGTAGTGCAGATTCATCGGAAGCCCGCGTGTCGGATGGTTGGTCACCGTGACGTAATCGTCCAGAACGGTTCCCGCATATTTCTCATAGAAGGATCTGCCCGTCAGCCCGTGCTCCGAATGGAACACGTTGTCCTTGTCCCTGTATTCAAACGAGAAGACGGCGGGCGGTTCCCCGAACGCGATGCATTCCATCCGGTAGACCTCCTCCAGCATTTCCTCCTTTGCGGCCTGAAGATCGGCACCCTCGGCGGCCAGCGTGCGAAGTTTCGCGGCATCCTTGCGCAGTAGGCTGTTATAGAGCTTCAGAAACGTTTCCGTGTGCGTGGACTGCCAGGTTTCCGGCATGATATCCGCCGGAACAACGCCGTATTTCCTGACGAGATCGGACGCCATGGTCCAGTAGCCGCCGTCCGTTACCCCGTCCAGGATGTATTCCATCATGCGGTCGTTCAGAGGCCTGTCCAGATGATCGATCACCATCTCCAGAACGTTGTTCGCTTTTTCCAGCTTGTCGTAAAAGGAGAGATAGTTCCCCGACAGTTCGAACTGTTCCAGTCCGCACGTTTCCGCCACGCGTTCGCGGAGGATGTTCATCACGGCGTAAAGCCAGCACCTTCCGCTTTTCTGCTGCCATGTGATCCCGCGCGTCTTCAGCTCGACGGAATAATCCCCGTTCAGTTTTGCCGCTTCAGACGGTACGAAAGCAAGATCCTTGATCTCCGTTTTCGCGAGCGCCGCCTGCAGCGTGCGGATCTCCTTCCTTCCGCTTTCACGGTTTCTGAACCGTTCCAGCTGCTCTGATGTGATGCCTTTCATGTCGTTCCCTTCCCGGATCAGGCGGTTCGCCTTGCTTTCTGCCGCGATCCGCCGCCTGCCGTCCGTTATGCTTTGCCGCCGGGCACGTCTCCCGCGCGGGCTTTGCAACCATTTTATCATCGCTTCCCCGCCTTCACAACGGAAAACCTCCTTCCGTCCCGGCGCTGTCCCGCGCTTTCTGTCCCGATATCTTCCCTCTTTCCCGCTGCCGGGCGCGGAACGGTGCGATCGTTATGCAAAACGCCGGAAAATATATTATGATAAAGAAAAAGGGGGGCTGCAGGACCCCTGCAAGGAACGGCCGGTGAAAGGAGGGACAGAATATGAAGAAATGCAATTACTGCGGAACTCTGAACGAGAATGCCGCTTTCCGCTGCAGCGGATGCACCGCCAATGAATTCACCTACATCTGCGACAACTGCGGAAGCGAGATCGTGAACGGGAACTACTGCTCAAGGTGCGGCGTCAAGTTCGGATCCGTCAAGCAGGTCTGTCCGAAATGCGGAACGGCATATTATACGAACGCGTGTCCGAACTGCGGATTCACCCGGCACCGGCCGGTGGAATCCGTTGTCCGCGTCGAGACCGTTCCCGCCGAAGTGCCGGCGCCGAAAAAGAAACGGAGCGGCTGGGCGACGTTCGGACTCGTCCTGCTCTGGATCTACTTCCTTCCCGTTATGGCCACGATCGCCATATGGAAAAGCAAAAAGATCCCGACCGTCTGGAAATGGATCCTGACGCTGGTCCTCTGGGGCGTTGTGCTGCTGATCTATTCCGATTCGAAGAGTTCGTCCGCAGCCTCCCCGGAAGGGTTCGCCGGAACCATGCTCCGGTTCATCGTCTGAATCCACCCGGGAGCGGTTCGGCCGCTGAGGCCGCAGAAACTACATCTCCTGTTCCGAAGCCCTGCGTCCTGCAGGGCAAAAACATGAGGAGGCTTTACGATGGAAAAAGGAAACGTACTCGTTATCGGCAATTCGGGAGTGGGAAAATCCACCCTGATCAACTCGGTCCTGGGCGAGGAAGCCGCCAGAACCGACTGGGGAACGCACGGAACCACGACCCGGCTCGAGATCTACGAATCGGCAGGCGGCCAGGTCCCCTTCCGCGTCATCGACACGATTGGATTCGAACCCAACTACTTCAAGGAGCGCCGGGCGATCAACGCCGTCAAAAAGTGGTCCAGGGACTGCGCAAGGGAAGGCGGCGAGAACAACCGAATCGATGTGATCTGGTTCTGTGTGGACGGCACCAGGTCCAAGCTGTTCGCGGAAGACATCCGGAGGATGACGCGCGCCGTCTCCATGTGGAAATCGGTCCCGGTCATCGCGGTGATCACCAAATCCTATTCCGTTCCGGACCGCGAAAAAAACGTGGAAATGGTGCGGAAGGCGTTCGCGGGGCAGAAGCAGTTCCGGGATAACCTGAAGGACATCATCCCGGTCGTAGCGCAGATCTATACGATCAACGATACCGCCTACGCGCCGCCGGACGGCATCGCGCAGCTGATCGACGCGACCAACGCCCTCATGCCGGAAGGCCGAAGAGCGGCGTCGCACGATCTTGCTGAATTCGTTCTGAAAAGAAAAAGAGTGCTCGCGCAGTCCGTCGTCGGCGCAGCGACCGCAGGCGCCGTCGTCGTCGGAGCCGTCCCGCTTCCCATTCCGGACGGTGTGATCCTGACCCCGACGGAAGCCATGGAGGTCAACAGCCTCGCAAAGATCTACGGGATCGACGGCAAGGACGGAAGCAAGCGTTTCCTGAACTCCATCATCGAAGCGGGCACCGTCGGTCTGGCGGCCAAATCGATCATCACGATACTGAAAGGGATCCCGGGCATCAATATCGCCGCAAGCGCTCTCAACGCGATCATTGCGGGCGTGATCGTCGCCGTGATCGGCGAAACCTCCATCTACGCGTTCGAACAGGTTTTCCTCGGAAAGAAATCCGTGGAGGATACCGACTGGATCAAGAAGATCATCGAATCCAGAATAGCGGAAACGGTAACCGAAAAAGCAAAGCCGATCCTGCAGAATCTCAGCAGCTCGTCCGACAAGAAAGAACTCCAGCAGGCGGTGCTGGATCTCGTCCGCGTGCTGATCGGAAGGCAGCAGGATTCCGACGGAGGATCCGGAAAGGACCGGCAGGCATGAAGACGATCTACCTTGCGGGAGGATGCTTCTGGGGAACCCAGAAATTCTTTGACCAGTTCAAAGGCGTGATCAAAACGTCTGTCGGATATGCAAACGGCGGCATGGAAAACCCCGGCTATCAGGACGTATGCCGCGGCAGCGGCCACGCGGAAACCGTCCGGATCGAGTATGACGAGGAGCAGCTTCCGCTCGCGGATCTTCTGGAATACTACTTCCTGGCGATCGACCCCACCTCCGTCAACCGGCAGGGCGGGGATTCCGGCATCCAGTACCGAACAGGGATATACTATACCGACGACGGTGTTCTCCCCGAGATCGAGGCTTTCATGGAACGCAAGCGGAAGGAATACGCGCGTCCTCTCGCAGTGGAAGTCGGAAAACTGAAGAATTATTACGACGCGGAGGAATACCATCAGAAGTACCTCGAAAAGAATCCCGGAGGATACTGTCATATCCCGGATCATCTCTTCTCCATCGAAAAGAATGCGGGCAGATAACGTGTCCCGCATGCGGAACTGCACCAAATCCGTGGTGTTTTTCACCGGATCGGCAGTAGAAAGCCGGACAGCCGCGGATTACAATGGAACTGTAAGGTGAAGATCACCTTCAGGATCATAATTGAATTATTAGGAGGACAGCAGCATGTTTGAAGATCTCGTAGAAGCAACCCCCGAAGAACTCGCAGGCGTATCCGGCGGAGCAGGCACCAGGTATTATGTTTACACCGTTAAAAAGGGCGATAACCTGACCAAGCTCGCAAAACGCTTCGGCACGACGGTTGACGCGATCTATAACCTGAACCGCGACAAAATCAAAGACAAAAACCTGATCAAGATCGGCTGGAAGTTGATCATCCCGATCAAAGGCTGAGCTTATTCCCATCGCTGCACGGTCGTGACACGGCCGTGCTGTTTTTTTGTCCGACGGGCATGGACGGGCAGTGTGCGCCGTCTCCGCCGGCATTGCAATTCCATCCATGCTATGCTACGGTAAAGTCAGTTTCTATGGGAGGTGCGCCACATGCTTGTCCGGGGAATGCGATGGGGATACGAAGGCGATGACTGCGCGTGCGGAATGGGCGAGGGAAGCACGTTCGCGGAGATCATGGTCACGGATGAAAAAGGCCGGAACTGGTTCGTTCTGGTCTCCAAGATCCTGGAGTTTGAGCGCTTCTATATCGCCCCGGTGCCTCTGTTCGACCTGGAGATGCACCTGTTCGACTACGAGGTGAACTATGATTATGAATCGGCAAAGATCAAGGAAGCCCTGACGGAGGAGTACGCGTGCAGGGAGGGCGTCATGCCGGAAGCGGTCCTTTCCTCCCGTTTCTACGGGACCGTGAAACTCGGAAGACTTGCCGTCAGGGAATGCGAAAAGCTCGGGGAACCCGACGAGGCCGGCGCGCGCGCGTTCCTGTCGCCATACATCGGAACCGACCCGGACAGCGGAGAGATCCCCGACCCGTGATCCTTTCCGGATGTCCGTTCCCGAAGAAAAAGATCAGGAGCATGTCTTTACTCGACATGCTCCTCTGTTATCTTCGCATCCGGTCCGGACTTCCGTTCCGCTACTGCGCCCTTATGTTTTCATACTCCCACACAAAGCTGAAATCTGTCGCGCTTGCCGATTTGGACGTCCTGGCGCCCTTGACCTTGTAGGTCCTCCCCGGCGTGATATCCCGCACAAGCGCATCCACGGTCTCCAGCGTTCTGTCCGCGCCCTTGACCTTGTAGGAAAATGAAAACCGCACCTTCAGGTCATACGTGTATTCCGTATTGTTGGTCAGCGTCAGCGTGACGCTGTTGGAATCCAGCCGCGCGCTGATCTTCCCCGAACTGACCTGGCTCTGGACGTCGGCGTCGATCGCGGCGAAGCCGTCCCGCGAGGTCTTGAGCGCGTCGTAACCGTCAATGTAGCAGTTGATGAACGGCGTGCTGTCCGCGCAGAGGCCGTAATCCCTGTACAGAACATTCAGGACGGCATACCGCTCCACTTCCGACTGCAGCCACGCGACCTGTCCGGCGGTGTCCTTAATGCCGGAAGCGACAAGTTCCTGACGGAGCACGTCGGAATAGCGGACCGCGATTTCTTTCAGGCTGCTGTCATAAAACTCGCTGGTACGGTACTTTTCAATATAGCCCTGCTCCATCAGGACGAGCCTGTGCTTTTCGTTGGCCGCCGAGGCGCGCACGCGCGAGATCGCGGCGGACGCGGCGTCCTCCAGAAAGGCGGAATCCGCAAAGTTGGAGCCGCTTTTCATCCCTTTGCTCCTTCTGAGCAGCTCCTGGCTGTTCTCGTACGTCGGGATCTTGGAAAAGCAGCCTACGGCAAGGGACCAGTTCTTGGTCTCAATGGCGTTCTTCCCGATCTCATACAGACCTTCCGACGCCGTGTCCCTGTACTCGGGATAATTCAGCAGCTGCGTGTACCAGATATAAGCCTCCTTATACTTGGAAGCGGCCATCGTTTCGGAACCGAGTCTTTCCAGGCATACGGGGACCTGATCGGCGGAATCCTTGTAGTCCCCCAGTTTCTGATACATCGTCAGCGCGCGCTCGTATGAACCGCCGTTGAACAGCTGGCCCGCCTTTTTATAATCCGAGCTGTTGCATCCCGAAAGCAGGATCATCAGCACGAGAAAGAATACGGCTGCCCCGCGTTTCATGAAATCCCCCTCCGCTTGTTTCACTTTCCTGTCAACAGTATAGCAAAGTACGTTCCCCGAAAAAAGGGTGGCCGGCGATCCGCCGCATTCTGCATGCCGTTTTTATGTAAAAATCCCTCTCCTCAGACAATTGCGCTAGCTAAAACGCTGTGATAGTATATACTTCAAATACCAAAAACGCTTAACTTTTCACGGTAGGGAGTTGTGGAGAAATGGAAAAACGTGAACATCTCGGCAGCCGGCTCGGCTTCATCATGCTGAGCGCAGGATGCGCGATCGGAGTCGGCAATGTATGGAAATTCCCGTGGATGACCGGTCAGAACGGCGGAGGGATCTTCGTTCTGATCTATCTGATCTGTCTGCTGATCCTTGGCCTCCCGGTCATGGTCGCGGAATTCTCGATCGGCCGTGCGGCGCAGGCGAGCCCCATCAAGATGTACCAGCCCCTTGAGCCGCCGGGAAGCAAATGGCATATCCACGGCTGGTTTATGCTGCTCGGCAACATCAGCCTGATGGCGTTCTACACGGTCGTCGCCGGACAGCTTCTGAACTTTTTCTGCAGATACGTGGTCGGCGCGATGAAGGACATGACCTACGGCGCCATGAGCGCGAGCCCTGTCCAGAGCGTGGTGTTCTCCTTCGTGATCATCGCGGTATGCTTCGGGATCCTCTCCTTCAATCTGCAGGGCGGGCTGGAGCGCGTGACCAAGGTCATGATGGTCCTGCTCCTCGTTCTCATGGTCGTTCTCGCGATCCGCAGCATGACGCTTCCCGGCGCTGCCGCGGGACTTGCCTTCTACCTCGCCCCCGACTTCTCGAAACTCACCGGAAAGACCATCGTCTCCGCCATGAACCAGGCGTTCTTCACCCTGAGCCTCGGTATCGGCGCCATGGCGATCTTCGGCAGCTATATCGGCCGGGACCGCGCACTGATGGGCGAGTCCGTCCGGATCATCCTTCTGGATACCTTCGTCGCGATCACGGCGGGCCTCATCATCTTCCCCGCCTGTTCCACCTACGGACTGGACGTCGGCGCGGGACCGTCCCTTCTGTTCGATACGATGGCGACCGTCTTCGCCAACATGGCAGGCGGACGGTTCTGGGGCATGCTCTTCTTCCTGTTCATGGTCTTTGCGGGAGCGTCCACCGTTCTCGCCGTGTTCGAAATGATCCTGGCGTGCGTACGTGACCTGACGGGATGGAGCAGGCCGAAAGGCTGTCTCATCTGCGGCATCGGCATCTTCCTCCTGTCCCTGACGACCGCGCTCAGCGGATCGGTGATCCACTTCCAGCCCTTCTATCCCGGAAGCGGATTCCTGGATTTCTGGGACTTCATCGTTTCCACCAACCTGCTGCCGCTCGGATCTCTCGTCATGATCCTGTTCATCTCCGGCAAGCGCTACGGCTGGGGCTGGAAGGCCTTTAAAAAGGAAGCGAACGCCGGCAAGGGCATGAAGGTCAAGGACTGGATGCTTCCCATCGTCCGGTTTGTCGTCCCGGCCGCGATCCTCTTCATCTATATCTACGGCCTTGTCACTTTCGACTGGAAATAAGTCCGGTCCTGTTAACGATTTGAACGGTATGATCCGGCAGGTCATACCGTTTCTTCTTTGCTCCTGCGCAGGAGGCAGGGTATTCCATTTCCCCTCCCGAAAGGATACAATGGGCATGGCAGCGGCAAGCTGCACGCATTTTGAGCAGAGGCGCGGAAGACTTGGAACATCTTTACGGTTTGGAATCGCTTCGCGGCAGGGACAGCTGCGTCGCCTTCGGTTCGTTCGACGGGCTTCATATCGGCCACCGTGCCGTCATCGGCAGGATGGCGGAATTCCCCGGCCTTGAGAGGATCCTCCTAAGCTTCGAGCGTACGGACCGCCCCTTCTTCCTGACAGAATCCGAAAAGGCGTTCCTTCTGAAAGACGCCCCGGTAGACTGTCTCCTTTCCGTCCCGGAACCCGAGATGAAACATCTCTCCGCACAGGACTTCGTTCAAAGGGTCCTGCTTGACCGGCTGCATGCGCGCGCCGTCGTGGCAGGCGGGGATTCCGTTCTCCGCAGCGGCCTTTCGCCGATCTGCGCTTCCGCCGGTCTTCCGCTTGTTTCCGTTCCGACGGTCTGTTCGGAGGGTTCTCCCGTTTCAAAGGAGCTTATGGAGCAGTGCCTCGAAAGCGGCTCGTTCCGTACCCTTCTCGATCTGCTGGGCCATCCCTACATCCTGCAGGGAACCGTGGTGCACGGAAAGGGAAAGGGAAGAACGGCGGACATGCCGACGGCGAACATCGGGTTCCCGAAAAACAAGATCCTGCCCCACTACGGCGTATACGGTTCCCTCGTGCATCTGAAGGACGGCGTCAGGATCGGTCTCACCAACGTCGGCCTTCGCCCCTCCGTGGACAGCAGTCCCGTGCCCACGGTCGAAACATACATCCTCGATTTCAGCGGAAACCTGTACGGACAGGAACTGGTCCTGGAAATCAGGGAATGGATCCGCGACACAAAGAAATTCAGCGGCGGACTGAAAGCAGTCAAGGAACAGGTCGGGCGGGATATCGAATACGTCCGGAGCGTCATGACGGTCTGACCGCACGACCAAGCAGTACGGCCCGTCATCAGAACATGCGGTCGCGGGCGCCGCAGCAGCGATATGAAAAAAAGGATCTGCATCATCTATACCGGCGGAACGATCGGAATGGTCCCGAGCGGAAAAGGCTATGTCCCCTCCGGCAGGGATTTCAAGGAATACTTCCCCTCCATTCCGGATCTGCAGAAGCCCGGAATGCCCGAACTGGAGGTGATCCAGTTCGATCCGCTTCTCGACTCAAGCAATATCGCCGTCCGGGAATGGAATCAGATCGGAAGAACGATCGCGGAAAACTATGACCGGTTCGACGGATTCGTCATCCTGCACGGGACGGACACCATGTCCTACTCCGCTTCCGCGCTTTCCTTCATGCTGGAAAACCTCGGCAAGCCCGTCATCTTCACGGGTTCCCAGATCCCGCTGTGCGAGATCCGGTCCGACGGGGCAGCGAATCTCGTTTCGGCGATCCTCATCGCCGCGGAGGCAGCGGTTCCGGAAGTGTGCATCTATTTCGACGGCCGACTGCTGCGCGGATGCAGAAGCACGAAGGCGTCCTCCGACCGTTTCACGGCTTTTGACTCCCCGAATGAGGAAAGCCTCGCGGAGGTCGGGATCTCCGTCCGCTACCACTGCAGCCGGAACCGCCCTGCTCCGGAAGGCCCTTTTTCTCTCCGGGAATTCGAGCAGGTGCCGGTCGGCATCATCAAGATATTCCCCGGCATTCAGTTCGAACTGTTCGAATCCATCATGACGGAGCAGTATAAGGGCGTCGTGCTGGAAACGTTCGGCGCCGGGAACATCCCCGCCTCCTCCTCCGGAGGCCTGATCCCCATTATCGAAAAAGCGTACCGGAACGGCACGCTGATCATCGTCTGTTCGCAGTGCATGCAGGGCACCGTTTCCCTTGGCGCGTATGAAGCAAGCAGGGCGCTTCTGGATATCGGCGCCGTTACGGGCGGCGACATGACCACTGAAGCCGCCATGACGAAACTGATCTATCTGTTCAGCAGGCATGAGCCGGTCGACAGGATCCGCGCGCTCATGATGAAGAATCTGCGCGGCGAGCTGACCGAGATCCCGGATCAGGCTTCCGTCTGAATCCCCTCGTACACGAAAAAAAAGCAGGGCGACCTGCTTTATTCTTTGTTTCTTTCAGAGACCGGTACCAGGCGGTGCCGGTCTTTCCATATGGTCTCACTGCAGATCGGACGGATTGATCGCCCCCAGATCCCTGAGGATCTCCATATCCGACGCGGTCAGCCGGACGCCGGTCTTAAACTCCGTCCCGTCCGGATAGCGGACCGCGACCGCGACCTCCATTCCTTCTTCCGCGCCCTTGCCCTGCACGCCGCGTATGAACGGCGGGACTTTCGGATGGTTGCCGGTAAACGTTTCCCATGCCTGTTTCAATTTGAATATTACCCTGAAATCCATATTCCTCTCCCTTCCGCGGGAACGCATGATCCTTTCCGGGGCTCACCGTCTTCCGGATCTCCGGATCCCGCGCCGCATAGGTAAAGTCCCGGGCGGTTGTGCAACAGTCCCGGGACTCGGTTTAGAATCCTAACTGAACGGCCGGCCTCAGCTGGGTTTTGTAAATGTGACCTTGACCGCGTAATTGATGCCGTCCTTGGTAAAGTATCTTACCCTTGCCTTTTCCCCGGGCACACGGTTCCCGTTGCCGGCGTATTTCGCGAACGTCACGTCAAACCCGTATCCGTTCTTCAGCTGCAGCCACATCCCTCCGAAGGAAGTCACGGTTCCGGTGACCGTCTTCAGAACGATCGGCTTTTTCGTCGGCGTGGGCTCGTACTTTTTCGTGACCGTAATCGACTTCGCGTCCGGATTCTTTGAAGCATATCCGTCATATTTGACGCGGACGCGGCAGCCTACTTCCAGTTTGCCCTTGCTCTTGTGGATGCTTGTGGACTTCGTGATCCGGAATGAATACGAATGGCTGCTGCTCGTCTTGATCGTGATTTTTTTGGAGGTCAGCGAGGTCACCTCGCCGTTGAGGGTCTTGTTCTCCGTATTTTCCGGCTCTTTGATGTCGTTGGCGCGCTTGGTGTTTTCCATCGCGACGATCTCGACCTGTTTCGCGAGCGCACCGTTCATAACATCCCCGTCGTATGTGATCGTGACGGTGTCTCCCACCATGATCATATCCGAAAGGCCGGTGATGACCGTGTCCTTGTTGAGCGCGAATCCCAGCGCCTCTGTGGAAGAGATCTGAATAAAGAGCGTCGTGGCGTCATGCTGGAGCACTTTCCCGGAAACGGTGGAAACGGGATTCACCTTGGTGACCGTGATCGACGTGGCCTGCGGATAATTCAGGATGTCCCCCTCGTATCCGATCACGACCTCGTCGCCCACCTGCGCGATCGTATCCGAGATCTTGTCCATGATAAAGTTGAAAACGTTGCCGCTCTCCATTTTGATCATGATGTCGTTCTCGCCTACCGCAAGAACCGTTCCCGCGACTTCCTTGCCGGTGCCTCCGGGGGCGGGTGTCGGTGTAGGCGCGGCGTCCGCCAGAACGGCGAATCCCGACAGAAGAATGCATGCTGCCATCAGAACAGCAACAACCGCTTTCATTTTCTTCATATTCATAACCTCCATCCATTCGTGTAAGGTATCGTATATTTCATTATACGTTCCGAGGGGAAAGCCCGTCAATCACGCACCGCCGAAAGGCAAGCTTCCCGCAGCGCAAAGACCGGTTCAGTCCGCCTTCTCCTCCCGGGGCGTATCGCAGTATTCGCATACGGAGCCTCTGTTCGTGGCGCCACATCTCTCGCAGACCCACTCCTCCCGATCGTCTTCCGGCTTCACGGGAGCGCCCGAGAACAGATGCCCGACAGACGGCGCGCTCTGTGCCGGGGTCTCCTCCGGCTGTCCCTGCTGCTGTCCCGGTTTAGCCTTTTTCCTGAGATCCGCAAAAAACAGGATCAGCAGGACGACGCCCGCCAGCAGGAAGAGGCTGTTGCCGTCGCTCCCGGCAATGAGCAGAAAGACGCCGACGATCAGCTTCCAGTAGGATTTCAGAAATACGGATACGCTGTTTTTGTTGGTTGGCTGCTGTTCCATGACGCTGTGCCCTTTCTTCCTTTTTTATTAGTATACTACCTGGTCTCCGCCGTGACCAGTCTCATCTCCCGCATTTCCCCCTTAAAATTGCATGCGCGGTTAAAAAACGATATAATAATCAGTAACCATGGCGACCCGGACCGAAACGGTTTGCCGGAAAGGAATAGCCCGGATTGTATCTTCTGCTGTTCATCCTCTGGATCTTTCTGAACGGAAAAGTGACCGCTGAAATCTGCCTCATCGGCCTTGCCGGGACGGTTCTGACGGGCGTTCTGATGTACGTGCTCTTCCGGTACTCGCCGCGGCGCGACCTGCGCATTCTTTCCAAAACGCCTTTCTTCCTGCTCTATCTCGGCGCGCTGTTTGTCGAGATACTCAAGGCAAACCTGAAAGTCATCCATATCATTCTCCATCCGGAAAAGGAGATCAGCCAGGGGATCGTTCTGTTTGAGCCGAATCTCAGAACCGGCGCTGCCCGGTTTATCCTTGCCAATTCCATCACACTGACCCCCGGCACCATCACCGTGCGGGCGGAGAAGCATCGGTTTACGGTGCACTGTCTCGACCTTTCCATCATGGACGGTTTCACGGACGGCACACTGCTGAAACTTCTGCGGAAACTGGAGGCCTGACATGGAAAACGCGGAACGGATCCTTTATATCGCCGCCCTGATGTGTCTCGGCATCTGCATGTTCTTCTCCCTTTTCCGCGCGGTCAGAGGGCCCCGGCCGATGGACCGCGTCGTCGGGATCAATATGACGAACACGCTGGCGATGCTCTGCCTCGCGCTCTGCGCCTTCCTTCTGGATGAAAGCTGGCTTCTGGACGTCTGCCTGATCTACGGCATGATCAGTTTCCTTGCCGTCACGGTGCTCTCCATGCTGCATATCGACGATTCGAGGACCGGCGGAAAAGACAAAAAGGAGGTGGACAGCGATGACCTCTGATACCGTCCGGCTTCTGATCGGCGCGCTGCTCATGGCAGGCGGGATCGCCGTGATCGTCGTTTCGCTCCTCGGGTTTTACCGGTTCCGCTTCGTGCTGAACAGGATGCACTGCGCCGCCATCGTCGACACGCTCGGATCACTTCTGATCCTGGCCGCACTGATGGTGCTCGCCGGTGCGCCGGTCTATCTGTTCAAACTGCTGGGAATTCTCGCTTTCCTCTGGGTCGGGAGTCCCGTCGCCTCTCATCTCGTCTGCAGAACGGAGCTTCTGACGGACCAGGATGCAAAGAAACATATCGTCATTTCGGAAGAAGCGGAGGGACATGAGCATGATGTACTTTGAGCTGCTTCTTCTCGGTCTGCTCGTCATATGCGGCATCACCACCTGCCTGTCGAAAAATCTTTTGACCTCGCTGATCATTTTCATGGCGTACAGTGTGATCATGTCCGTCATCTGGGCGCTTCTGGAGGCGCCGGATCTCGCCGTCACGGAAGCCGCAGTCGGCGCAGGCGTATCCAGCCTGCTCCTGTTCCTTACGCTGAGAAAGCTGAAGAGCATTCAGAGGAAGGAGGAGGAAAATGAAAAGAAGCCTTAAAGAGCTGTTCCGCGAATGGGACGCGGACCGTTTCGATCTGAGCGTTTCCGGATCCGTCCCGCAGAAAGAGCGGCCTTCCCCCCTTCCCCCGGAGCGCTATGACGTCATCCCGGAACTGGAAGAGACCATCATGCGGCGGTTCCACCGCGTTGTGCCCGTCCTCACGTTCCTTCTCGGTCTGACGCTCTCCCTGTTTCTCATCATGACGGTCCTGGAGCTCCCCGCGTTCGGAAGCTCCGACAGCCCCGTGTTCAACGAGGTGTTCACCCGGTACGTGCAGGACGGAACGGAGGAAACCGGCGCGGTCAACACGGTCGCAGGCGTGATCCTGGACTACAGGGCGTTCGATACTCTGGGTGAGACCCATGTGCTGTACACCGCGCTCGTCGCCGTCCTGATTCTTCTTCTCGGCTTTGAAAAAACGGACCCGGGGATCCGGACGCCCGGATACGAAGTCATCCGACAGGATCCTGTCCTGACGACCTGCGCGAAGCTCGTCATTCCCTGCGTCGTCATATACGGCCTGTATATCATCTGCAACGGCCATCTCGGGCCGGGAGGCGGATTCTGCGGGGGGACCGTGATCGGTTCCGCCCTGATCCTCGCCGCGCTTGCGTTCGGGTTCGATTCCGTCGAGCGGTTCGTCAACTACCGGACGATCCGCGTCGTCCTGGTCATTGCGCTCTGCTTCTACAGCCTGAGCAAGGGCTATTCCTTCTTCTGCGGCGCGAACGGCATCGAAAGCGGCATCCGGCCGGGAACGCCCGGCAGGATCTTCTCCGCCGGACTCATCCTTCCTCTCAACGCAGCGGTGGGCGTCGTCGTGTCCTGCACGATGTACAGCCTGTATTCCGTATTCAGAAGGGGGCGGCTCTGATATGATGGAACGCATTTGGGACGAACGGATTCAGATCGTGGCGGTGATCCTGTTCACCATCGGATTCTGCACGCTGCTCGTGCATAAGAATCTGCTCAAAAAGATCATCGGGCTCAACATCATGGACACGGCGTCCTATCTCCTTCTGACTTCCATGGGTTACGTGGAAGGCAGGCTCGCGCCGATCATCCGCGGCGGGAACACGGATCCGTCCGCCTATGTCAATCCGCTGCCCGCAGGCCTGGTCCTGACCGGCATCGTGGTATCCGTGTCCGTTACGGCGCTGCTGCTCGCGCTGACCATCCGCCTGTACCGGCACTATCACAGTCTGGATCTGGACAAGATCTATGAACTGGCGGCAAAGGAGGATCAGAACGAACGATGAGTTTTGCATCCTTCAACTTTCCGCTCTTCTCGATCATTCTTGCGCTGGTCTGTTCCGCGGTATCCTCGGTTCTGCGCAGAAAAGCCGCCCGGATCCTGTCGCTCTGCCTGTGCCTTACCGTCGCTGTCCTGTCCTTCACGCTCTGCTCGGTATGCGTGCGCATGGGCGGAAGGATGGATTTCCTGATGGGGCACTATCCGCATCCCTGGGGCAATGAACTCCGGTTCGGACCGCTTGAGCCGTTTTTTGCCGGCATGTTTTCTCTGATCATGCTGCTTTCCATCCTCGGCGGGGAACAGCAGCTGCTCCGGGATCTTCCGATGCAGAGACAGAACTATTATTATGTCATGACGGACCTGATCCTGGTCTCCATACTGGCGCTCTGCTATTCGAACGATCTGTTTACGGGCTATGTGTTCATCGAGATCTGCACGATCTCTTCCTGCGGAATCCTCATGATCCGGGAGATCGACCGAACCACGCTCGCCTCCGTCCGGTATATGATCTTCAGTCTCATCGGTTCGGGCCTTTTCCTTCTCGGCCTGATCCTCCTGTACGGGATCACGGGGCATCTGCTGATGCCGAACCTTCTGGATTCCGTGCGGTCCGTCTGGGCTTCCGGCGGTTACCGTCTCCCGCTTCTTTCCTCCGCGGCGCTGATCACGATCGGCCTGGGCGTGAAAAGCGGCCTTTTCCCCTTCCATTACTGGATGCCGGATACCTACGGCGCGGCGACCGCGTCCTCGTCCGCCATCCTGTCCGGTCTTGTCAGCAAAGGGTACATCTTCTTCCTGATCAAGATCGTCCACCGGGTGTTCGGCGTCGAAATGTTCTACGCCAGCGGGATCGCGAATATCCTGTTTGTTCTGGGTCTCGCGGGAATGGTCGTCGGATCCGTCTACGCGATGCGGGAGGAAAACATCTTCCGCATGATCGCGTTCTCTTCCGCCGCCCAGATCGGGTACATCTACATGGGGATCGGTATCTCGCCGCAGCTCGGAATCACCGCCTGCATGTTCCATATGCTGGCCCACGCGGTCACCAAGCCGATGCTGTTCCTGTCGGCCGCGCAGCTTCAGAGCTGTACGGGAAAAAGGACCGTGAAGGAACTGAGGGGAAGCGCAAGGAAGCATCCCCTGGCAGGAGCGGTGTTCATCGTCGGTTCGCTCAGCATGATCGGATTCCCCGCAACGATGGGATTCGTCTGCAAATACTATTTTGCGGTAGCCGCCTTTGCCGCTTCCGCGGGCAGGATGATCCCCGCGCTGATCATACTCGCGCTCAGCACCTGCCTCAATGCCGTTTATTTCGGCAGATCCATTATTTCCGTTCTGACTCCGGGCACGGATGCGGATTTGCGGCGCGTCCGGGTCCGGGACAATGTCCCCTTTGCCGTTTCCGGAATCATGCTTTCCGCTCTGAACCTGCTCTGGGGTCTGAATCCAAAGTTTCTGTATAACCTGATCGATCTCGGAAGAGAGCTTCTGTAGGGAGGATAAACATGTACGCTGTTCTGATGATACTCATGCTGCTGATACCGGCCGGCGCAGGAATCGCCGAGGCCTGCATGAAACGCGCGTCCAAGACTGCCCAGGACGCCCTGCTCGTTTCGGCTCTCGCGGCGGAAACGCTTCTCTATGCGCTGCTTCTTTTCCTTCCGGTCAACAGCAGCTTCCTTCTGTTCTCCATGACGGACGTCCTGACCATCAAGTTCAGGATGGACGGCTTCAGCATCCTGTTCCTTGCCCTCGTCACCGTCGGGTTCCTCCTGTCCGGCATATTCGCGACCGCGTATATGGATCACAGCGGCAACCGTTCCTCGTTCTATGCCTTCCTGCTCTTCTCCCAGTTCGCGCTCGTCGGCATGGACAACGCCGCGAACCTGATCACGATGTACATGTTTTTCGAGATGGCGACCCTTCTGTCCATCCCGCTCGTCCTTCACGACAGGACGCCGGAAGCGATCGGGGCTTCCATGAAATATCTGTTTTATTCCATCGCCGGCGCGCTTCTCGGGCTTCTGTTCATCTTTGTCGCGTCCCGGTACTCCGACACGCTCGATTTCACAAGGGGCGGATCGCTGAACCTCTCCGCCGTCTCGGGGCATGAAACGCTCCTGCTGGTCGTTTCCCTGCTCGGCATCGTCGGATTCGGCGCAAAAGCCGGCATGTATCCGCTCCACGGATGGCTGCCGGACGCGCACCCGGTCGCTCCCGCTCCCGCTTCGGCGGTCCTTTCCGGCGTGATCACGAAAGCCGGCGTGCTGGCCATCCTCCGCCTGATCTATTTCGTCGTCGGACCGGATTTCCTGCGCGGGACCTGGGTCCAGACCGTTCTCCTCTCGCTTGCCCTTCTGACCGTATTCATGGGTTCCATGATGGCCTACCGGCAGGACGTGCTGAAAAAACGGCTTGCCTATTCCTCCGTCAGCCAGATCTCCTATGTCCTGACCGGGCTGTTCCTGCTGACGGATCAGGGCGTTCAGGGCGGTCTTCTCCAGATCCTGTTCCACGCGTGCGTCAAGATCTGCCTCTTCCTCTGCGCCGGGTCGATCATCTTCCACTCCGGCAAGACCAGGGTTTCCGAACTGCTCGGCATCGGGAAAACCATGCCGGTCACCCTGTGGTCTTTCACGATCGCATCGCTCAGCCTGATCGGCATCCCGCCTGCTGCCGGTTTTATTTCCAAATGGTATCTTGCGGAAGGCGCTCTGGAATCCGGCCTTCCGGTCATGAACTGGCTCGTTCCCGTGATCCTTCTGATCTCCGCCCTGCTGACCGCGGCCTATCTGCTGCCGGTCACGATCCGCGGGTTCTTCCCGGGGAAGGACTATGCCGTGTCCGGAGAGCGGTCGGACGGGATCCCGGAATTCTGGCTTCCGCTCGTGATACTCGCAGCCATGTCCCTGCTGCTCGGAATCTTCGGAGGGACGGTAACGGAATGGGCCGCGTCGCTTGCGTCCCTTGTCCTGTAACAGTATGGCAAGATTGTTGTATCTGATCTGCATATTCCTCCCGCTCCTGTCCGGAACCGCGATCCTGATCTTCCGGTTCCGCTCTGCGCGCGCGCTCAAAATCCTTACCGTCGCGTGCATCTGCGCGGCGTCCGCCGCCGCGTTTGCGGTCCTTTCGGCCGATATCCGGGAAACCGTCGTGTTCCTCCCGTTTTCCAGAACGCTGTCCATCGTGTTCCGGCTGGACGGAGCCGGCAGGTTCTTCCTGGGCATCGTCGCGGCGCTCTGGCCGATGACCGCGCTGTATGCATGCTCCTACATGGACGGAAGCTCGCATCTCCCGCTGTTCTTCGGCTTTTTCTGCATCTCGTACGGCATAACCGCAGGAATCGCGCTGGCGGGCAATCTGTTCACCATGTACGTGTTCTATGAGCTGCTGACCCTTTCGACCGTTCCGCTCGTGATCCATCCGCTGACCCGCGACGCGATCCGCGCGGCAAAGATCTATTTTGTATACTGCATGGGCGGCGCAGCCCTGGGCTTTGCATCCATGCTCTTCCTGCTGTCCAACGGCGCAGGCGGGATGTTCGTTCCGGGAGGAACGCTTTCCTCCCATCCCTACGGTACGGATATCACCTGCCTTTTCTATCTGCTCGGCTTTCTCGGATTCGGCGTCAAAGCCGCCATCTTCCCGCTCTACGCCTGGCTCCCGGAGGTCTCCGTTGCGCCGACTCCCGTGACCGCTCTCCTGCATGCGGTCGCCGTCGTCAAGGCCGGCGCGTTTGCGGTCATGCGGCTGACGTACAACAGTTACGGAACGGCTCTCCTCTCCGGAACCTGGGCGCAGTACACCGTCATGATGCTGTCGGCTTTCACGATCTTCTTCGGAGCAAGCAGGGCGGTCAAGGCGATCCACTTCAAGCGGCGTCTTGTCTATTCCACGGTGGCCAATCTTTCCTATATCCTGTTCGCGTTCTCCCTCATGACCCCTGCCGGCCAGCAGGCGGGGCTATTGCATATGGCGGCGCACGCCTGCACCAAGATCCTGGCGTTCTTCTGCGCCGGCGCGGTCCTGCATTTCAACGGCCTGACCATGATCGGGGAACTGGAAGGGATCGGAAAGAAGATGCCGGTCACGTTCGCGTGCTTTACCTGCGCAGCGCTATCGCTGACGGGTATCCCCCCCTTCACGGGATTTGTCTCCAAGTGGCATATCCTGACAGCCGCCGCCGGGCTCGGATCCGTTTATGCCTATATTGGAACCGCGTTCCTTCTCGCGGGAGCGCTTCTTTCCGCCGTCTACATGTTTACGGTGGTGCTGCACGCCTGGTTCCCGGGAAGCGGCTTTTCCGGCCTGTCGGTCGAACACGTGCGGGAAGCGGACTGGCGGATGCTTCTCCCCATGATCCTGCTTGCCGCGGGAACGCTCCTCTGCGGTGTATTCAGCGGGCCGATCGTCAGCGCCGCCGCGGCTGCGGCAGGGATGTAGGAGGTGACGGACATGATCTTATTCCTGATTCTGTTCCCGTTCTGCATGGCCCCCGTCTGCCTTCTCGCCTCCCGGAAAAGCACCGCAGCGAGAAACCTGACCGCCTGCGCCGCCTGTCTTGCAGAATTTGCCGCGGCTGTCCTCCTTGCCTCCGCTCCGGACCTTTCCTTCTCCCTTCCCGGTATCTGCGGACTCGGCCTGACCTTCCTGTCGGACGGATTCCGGAAGATCTACTGCCTCGTCATCGCGTTCGCCTGGCTCATGACCACCGTGTTCGGCAGCGAGTACTTTTCGCATTATTCCAACTGCGGGCGCTATTACTTCTTCAATCTCATGACGCTCGGCGCGACGATGGGCGTCTTCCTTTCTTCCAGCCTGACCACCGCGCTGGTCTTCTTTGAGATCATGTCCTTCACTTCCTATACCTGGGTCATCCAGGATGAGACGGAAGAGGCGACCCGGGCTGCGAACACCTATCTCGCCGTCGCCGTGATCGGGGGCATGGTCGCCCTGATGGGTCTTTTCCTGCTGCAGTCCGAGCTCGGAACAACAGAGATCACGCTTCTGTATGAACGGGCGGCGCAGTCCGGGAATCTCCCGCTCCTGTACGCGGCGGGAGGGTGCATCCTGTTCGGCTTCGGCGCCAAGGCAGGCATGTTCCCCCTGCACATCTGGCTTCCCAAGGCGCATCCGGTCGCTCCCGCGCCGGCTTCCGCCCTTCTCTCCGGCATTCTGACGAAATCCGGCGTGTTCGGCGTCATTGCCATTACCTGCAATCTGTTTTTCTCGGATCAGAAATGGGGCACGATGATCGTTCTGTTCGGTACCGTGACCATGGTGCTCGGCGCGGTCCTCGCCCTGTTCTCCGTCAATCTGAAGCGCACGCTTGCCTGTTCCTCCGTTTCGCAGATCGGATTTATTCTGATCGGCATCGGCATGACCGCCGTTCTCGGCCCGGAGGGCTCCATGGCGGCATCCGGCGCCCTGCTGCACATGCTGAATCATTCCCTGTTCAAGCTGGTCCTCTTCCTTTCGGCCGGCGCGGTCTATATGAACACGCACAAACTGGATCTCAATGAGATCAGAGGATACGGCAGAAGGAAACCTCTTCTGAAAGCGGTGTTCCTGACAGGCGCGCTCGGCATCGGGGGATTTCCTCTGTTTTCCGGTTACGTCAGCAAAACGCTTCTTCATGAAAGCATTTCGGAACACGCCGCAGCCCTCGCCGCATCCGGCCAGTCCGCACTGCTCTTCCGCACGGTCGAATGGCTGTTCCTGATCTCCGGCGGCATGACGGTCGCGTATATGACCAAGCTGTTCGTCGCCCTGTTCGTCGAAAAGAACCGCGATCCCGCGGTGCAGGCGCGGTACGACGCGGACACGCGCCCCATGCGTCCCGCCAGCGCAGCAGCGCTGCTGATCCCCGCGGTCCTCATCCCCCTGTTCGGCTGCGTTCCTTCCGTCTTCATGGGCCGGATCGCATCCGCCGGAACTGGATTCTTCCGTGTGGAGCCGCTTCATCACGCGGTTCACTATTTCTCCTGGACCTGTCTGAAAGGGTCCCTCGTTTCCATTCTGATCGGTGCCGGCCTGTACTTCGGTTTCATCCGGACGTGCCTGATCCGGCGGAATGCCGAAACGGGAACCCGGGAATACGTGAATCTCTGGCCGGCCCGTCTGGATCTTGAAGAGGTCCTGTACCGGCCTCTGATCCTCCGGTGGATCCCGTCCGTCCTGGGTGCCGTCAGCGCGTTTTTCGGAGAAAACCGCGTTTCCGGCAGGCTCGCGGGAATACTCTTCCTGGCCTTCCAGCGGCTGGCCTCATGGTTCGGAACCAACCGGATCACCGGCCCTGTTGCGGGAAAGCTCTTTTCGGCGTCCGAGCGGCTCGCCGCATGGTTCGGAACCAACCGGATCACCGGTCCCGCAGCGAAAACAATTGCCCGTTCATCCGAGATCGGCACGCATGCGTTCAGCGATTCCCTGGACGCTTTCGTGTTCCTGCTCCGGAGAACCGTCTACCGCGATGCCCCTCCTCCGGCTACGGATGAAGTTTCCACGTCTTCCGCCTACCGTCTCGGGGCTTTGCGCGACCGGACCGTATCCGCGCTGGGCGGACAGACGGGACCGGAAACGGATTATGCCACGCTGTATTACCGGATGAAGGTCACGGAGAACCGTGTCCGCAGCAAGCTGACGGGAAATCTCTCCTTCGGTCTTATCATGTTCTGCATCGCGGCGGTCGCGGTCTTTCTGTATGTCCTGATCCTGGACAGAATCTGACGATTCTTTCCCGCCCGCACTTGCTTTTCCCGCTGAAATTTGTCATACTTACCTTGCGCTACATCCCGCTCCGGTACCGGATAAGCCGTCAGTGCCTCTGAAACACCTGACAGCGAAGGGAGCAGCAGCAGGAGGTTCAACAGTGGGGCAGTTTTTGTCTGCGGCACGTTCGGTGCTGTTTCTTGTTTTCGGCATTCCGTTTATCACAGTATCTGCGGATTCCCGAAGGACCCGGATAACCGTCCGGTCCGGCGGGCTGTTTGCTGTGCCCGGATTTTTCGTCTCACGCTGAACACATACAGTTTCTAGGAGGATATGCAAATGAAAAAGACCCTGGCCCTCATCCTTGCCGTGCTTTTTGTCCTGTCTCTCACGGGATGCAAAAAAAAGACGGCCGGAAGCACCGGAAGCGGTGAATTCATCTACGGACTCGCCACGGAGATCGACAATTTTGATCCGTTCGTCGCAACGACCGCCGATGCGAAGAGCATTTATTTCAATATTTACGAGGGCCTGACGCGCGTTTCTCCGGACGGCACGTTTGTGCCTGCCGTAGCGTCGGAAGTCACCGTTTCGGACGACGCGAAGGTATATACGTTCAAGCTTCGCGACAACGTGTACTTCCACAACGGAAATCCCGTTACGATGGACGACGTCCTCTATTCGGTGCAGCACGCGATCGACAGCGCGCTGACCGGATACGGCAACATCGCCTCCTATGAAGCCACCGACAGCAAAACGCTTGTCATCACGCTGACCAACGGAAGCACCGACTTCATCGCGAACGCTTCCTCCGCCATCGTGCCGAAGGATTCGGACAACAACGGCGAACACGCGCTCGCGCCGGTCGGGACCGGTCCCTACGCCTTCTCCGAATATGCCGTCCAGGATCACGTCACGCTGGTCAAAAACGACAAATACTGGGGAGAACCGGCCTCCCTCGATAAGATCACGATCCGTTTCATCGCCAGTTCCTCGGAACTCCTGGTCAATTATCAGGCGGGTGCGATCAACGGGTTCACCGCCAACGCGGGCATCACGGAGCAGGTGGACAAGAACGCCTCCGTCATCAATGTCGGCAATTCCAACGCGGTCCAGATGCTCGCCCTCAACAACAGCGCGGCGCCGTTCGACAACGTGAAAGTCCGCCAGGCTGTCAGCTATGCGATCGATTCGGACGAGATCATCGACATGGTCAACTACGGCTACGGCGTCAAGATCGGCTCCGCCATGATCCCCGGACTGTCCGCCTTCTTCGACGATTCCCTTTCCTCCGTCTATGACGTCAATCTGGAAAAGGCGAAGGCGCTCCTGAAAGAAGCCGGGTATCCCGACGGGTTCTCCTTCACGGTAAAAGTTCCGAGCGTCTACCAGGTGCACGTGGACACCGCGCAGGTCATCGTCAATCAGCTCGCCAAAGTCGGCATTACCATGAAAATCCAGGAAGTCGACTGGCCGACCTGGCTTGAAAAAGTGTATACCAACCGTGATTATGAGGCGACCATCATCTCCGTGGACGGAAGCATCGCTTCCCCGACGGCGTTCCTCGCCAGATACGTCTCCACGGCGCACAATAATTTCGTGAACTTCAATTCCGCGGATTTTGATGCGGTGTACGCAAAAGCCGTCGCAGCAGTGGACCAGGCGGAGCGGGTGCAGCTCTTCAAGGAAGCGCAGAAGGTCATTTCCGACGAAGCCGCGAGCGTGTACATCCAGGATATTTCCAATATCCTCGTGTATACCAGCGCTTTCACCGGTTTTAAGGACTATCCGCTCTACGCGGTCGACTTTGCCGCGATCGCGCGCGCTGCAAAATAACCGCTGTGTTAGATCACGCAGTACGGCTCCGTGAACGGCGGTATCCCGCTCACGGGGCGGTACGGTCGATTGCCGTCTGCCGGCAGGAGGCATTCCCTTGCATTATCTTGCAAAAAAAACGCTGATTCTGTTCCTGACACTGCTTCTCGTATCCCTGTTCACCTTCGTTGCGTTTCATATCATACCGGGCGATCCTGCCAGGCTGATCCTCGGAACGCAGGCGACGGACGAGAAGCTGGAGATGCTGCGCCATCAGCTCGGGACGGACCGTCCGCTTTCCGATCAGTATCTCTCCTGGATCGGCGGTTTTCTGAAAGGTGATTTCGGCACCTCCATCCGGTATTCGATGCCCGTGAAGAATCTGATCGGGGAACGTCTCCCCGTCACGCTTCTTCTGGGCCTGATTTCCCTTGCGCTGATCCTACTGATCTCGATCCCGATCGGCATCTTTTCCGCCAGGGTCAAGGACACCTTCCTGGAGCAGGTCATCAGTTTCTTCACCATGGCGGGCATCTCGACGCCCGGCTTTTTCCTCAGCATCCTGTTCATCTGGATATTCGGGCTGATCCTGAGGATCTTCACGCCGGGACAGTACGTCAGCTATCAGACGGATCTGTCCGGATTCCTGCAGTTCATGTTCTTTCCCGCGCTCGCGATCGCCGTCCCGCAGATCGCGACGCTGGTCAAATACATCCGCGCCTCCATGCTGGATGAGCTCGGAAGGGACTACGTCAGAACCGCGAAGGGCAAAGGCGCTTCCCTGACCTCGATTTTGTATTCGCATGTGTTCCGGAACGCCGTGGTTTCCGTCATTCCTCTTTTCGGCATGATCATCGGGAGCATTTTTTCCGGAAGCATCATCGTGGAACAGGTCTTCGGCGTGCCCGGGATCGGAAGGCTCCTGATCAGTTCGGTCACGGGCAGGGATTTCCCCCTGACGCAGGCGCTGGTCATGTACGTCGCCACGATCATCGTCATCACCAACTTCCTCGTCGACATCCTGATCCAGGTCATTGACCCGCGGATCAGGCTGAGCTGAAGGAGGCGGTATCATGAAAAGCGGAAAAACCGAAATGATCATCGGATGTGTACTGGTCGGGATCATCGCCCTGCTTGCCGTCGGAAGCCTCTTCGGCACGCCCTATGACATCAACGCCATGGACAACACCGCCCGGATGCAGGCGCCCTCCGCGGCGCACCTGTTCGGGACCGACAACTACGGCCGCGACATTTTCTCGCGCGCCATCGTCGGCGCGAGGTTCACCCTGATCGTCGCTGTCTCCACCGTGATAGGAAGCACCCTGATCAGCATCGTGCTGGGACTGATCAGCGGCTATGCCGGCGGCATCGTCGACGAGGTCATCATGCGCGTGATCGACGCGGTCAACTCCTTCCCCGGCATCCTGATCGCACTGATCATCGTGACCGTCATGGAGCACGGAAGCTATACCATCATCGTCGCGCTCATCATCATGTTTATCCCGAGCTTTACAAGGATCGTCCGCACAGGGACCCTGCAGTATAAAAACGCGGATTTCGTCCGGAGCAACCGCGGATTCGGAGACTCCGACATCCGCCTGCTTCTCGTGCACATTCTTCCGAACGTGTTTCCTCTGCTGCTTTCCTCGATCGTCGTCGGCCTTTCCAACGCGATCCTCGCGGAATCCAGCATGAGTTATCTCGGACTCGGCATCCAGCCTCCGACCCCGAGCTGGGGAAGGATGCTCTATGAAGCGCAGAGCTATATCCTCTCAGCTCCGTGGATGGCGCTCGCGCCCGGGTTTATGATCGTGGCGGCCATCATCGGCCTGAACTGCATCGGAGAGGGAATCCGCAGAAAGTACCTCAACTGAAGACCCCAGAACAGGTTTCGGAGAGCAAGCAGCATGCAGAATGAAACGCAAAACAATCTCCCGCTTCTCCAGCTGAAAGATCTGTCCATCGGCATCCATGAAAAGGGACAGACCTATACGGCCGTGGACAGCATCAGCTACAACGTCTATCCCGGAGAGATCCTCGGGGTGGTCGGCGAGTCCGGCTGCGGCAAAACGGTCACCAACCTTGCCATTATGGGGCTCCTGCCGGATGTCCTGTTCGTCAAGGGCGGAGAGATCCTCTACCGGACAGGGGACGGACCGGATTCACCCGTGATCGATCTTGCGAAATGCGGGCCGGATGTCCGAAGAAACCTGAACGGAAGCGCGATGTCGATCATTTACCAGGAACCCATGACCTCTCTGAACCCGCTGATGAAAGTCGGCAAGCAGGCGGGCGAGGCGCTGCGCATCCATCAGAAGCTCCCCGCCGAGGAGATCCACAAAAGAGTTCTGGAAGCTTTCGAGGACGTCGGGCTTCCCGATCCGGAAGGAAGCGCTCGGAAGTACCCGCATCAGCTGTCCGGCGGCCAGCGGCAGCGTGTCATGATCGCGATGGCTACCCTTCTGAATCCCCGCCTGCTGATCGCGGATGAACCCACGACGGCTCTGGACGTTACGATCCAGGCGCAGGTCCTTGCCCTTCTGAAAAGAATCAACCGGGAAAAGAACACTGCCATCATCTTTATTTCCCACGATCTCGCCGTCATCCGCCAGATCTGCGACAGGGTGATCGTCATGTATGCCGGAAAGATCGCGGAGACCGGAACCACTTCCGACATTCTGGAACGTCCGGTCCATCCATACACCAGCGGTCTGATCGCCTCTATCCCAAAAGCAAGCGCCAAGGGTCAGAACCTGGCAAACATTCCCGGACACGTGCCGTCCACGCAGGAGCAGCGTCTGCCCTGCCCCTTTGCAAACCGCTGCGTATTCGCGGCGCTGCGCTGCAGGACCGCCGCGCCGAAGGAATATAAGCTTTCCGATACCCATACCTGTTCCTGCCATTACGCCGTATCGTTTGCGGCGGAATACCGGAACCAAGACCGGAGGTAGCTATGGATCAAGCGCAGGATACGATCCTCTCCATCGAACATGTCAGCAATTACTATTACGACAACGGGCTCGGCATTTTTGCAAAGCGCAAGAAAAAGCAGATCCTGCATGACGTTTCGTTCACCATCGGGAAGGATGAGTTCTTCGGTCTGGTCGGGGAATCGGGATGCGGAAAGACGACGCTGGGAAACTGTATCCTCGGCAACATCCCGTTCGAGGGCAGGATCACCCTTCGGGGCATGGAAAAAAAGGACACCGACCGGCTGACCTTTTCCCGGATGGTCCAGTCCGTCTACCAGGACCCGTCCAGCGCCCTGAACCCGCGCAGAACGATCGGCCAGACCATGCTGGAACCGCTGCTCGCGCACGGCATCGGCACGCCGGAATCCCGGAACTGCGCCGTCGACACGATGCTTTACAGAATCGGTCTCGATCCCACATATAAGAACAGGAAGCCTTCCGAGCTCTCCGGCGGGCAGAGGCAGCGCGTCTGTATCGGCGCGGCACTGATGCTGGAACCGGAACTGATCATTGCAGACGAAGCGGTTTCCGCTCTGGATGTATCCGTTGCGTCGCAGATCCTGAATCTGTTCCTCGAGATCGATGTGGAAAAGGATTTTTCCATGCTGTTCATTTCACACAACCTGTCTGTCGTCTACTATCTCTGCGACCGGATCGGCGTCATGTACAAGGGCAGGATCGTGGAACTGGGAACGGCGGATGACGTGTATTACCGTCCCGCGCACCCCTATACCAAACTTCTCCTCAGCGCCGTGCCCGATATTGAGGGGGAGAAAGACAGGGACCGGCCGGCCCGCGAGGAATACGAGTCCCTGTACGGGACACGGAACGCCTGGACGCTTCCCGGACAGGAATATGTCAATATCGCGGAAGAAGGCGCGCCGGAGCATCTTGTGCTCGGCAGGTTCTGACCTTTTTTGAAAGACGGAAGAAAGGATGAATTGCGATGATACTCGCGGTAGATATCGGAAACACATACATTGTGTTCGGCGCCGTTGATGCGCAGTGCAAGGTCGTTCAGACCCTGCAGATGAAGACGGATCCGAACGAAACGGCATACGAGTATGCCGTCCGGATGAAGCAGATCCTCTCGCTGGCGGGGATCGATGCGGACGGCTTCGACGGCGCGATCGTGTCGTCGGAAGTGCCGTGGCTGAATGTCGTCCTGCTCAAGGCGGTCAGGCTCGTCACGGGACACGATGCAGTTCTGGTCGGTGCGGGCGTAAAAACGGGACTGAACATCCTGCTGGACGATCCCGGGACCATTACCGGAAATCTGGTCGCCGCAGCCGTTGCGGTCAAGGAGGAATACCCGCTTCCGGCGTTCATATTCGATATGGGAACCGCGACGTCGGTCGTCGCGGTGGACCGGTCCGGCAACTATCTCGGCGGAGCCATCATGCCCGGCGTCGGGCTCTCCATGGACGCGCTGACAAAAGGGACCTCTCTTCTGCCTTCCATTGATTTTGACCTGCCGCGAAAAACGATCGGGACCAATACCGTGGACGCGATGAAAAGCGGGATCGTTTACGGTTCCGCAGGCGCGGTCGACGGGATCATCGACCGCTTCCGGGAAGAGCTCGGGGAGCCAGCTTCCATTATCGCGACCGGAAGCATGGGCCGCCTTGTCGCCCCGCACTGCCGTCACTCCATCCAGATCGACAACCGCCTCGTCATGAAGGGGCTGGGGTATATCTACTATAAGAATCTGGAAGCGCGCCAGAAAAGCTCAAAGCGGAAAAAAGCCTGATATTTCAGAAAGAAAAAGGCCGGATCCCAGAAAACGGATCCAGTCCTTCTCTATAGAGGAAAAAGACACTTACAGATTCCTGACAAACAGCGCGCGTATCGCATTCAGAACGGCGATGATCATGACGCCGACGTCGGCGAATACCGCGATCCACATGTTTGCGATTCCGAGTGCCACAAGGATCAGGGCAAGGATCTTGACCGCGATCGCAAAGACGGTGTTCTCGCGGACGATCCTGAGGCATTTGCGGGAGATCCGGATTGCTTTCACGATTTTCATCGGATCGTCATCCATCAGCACGACGTCCGCCGCTTCAATCGCGGCGTCGGATCCCATGGCGCCCATCGCGATCCCGATATCCGCTCTGGAAAGAACCGGCGCGTCATTGATCCCGTCCCCGACAAACGCAAGCTTATAATTCTTCTGTTTTCCGTTCAGAAGCTCCTCGACCTTGTCGACCTTGTCCCCGGGAAGAAGTTCCGCGTAGACACGGTTGATCCCGATCTCTCTTGCCACGTCTTCCGCTACGGCGCGGGTATCGCCCGTCAGCATGATGGTTTCCTTTATCCCCGATGCTTTGAGAGACCGGATCGCCTGCACGGAAGTCGGTTTGATCTTGTCGGAGATCAGGATATGGCCTGCGTATTCGCGGTCGATCGCGACATGAACGATTGTTCCGGTCAGTTCGCATTTTTTCTCGAACGGGATCCCGAGATCATTCATCAGTTTCGCGTTTCCCGCGGCTACTTCGAGCCCGTCGACCAGCGCGACCACACCGCCGCCGCTGATCTCTCTGATTTCCGCAACACGGTCCGGGTCGATATCCTTCCCGTAAGCGGAGCGGATGCTCTTGCTGATGGGGTGCGAGGAAGCGCTTTCCGCATACGCGGCAAGTTCCATCACCCTGCTCTCTTCCGGAGCGCCTTCCGCCAGATGGACCGCGGTGACCTCGAATACCCCCTGCGTCAGCGTGCCGGTCTTGTCAAACACAACATATCCCGTTCTGGAAAGCGCTTCCAGGAAGTTGGATCCCTTGACAAGGACGCCTTCCTTGCTCGCGCCGCCGATCCCTGCAAAAAAGCTGAGCGGAATGCTGATCACCAGCGCGCAGGGACAGCTGGCGACAAGAAAAGCCAGCGCGCGGTAGACCCACTGCGTCCAGTTCGGGGACGCGTTCGGAAGCAGGAGCCCGATGAGCGGCGGAACAAACGCGAGCGCAAGCGCGCTGTAGCAGACCGCCGGCGTATAGATCCTTGCGAATTTTGAAATGAAATCTTCCGATCTGGATTTGCGGGAGCTCGCGTTCTCCACAAGGTCCAGCACTTTGGAAACGGTGGATTCTCCGAATTCCTTTGTAGTACGGATCTTCAGAACGCCTGTCATGTTGATGCAGCCGCTGAAGATCTCCTCTCCCGCTCCGATGTCCCTGGGCAGGCTCTCGCCTGTCAGCGCGCTCGTGTTCAGGGAGGAACTGCCTTCCGTCACGATCCCGTCGATGGGGACCTTTTCCCCGGGTCTCACAATGATCTCGGTCCCGATTTCGACTTCATCGGGGTCGACCTGCTCCAGCCTGCCTTCGCGTTCGACGTTGGCATAATCCGGCCGGATATCCATCAGCGCGCTGATATTCCTGCGGCTTTTCCCGACCGCGTAGCTCTGGAAGAACTCGCCGATCTGATAGAACAGCATGACGGCGACCGCTTCCACATAATCGTCGTTATCGACGAGCCCGATGACCAGCGCGCCGATCGTGGCGACCGCCATCAGGAAGTTCTCGTCGAACACGCGTCTGTTCCGGATGCCCTTCCAGGCCTTCCTCAGGATATCGTATCCGATGATCCCGTACGGAACGAGATAAAGAACGAAACGGAGAATGCCCCCGGCGGGGATGAAATGCAGTACGATCATCAGCACCGCTGTGACAATGCACCGTATCAAAAGAAGTTTCTGTTTCTTGTTCATCATGGATCTTACCGCTTCTTCCGCATCCGTCCGTATGACGGGAAAGGATTCCCCTTACAGATAAATCTCGCTGTCCTCTTCGACTTTCTTGCAGTTCCTGCGGACCTCCTGCATCACGGCGGAGGCGTCCCTGCCTTCCTCAAACTCCACGATCATTTTCTGCGTCATGAAATTCACAACGGCATTCCGGACGCCGGGAGTCTTTTTTGCCGCTTCCTCCATCAGGTTCGCGCAGTTTGCGCAGTCCACTTCGATCTTATACGTTTTTTTCATAACCAACCTCCGTCTGTTCCACTGCTGTCCTTTGATGTCAGGATCATTTTCTGTCCTGATTGTACTTAACAGTTAAACGACCGTCAACGCATCGGGATAAATGCCTCCTTTTTGGTATAATCATATGTACATACGGATCATTTTTGA
The DNA here is from genome assembly GCA_017429985.1 of Clostridia bacterium. Classification (GTDB taxonomy): domain Bacteria; phylum Bacillota; class Clostridia; order Christensenellales; family CAG-138; genus JAFRNW01. The sequence goes on along the minus strand of JAFRNW010000010.1, from coordinate 167,037 downwards.
TACGGGGAATGTCTGAATGGTATATAATGGAAAGAGCAAGGGGGGCACCGTTCCATGGAAAAGATCTTACTGCCGCACGATCACGGGAATCTGCCGAAAGAACTGGAAAACTGGATGCCGTCAGCCGGGGTCTTTGAAACCATCGCGGACGTACTGAAAATCATCAGCGACGCGAAACGCGTGCAGATCTTCTGGCTCCTTTGCCACTGCGAGGAATGCGTGATCAATATTTCCGCGCTTGTGAATCTCACCAGCGCCGCCGTCTCGCATCATCTCAAGCTGCTGAAGACCGCCGGGTACATCGTCAGCAGGCGGGAAGGAAAGGAAGTCTACTATACCGCCGCGCGGACGCCCCGAACACAGATCCTGCACGAGATGATCGAAGAGATCGCGGAGGTCTCCTGCCCCGCCGAACAGGCGCCGGTCAATCCGCAGGAATATGACACGAACATTCAGACCGTCATGCGCGTCCACGATTATCTCCTGGAAAACATCCGTTCCTGGTATACGGCGGAAGATCTGTCGAAACGTTTCCTGATCAATCAGACGACCCTGAAGACCACGTTCAAAACGGTTTACGGGCAGCCGATCGCGAGATACATGAAGGAGCGCAGGATCAATTCCGCAAAAGAGATGCTCGCCCATTCGGACAAGACGGTCGCCGAGATCGCGGCGGACATCGGATACCGGAATCAAAGCAAATTCACGCAGGCATTCAAGGACGTTACCGGGATGCTTCCGAAGGAGTTCCGCAGAATGACCTCCCGGCCATAGCGTTCTCTGTCCGCCATGACAGAGATGCCCCTCAGCGATAAACCGGCCATGTGCCGTATCATATGAAAGGAAAACTGTTATGATCGCAATCTCAAACCCTGAAAGGCAAAGACTCGGATCGTTGCTTGACCATGCTTCCCAGGAGGAAGTGATGTCGATGATCCCGCAATTTGAGCAGGCGGAGATCACGCATTTTATTCCTTCCGTCCCCACCTTCGACGGAGTGCTGAACGTTCTCGTCTTTAATATGGAGCGGGGCGTGCATCTGGACGAAATCGGAGATTATCTGGAGCAGAATCCAGACGCCCGTCCGTTCGATATCATCCTTGCCAACGAGATGGATGACGGCTGCACGCGTTCCGGTCAGAAAGATACCGCAAAAGCGCTTGCGGAACGCCTTGGGATGGACGTCGTGTTCGGGCTGGAATTCATCGAACTCGTCGATCCGAAGAATAAAAAGGGATATCACGGCAACGCCATCTTTTCCCGCTTTCCCATCACGCGCTCCCGGATCGTCCGTCTGCCGGAGGAAAACAACTGGTATTTTGACAGGCAGCGCAGGATCGGGGGCAGGCTCGCCATCCTTGCGGAGCTGGATCTCGGAACAAAAAACGTCACGGTCGGAACGATCCATCTCGAGAACCGTACGGACGGGGCGGGCAGAAAGCGCCAGCTGCTGACCGTTCTGGAAGCGGCGGAATCCTTCGCAGGGGACGGTCCCGTGATTCTCGGCGGAGACCTGAACACCAACACGTTCGACGGGCGTGACAAGATCGAGATTCAGCGAATCGCTGCCGATCCCAGGCTGCAGCGCAGCTGTCTCGAGGACGTCTTTGAAAAGGAGGGCTGCCTTCCCGCCGCGGTCTCCTTCGGATATACGCCGGTTCCCGAATCGCCGCTGCCGACACGGCGCAAGCCCCTTCCGCAGGGGGGAGACCTCCTGCTGCGTCTGGACTGGATCCTGCTGAAAAATGCCCGTTCCGATTCGAGCCGCACCTTGTCCACAAAGCGTGCCGACTGCGGGTTCGCGGCGGCAGGAAGTTCTCTGGAAAGATTCTCAGGAGAAGAGCTTTCCGATCATAACGCGGTCTGGAGCCGCTGTCTGCTCTGATCAGCGGATCGTTGCACAGTAAAAAAGGAGAACGGTTTCCCGTTCTCCTTTGTATGTATGTTCTTCAGACCGTGCCTGCGATCCTTCTCGCCACAAACACACCGCTTGCGGAAGCATGCGACAGGGAATGGGTAACGCCGCTCCCGTCGCCGATCACATAAAGTCCCCTGTGCTTCGTCTCCAGGTTCTCATCCAGCTCCACTTCCATGTTGTAGAACTTGACTTCGACGCCGTACAGAAGCGTGTCGTCGTTTGCCGTTCCCGGGGCGATATTGTCGAGTGCATACAGCATTTCAATGATGCCGTCCAGGATCCGCTTCGGCATGACCAGGCTGAGATCACCGGGCGTCGCCTTCAGCGTCGGAACGATAAACCCTTTCTGGATCCGTTTTTCCGTACTCCTCTGGCCGCGGATCAGATCGCCGAAACGCTGCACGATCACACCGCCTCCCAGCATGTTCGAAAGACGCGCGATGCTTTCGCCGTATCCGTTTGAATCATGAAACGGCTCGGTGAAATGCTTGGATACCAGCAGCGCGAAGTTCGTATTCTCCGTTTTCTTCGATTCATCCTCGTAACTGTGGCCGTTCACCGTTACGATTCCGTTCGTATTCTCCGCGACGACCGCGCCTCTCGGATTCATGCAGAATGTCCGGACCAGATCCTGATACTGCTGCGTCTTATAGACGATCTTGCTCTCATATACCTTGTCCGTAATATGGCGGAACACCTCCGCGGGCAGTTCGATCCTGGCGCCGATGTCCACCCTGTTGGAAAGCGTGGGGATCTTCAGCTTGTCGCAGAGACTTCCCATCCATGCGCTTCCGCTTCTCCCGACGGATACGATGCACTGCCTGCAGGAGTAGCTTCCCGCATCCGTAACCACTTCATACCCGTCCTCCGTTACCGCGATATCCCTGACAGGCTCCATAAAGCGGAACTCCGTCTTCTCTTTCAGATAATCAAACATGGAGGAAAGAACGTCAAAATTGATATCCGTCCCGAGATGCCGGACGGACGCGTTCAGCAGATGCAGTCCGTTCTGCAGGCACGTTGTCCTGAGATCGCTGTCCGCAGCGTTGTACAGCTTCGTGCAGCCGCCGCCGTGCTTGACATTGATCGTGTCGACATAATGCATCAGCTCCAGCGCCCTGTCCTTGCCGATATGTTCGTGCAGGGTCCCGCCGAATTCATTCGTGATATTGTATTTCCCGTCGGAGAACGCGCCGGCTCCCCCGAACCCTTTCATGATGGAACAGCTGGGGCAGTGTACGCATCCCGTCACGGTCGTGCCGTTGATGGGGCAGTGTCTCTGTTCGAGCGGTCTTCCCGCCTCAAGCACAATGGTCTTCAGATCCGGTCTCAGGATGGAAAGCTCATACGCTGAAAAGATTCCTCCCGGACCCGCTCCGACAATTACAACGTCATAACTGTGATTCATTCTTTCAGTTTCCTTACTCTGTTATATTTAACTGACTGGTTCCTTCCCGGAAAAAGACATTATATCGGATTTCCCGGTTTCCCGCAATCCGGCAGAACCCAAAAAGGTCCTCTCTTCGGGTATCGGGAGAGGACCCGTGAAAAACTCTATTACCGGCTCAGATATTTGTCCGATCCCTCGGAGTTGCAGCGGGCCCTCCGGTCCCAGCATCCGCATGATCCTGTATGACGACCGTCGCAGCGCCTTTTGCCGCGTCCCCGACCTTCTTGGTCACGATTGCCATCTGGATCACGAACCAGATTTTGATCAGGCCGTCAACCACAAGCGCGATTCCCGCGAAAATATTCAGAACTTTGCCGGCCTTAAACGGCACGAACAGGAACAATCCGCCCACGATCAGCGTAAACAATGCCGCGAAGAGCAGGTACCGATAGTACGTTCCGCCCAGGCGCCGGATGTTCAGCGCGAGCTGGATGTGAAGCAGCGCGCCGGCCATAATAAAGAATCCGACGATCGAGATCATCCATGTCAGCGCCTGCTCCTGATTCACGAGAAACACGATTCCGAGCAGGGTGCAGATCGCGCCGGAAGCGAAAGCAAAACTCAGTCCGTCATTCGGAACGGCTTTTGCAAAATAGAGAATGATATTCAGGATGCCGGCTGCAAGAAATACGATCCCGACTGCAAGGGAAAAGTATTTCTGCGCCTCTTCCGGCCATATGATGATCGCGACGCCGAGCAGAACGCTGATAATGCCGATTGCCAGCATGCTCCATCTGAATTTGTTTCTGTCCGCAAACATGATACTGTCTCTTCCTTTCTATTTCGGATACTGTTCGCCTGAACGATAAGAACTCAAAAAGTCACCTTGCGGGGAGCGGCGGTGAAAGAGGAAAAAGTCGCTTCGGCGTTGACCAGACGGAATACGACGGTATTGCCGTCATCCGGGCTGTACATCGCCTGGAGCTCCGGGTATGCCTCCAGCATGTGGACCCTTGCCTCCCTGCGGTCGTCTTCCTTTGCCTCGGCGCGGACACGGATCCATTCGCTGCCGTTAAACGCACAGATCTCCACTTTGGAATTCGCAGATATCTGGCGGGCAACATCCTTCACCTTTCCCGTCTGGAAATAGAGGCCGCCGTCAAACAGATCGACCGTACCGAAAGGCCGGACGCGGGGCTGCCCGTTATCGTCGGTTGCAAGATAATAAGTCCCGCATTTCTTCAAAAAATCATATACTTCCTTCATGCTGACCTCCTTTTTTAATAGTATATCACAAATGGGCCGGAATCCCATCGCCCGCAGCTGCTGTTGAAAAGATTATTTGCAGGGGTACGTTTTTCCTTCCGCTTCAGAAGAATCTCCCGTCCTGACCGCACCCATTCCGCCATTTCGGATTGATTCCCCGGTGCAAAAGTGCCACAATAGAATGGTCATCCCGGGATGACCGGGTCGGAACGGAAAGAGGCGGAACATGCACGGATTCCATACAAAAGATCGAAACAGCGTCGATATGACAGAGGGCAGCATCCTCCGCCATCTTGTTCTGTTCTCTCTTCCGCTGCTGGCGGGGAATCTGTTCCAGCAGCTGTACAATACCGTCGATTCGTGGGTGGTCGGCAACTATGTCAGCAACGAAGCGTTCTCCGCAATCGGTACCGTCACCCCGATCATAAACCTTCTGATCGGGATATTCATGGGCTTTTCCTCCGGTGCGAGCGTCGTCATCTCCCAGTATTTCGGAGCTCATAAATACGACCGCGTCAAAACCGCGGTCCATACGACCGTTCTGTCAACGATGCTGCTGAGCGTGGTGTTTACCATTGTGGGAATCCTGATGACGCCGCTCATGCTCCGGTTCATGCGGACGCCCGACAATGTCTTTCCCGAATCACAGACCTATCTCACCATCTATTTCGCCGGGATGATCGCCTTCATGAACTACTTCATGGGCTCCTCCATCCTCCGTGCGATCGGGGATTCGCTCCGTCCGTTCTATTTCCTCGTCGCCTGCTGTCTGACGAATATCGTGCTCGACTTTATCTTTGTGCTCGTCTTTCATATGGGCGTGGACGGCGTGGCATACGCTACCGTCATTTCTGAGCTGATATCCGCCATCCTTGTCACGGCCGTGCTGCTCCGTACCGACTCCTGCGTCAAACTAGTGCCGAAAGACCTGAGAATCGACGGGGAGATCCTGCGCCAGATCCTCGGCGTCGGCATCCCCGCCGCGTTCCAGATGGGCGTCACGGCCTTTTCCAACGTATTCGTTCAGGGATACATCAACCAGTTCGGGGCGGACTTCATGTCCGGATGGGGCGCATACCTGAAAGTGGATAACCTGATGTTCCTCCCGATGCAGTCCGTCGCGCTTGCCGCCACGACTTTCGTCGGACAGAACCTGGGGCACGGGGACGCAAAGAGAGCGCGCGAAGGAACCCGCTCCGCCCTGATCATCTCTGTTTCCGTAACGGCATTTCTTTCCGTGATCATCCTTCTCACCGCGCCTTATCTGATTCGGTTCTTCAATCCGAAGCCCGAGGTCGTAAGGCTGGGAACTTTCATTCTCCATACCATTACGCCGTTCACCGTCTGCTGCTGCGTGAACCAGGTGCTTGCGGGATCCCTTCGCGGGGCAGGCAATTCCCGCGCGCCGATGGTGATCATGCTCGCCTCCTTTGTCGTCTTCCGGCAGATCTATCTGTTTACGCTTACCCGGCTGATTGGAAACTCCCAGACGGTCGTCACATTAGGCTATCCTGCCGGATGGGTACTCTGCAGCACGCTCATCCTGATCTATTATCTGAGGCATCTGCCGACCCGTTCCGAGCTGGATATGCGGACGCCCTCAGCGGAACCGTAACCCGACTTTTCTTTCCACCGGGCACGTATTATAATGAACATGATATCAACTTCGGCAAGGGGGTCCCGTGAACAGACCGCTACTTATCGTGAATCCCAGAGCCGGCCTGGGACTGTATCAGAAGCATATACCGGTCGTTTTGAACCGGCTGTCCGCTGCAGGAGTCGTTCCCGCGGTATATATCTCGCAGCATTCGGGGGACGCACGGCGCGCATCGGCCGAAATGGCCGGAGAATATGACGCCATTATCTGCTACGGCGGCGACGGAACCCTGAACGAGGTGGTCGCGGGCATTCTGGACAGTGGGACCGGCAGGACAGTCGGCTATATCCCCGCCGGAAGCACAAATGATTACGCCTACAGTCTGAAGCTTCCTTCGGATATCCGGAAACTCTCCGATGTCCTGCTCACCGGCAGGGAACAGGAAAGCGACATCGGGCTCTTCAACGGCAGGCCGTTCGTCTATGTCGCCGCATTCGGCGCATTCACGTCCATACCGTATACCACCGACCAGGTCGCAAAGAACATCTTCGGCCACACCGCGTATATTATGGAGGGCGTCCGGACGCTGATGGACATTTCACCCGTCCATATGGCGGTTGACGTCAACGGTGAAACGATCGAAGACGATTTTATTTTCGGCATGATCTCAAATTCGGAATCCGTCGCAGGGGTGCATGAACTCCTTTCCGGGAATGAAGTCCGTCTGAACGACGGTTACTTCGAGATGCTGCTGATCCGCAACCCCGTTACGCTGGCCGACTGGAATGATATTCTGACCTGTCTGTCGACAAAAAGCGCGGATGACAGGCATATCTATTACAGAAAAGTCAACGACGTGACGTTCCGGAGCCCGTCCGAGATCTCCTGGACCCTGGACGGAGAAAACGGCGGATCGTTCCAGGAAACCCGGATCATCAATCAGCACGCCGCTTTCAAAATTATCGTTCCGGACTGATCTTCATTTTCCGCTGGTAAACCGGTATCCCGGAAGGGTACCGGTTTTTTTATGTTCAGCATTCATAAAAACTGCTTGACAAGTTAGAATCGTCTAACTATAATACAGGCGATGGTTAGCAGCGTCTAACTGCTAGCCCAATTTATTGGTTTATGGTTAGCTGTATCTAACCAGGGGAGGACAGCAGAATGATGCCCCTTGCACTTGCTGATATCGGGGAAGAAAACATGATCCGGCATGTCGGAGGAAACCCCGAGATCAAGAAACATCTGGAAAATCTTGGTTTTGTCGTCGGAGGGACCGTTACTGTCGTTGCTTCCATGGCAGGCAACCTGATTGTCAGCGTGAAGGATACCAGGGTGGCGCTTAACCAGGAGATGGCCCGGAAGATCATGGTGTGACGCCGCTTCCGCGGCTCAGAATAATTCAGCGGAAAGGAATCAGATGAATGAAGACACTCAGAGACGCAAACATCGGGGAAACCGTGAAAGTTGTAAAGATACACGGTGAAGGCGCGGTCAAGCGCAGAATCATGGATATGGGCATTACCAAAGGGGTCGAGATCTTCGTACGCAAGGTCGCTCCGCTGGGCGACCCGGTTGAAATCACGGTCCGCGGGTACGAACTTTCCCTCAGGAAAGCCGACTCGGAAATGGTAGAAGTGGAATCATGAACAGCGGCAGTCTGATCATGCCGTCAAAGAAAGGAGAACCCCTTGAACATTAGAATCGCTCTCGCAGGAAATCCGAACAGCGGAAAAACCACGTTGTTCAACGCTCTCACAGGCTCCAATCAGTTCGTCGGCAACTGGCCGGGAGTCACCGTCGAAAAAAAAGAAGGCAAGCTGAAAAAGCATGATGACGTAACCATCACCGACCTTCCTGGCATATATTCTCTCTCCCCCTATACGCTCGAGGAAGTTGTGGCAAGAAACTATCTGATTGAGGAACGGCCGGACGCGATCCTTGACATCGTGGACGGTTCCAACCTGGAACGGAACCTGTACCTGACCACGCAGCTGACCGAGCTCGGCATCCCCGTCGTGATCGCCATCAACATGATGGATGTGGTCAAGAAAAACGGCGACAAAATCGATACCGCGGAACTTTCGCGCCAGCTCGGCTGCAGGATCGTCGAGATCTCCGCTCTGAAGGGTACCGGCGTGGCGGAAGCTGCCGAAGCGGCGATCGAAGCGGCAAAAAGTGCAAAAACCGTCCCGATGCATACGTTTTCCGGAAGCGTGGAGCACGCCCTCGCGCATATCGAGGAAGCGTCCGTTCACGACCTTCCGGAGGAACAGCAGCGCTGGTATGCCATCAAAATCTTTGAACGCGACGACAAGGTGCTCGAAAAGCTGAACATTCCGGCCGACACCATGTCTCATATCGAAAAAGATATCCAGGCGGCGGAAAAAGAACTGGACGATGACGCGGAAGCGATCATCACCAACGAGCGCTACCTCTATATCGCCTCCATTCTGAAATCCTGCTATAAAAAGAAGAATGCCGGCGGACTGACCGTTTCCGACAGAATTGACCGGGTCGTCACAAACCGCTGGCTCGGTCTTCCGATATTCGCGGCAATCATGTTCCTGGTATACTGGCTTGCAATGGTCGGTATCGGCAAGTCCGCCACAGACTGGGCAAACGACGGACTGTTCGGAGACGGCTGGCACTTGTTCGGTATCGGATCGGCAGCGTATTCGGAAGCCTCAGAAGAATACAGCGGCGCAGCCCAGATTGTCGATGGATATGAAGCGTATGTCGAAGAACATGGTTCAGCTCCGACGGACAGCTTTGAATTTGAGGTGGAAGACGAAGATACGCTTGCAACAGAAACTGTTACGGCAAGTCTTGCGGATTATGATGAGGCCGTCCGTGTTCTCGAAAGCTACGAAGAAGAGCCCGATCCCGCAAACTACGGCGTGTGGGTCCCCGGCGTTCCGGTTCTCGTCGAAAACCTGCTGAACGCACTGAATGTCCCGGAAGAAGGAGCCGGTGCTGTTGTACGGGGCGTGATTCTGGACGGTATCGTTGCGGGTGTTGGAGCAGTCCTCGGATTTGTTCCTCAGATGCTTGTGCTGTTCCTGCTGCTTGCATTTTTGGAAGCATGCGGCTACATGGCGCGTATCGCATTCGTTCTGGACCGAATCTTCCGGAAGTTCGGCCTTTCCGGAAAATCGTTTATCCCCATGCTCATCGGCACGGGCTGCGGTATCCCCGGTATCATGGCATCCCGTACGATTGAAAACGAGCGCGACCGCCGTATGACGATCATGACGACGACTTTCATTCCCTGCGGCGCGAAGATTCCGTTCATTGCCATGATCGCAGGCGCCATCTTCAACGGGAGTCCCTGGATCGCGACCGGTTCCTATTTCATCGGAATGGCAGCGATCATCATTTCCGGCATCATGCTGAAGAAGACAAAAATGTTTGCGGGCGAACCCGCTCCGTTCGTCATGGAACTTCCCGCATACCATATGCCGACTCTGAAAAACGTGCTCAGATCCATGTGGGAACGCGGTTGGTCCTTCATCAAGAAAGCAGGAACGATTATCCTTCTCTCCACAATCGTCGTCTGGTTCACCTCTTTCTTCGGTTTTACACCGGAAGGATTCAGAATGCTTGCGGAAGAGGAACTCCATCTGTCCATATTGGCCAGGATCGGAAACGCGGTTGCATGGTTTTTCGCTCCGCTTGGCTGGGGAAACTGGCAGGCTGCCGTTGCATCTGTCACCGGACTGGTTGCAAAGGAGAATATCGTCGGAACGATGGGTATCCTCTACCGCACGGCCGGACAGACCGTTTACCAGACACTTGCAAGCGTTTTCACTCCGATCACCGGATTCTCCTTCCTGGTATTCAATCTGCTCTGTGCTCCATGCTTCGCTGCAATCGGCGCGATCCGCCGGGAGATGAACAACGCGCGGTGGACCTGGTTTGCCATCCTGTACCAGTGCGGTTTTGCCTACGCCGTCTCCCTGATCATCAATCAGATCGGCGGGGCTCTTACCGGAAAGCTGAACGCAGTCGGTCTTATCGCTGCTGTCGCACTCATCGCGCTGATCATCTACATGCTCTTCCGTCCGTATAAGGAAGCAACGAAACTTGAACACGCGGTAAAAATCAAGTAAACTGAAAAAAAGGAACGTGATGCAATATGTCATGGCTCGCAAACAATCTCGGTACAATTATCGTGGCGTTGATCCTGATCGCAGTGATCTCCCTCGCCGTTGCCAGACTGGTCAAAAACCGGAGAAGCGGGAAATCATCCTGTGGATGCAATTGCGCACACTGTGCTATGGCTGAATCGTGTCACAAACAATCGAACAAATAACACACAATGCCCGGGGAGACGAGCGCAACATCGTCTCCCCGATTTTTCATTCGGCTTCGGGTTCAGGTATAGAATAAAGCCGTATTGGAATATTTCGAATCGTCAAGGAGAATCAAAATGAAAGAATATATATTCACCGTAAAGGGTATGGCTTGCGAAATGTGCGAAAACCATATCAATGACGCAGTGCGCCGTACTGCAGATGTAAAAAGCGTGAAATCAAACCGGAACAGAAACGAAACAGTTGTTGTCGCAGAGGGGCTGAATACTGCGCTGGTCTCGGAAACGATCCGGAATCTCGGGTATGACGTAGACGGTATTTCTGAAAAGCCGTATCAGAAGCGATCCCTTTTCGGATTCAGAAAATAATGCTTTATAATCACAGGCGGCAGGATGATTCCTGCCGCCTGTTTTGATTCTTTCATTCAGAACGATTTCAGGACTTTGTATAAAAGACGGTACAGCTCCGCCGCTTCCTGTGGGTCCAGACGGATGCAGGCTGCCGCTCTGGAGGGAATGTCTGCCGCTTTTTCTTTCAGCGCTTCCCCTTTCTGTGTGAGACGCACCATCAAAACCCGTTCGTCCTTTTCAAACCTGCTGCGGGTGACGAGGCCCCGTTTTTCAAGTCCTTTCAGAAGCGGGGTCAATGTACCGGAATCCAGATGAAGCCGCTCTCCCATCTCTTTTGCGCTGATCTCACCGGTTTCCCAGAGCACCATCAGCGCAACGTACTGCGTATATGTGAGATCCAGTTCGGACAGAAGCGGATGATATTGTTTGATCACCTCGCGGGAGGCTGCATACAGGGGAAAGCAAAGCTGATTCTCCAGCTTTAACGGGTCGTATTGTTCCATGATCTCTATCCTCAAGCCATAACAAGACAGGGTTTTCCGTGTTCAGACAATGCGCGGACCCTTTCGGGACGCGTTCCGCATCAAAGGAGCTCCTTTACCTTCGCCGCCACGACTTTCATATCCTCCGTCGGTTCAAAGCGGGCTGCGATATTCCCGTTGCGGTCGATCAGGAATTTCGTGAAGTTCCACTTGACATTCCCGTTGTTCTTATAATCCTTGTCCATTTTCTTTACGACGCCGCTCATCACGAGCGCCATCGGCCCTTTTCCGAATCCCTCGAATCTGGTGTTCGAAGTCAGCCAGCGGAACAGCGGGATCGCGTTTTCCCCGTTCACGTCAACCTTGGAAAACTGCGGGAATGTGATGCCGAAACGGCCTGTGCAGAATGTATGGATCTCATCGTCCGTTCCCGGAGCCTGATCCGCAAACTGATTGCAGGGAAAATCCAGTATCTCAAGTCCCTTGTCGTGGCATTCGTCATACAGTTCCTGCAGCGGATCATACTGGGGTGTAAACCCGCATCCGGTCGCCGTATTGACCACAAGCAGAACCTTGCCCTTGTAATCGGAAAGGGGTACTTCTCTCCCGTCCTGTGCTTTTGCGGAAAAATCATATATGTTCATCGTTCACCCTCCAATATATTTTATTCAATTAGATTGTGTTCAATTTATCTGATTCTGTCAACACTTTTTTCTGCTCCGAAAAAAGCGAAAATCAAAGGGGAGACAGCATCTGTCCGCAGATGCGTCTCCCCTGTTTCTTTCTATCTTTCTGTCCCTGTCAATCGCGCCCGTGCCCGGTCTTCATCCCCGTCCGGCGCACGGAAACGCCAATTAACCGCCTAACAGATGCAGAAGCTTGTAGGTGATCTCCGTTGCGACCGGCCGGCCCGTATCCGCATCATAATAGAATTTGACCGTTGCCCTGTCACCTTTCCCCGCTTCCAGGTCTCCCTTGACCGTCACACGGCCGAGGAGGAAGGAATACTTGACTCCGCCGTCGTCTCTCACCACAAGCGAATTGCCTGCTTTCTGAAGGATTTCCCCGGCGATCTTATGCATTTTGACCGGCTTGACCGTCGGCGTCGGATCCGGCGGCGCGAGCACTTTGATGATCTTTGCGTCGGGCGTGTCGGAAGCATATCCGTCATAGGTCACGCGGATACGTGCATCCAGTTCAAGTTTGTACTTGTTCTTCTCGATTTTCGTATCACCCGTAATGTGGAAGGAATAGCGTCTGTTCTTGCTGGTTGTGATCGTCACCCTGGTCTTGCTCAGTTTCGTAACGGTTCCGGTCAGTTGCTTGTTCAGAAGATTCGGATCCGTGTCACTGCGGTCCGGATTTGCTTGGATGATCGTAATCTCGAGAGCTTCCGGATTTTCTGTCAGTTCTCCTTCAAACATTACCTCCACCGTATCGCCCCGGACAACGTTGGTCTGTCCCAGGATAACGGTATTATTCGTAACGGTGAAACACAGAGCCTCGGAAGAAGTGATCTGGACAAAAATACTGTTGTCAAGTTTTGACATGACCGTGCCGGTAATCGTGTTGGTCGGATTGGGCTGCGTCACGGTGATCCCCAGTACTTCAGGGCAGGACGTGATGTCACCCTCGTATTCGATCGTGACGGTATCACCCTTGTTTACCGACGCATTCGTAATATGCGTAAGCGCAAAGCTGATCGTATTGCCGTTTTCCATCCGGATGATCAGCGAATTGGGTTCCGTTGCCAATACGATACCGGATATCGTATTCCCGGGTTCAGCGTTTTCCTCCTGCTGTTCCGCTGCCGGCTCCGCCGTGGTCTCGGCGGCCGTCTCCTGCGTTGGGGAAGGCGTTACGGCTACAGATTCCTTTACCTGGGCCGCCTCCGCCTGCACGGCTGTGGGCTGTACGTCCGGCACAGCCGCCTGCGCACATCCGATCCCGAAAAATGCGAGGACCAGGATCAGCGCGGCAACTCTGTTCAGAATGCGTTTCATGTTTCTATCCTCCTCTTTTTCAAAAATACACTTGTTCGCTTCGGTTCAGATCTGCCCGCAGGAGACCTGACTCTATAATTGGATCATACGTACGGAAATGCCTGTGGAAATCTATGAAAAACGGTCTCTTTCCGCCGAGACCGTGATCATTTTCCCGCACTTTCAATATGCGGCAGGAATCAGAAGTTTCCATCCGGGCTGGATCAGATCCTTATCCTCGATCCTATCCTGATTGAGGGCATAGATCTCGTCCGCCGTGGTTCTGAACCGGACGGCAATCTTGGACAGATTGTCTCCCTTCTTCACCGTATAAAGGTAATACTTGTTGCCGACGCCGCCGACGGTATTTTTCAGTTCCTCTTCGGTCGCCTGCGTAAATCCCTCCAACATGGTTCATCGCCCTCCTGACAGTATTGTAATAATCATTCCGAACACGGGCCGGATCCTTTACGGTTTATAGAGAACTCTAGTCCCGGTCTCAGGCGTACATCTTCCCGAGGATCCAGTTGCGGAGCCGGATGGGCAGTATGGCACCCAGCAGAAGGAAAAACTGGTATTTGAAACCGCAGCTGTACCGTGCCTTCGGGTTGCTTTTTCTGCTGACGGATACGATCCTCCTAGCCAGTGTTTCGGGCGGCATGCCGTTCTGTTCATCGTGCTCCATCGACGCGACGGACCGTGAAAGCGCCTTGTAGATCTCCTGGCCTTCCGTGTTTTTCATCCTCGCCGCGGTAAATCCGGTTTTCGTGTCGCCCGGAAGTATCGCCGTCACGCGGATCCCGAACGGACGCACCTCGTTCTGAAGCGCCTCCGTCAGGGAAAGAACGCCTGCTTTCACCGCGGAATACCAGCTTTGAAACGGAATGGACAGTGCCCCCGCGACAGAACTGATGTTGATGATCATCCCGGATCCCGCTTTTCTCATGTGCGGCAGGACGGCTCTTGTACAGTGCGCGATGCCGAGAAGACAGACCTCAAACTGTTTCCTGATCTCCTCATCCGTCTGGAACTCGAACGCGCCGGATATCCCGGATCCTGCGTTGTTGACCAGGACGTCCACCCGGCCCTGTTCCGCAATGATCCTGTTCACCGCATCAAGGACCTGCGCCTCGTCCGTCACATCCGCGGCAAGCGGCAGAACGGACGCGCTGTCCTGCGGATGCCTGGAAAGTCCGTAAACGGTATCCCCCTGCTCCGCGAACAGTTCCGCGGCGGCCTTGCCGATCCCGCTGGATGCGCCGGTCACGATCACAATGCGTTTATTCGCCGACATGTTTTTTTACCGTTCTTTCTATGATGTCCAGAGCCTCGTCCAGAAGTTCCTTGGTATGGGATGCCATGTAGCTGGTGCGCAGCAGACACGCGTCTGCGGTCGTGGCGGGCGGAAGAACCGGGTTTGTGTATACGCCGCTCTCATACAGTTCCCGCCAGGTTTCCAGCGTAGTAATGGCGTCTTTCGTATAGATGGGGATGATGGGCGTAGTGCTGTCCTTGATATGCAGTCCGGCGGCTTTCAGTCCCGAACGCATGTAATTGGACAGGGAAATCAGCTTCTGCGGCAGCTCTGGCTGTTCCTGAAGGATCGTCAGCGCCTCCAGCGCCGTCGCCACGGATGCGGGCGGAATGGACGCGCAGAACATATACGGACGGGAAGCGTGTCTCGCATAATCGATCGCATGGCTGCTCGAGGCCATAAACCCTCCGATGGAGGCGAGCGATTTGGAGAACGTTCCCATGATGATGTCGACTTCATCCGTCAGACCGAAATAGTCCGCCGTTCCGCGGCCTCCGTTCCCGAGGACGCCGAGTCCGTGCGCATCGTCGACCATGACCCTTGCGCCGTACTTTTTTGCAAGGCGGACGATCTCGGGAAGGTTGCAGATATCGCCGCTCATGGAGAACACGCCGTCCGTTACGATCAGTCCTCCGCAATGGTCCGGCACTTTCTGCAGGCACTTCTCAAGGTGTTCCATGTCATTGTGACGGTATCTGAGCATCGTGGCATAGGAAAGCTTGCATGCGTCATAGATGCTCGCATGGTTTTCCTTGTCTACGATGATATAGTCGTCTTTCCCGCAGATGGCGGAAATGATCCCGAGGTTCGAGAGGAAGCCCGTCGAAAACGTCATGACGGCTTCCTTCCCGAGGAACGAAGCCAGTCTTCTTTCCAGCTCCGTATGGAGGCACAGCGTTCCGTTCAAAAATCTGGAACCGGAACATCCTGCGCCGTACTCTTTCAATGCCCGCACGCCCGCTTCAATGACGCGCGGATGGACCGTCAGACCAAGATAGTTATTGGAGCCGAGCATGATCCGGCGTTTGCCTTCCATGATGACTTCCGTATCCTGCCGGGTCTCCAACTCATGGAAATAGGGATAGATACCTTTTTCTCTGATCTCAACTGCTAAGGGATTGACTGGTTTTGCTAAAATATCGATCATATGTTTCCTCAGAAAAACAACATTTAAATTATTATATCCGATTTCCATGCTGGTCCGCAACCGAGAGCGGTCAATTTTTCGGGTTGCGAAAGCCGGCGGAATATGCCATGATAATGATATTTCAAAAACGGGAGCCGCACGAACTGATATGAATCTGCAATTTATCCTGAACAGCGTCCTGTTCGGTATCGGCCTTGCAATGGATGCCTTTTCCGTATCCCTCTCAAACGGGCTGAACGAACCCGCCATGCCGCGGTCCAAGTCCTTTCTGATCGCAGGCACTTTCGCTTTGTTTCAGGCGCTGATGCCGATGATCGGCTGGTTCTGCGTTCATACGATCGAGGAAGCCTTCCACGCCGTCAGCCGTTTTATTCCCTGGATCGCGTTCATTCTCCTGCTCTACATCGGCGGAAAAATGCTTCTGGAAGGCATCCGGAACAGAAATACGGAGCACGAGGAAACATCGCTCGGCACGGGATCGCTTGCCGTTCAGGCTATTGCGACTTCCATCGACGCGCTTTCCGTCGGCTTCACCATTTCCCATTACGGCGCGGCTCTTGCGGCAGCGGAATCCATTATCATCGGCTTCGTCACCTTCCTGATCTGCCTTGCCGGCGTGAAAATCGGAAAAAAGGCCGGCACCAGACTGGCAGGCAAAGCTTCCATCCTGGGCGGGATCATTCTGATCGCCATCGGCGTCGAGATCCTTCTGAAAGGCATTCTGTGATACATCCAGGTTTACGTCATCTGTCCCCGGCAGCCGCAGGCACCGGGGTTTTTGTTGTCTCAATCGCCTCCATGTCCAGGGCAAAAAGGCATCCCGTCAAAAAACCCGTACCGCGGGAAGCGATACGGGTGTGTGGCATTTCCTTTTGTTACTTGCGGATATCCTCCAGCCGGGTTCCGCCCATCATCAGACCGATTTCCTCGACGGTCGTCTCGGACGGATTGACGATTCCCATCAGCTTGCCTTCAAACAGGACCCCGATACGGTCCGACAGTTTCATGACCTCTTCCAGTTCCGTCGAAACGAGCAGGACAGCCGCTCCGTCGTCACGCTGTTTCATGATCTGGCCGTGGATATACTCGATTGCGCCGACATCAAGACCGCGCGTCGGATGCATCGCGATCAGGAATTTGGGGTTGCGGGACAGTTCGCGCGCCACGATGACCTTCTGCTGGTTGCCGCCGGAAAGGCTGCCGGCATACTCATAGCGGCTCGGCGTCTTTATGGCAAACCGTTCGATCAGCTCGCTTGCGTACGTGTCGATCGCGCGGTTGTCCAGCAGAGCGCCCTTGCCGAACTTCGGCGTGTAATAATCCTGCAGGATTAAATTCTCCGTCAGATGCATTCCCAGGATCAGTCCCGCTTTGTGACGGTCCGCGGGAATATGGGAAACGCCGCTCGACATGATCTGCCGCGTAGATTCTTTCCCTAGATCCTTTCCTTCGTACATGGCGGTGCCGCTCGTCGCATGTTTCGCGCCGGTCAGGCATTCCACGAGTTCATTCTGTCCGTTGCCGTCGACACCGGCGATCCCGAACACCTCTCCCGCGTGAACGTCGAACGAGATGTCGGTCAGCAGATTTGTATGCGCGTCGCGGGCAAGGGTCAGGTTTCGCACCTGGACCATTGCTTCGCCTTCCGTGCCTTCCTTGCGCTCGATGGAAAAACTGACGTCGCGCCCGACCATCAGGCGGGCCAGGTCGTTCACCGTGCACTCCGCAACGTTGTAGGTTCCCTCGGTGCGTCCGAGTCTGAGAACGGTGACCCGGTCGCAGATTTCCTTGATCTCGTTCAGTTTATGGCTGATGAACAGAACCGTGAATCCCTTTTCCGTCAGGCTCCGGATCATGTTGAACAGTTCGCCCGTCTCCTGCGGCGTCAGAACGGAGGTCGGCTCATCCAGGATCAGAATCTTGGCGCCGCGGTACAGCGCCTTGATGATCTCGACTCTCTGGCGCTGCCCGACGGCAAGGTCTCCGACTTTTGCCTCCGGATCGATCTCCAGATTATACTTTTCCGCCAGTTCCGATATCCTTTTTGCCGCCTGCTTGTAGTTGAGCTTTAAATATCCCGCATCGGTCGCGCCGATCAGGCAGTTTTCCGTGACCGTCATCGTCGGAACAAGCATAAAGTGCTGATGCACCATGCCGATGCCGATCGCCATTGCGTCACGCGCGGAATTGAAATGCACCACTTTGCCCTCGATCACGATATCGCCGGAAGTCGGCTTGATCAGTCCGCATAGCTGGTTCATCAGCGTGGACTTCCCGGCGCCGTTCTCGCCCAGGAGCGCGTGGACTTCGCCCGCGCGCACGTTCAAACAGATATCCGCATTGGCCAGAACGCCCGGGAACTGCTTGTAGATATGGCGCATTTCGAGGATGATGTTTTCGTTCTGCTTCGTTTCCATCTTATCCTCCTTATCCGCGCCTGTACGGCTTGCCCTGCGCAGCAGGTGCCATGGTGCTCTTTCCCAGCATTGCGAGCGCTACAACAGTCAGGATGTACGGCAGCATGTTGAGGAAATAGTAGGGAATGCCCACGCCGTAAACCTGCAGCAGGTTGGCCAGGACGTTGCCCGCCATAAAGATCATGGATGCGAACATGATGCCCGTCGGCTTATAGCGTCCGAAGATGACCGCCGCAATCGCGATATATCCCCGTCCGGAGACCATTTCCTCGGAGAAGAAGGTCAGCAGGCCGGTCGAGAGGAACGCGCCGCCGACGCCCATCAGCATCGAACCGACGACGCATGCAATGTATCTGGTGCGGTACACGTTGATGCCTAGCGTATCCGCCGCGCCGGGGTTCTCTCCGACGGCGCGCAAATTCAGTCCGGGCTGCGTCTTGAACAGGAAATACGATATGACCGGGACCAGCAGAAACGCAATATAGACGATCGGCATCTGGTTAAAGAAGGCCGTCCCGAGAACAGGGATCTTGGAAAGACCCGGGATCGGAAGATTCTTGAACGTGTCGATCGAAGCGATCGTGGTGCTGACGCCGAACAGAACACGGTTCATCGCCGCCGACAGGCCGGAGCCGAGAATGTTGATCGCCACGCCGACGACCGTCTGGTTGGCGCGCAGCGTGATCGTCAGAAACGCAAACAGCAGGCCCATCAGCCCCGCCGCGATAATCGCGCACAGAAGACCGCCCCAGACGCTCCCGGTATAATACGAACCGGCGACCGCTGCCAGTGTGGCGATCAGCATCGTTCCTTCAACGCCGATATGCAGCAGTCCCGCTTCGTTGACCAGCAGCAGGCCGAGCGCCGCGATCAGAATCGGCGTCGCCATACGGATGTCGGAAGCAAGTACGTTTCCAATAATATGCAAAGGACCAACTCCCATACTTATGCCTCCTTCCTTGCCTGTTTGCGGAGTTTCTGCTCATTCATGATCTCAAGGACCATCTGGCTCCCGATGACCATGATGATCACGAGCGCCTGGATCACGTTGACGATGGAATCAGGCACCTGCGCTTTTCTCATCATATTGTTTCCGCCGGCGCGGAACGCGCCGAACAGCAGAGCGCCGAACACGATACCGACGGGCGAGTTCTGTCCGATCAGGGAAACGGCGATACCGTCGAACCCGTACCCGGACGCGAACGCGCTCTGGATGCATTTCTGGACGCCCATGATCTCAATGCATCCGGCAAGTCCTGCAGCGCCGCCCGCAAGGAACGTCACCAGCAGGATATTCTTCTTGATGTTGATGCCCGAATAGAGCGCAGCCGTGGGGTTCATGCCGGACACGCGCACCTCATAGCCCTTCTTGCTCCGGGAAATGAACAGCCAGAAAAGAACGATGCACCCGAGCGCAATGAAATAGCCCCAGTTCAGACGGGAGCCCTTGATCAGGGTGCCGAGCCGCGCGGACGCCAGCACGTTCTTCGTCTGCGGATTTCCGCCCGGCGTGGCGATCATCGGACCGTTGATCAGGTATTCGATCAAAAACTGGGCGATCATGTTAAGCATAACGGTTGTAATGATCTCGCTCGCACCGCAGAAAACTTTGAGCAATCCTGTGATCAGGCACCAGAGCCCGCCGCCGATAAACCCGGCGA
The DNA here is from genome assembly GCA_017429985.1 of Clostridia bacterium. Lineage (GTDB taxonomy): Bacteria > Bacillota > Clostridia > Christensenellales > CAG-138 > JAFRNW01. The sequence continues at coordinate 147,196 of JAFRNW010000010.1, read as the reverse complement.
TCAGGCAAAGAGGCACATGAATATACCACGGAAGTCCGGTGACGTACGCGCCGACCAGCGTGGCAAAAAGCGCGCCGATATACATCTGGCCCTCCATGCCGAGGTTCGTAAGCCCGCAGCGGTTGCAGAGAGCAAAACTGATACCGGTGAGCAGCAGCGGCGTCATTTTGACAAGCGTCTCGGTAAAATATCCCGGGCCGAACGCGCCGTTTACCATCGACGTGAACGCTTTCATCGGATTCTTCTGCATCGCGACGACCAGAAGCATGCCGATGACCAGCGCAATCACGACCGCCGCGACAGACACCCCGACGCTCGTGAGCGACCGGTTGGCGGTCGATTTCAGTTTCACTTTATCGATTTTCATTCTTCTCTACCCATTGAAAAGATCTAACGAAAAAATGCAGCCCCCGCGGAAAAACCGCGGGAGCTGCAGCAACAAGCATCAGTATTGTCCGTCATATCCGCCGGAGAAGACCTTCTCGACGAAAGCATTGATCGCTTCTACCTTTTCGGCAGGCAGCTTCTGATCCCAGCCATGCCAGTCGGACACGAGCGTTCCGGCATCCGCAAGGCCGTAGACGACCATGCCGTTTCTCCATGTTCCGTTCAGAATGGACTCGAACACGTCGGTATAGATCGCCGGATAGTTACGCATAACGGACAGCACGACCGCATCCGGCGCGATGCCGTACTGGTCGCCGTTGAATCCCAGCGCGTATACGCCGCGCTCCTCGGCAGCATGGAGGCAGCCGAGCTGTGCGGAGTTCGCGGAGGCGGAAACGACGTCGAAGCCGTTGTCGATATACGAGAGGGCTTTTTCTTTCGCGAGGTCCGCGTCGGTCAGCGTGCCGAGATAATCCGTTACGACTTCACAGTTCGGATTGGTGAGCCCGACGCCCGGCTTGATGCCGGAAACGATATCCGTGATAGCGGGGATGTCCTGTCCGCCGAGGAAGACGACCTTGTTGTTGTTGGTCAGGATACCCATGATTCCGCCGATGACGACGCCCATATCAACCGGGCCGACATACGCGAGGTTCGGAAGATCCTTTAGCTCCACGCTCGTGGTAGAGTCGATCTTGAATCCGTAGGACAGGCAGAAGTAGGTGTCCGGATAATCCGCGGCAACGTCTTCGAGCGCTGTCTGGAACTGGGAGCCATGAACGATGACCATGTCATACTTGTTCTTTCCATAGTCACGGATGTACTCTTCCATGTCCGCGACAGCGATGCTCTCGATGTACTCCAGCTCGGTTCCGTATTTCTCGGAAATGGCTTTTGCGGATTCGTAGCAGATCTGGTTCCATCCGTTATCCGTGATAACGCCGGACAGAAGCGCGACGACCTTGTACTCATTGGCGGGTTTGCCTGCGGCCTCAGGCGCTGCGGCTTCCGGTGCGGCAGCGGCCGGGGCGGCAGCCGCCGGGGCAGCTTCCGCTGCAGCAGGCGCGGCCGCTTCCTGTGCTGCAGGTTTTGAGCTGCATCCGACAGCCGCGACGACCATGCAGAGCACTAACAGCAAAGCAAGAATCTTCTTCATGAATGGTTTCCTCCTTCAAAGAAATATGATCATATCCGGTCTCCCGGATCAATCCGATGGGTATGCAGGCGACTGAAAGAGATGTCTGTGAAAAACTTTCTCCGCATATCAGATTTTAACAAATCATGAACGGAATTTCCATCCCTTTGACCCATATTATGTAAAAATCCGTCCTGATATTTGAGAGGATATGATATACTTTAAATTCATAAAAAAGAATTGTTTCACGCCGGCAGTCCCCCCTGTTCCGGCAGCGGGGGCTTACACGGGTATTTGGAGTTCTCTGTATGGATCTGTTTGTGGGTACCGGATTTTCCTTCGGCTGGGAGGCGTCGCTCATCGTCTTTCTCCAGTCCCATATGGATGCGTTCGCGACGGCGGCAGCGTCGTTTCTTTCCATGCTCGGAGAAGAATACCTGCTCGTCCCCGTCATGGGTTTCCTGTACTGGTGCTACGATAAAGAGCTCGGAAAAACGGTCGGGATCAATCTCGTCACGGCTTTTTCCTGGAACGCGATGCTGAAAAACTGCTTCTTCCGCCGGCGTCCGTATTTTGACGATCCCCGGATCAAATGCCTGAAGGTCGTCGACCCCGACGCCCCGGCAGACGATATCGTCGCGCAGGGCTGGTCTTTCCCGAGCGGGCATTCCACCAATTCAGCGGCGGTGTATTCCACGCTTCCCTTCTGCAGGCGGCGGAGCTTCGCGCTGCGGATCATCGGGATCGTGATCCCCCTTCTGGTAGGCGTTTCCCGGTTCTGTCTCGGCGTCCACTATCCGACGGATGTCCTGGCGGGCTGGCTTCTGGGCATTCTGACGATCGCCGTCGTTTCCTTCCTCCGCGCAAAGATCCGGAACAGTCTCGTTTTATATGCAGTCCTGTTTCTTTCAGCCGTTCCGGGTCTGTTCTACTGTACGACGTCCGACTACTATACCGCTTTCGGTCTCATGACCGGCGCGCTCTGCGGCTTCTACTTTGAGGAGAAAGTCGTCCATTTCCGCAACACACGCAGCGCGGTCCGCTCTGTTCTCAGGCTGCTCGCGGGCGTGGTGCTGTTTCTCGGCCTGACCTCGGTCACAAAACTCCCGTTCTCGTCCGAACTGCTGAATTCTTCAGCCGGTACGGCGCACGCGATCCGCGTCCTGCGGTACGCCCTCTCCACCTTTGTCGTCATAGGTGTCTATCCCATGGTCTTCCGGTTCACCGCAAAGATCGGAAACCCGGAACAGTAGGGATTTCAGATGTCACATTAAGTTTTCAGCGTGTGTGTTTTTTGCACACGCTGTTCTGTTATCCTTCATAATCATATACGATAGGAGGAATCGCTATGAAAAACACCGTTCTTGTTATCATCGCGCTGGCGCTGTGCGCGTCCTGTGTTTTCGGATGCCAGGCGCCCGCTTCTCAGGAAGCCGGACTGCCCAATCCCATGGTCGAGTCAAATCCGGAAGAGATCCTTCAGAAACTGGGGGTTGAATTCCTCGTTCCGGAAGGCGCGGAAGATGTCCGTTACTTCATCATCTCCGGCAAGATGGCCGAGATGCAGTTCCGTCTGGACGGATCCGACTGCAATGCGAGGATCCAGCCCGAACCGGAGTTCACCGATATCTCCGGCATGTATTATGACTGGAACCAGACCGAAAACTTTTCCATCGGCGCCTGCGAGGGAAAACGGATGATCGCGTCGGAAGGCGGAAAGCCCGTATCCTGCTGTCTCTGGTATGATACGGTCCCTGGACTCATGTACAGCCTCTCCGTGGTCGGCGGTTCAGCGGATATCCTGTCCGCGGCCATTTCCGTCTATTCTCCCATGCAGACGGAATCCTGACGGACTGCTGTCCGTTTCCTTTTAACCGCTGAGGACCTCTCCCGCCGGGCATTGCCCGACAGAGGGGTCCTTTTCTGATGCGTTTCCGTCCGGATCATCCAGTGCAAAGGCTGCTGTCCTTTTCTCATGCGCCGGCATATCCGGGCATAAAAAAGCAGGCCCTTGCGCAGAGCCTGCCTGTCAGATTAAGATTCTGCCTTTATGAGGATCCGGAAAACGGGAGACCCGTCCTCTTTACTCGGAAAGATCCTCCACGTACAGGGTCCGAACCTCAGGTTCTTCCGGTTCGGAAGCCTTTTTCTCCGCGGCTTCCCTGGCTTCAAAGAACTTCATGGCAACCTGCGGGAGAAGCGCATAACTCAGTACGTCTTCCTCCTGGCGGATGTGGTCCTTGACTTCTTCCCTGTATTTCTCAAGCTCGGGCTTCAGCAGGTCCGCGGGACGGCACGTGATCACTTCCGCGTCGCCGATCGCCTTGCGGCGGACTTCCTCGTTGACCTCGCCGGGCAGCCGGCCGTATTCTCCGCGCAGCAGGCCCTTCGACTCCTTCGTGAACGTCTTGTAGCGTTCGCCGGAAAGAACGTTCAGAACAGACTGCGTGCCGACGATCTGGCTTGTCGGCGTAACGAGGGGCGGATATCCGAAATCCTTGCGGACCCGCGGGATCTCTGCCAGCACGTCGTAGTATTTCTCTTCCGCCTTAGCCTGCTTCAGCTGGGAGATCAGGTTGGACAGCATGCCGCCCGGGACCTGATAGAGCAGGGTATTGGTATCGACACGGAGGGATTTCGTCGAAATGAGTCCTTCCGCAAACATTCTGTCGAATACGGGACGGAACACCTTGGCGGCTTCGGAAAGCTTGTTGATGTCCAGTCCGGTATCCCGTTCCGTTCCCTGCAGCGTGGCGACCAGGGATTCCGTTGCGGGCTGCGAGGTCCCGTTCCCGAAGGGGGACAGCGCGCAGTCCACGATGTCCACGCCCGCCTGCGCGGCGCGCAGGTATAGCATGTCTCCCGTGCCGGTCGTGTTGTGGCTGTGGAGGTGGATCGGAACGTTGACTTCTTTCTTCATCCGCGTGATGAGCGAATAGGCGGCCTCGGGCAGGAGCAGGTTGGCCATGTCCTTGATGCAGACGACGTCCGCGCCCATCTGCTCCAGTTCCTTGGCAAGCTTCACGAAATAGTCCTCGCTGTGGACAGGGCTGATCGTATAGCTGATCGCCGGTTCGCAGATCCCGCCGTATTTCTTTGTATACTTGATGGCGGCCTCAAGATTCCGGACATCGTTCAGCGCATCGAAAATGCGGATCACGTCGATGCCGTTCTCGATCGATTTGCGGCAGAACTGTTCGACAACGTCGTCCGCGTAATTCTTGTATCCCAGAATGTTCTGGCCGCGGAACAGCATCTGCAGCTTCGTGTTCGGAAGATGCTTCCTGAGGACGCGCAGCCTTTCCCACGGATCCTCGTTGAGGAAGCGAAGGCAGGAATCGAACGTCGCGCCGCCCCAGACTTCCATAGACCAGTAGCCGATGGAATCCAGGATCTCGCAGGCGGGAAGCATGTCTTCAAGGCGCATGCGCGTCGCAGCCAGAGACTGATGCGCGTCGCGCAGAATGGTATCAGTAATGTACAGTTTGGTCATGGTTCTACTCCTCCGTTATCAGCCGAACAGGGACAGGAACACGCCCGCGGCGATCGCGGAGCCGATCACGCCCGCGACATTCGGTCCCATGGCATGCATGAGCAGGAAGTTCTTCGGGTTGTCCTTCTGTCCGACCATCTGGGATACGCGCGCAGCCATCGGTACGGCGGATACGCCCGCGGATCCGATCAGCGGATTGATCTTCTTCTTCGTGAACAGGTTGAACAGCTTCACCAGCATGACGCCGCCCGCCGTTCCGAACGAGAACGCGAGCACGCCCAAAATCATGATGGCGATCGTATTCGGCCTGAGGAACGTGGAAGCGGTCGCCGTCGCGCCGACGGAAATCCCGAGGAAGATCGTGACGATGTTCATCAGCTCATTCTGCATCGCCTTCGACAGGCGGTCCGTTACGCCGGATTCCTTCGCGAGGTTGCCGAGCATGAGCGAGCCGACCAGCGGCGTTGCGGACGGAACGAGGAACGCGACAAAGATCGTGACCACGATCGGGAAGATGATCTTTTCCGTCTTGGACACCGAACGGAGCTGCTCCATCTCGATCATCCGCTCCTGCTTCGTCGTCAGGGCCTTCATGATCGGGGGCTGGATGACCGGCACCAGCGCCATGTACGAATAGGCCGCCACCGCGATCGGTCCCAGCAGCTCGGGTTTCAGCTTCGACGTGACCAGGATGGCCGTCGGGCCGTCCGCTCCGCCGATGATTCCGATCGAAGCAGCAGCGTTTGCGTCAAAGTTGATGCCAAGCACGGAATTGAACCATGCCGAATTGCCCAGCACGATCGCCAGGATAAACGCGATGTAGATGCCCAGCTGCGCCGCAGCGCCGAAGATCAGGCTCTTCGGGTTCGCGATCAGCGGACCGAAGTCCGTCATCGCGCCGACGCCCATGAAGATCAGGCACGGATAGATGCCGCATTTGACGCCCAGGTACAGGTAGTCGATCAGTCCCGCCTGCTTCGGGTCGCCGAGAACCGCCCAGTTCACATGTCCGCCCGCGAAGATCTCCTCGTGGTACAGACCCGCTCCCGGCAGGTTCGTCAGCAGCATGCCGAACGCGATAGGCAGAAGAAGAAGCGGCTCAAATTTCTTCACGATCGCAAGGTACAGCAGCACGCACGCGATCACGATCATAACCAGCTGCAGCGGCTGCTGCGTGATCTGGTAAAAGCCCAGTTGCTGTAGAAATGTTGACATCCGGCCCTCCTTAGTTCATTGCGAAGAGAGGAGTGCCTGTCTCGACCGTTGCGCCCTTCTGTACGTATACCTCCCGGATCGTTCCGTCTGCCGGCGCCAGGATCTCGTTTTCCATCTTCATCGCCTCGAGGATCATCACCGTGTCTCCGGATTTCACCTTGTCTCCCGCTTTGAAGTTCACCGCCAGGATGTTGCCCGGCATCGGGGAACTGACAGAGTTTCCGCCTGCGGCGGGCTTGGGGGCGGGCGCCGGCGCAGCCGCCGGAGCGGGTGCGGGAGCCGGGGCGGCTTTCTGCGCCGCGGTTCCGTCGATCTCTTCAACGCCGATCTGGTACGTGGTTCCGTTCACATTAACGATAAAATTACGCATGTATATAAATCCTCCAGTGAAATTATGATATTTTTTTGATCGATCTGATCCTGAGACCGGATACATCCTTGCCCATCACGGTCGCGATCGCGGCGGATACGGCAGCAACAAACTCCTGACGGTTGGCGATTTCATCCTCGTTCTGAGCGGGAACCGACTTGACCGGCTCCTCCTTCTTCCTGCTCAGCGAATTGATGATCAGGCTCGTCAGGATAACAATTAGAATCAGGGCGATCAGTCCGATGAACACGGTTCCGAACCCCAGTATCGTTGTGGATAACCACAATGGCAAGTTTCCCATTTATTACCCTCCCAGTGATTGTCAGGCAAGCGCTTGATGCAAGAACAGCAGATCAAGCCCCAACTTACCCCATATTAAATATGATTTTACATGAATTCGTCTCTTTCTGCAATAGTGCTGCGTCACGGAAATCCGGTGCCGTTGTCACGGAAATCCGGTGCCGTCCCCGGAAAAACCCCTGCAGAAGAAAAAGGCGGACATCCGCCTTTCTCCGATCCGTTTATTTGATTTGCGGGGATCAGAAGGTGCTTCCGCCCCGTATTCGCTCTTTCAGCGTCCGGTATTCCCGGATCAGGATATCCTCCGACATCTCCTCGCTCACCGCCGATCCGCTCCGCAGCGCGATATGGGACGCTGCGGTTCCCAGAATCAGCAGGTCTTCCCCGGCAATGCCATTCCGGGTCCCGTACAGCAGCGCCGCCGCAAAAGCGTCCCCTGCGCCGGTGACGCTTTTTACCTCGGCCGGATACGCGGGGATACGGTACGCGCCGTCCGCTTCGAACAGCGAAGCCCCGGACGTTCCGGCGGTCACGATAACCCTCCGCACGCCCAGCCCGATCAGGTGCTCCGCCGCGTCCCGGATCTCGGCCACGCTTTCCGAGAGTCTTCCGGCAACCGCGCCAAGTTCTGCGCGGTTCACCTTCAGCGTATCGATCCTGCCGATGATCTCCCTCAGTCTGGGCGCCTTGGCGGAAGATACTCCGTCGCAGAAGATCTTCCCGCATGCGGTCTCAGCAGCAGCGAGCAGCACGTCCGGAGGAAGATTCGCCTCCAGAACCACTGTCGGAAAATCCGCTATGTATTCCGCGTTTTTTCGGATCCAGCCGCGGTCCGCACCGCCGATCGTCTCAAAGTCCGAAACAGCAAGCTGCAGTTCTCCGTGTCTGTCCAGGATCGACACGTAACGGCACACGGACGCCCCGTTCAGAACGAGCGACCGGCTGCAGTCGAGGCCGTTATGTTCAAGATCGCGCTTCAGTTCAGCGGAAATGACGTCGTCGCCGAGGACTGTCATGAAAGCGGTCTGCATTCCCATCCTTGCCGCGTTCTTTGCGATATTGCAGCCGACTCCGCCCGTATTGTTCGTGATCCTGCCCGGATTGGAATCGCCCTGCGCCGTATCTCCCGCGATCACGCACGAGGTATCGAACGCCGCGCCGCCTACGACCAGGATCTTTCCGTTATCCGACATGTTTCCCGCCTCTTTCCGCATACAAACATGTCCCCGGAAAAAGGGGACATGCTGCATATTGTTCCGCCCGTATGGCGCTTAATTCCTGCTCTTGGCTCCCGCTACGATCGCGATCCCGCTGCTTGCCCCGATCCGGGACGCGCCAGCTTCGATCATGGCGATCGCATCCTCATAGGTCCGGACGCCGCCGGACGCCTTCACGCCCATCTCGGATCCGACCGTTTCGCGCATCAGCTGGATGTCCTCGACCGTTGCGCCGCCGGTGGAAAAGCCCGTGGACGTTTTTACGAAATCTGCGCCAGCTTCCTTCGCCGTAATGCAGGCATGCACCTTTTCCTCGTCCGTCAGAAGGCACGTCTCGATGATGACCTTCACCAGCGCCTTGTCATGGGAGGCCTTTACAACGCGCTCGATATCCTCTTTCACGTAATCCCAGTTGCCGGATTTGATCGCGCCGACGTTGATGACCATGTCCACTTCTTCCGCGCCTTTTTTCACCGCGTCCGCGGCCTCAAACGCCTTTCCCTCCGTGCTCATCGCGCCGAGCGGGAAGCCGACCACGCAGCAGGTCTTGACCCCCGACCCTTTGAGCAGTTCCGCCGCGAGCGGGACGTAGCAGGTATTGACGCAGACGGATGCGAAATGGTATTCCATGGCCTCTTCGCAGAGCCTGCGGATCTGGGCTTCCGTTGCATTTGCCCTGAGCAGCGTATGATCGATGTACTGAGCAATATTGCGTTCTTCCATTTGATTCAAATCCTCCCTGTATTATTTCTGCCTGACGGACACGTGCTCGGCGATCCTGTTATAATCCTCGAGACAGTCTATCTCTCCCCAGAATTCACCTTCCACATCCCGGACATAGACCGGGTATTCCCAGCAATGCTCGTACAGCACGTTCTCCCACCAGATCTTGTATTCCTCGTTCCGGACCATGCGGTCCATTCTGGAACGGAATCCTTCAACAAAACTCCTGCTGATCTTCGCGGCGCCGACATATTCGCAGGTCCGTTCCGATTCGGGAAGATCCTTCCCGTAATTGACGAGATACCCGTCCTTCGTCTTGAAGAAGTAGTCGCCTGTCAGCGTCCTGGTCACGTCTCCAAGCATGGTCGCCTGTTCCTCAGACCGGATCAGCATGTCCAGAAGCGTTTTGTCCCAGTATACGTCCGCGTTCGCAAGGATGACGTCCTCTTCGCCCGTAAGCGCCTCTCGCGCGAACCACAGGGAACCGATGCTGTTCGTCACCCGGAAAAACGGGTTGTGATACCATTCCACCGAATAATCCCGGAGCGCTTCGTGGAGGAGCTCCTCCTTGTATCCGGTCACGATTCCGACCCGGCAGCCGTTCTCCAGCAGCATGCGGACAGTGCGCTCGATGAGCGGCATTCCGCCTACCGGCCAGAGGCACTTCGGCCTGTCGGAGTAAGCGCCCATTCTGCTTCCGATTCCGCCGGCCATCAGGATTGCAAGCATTTTCTTCCCGTCTCCCTTCCTGTCTTCTTCTGCAATTTTTACACATTCCGCGGTGTTTTGCAACCGCGCGCCGCATCACCGGATGCGGTCCAGCGATTCGATCTCCTCTTCGGTCAGATAGCGCCATTCGCCGGGTTTCATTCCGTCCAGCTCCAGCGGTCCGTACTTTTCACGCTTCAGCCGGAGCGTCCGGTGACCGACCGCCTCCAGCATTCTCCGCACCTGCCTGTTCCGTCCTTCGTGGATCACGATCAGAAAAGAGGTGTTTCCGTCGCGGTTTTCCCTGACCGAACGGATCTTTGCAGGCGCCGTCATCCCGTCCTCCAGCTCGACGCCGTTTGTCAGAGATGCGATTTCCTGCGCCGTAAGCTTTCCGTCGCAGACAGCGTAATAGGTCTTCTCCACGCGGTATTTCGGGTGCATCATCTTGTTCGCCCGTTCTCCATCGTTGGTCAAGAGGATCAGTCCCTCGCTGTTGATATCCAGTCTTCCCACATGAAACAGCCTTTCGGGAACACCCTTCACGCAGTCCTGCACCGTTTTTCGGTTCTGCGGATCGCTGGACGTGCTGACAACCCCACGGGGTTTGTACAGCATAATCCAGACGCGTCTGGATTCCCTTCGGATCCGCTTTCCGTCCACTTCCACCCAATCCGAACCCGGATCGACCGACATCCCCAGCGAAGCGGTTTTCCCGTTCACGCGCACTCTTCCCGACCGAATGATCTCCTCGCAGGCCCTCCTGGACGCGACGCCGCAGGATGCCATATATTTTTGAAGACGTTCTTCTTCCATGTCCTCTTCCTGTTCCTTCGTTTGCTTTTACGTTACAGTTTCGGCAGTTTTCTGTCAACAACCGAAGATATACTGGTCATATGGCAGGCTCAGTTGACGCAGCCGCCTCAAAAAGGATATGATAGTTACCTATGGAAAGCATGATGCCGAAAAGAAAAAAAATCGCTTTGATGATGATCATACTGGTGCTCTGTTTTATCTGGGGGCAGTCGCTTCTGGATGGGGACACCTCGACCAGGGAGAGCGATTTCATCTTCAATCTGATTTACCCACTCCTGTATCACGTCTTCGGGGAAGTTGATGCCACCCCTCACCTTCTCAGAAAGTTTGCCCACTTCGTGGAATATGCAGCACTTGGGTGCAGCCTTTCCCTGTATTTCGGGTATGACCAAAAATCCATTATGAAAGGGATGAATTGCGCACTTCTTGTTGCTCTGTTCGACGAATCTTTCCAGCTTCTTGCTGTCTCCAGAGGCCCTCAGATTTCCGATATCTGGCTCGATTTTTCTGGTGCAATCACTGGTATTATTCTTTTTTCAGCAGTTTATTACTTGTTTTCATCTGTTTCAAAAAAAAACAAATAAGACTCTTTTTCAAGCACCACCAGTAAAGTATGAGAAATCATTATTCCACTTTACAGCAGTTCTCATCAATTGCTAACATATCGTTATCAAATCACTGAAAACGTTCTTGTCTATGATTGGAGAAGTCAATGAAAGAAAACTCAGGTAGAACTATTAGCATTATTGTTCCGGTTTTCAACACCAGCGCATACTTGGAAAAATGTATTATCAGTTTAATTAATCAGTCTTATCGGGATCTTGAAATCATTCTTGTAAATGATGGCTCAACTGATAATAGCGGGGTTATTTGCAATAAATATGCGCAAATCGATCCTCGTATCATTGTGCTATATGAAGAAAATGCAGGTTTGTCTGCAGCTCGAAACCTTGGGCTTGCAAATGCCACAGGAAGCTATATCGCTTTTGTCGATAGTGATGATTATTGCGACACGAATATGTTTTCTGAAATGATTAACGAAGCAGTCAATAATAATGTGGATATAGTCATTGCAGGATCATATTATGTGAAAGAAAACATATTACAAGAGCATGAGTATTTCCCAGACAATCAATTGTTAGACATAGAAACTATTCGACATCTTATTTTAACAGACTCTATTGGAAGCCAAGCTTGGTCAAAGCTCTTTAAAAAAGAATTGTGGAAAGATATTACTTTTCCCGTAGGAAGAATTTATGAAGATATCGCTACAATATTTAAATGCTTTTATAATACAAATAATCCGTGCGCATATATTTGTAAACCTTTATATTTCTATGTATTGAGAAACGACAGTTTAAGTTTTAAAAAAAGTCCTGCGCAAGGATATGGCTTGTTCTTCTCGTTTAAAGAAAGATACGAATATTCAGTCTCAAACAATCTAGCAGAAAAGGAAATCTGTCTAGTAAAAGCATGTATGTTTGCCCAAGGGATAATAAACAACTCATATACGCTTTATAAATATGATCAATCACATCCCACTGTCGCAGAAGCAAAAATGTTCATTTCTCAACATATTAATGAGCTGACTTCCAGCAAGATGGCACCAATTAAATATAAACTGTTAGCATGGGCATATGTTCATGTACAAAATATATATGTTTTTTTTATTTCAGTAGCTAGATTGATTTTGAAATAGTATAATAATAGTCCGTTTTGAACAAAAGGCATTAGCCACTCATCTGTTTCATTTCCCAACTGGAAGTACTGATATTTATACCCGTCGTCTTTTCATCTGAAAAATTCGTTATTGTCTTATACAAGAGCTCTCCTGACGAAATATCAAATATCTCCACGAGGTAGAATAAGTTTTCACCCATATGGTTTTTCTGCGAAACAAGAAATATGTTGCCAGCTTCATTTATGGGCGGGATCGTTCTTCCTTTTTCATATCTCTTCAGTTTTGTATTGTAAATCATTTCTGAAACAGCAACTGTTGTCTGCATTCTTGAAAAAGACAGTCCTGAGATAAGAACCTCTATGTTATCTTGATCATTGCCATTTCCTATATGTTGTTTGCTATATCCTATTGCTCGTATTTTATCCTGATCTGGGTATTTTTCAGTTAGGTTATGATAAAAATAATGATCGGACGGATTCCGAATTAATACCTCTAAGAAATCCGCTAATTTATATGCTGCCTGAGTTTTTATATGATCATAATCTCCAAAATCATCTGCGTCTAAATCTAAATACTTGTCCTTAACTAGATTGAAATCATAAAAGGCAACACCTGTCTTCATTATTCTATCTTTAATATATTCAACAACTGATTCGTACTGTTCAAAGCAAATCAAATAATAAACCGAATACGGAAGGATATAAAAATTGAGATCTACGTCTCGTCGTTCACAAAGATCAATTATTTTTAAAAGATATAGTATTTCATCATTGACTATTTCGCTCGTTGAGAAGTTATCCAATCCAATATCATCAACATCGATCGCCATCTCGTTTTCAAAAGTTATTGAACCATTTGTTTTCCAAAACCCGCGCCCTAAATATCTTCCATCTCCAAGATAATTCCGGTATGGAGCTGAGAGCTTCTCTCGGACAATCCATTTTAATTCTATCCAAGACGGAAATGGCGCCGAGTGTCTTCTCAGCCTGAACCAGGCATTAAAAACATCTTCCTCTTTTAGAGTTTTATTGATCATTTCAAATTTGATGTCTGTCGATTTCATATAATCGGATAGCATGTAAGTTGCAACGGAATGATATTCTTTCTCAGTTAATGGAGAAAGAGACACCTCACACCACACGGACTTTATCTGTTTTTGACGCAATGCCTCCTTCAATAAATAGTAGGAATGTTTATTGTTCATTGAATAGGATGATAAATTGAAAACGGATTCGGCAAGATTATTTGATAATTGATTCGCATCAACGATAAACATGGCATGAGATGATCCAATAAAAAGGGTATCAATTTCTTTCTCATTATAAAAATCATGAAGCGATACTCGAGATGCTGAATTTGTATCATCAGAAATAGCAAAATCTAGCCCAAAGTAGAAAACGATTGCAAGGGAAACCGTCATACAAATCCATATTAATTTGGGAAGTAAGTGTTTCATGAATCCTTTATTAGTTTGCATTAATAATCTGTTTCTATTCTGGCAAAAAAGTGTCAAACGATTTTCGATAAAGCATTAACACATTCTATTTAATAAATCGTAATAAGTCAAAGCCATAACACATTTACAAAAAAGCCGTCTATTCATGTTTTATAAACAATCTCATAAGCTTTCGAATCGGCCAATCAAATATTGGAGATGAGCAGATACACAGTAATACTAGGCTAATCCATAGACAATGCCATAAAGGTTTTTCCAGAATCCAATTATTAAGGGAATTAATAAGAATGAGAAAAAGATTAAATACAAAAGTATGAAAAGTATACACTGGCAAAGTTTTTCTGGATAAAACCGAAACAAACGGAAGCTCTTTTCCCGGTATACAAGTAAGTATTGATAATGCCAAAACGCCAGAGGTTAAAAAGGCCGCTATTCTCCAAAGTGGTCCGAATAGTGCATTTGTAACTTCGTCGATATTGCTATATGCGACGCAGCCGCGAAACAAATCACGCCATTTTTCTAAATTGTCAAACTCAAAATATACTAGAGCTAAGGAAAACACTACTATTGCTGCTGAAGCAATTCTTAGCTTTGTTGAACCAAGTAATTTTGTAATCTTGTTTGAATCCAATAGATACCCTGCATAGAAAAAAGGGAAAAAAACAATCGTTCTCATCCATGCAAGAAAATGTGAATTCCATGGAAAATAGCCAACAATTAATGATAAAAAAAACGAAATAAGCATCACCCATAATGCGTGAGCTTTCTTTAGAACAATCGTAATTGAATACCAAAAGAACGTTGATATGGCATACCATCTAACACTATTCCCGGAAAAAAAATTAATTAATAATGTATGATTCTCTATCCATATAATCCATGAATCCAAAAATCCCATCACTATAAATAGTAATAAATATGGTAGTATTTTATCCCATCTATTGCCTTGAACTATCGATTTTGAAAATAAACCAGAAACAAATACAAATCCTGGTATATGAAAAAGATACACCCACAGCCATAAACACTCAAGAATATAACTGTGACGTACATATGCCGAACAAATATGCCCCAAAACAACACAAAAAATTAAAAATAGTTTAAAATGATCTAGTTTGAAATTCCTTCCCTGATACATAAAAACACACTCCAAGCATGAGATTTATAAACTGATCTATAGCTTTCCTGATGTGCCTTTCTATTGAAAAATAGTCTGTGAAAAATTATTATAACGCTAGTCTGCCTTCTCCTGCTGTATTATTGATTATAAAAACAGATAAAAAGCACTTTTCTCTGTATACAAAAAGGCTTCAATTAACTTATAAAACGTTATTCCTGTTGAAGTGTCAAGGTGTTTTCTAAGATATCTGGATGATCATTACGGTTATTGACTTCTCCTTGTCATCATTTTCTTATGTACTGTAAAGGAGTAAAGCCCCGTCTGAACAAAAATCGTTTTTCAGTCTTCGTCGCTAAATAGCAACACATAAGTCCCATAATAATTAATTAAAACATATAGCATAAAAACGAGGCAGTCCGGAACGCACCGCCCGTGATTAATAACCTTACTCCAGCGGATCTGGCACGAAATCCTTCGCGTTCAGGATATGATCCCTCAGCAGTTCGCACGCTTTTTCATAGTCCCCGCTTCTGCAGGCATTCATGATTGCCTCATGTTCATCCGCACTCGCAAGGCGCCTTCCGTCGTCATCATACAGGGAATGCCGGATATAGCGGTCGATGGAGCTCTGGATTATCTCCATGAACATATCCGCGACCACATTGTCGTCATGGCTGGTGATAAGCTTGTGGAAACGGTAATTCAGCTGTTCGCACTTCATCAGATCCGTCGCGTTCCTCTGCGCCTCGATCACCTCGGCAATCTGCCGGTAATCCTCCTCCGTCAGAAACGGGGCACTGTTTTTGAGCTTCATGGCGGAAAGCATAGCGCGGATCTCCATCATATCCATGACATGGCTCCTCTGAAGGATCTGGACCGTCGCGCCGCGGTTCGTCTCGATATGCACGAGTCCGCGCGCCTCCAGTTTTCTCAAAGCCTCACGCACCGGTATGGGGGAGACGGACAGCATGGAAGATATCTCATCCTGCTTCAGCTGAGTGCCTCCCTTCAGTTCACCGCTGACAATTCCTTCCTTCAGAACCTGATAAACCCAGTCCTGTGTTGCGCCCGTTCTTGGTCCGAGACGATCTGCGATTTCCTTATAGCTCATGTTTTTCCTCGATGTGTTCTTCTTCATAAAATAGAATTATAGTCATTATCCGGTTTTGCGTCAAACCGCACGTCAGCGGTTGTGATACATCTTCTCGTAGTATTCGCGGTATTCTCCCGAAACGATCGTCTCCCACCACGCCCGATTGTCCAGATACCAGCGAACGGTCTTTCTCAGCCCGTCCTCAAACTTCGTCTCCGGCAGCCAGCCCAGTGCGGCATGGATCTTCGCGGGATCGATGGCGTACCGCATGTCGTGTCCTTTCCGGTCCGTCACGAATGTGATGAGGCTCTCCGGCTTCCCGACTTCCCTGCAGATCATCTTCACGATGTCGATGTTGCGCATTTCGTTATGGCCGCCGATATTGTACACCTCCCCGGGCGTGCCCTGGCGGACGACCAGATCGATCGCCCTGCAGTGGTCCTCCACGTAAAGCCAGTCACGCACATTGATTCCTTGCCCGTAGACCGGAAGCGGCTTGTCGCTCAGCGCGTTGATGATCATCAGGGGGATCAGTTTCTCGGGAAACTGGTACGGTCCGTAGTTGTTGGAACAGCGGCTGACCGTCACGGGCAGGCCGTACGTGCGCCAGTATGACATGGCAAGCAGATCCGCCGCAGCCTTGGAACTGCTGTACGGACTGCTGGTATGAAGCGGCGTCTCTTCCGTGAAAAGAAGATCCGGTCGGTCAAGCGGCAGATCCCCGTATACTTCGTCCGTGGATACCTGGTGGAAACGGCTCACCCCGTATTTTCTGGAGGCGTCCATCAGCACGGACGTCCCGATAATGTTCGTCTGAAGGAAAATGCCAGGCGACTCAATGGATCGGTCCACGTGGCTTTCCGCCGCAAAATTGACGACCACATCCGGGCGCTCCTCTTCAAAAAGCCGGAACACGCCTTCACGGTCGCAGATATCCGTTCTGGAGAAGCGGAAGTTTCCGTCATGCATTACGGGTTCCAGCGTGGACAGGTTCCCCGCGTATGTCAGCTTGTCAAGGCAGATGATCCGGTCTTCCGGGTGCTGTTTCTTCAGATAGTAAATGTAATTGGCGCCGATGAATCCCGCTCCGCCTGTCACCAGAATTCTCATTCGATCTCCTCCTTCGCGATCGTCATCAGATACTGACCGTAATCCGTCGCTTTCAGATTCTCGCCCAGAGCATACAATTCTTCCCTGGAAATAAAACCGCGCCTCCATGCGATTTCCTCGATACAGGAGATATACATCCCCTGCCTGGACTGGACCGTTTCAACAAATTCCGCGGCCTTCAGCATCCCGTTCGGGGTGCCGGTGTCAAGCCACGCGAACCCGCGTCCGAGCAGGCAGACCTTCAGTTCCTTCATTTCCAGATAGGCATTGTTCACCGCCGTGATCTCGATCTCCCCGCGTTTTGATGGCTTCACATGTTTCGCGATCTCCACAACGCGGTTGTCATAGAAATACAGGCCGGGGACCGCGTAGTTGCTCTTCGGCTTTTCCGGCTTTTCCTCAATGGAAACAACGTTCCTGTTCTTGTCAAATTCCACAACGCCGAACGATCTCGGGTCGCGGACGGGATATCCGAAAATCGTCGCGCCGGAGAGCTCCGTCCGCACTTCCCTCAGCATATCCGAGAGGGACTGGCCGAAAAACACATTGTCTCCGAGAACGAGGCAGACGCTGTCATCCCCGATAAACTCTTCCCCGATGATGAACGCGTCGGCAAGCCCCCGGGGCCGGTCCTGGACTCTGTACTCAAACCGCATGCCGATTGATGTCCCGTTGCCCAGTAGTTTCCGGTAGAGCGGCGTATCCTCGGGTGTGGAAATGATCAGAACATCCCGGATATTGGCCAGCATCAGCACTGACAGGGGATAATAGATCATCGGCTTGTCATAGATTGGGAGCAGCTGCTTGGATACGGCCTTCGTCATAGGATACAGTCTTGATCCTGCTCCCCCGGCCAGAATAATCCCTTTCATGCGTTTATCTCCTTCTGATAATCAGATCGCAGATGCGTTCCGCGTCCTCCGCGGCAAGATCCGCATACAGCGGCAGCGTCAGGACATGCGAGGAAACATACTCCGCGGCAGGCGTTTCCGAAGCGCCTTTCAAACCTCTGTAGCAGCCTACGCTGCTCGTCAGAGGATAGAAGTACTTCCTCGTGAAAACATCGTTTTCGGCAAGATAGGAATGCAGGTCATCGCGGTCGTAGGGACCGTCAAACACGACGGGAAAATAGCCGTAATTCCTGACGAGACCCGGCCGGTCCCCGCCGATCAGGATCCCTTCCCTTCCGGCCAGCCGCTCGGAATAGACCCCGGCGATCGCTTTCCGCTTCGCGATCTCTTCGTGTACGTGACGGAGATTGCAGATCCCCATCGCAGCCTGGAACTCGTTCATTTTCGCGTTCCCGCCCGGGCCGCAGATCTCCTCGGGTCCCCGGATCCCGAAATTCTTGACGTCGTCCAGCGGCTGCACGAGCGCGTCATCCGCATAGCAGACCGCGCCGCCCTCGATGGTATGAAAAACTTTCGTTGCATGGAAACTGAACATGGAAGCGTCCCCGAAACACGCGACGTTTTTTCCGTCCAGCGTCTCACCGAACGCGTGCGCGGCGTCGTAGATGACTTTCAGTCCGTGTTTTCTCGCGATTGCGCCGATGCGTTCCGTGTTGCAGAGATTCCCGTATACGTGAACAGGCAGGATCGCGCAGGTCTTCTCCGTAATCAGTGCTTCGATCCCGTCCGGATCCATGGTGTAGTCCGACTTCCGGATATCGCAGAAAACCGGGGTCAGCCGGTTCCTCCAGATGGCGTGGGTCGTGGAAACGAATGTGAACGGCGTCGTGATGATCTCTGCTCCCTCGGGAAATCCCATGGATGCGACTGCGCCTTCCAGAGCCAGATGCCCGTTGGAAAACAGCGTGACATGCGGCACTCCCAGATATGACCTCAGTTCTCCGCAGAACTGCTCGTGCTTGGCTCCCATATTGGTCAGCCATCTGCTGTCCCAGATGTCTTTGATCTCATCGCAGAATTCGTTGAAGTCCGGCATTGAGGACCGGGTTACCTGGATCATTCTTTCTCTTCTCCCTGTGCTGTATCGGACTGTCCTCTCCTTGTGAACCGCTTCAGAGCGGACAGGATATATGAAAAACTTTCATTGTGCGTCAGTTTCGACCCGACCACATATATCAGTATACCCAAAGGAATCTGAATCAGCAACAGCACCCAGTCCTTCAGCGGGAGCAGGCGCACCGCGGATACGATCAGGCACATGGCAAGCGTGAGCGTAATGTTCGGGAGCAGATCCCGGAGCTGTTTCCCGTAGGAATATCCGATCAGTTTCCTGTTCGGCCAGGAATTGATCACCTGGCTGATCAGGTCTGCCGCAAGCAGGCTGAGCGCCATCACAAACGGTCCGAACCACATTGCGACGGCAAGGATGATCAGATCGATGACCTTCTTCAGAATTTCCATTTTCAGGAAAAGATCGCTCCTGCCCATCGCCTTCACGGCGTTCAGATTCGCGATATGGAACGGGAAAAACGCGTATGCCACGCAGAATACCTGCAGGAACGGCACGCAAGGGACCCATTTTTCCGTCAGAACGATCCGGACGATAGGTTCCGCGCATACCGCCAGTCCCGCCATCACGGGCATGATGACATAGGTACACAGCGTGATCGCCCGCATCGTCATGTTGCGGACCCGTTCCGCCCGGTCCTGTTCCGCGGCCATCGCGGGCAGGAGCACGCTGTTGGTCGCGGTATTGATATTGTTCGTCAGAAACTGCGGGATCTGCTCTCCTCTGTTATAGAAAGCAAGATCCGCGTCCGTATACATCTTCCCGATGATCAGCTGGCGGAGTCTGGTATATACGGTCTCAAGAAGTTCCGAAGCCAGCAGTTTCCAGCCGTAGGAGAAAAGGCCGCGGAGCCTTTCCCAGGAGAACATCCGTTTCGGCCGCCACCTGACCGTCGCCCAGAGGATGACCGTATCCATCGTAACGTTCAGAAGATGCTGCGCGACAATCGCCCAGACGCCATACCCCGCATACGCAAGGTAAATCCCTACGACGGCCGCACAGACCGTTCCGCCGAGGGTCGCGTAGAAAAAGCGCTTGAACAGCATGTTCCGCGACACATACGCATGCTGGATATTCTTGACCCCGGACACGACGACCGTCAGGCTCATGACCCGGATCAGCGCGACCAGTTCCGGCTTGTTATAGAAGGAGGCGATCAGCGGAGCGGCAAAAAAGATCAGCGCGTACAGGACAAGGCACATGCACACGTTAAAAAAGAAAACCGAGGAGAAATCCAGATCGTCCGCGTTCTTTTTCTGGATCAGCGCATTGCCCAGCCCGCTGTCGACAAACACGTCCAGTATGCTGGTAAATACGAGCACGATCGCAATCGTTCCGTAAATGGCGGGATCGAGCAGGCGTGCCAGGACAAGGGACACGATGAACGTGACTCCCTGCGCACCGCAGCGTTCCAGAAAACGCCAGAACAGATTGGATAGGACCTTGTTCCTGCTTACCGGTTCCGTACCTTTTCCCTCCAAGTCGCCAGAAACGGAAGATACCGCTTCACCAGTATGGAAAGCCTCTCCCGTATGGAAAGAGACCTGAATATGCTTTTATACGGATCCTTCATCGCCTCGGCGTATCTTCCCTCCGCGCAAAGGATCTTGAATTTCTGGGAGCGCTGCGTTTCCGCGATGGTCCCGTGATACTTCCCTTCCGTTTCCCTGTCCAGGATGTTCAGCATCTCGATCAGTTTCTTTGAAAGAGCGATCTTTTTCTCCCGGTTCCCCCGCATTCTCGCTGTCCAAGATCCGGATGACATATAGCGGTAAACCGCCATGCAGTCGCTCAGATAGAGCATCCCACCGCGGAGCGCACCGTGGATCTGCGTCGTGTAATCGTTATGGTAAAACCGTCTGAATTCCGGAACGTCATCATCGAGCGTTCTGCGGAACATCAGCGACGCGGAGGCAACGAAACCGCCACCCAGACGTATGACTTCCTCCGGGCTGAAGATCCTGTCCCGGTCGCTCGGCGCGATCTTTCCGGTTCGGACACCGTTCTGCTCCTCAAACGCTGCATGGGCGGAAATATCGATTTCCGGGTGCGCTTCCATGGCGTCAAACTGCTTCTGCAGCTTATACGGATCGGTCCAGTAATCATCTCCCTCGCAGATCGCGAGATACTTTCCCTTTGCCTGCGGGTACAGACAGTCCAGATCCGTATAGACACCTTTGGAATACTGGTTCTCCTTCTGAAGGATCGCCCTGATCAGATGCGGATACCGTTCCGTGTACTCTCTGACGATGTCCGCCGTGCCGTCCGTGGAGGCGTCGTCATGCACGACGACCTCGAACGGAAAGTCCGTCTTCTGCATCACAAAGCCATCCAGCGCGGACCGGATGTAGGGGAGGTGGTTATAGGTCTCGCAGACGACGCTGACCATGATTCCGTTTTCAGCTTCCGTCATTTGCTACTTTCTCCTGTAAAGCACAAGCGTGCCGCAGTCCAGTATTTCTTCAAACTCCTCGGTCGTAAATCCCGCCGCGTCGGAGCATTCGTCGATATGCAGGTAATAATCCGCGACTGCCGTGTCTCCTGCGGTATGGATCGTCAGCCTTCCGGTATTCTGAAGGAGGACCCGGTACTGATTGCACTGGATCACGCTGTCCTCCGGCACATGTTCCTGGATATACCTGTACATCTCCACCGCGTCTTTGGAGTACGCGTATCTGCCGTGCGCCTGCCAGTATCCTCCGTTTCGGACCGCTTTTCCTGCAAGCGGCAGAACGGCATACAGTGTCAGGCAGACCGCAAGTACCTGTACCGCGATCCTGCGGAATCCCGCCTTTTTGTTTTCGTCTGCCCGCAGTATCTTCTGAAGAAGATCTGCACAGGCTTTTACGCCATACGCGGCGTACATCAGAAAGAGCGGAAGAAGATTGACGATATAACGGATCCACTGGTTATGGGCAAGCATGCATGTCCCGAGAAAGCTCCCCAGCATATACACCGTAAGAAACAGGTTCTTCTTTTTGAAGCCGTCCCTGATGGTCCCGATTCCGAACAGGATCAGGACGGTCCAGATCGCGAGGTCAACTGCAACTTTGCTGAATGCCCGTCCGCCGCCTTTCCCGTGGAACAGGACGTCGTGCAGCCATTCGTGCATCGCCTCGTAATAGATCCGGATATTTCTGAAAAACCCTTCCAGCGAGCCCTTCGTCAAATCCGACGCACCGGATGTCGCCGCTTTCAGGATCAGGGTGTCCGACACAAAAAGCAGCAGAAGGAACACGACGTACGGAATGAGCGAAAGAAGATCCTCCGGCACCAGTTTTTCCTTTCTGCGGTATACCAGGCGCTCCATTGCCTGGCCGAAAAGCACGCAGAGCAGAACGACGATGCCGTTCAGCCTGACCTCGTAGTTGTACCAGAACAGAAGCCCGAGCAGGATTCCGTACAGGATCCTGGGACGCACGGCGCGCTGTTCCCACAGTTTTTCCGCCGCAAGGAAACACGCGAAGCACATTGCGGTAAAGACGATTTCCGTCAGGATGCTGTTCGTATATTCCGTGATCCTCGCACACACCGCAAACGTCACCGTAAGCAGTGCGGAGACGGAGATGCCGAACCGTTTTCGCATCAGAAGATAGAATACGAAAACAAAGACACCGAGAAACAGAAGATTCGGAAGTTTATAGAGAACGACGGTGGAAAAATCCGTCCTGTCGTAGCCCGCCGCGCTGCAGACAGCAGCGAGCAGCAACGGATACCCCCAGACATAGACATGCGTCCGTCCGTAATCCACTCTCGGATCAAGACGGTGATGGAGTGCGTAGTTCAGGGATACCTGCTCATCGAACCTGCCCTCCGCGATCGCCGTCCCCTCCAGAAGATACGCAGCGAAGTCATCGCCCCAGTTATGCTGGCAGTTCAGCACCGCGCCCGTCAGCAGAACCACTGCGAGCGCCAGCGCAAGGGCAATCAGGATATCCCGGTTGTTTTTTCTGCTCAGTTGTTTCAATTTCACCCTCCGGTCACAGCTGGACTTCCAGTATTTGATGCCGGTTCTCCCGTTCGCTTTCCGGCGGAAGCTTCATATAGTCATGATAGATCGCGCGCAGATACAAATCCGAATCCCCGGGACACTGGAACAGCGTCCCCTCAAACGGAAGCTGCGTCCAGCTGTCAAAACAGGCCCTCGGAACAGCCCATCCGCCATACACCCTGCATCCGCTCTGCGCGTACAGGTATTCGGAATCGGTCCCGTTATATTCCCTGCAGACTTCGTCATAGGTCCGGACAAGTCTGTCCCGGTCGTAGAATTTCATTGCAAACGTCAGGAGCACATAGGACAGCTGTTTCAGAAGTTTCACGGGAGCGCTCCCGTCAAACGTGTCTCCGATCCTGTAGCCGCATTTCGCGAACAGCATCCTCCTCAGCCTTCTGTGGCGCCTGCCCTGATCCTTCCGCTCCGCCTCGCCGTCCGGCAATACGTCATACGGAAACAGGTCGATAAAGATCCCGTCCTGCGCGCCGGAGTTCTCGGCCACGGCTTCGACGAGTTTCGTATTCTTTTTTCTGACCTTGGCGAACGCGCATCCGTAATTCGGATCATTGAACATGGTCTGCAGATAATACTTCTCCCCGAGAACGGCCGGCGCCTTCGCCAGAAAACGGTCAAAATCCTCCCGCAGCATGGCGATATCCATGTCGTCGTCCCACGGGATGAACCCCTTGTGGCGGACGGCTCCGAGGAGCGTTCCTGCATCCAGAAAATAGTTGATCTTCAGCAGTTCGCAGACCCGCTTCACTTCAAGGCCGATCTCCAGCTGCGTCAGCTGCACTTTCCGCAGCAGTTCCCTGTCCATCAGCTTTTCCTCCAGACCATGCGATCCACGATCCCGGTGTAGGACTGGATGATCTTCACGACTTTCATGCTGACGTTTTCATCCAGATAATCCGGCACCGGAAACCCGAATTCCCCGTTCTCGTGCAGCGCGACCGCCGTCTCAACCGCCTGCAGGAGTCCTTTTTCATCGATTCCCGCGAGAACGAACCCGCCCTTGTCCAGCGCTTCGGGCCGCTCCGTGGATGTCCGGATGCAGACTGCGGGAAAAGGCCGTCCGACGGACGTGAAGAAACTGCTTTCCTCCGGAAGCGTCCCGCTGTCGGAAACAACGCAGAACGCGTTCACCTGGAGGCAGTTATAGTCGATAAATCCCAGCGGTTCATGCCGGATCACCCGCGGATCCAGCTGGAATCCGCTTCCCTCCAGCCTCTTTCTGCTTCTGGGATGGCAGGAGTAGAGCACGGGCATGTCGTAGCGCGCCGCGAGAGAATTGACCGCGCTGAACAGGGAGAGGAAATTCTTTTCCGTATCGATGTTTTCCTCACGATGCGCGGAGAGCAGGATGTATTTCTTCTTTTCAAGACCGAGCGATTCCAGAACGCCGCTGTTCCGGATCTCCTCCAGTTTCCCATGGAGAACCTCCGCCATCGGCGATCCCGTGACAAAGGTCCTCTCCTTCGGAAGCCCGCATTCTGCAAGATACCGCCTCGCGTGTTCCGAATAGGCGAGATTGACGTCCGAAATGATATCCACGATCCTTCTGTTCGTTTCCTCCGGCAGGCACTCGTCCTTGCAGCGGTTTCCCGCTTCCATATGGAATACCGGGATATGGAGCCGTTTCGCGCCGATCGCGGAAAGGCAGCTGTTGGTGTCTCCGAGGACCAGTACGGCGTCCGGCTTCAGCCTGCTCATCAAATCATACGTCCCGGCGATGATGTTCCCTATGGTCTGTCCGAGCGTATCTCCGACGGAATTCAGCGTGATGTCCGGATCCTTCAGATCGAGATCCTTAAAGAAGATCCCGTTCAGGGTATAGTCATAGTTCTGCCCCGTATGCACAAGAAGGGTGTCAAAGTACTGCCGGCATTTTTTGATCACAGCGGACAGCCGGATGATCTCGGGTCTGGTCCCGACAATGATCATCAACTTCAGTTTCCCGTTGTTCTGAAAGGAAGCTCTCATCTTCTTATACCTCTTCTCTGAAAGTGTCCGGCTTTCCCGGATCGAAATGTTCGTTTGCCCACATGATCGTCACCAGGTTTTCGGTTTCGCTCAGGTTGACGATTTCGTGCGTGTATCCCGGCAGGATCATCACTTCCTCCGGCTCTTCGCCCGACACATATGTCTCGACGATCCTGCCGGAAAAGAGATCCCGCTGGCGGATCAGCCCGCGGCCCGAAACCACGATAAAGATCTCCCACTTGCTGTTATGCCAGTGCATGCCCTTGGTGATGCCCGGGCCTGAAACATTGACGGAAAACTGTCCTCCGCCTTCCTGCTTCAGCAGTTCCGTAAAGCTCCCGCGCGAGTCGGATTTCTTTTCCGGGCGGAAAGACACCCTGCTTTCCGGCAGATAGGACATGAACATGGAAAACAGTTTCTTTTCAAAGGACGCCTCCGGTATTGCAGGCATCCGGAGTGTATCCGGAAAGTCCGCAAACCGGTAAAGGCAGTCCGCGATATGTCCGAGCGTGACGCGGTGCGTCACCGGAACCCGGCAGTATCTGCCCTCCGGATCCGGAACGGGTTCCGTCCCCGCATATCCGCACCGTTCCGCTTTCCCCTCAAGCAGATCCAGCATGGAGGAGATCAGATCGTCGATATACAGCAGCTCCAGTTCCGTATCCGGATTGTCGATGCGTATCGGGATCCCGTTCGCGATGTTGTGGCAGAACGTCGCAACGGCGGAATTGTAATTCGGTCTGCACCATTTCCCGAACAGGTTCGGAAACCGGAACACGAACACCTCGTTCCCCGTTCTTTCCGCATACCGGAACGTCTCCTCCTCGGCAGCCAGTTTGGAAGCGCCGTAGACGGAACCTGCGTATCTTCCCGTCAGAGAGGCCTGTATGGAGGACGCCAGCATAACGGGGCAGCGGTTTCCCTCCCTTTCGAGAAGCGAAAGCAGGCTACCCGTGAACGCGCGGTTGTCCTTTTCGAAATCCGAAGGGTCCTCGGGTCGGTTCGCCCCGGCCAGATCGAACACGAATCCGCAGTTCCTGCAGGCGGAAACGAGTTCTTCCGGGGAGGAGTCCTTATCGTACAGATACAGGTTTTCCACGCGGATACCAGGTCTGGTCCGGTCGAAACCGTCCCGGATGTTTTTCAGCGCCCATGTCAGGTTCGTCCCGACAAAGCCCTTCGCTCCGGTTATCAGAATGTCCATGGCATGCTATTCCTTCAGTCTTATTTTTTGAACCCTTCCAGTTCCTCCCGGATATACGGGAGCGCCAGCAGCTTGTCCATCACCTGACGGCGGTCAAGGATCTGCGTCGTGTTGGAATTGAATTCCTTCAGGACGTTGCGGTCCCGGTCCCCTTTTGAAAAATACTTGTCGTAATTGAGGTCGCGCTTGTCGCACGGCACCCTGTAGAAAGAGCCCATGTCGATCGCGTGCGCGCACTCCTCGTTCGTCAGAAGCGTCTCATACATCTTTTCGCCATGGCGGACGCCGATCACCCGGATGTTGCCGTAATCGCCCCCGAACAGCTCGCAGACAGCTTCCGCAAGCGTGCGGATCGTGCAGGCAGGCGCTTTCTGGACAAGAATATCCCCGTGATTCCCGTGTTCAAACGCAAACAGCACCAGATCGACCGCCTCCTCAAGCGACATGATGAATCTCGTCATGTCCGGGTTCGTTACCGTCACGGGCTGCCCGTTCCGGATCTGATCGATCCACAGGGGAACGACCGAGCCCCGGCTGCAGAGCACGTTTCCGTACCGCGTGCAACAGATCCTCGTCTTCTCCTCGGAAACCGTTCTGGCTTTCGCGACCACGACTTTTTCCATCATGGCCTTGCTGGTCCCCATGGCGTTTACGGGATATGCGGCCTTGTCGGTCGAGAGGCAGATCACGGACCGTACACCGGAACGGATCGCCGAGGTCAGCACGTTGTCGGTGCCGATCACATTCGTACGCACGGCCTCCATGGGAAAGAACTCGCAGGAGGGCACCTGTTTCAGTGCGGCTGCATGGAAGATATAATCCACGCCGTGCATGGCATTCTCAATGGAGGAGATATCGCGCACGTCGCCGATGTAGAATTTGATCTTTTGCGATGCCTCGGGATTTTTCGCCTGATAATAATGGCGCATGTCGTCCTGCTTCTTCTCGTCTCTTGAGAAGATGCGGATCTCGGAAACATCCGTTTCCAGAAACCGGTTCAGCACCGCGTTTCCGAAGCTTCCCGTTCCCCCTGTTATCAGTAAAGTTGCATGGTCAAAAGCAGACATACTTCTTTCCCGGCCTTTCTATGATTTGTTTCAGGGCGGACATCCGTCCGTTTTCCTTATTCTTCTTCCGTTTTTTTCCGCCTGCCCGGCAGATAGCGTCCGATCAGCTGCGTCACCGTCCTCTTTTCTTCCTTGTTGAGTGCGAACAGCCAGAGAAGCACCGCATACAGAATCGCAATCGCGGCGATCTTGATGATTAGCCAGAGAACCCCGCGGTCCCCGATCATAGTGGAAAAGACTCTCCCTGCGGCACACGTTGCGAGAATCGGGATGCTCATTCTGATATAGCAATCCTTATAAAACTGTTGAATATTGATTCCTATTTTTTTATGATATATCAAATTCGAACCTGTTATTCTAAGCGCTCCCGTTAGACAATAGGAAACAGCTCCCCCAATCGCTCCAAATGATTTGGAGAGATAGTAACACAAACCAAGCCCGAAAGCGGTGGCTGCAGCGTAAAGGACTGCCTGCTCTTTCACATGCCCTTCCGCAATAATGGCCATGTCTCCAATCTGTTGTGAAAAAATAAAAAATGAAGGGATGCATAATAGAATAATACAATAATATGATGGTCGAAAATTTACGCCCATCCAGTTGATAATAAAATCATCCCCTATGCAAAACAGCCCTGCAAGTAATAAACCAAGAATTGCCGTCTGATATCTGCCTACCTTTGTCATCAGTTTAAGCAGCTTATCATCACGTTTATCAGCAATAATTCGTGAGACCATTGGCAAAAACAATCCATTTATTGCATTTGCAACGCCAAAGTAATAGCTTTCAATAGCTGTGGCTGGAGAATACAGAGCAACTGCTGTTGATCCACTCGTCATCGCGAGAATAGACGGAATAGCATTCGTCATCAATCTACCTGCTAATGCAGAAATCAATGTCCACAGAGAAAAAGACCAAATACTACGAAAAATCCCTTGGTTTTCTGTTCGAAAGCTTAATCTGATGGGTGTTTGTTTAATTACAATAATAATCTTGATTATGATAACTGTAATTCCCGCGAATACATAAGCAAAAACAAGCGCCTCTACTCCCATATTCAATAATAGTGCGATGACCACTAAAACCGCACTTAGAAACCTGTTAATTAGTTCACATGTTTTTAAAGGTGCAAACTTCTCATATGCGGAAATGATGCCATTTAAAGGTGTAGCCGGGTAAGACACCATTATAAATCCTGCTACTATGATATAAAGGTGTCTAAACACTATTAGTTCATCAGGTGTCAATCCGGTATAAATCCGATCAAGAAAGAAATACAATATAACCAATACTATTGTCAAAAACAAATCTATTGCAAAATATATTTTATATACTGCACCGATAAACTCATCAGCAGAAGCCTGTTTGTTTTCAGCCACATATTTCGCAATAAACCTGGAAACTGCCGTGCTTAACCCAAAGTCAAAAATGAACAAGCTAATCAACGAAATTGCCAGACTGTAAAGACCGTAGTTCGTCTGTCCGATCTTTTGAACCATCCAGGGATAATAGAACAGTGTGAACGCAATGTTGACAAGCAGCGCGACATAAGAAATCGCAGCCCCGCGCTTGATCTGTTTTCTAGCATGCTGTTCTGTTTTCGCCTTGTTGTTTTCCATCAGTGTTTTTCTTCCCTGAACCAGTTATCCCGCAGCACTTCCGCTCTGCTGCAGGGCCCGTCCGAAAACGGCGTTTCACCGTTTGCCCCGACGGTCCGTACAAGCTGCAGGAATCTTTCTGCCGCTACATCCGCGTTCCACAGTTCCGCGATGGTTCTGTATGCGCGGATCCCGATCTCCGTACACCTGTCTCTGTTCTTCAGCAGGCGGAGGGCCGCATCGGTCATCCCGTCCCAGTTGCCGCTTTCAAACAGCATTCCGTTTTCCCCGTGCCGGATCAGAAACGGTGCACCGCCCGCAGCGTGGCTGGCCACCACTGCGCAGCCGGCGTTCATCGCCTCGTTGAGGACCGTCCCCCAGCCCTCCTGACGGTCAGACGTGGAGAGAAAGACAGACGCGTCCGCCATATGCTCACGCACTTCCGAAGGCGTCATCGAACCCAACATATAAACTGCGTCCGACAGCTGTCTTTCCCGGATCCGGTCCTTCAGCTGTTCTTCCATCTCACCCGAGCCGATCATTTCAATCCGGAACGGCACGCCGGAATCCCGCAGTTTCTCTGCCATGTACAGCACCGCTTCCGGATGCTTCCAGTCGATAAATCTTCCTGCCCACAGTATGCGGACAGGTTCTCCCTTTTTCCGGCCGGCAAGATCTTCTTCCCCGAAAGGACAGAACTCCGGGAAATAGCCGAATTTGAAGCATCTGTTCCGGAACAGCCCGAATCTGGAATAATCCAGCGGGGTATACGCGCTGGCGCACATCATGTAGATCCTGCTCCCGGGCGGATTGAACCCGTGCCAGCGGATCAGCCGGGGCAGATACTTCAGCGCATCGTTCCCCGTCTTCAGCGGACGTTCGGAATACCTGAAGATGATCTTGCCGCTCCGGATCCGATCCTTCAGCATGAATTCCGGCGCGTGCCCCATCAGCACGACGTCCGCTTCCTCCACCGTTTTGCAGAGCGCCATCTGTTCCTGCTTTGTCAGCGCGCGTATCACATAATCCGGTCGTTCGGTTTCAACGTATCCGAGCTTCCTCCGGAATTCCCCCATCAGCTGCGTTTCTACGAAGCGGAAGGAGCCTCCCGTCAGACGGTAAAGCGCATCCGAAAGGGGTTTCTGGTGGTGATTGAAATAAATGGAAAGAAACACAACCTGAAAGCTCATGATCCCTTCCCCCCTGTTTCATACAGCTCCACATAGCGCCTGTATACATCGTTTCTGTCGAACTGCAGCGCCCAGTTTCTACATCCTTCCGCGCTATATGGCTTTTCGGACACGATCCGCCGGATCGCGTTTTCAAGCGCTTTGATATCATCACGTTCCGTCACCTCGCCGCAGGAAGCGTCCACGCACTCGGGACTCCCGCCCGAACGGAACGTCACGACCGGGGTCCCGCAGGCAAGCGCTTCCAGATTGACCAGACCGAGCGCTTCCTCACGCGTAGGATTTACGAACAGATCCGCCGCGGAATAGACCTTCGCCAGTTCCGAAGGCGTACCTTTTTTGTTCATCAGGATCACGCCTTCCGGGAGCGTCCGTTCCATCCCCTCCGCCGCGCTAACGAGAACCAGCCCGTAATCGTCACCGAGATCCTTAGCCAGGGTGCGGAACACGTCGATCCCCTTCTTCTCTGTCCATTCCATCGCCACGCCCAGAAGAACGTGCTTCCCGTTCAGTCCGTGCTCTTCCCGGAAGGAACTTTCCGTCGGCCGGAAAACCTCCAGATCAATCCCGCTCCGGATCACATGGACGGGATATTCCTTCAAAAAGGATTCCCGCACCTGCTCCGCGAGCCAGGCGGACGGTGTGATGATCGACAGATTGGGAACGCCGGTAAACCATTCCTTTTTCTTCTTCCACATCAGTCGGGAGGAGTCCACCAGGCTTTCCGGGTATTCCCTGTACAGCGGGCAGTCATGGCACCCCGTTTTCCATTTTTCGCAGCCCGCGTAGTCAAAGTGCGGGCAGTGCCCGGTCAGGGCCCAGCAGTCGTGCAGCGTCCAGAACGTGCGGACGCCGCTCTTGCGCAGATAGCCGAACAGCATCGGCAGGTTGATATAGCAGTTATGGAGATTGTGCAGATGAATGACATCCGGCTGAATCTCCTTCAGCTTTCTGATAAACGCGAGGGTGGAAATCACGGAAAAATACCCGTTCAGTCCGGTCATCCTGTGCAGAAGGATATGGGAATCTTCCGATACGCGGCCGCCGATCATGACGGAATCGCGCAGCTTTCCAACGGGATTGTGCCTTCCGTCCGGATAGCAGACGAAAACCCTGTGCCCCGCTTTCCTTGCCTGCTCGGCCACGTTCCGCATGATGCCGCCCGTGCTGCCGAACGGCACCGAATTGATTTCGACGATCGTCAGCTTCTCCGGCATTCCACACACTCTTCGATCCAGCCGCGGACCGTTTTCCCGATCACGGCTGCGTCATGATTCTTATGCGCCAGTTCTCTGGCATGCACCAGGATCCCGCTGCGGAGGGCCCCGTCAGAGAGGACCGTCCTCAGCCCCTGTTCCAGATCACCGGGGGACGTGATCACAAACGCCGCCCCGTTCCGTTTCAGATATTCGATGGATTCGATCCCTTCCGGCCCGTATGCGAGCAGGCAGGGGCCGTTCATCAGCGATTCGGGGATCTTCGTGGAAACGGAGTACCGGACGATTTCGGCGGTGACCGGGTCGAACGATTCGGTGTGCACGACCATGCGGCTTTCCGCCATGACCCTGTCCACTTCCTCCGACGAGATCGCGCCGTGGAAGCGTATTCCGTTCTCCTCCGTCATCACATTCAGGATCTCCGGATTCCTCTCCTGGGAATAAACATCCAACCGGCAGGGAATGTCCGGGGAGGCGATCTTCTTCAGCGTCCTTCCGATATCGATCAGCTGCCGGTAGCGGTTGAAGTCAAGATTCCCGATATAGGAGATCTGCTCCGCATCCGGTCTGAGATGCAGGTCCCTTTCCTCCACGGGCGTCCGCAGCACATGGGACGGGATCCGGAACATGTCCCTGTACTCCCGGTCCATGGAATCACAGATCGGAAGAAGGCAGGCAGCGCAGTCCATTGTCTCATGCACCTTGTTCATAAACGCCCTGAAATACATTTTCCCGAACGGCAGGCCTTCGTTCCGGTTGAACACGTAGAAATCGTCCACCGCCGAGACGATCAGGGGGATCTGAAAAGATTCCGAGATGCTTCTTGCGATATCGTACATGAACAGGGAATCTCCGGATGCGAAGAATACCGCGTCAGGCCCGAAATCCGCGATCCAGTCCCGGAACTTCCCGGAATTCCAGTTCGAGCGCTCCCAGATGTAATTCCGCATCATATGCAGGAGCGGCGTTTTCCGGCTTCCCGCCCGGTAGACAGCCGTCTGCATCCCCGTATCCGTACGAGGATCCGTTCGGTTCTTATCTATCTCATCCACTCCGAAAACAGTCCCGCAGATCCTCCTGTCCAGGACGGAACGAAGCGCGTCCCAGTCCGTAAATCTGTAATAACTCCTGCACACGGAATCATCCGTCGGGACTTCCGAATAGATATAGAACTGCGCAATCTCACCCGGCACAAAGTCCTTGAAATATGCCAGAAAGGTTTTTCCCATATTCGATGTTCTGTCAAGAACAAGGTTGCTGACCAGCAGAATCTTCAAAAGAGCATATAACCCCTATTTTTCTATTTTATCTAATAGGAGATTATACCATGAAAAGAACGGCGGTATTGCGGAAGATTGATTTTTTTACGGATTTGTCAGAATTGAAAGGGTATAACGGTCACCAGTAGCAGCCGTCTTCGACGGCATCCGCCCGTTTCGGTCTGTCTTCCTCGGAAGGTCTGACCCAATATTCGTTATACAGTGTGGAAACCGTCCTGCTCGTATCCCATCTTTTTCCCTTGATCCCGAAAAGAAGCTGCGTCGCGCCTCCAAGGTGGATCGCCGTCTTTCCGGCCGCGCGGATCTTCGCGGCGAGCGGAAAACCATAAGCCCCGCACCCGAGAATCGCCACGTCAAAATCTTCTTTCATAACCTCCCTGAACATATAGTCCAGCGCATCGAACCAGCTGCTGAAGCGGTCGTCTTCCGAATAGGCGATCGTCTGAACCGCCTTCACCGTGCGCAGCTCGAATTCCGGCAGGACCTCCGGGTCGGCGAACAGTTTTTCCCGTTTCAGGTACTGATCCTCGATCGTCTTCTGGAAAGGATGGACGACCACGACCTTCTTTCCCGCGAGCGCGCTCGTCCAGGGATGGCTGCAGTAATAGGGCTCAATATCCGCAAGGTCTGTCGTCAGCATATCTGCCGGGCAGACGCAATTTACCAGATAATCCTGCATGACGGTATGCCATACCGCCAAGAGATCCAGCTGTCTGGAACTCTCCTTCATCAGCATTCCGAATCGGTATGCCGTTTCGTTCCCGTACGGGAAAAGACCTGCGTCGCGGTTGATCTGGAGCAGGATCTTTTTGCGGATCCCTTTTTTCAGACCCAGTTCCATACCGATCGCTTCGCCGGTCACATGCGATTCGTTCCCTCCGTAGCGCGCCACCATCGTCGGGACGCCCTGTTCGATCCGGTCACGAATCCAGTCTTGCGTTTCCGCGCGATCCAGTTTCCTACGGTAATAGCGGTATACCGCAAGACCGCCGAGATGCGCTCTCGCGGCCAGATAGTTCCATATGTTCAGCAGATAGTAGGCTGCCCAGCGAAGTTTATCCTTCATACGTTCCCCCCGTTGCAGATCGTCTCATATCTGCGGATGACCTCCTGCAGCCCGGACGGTACAGGCCCATCCACGACCAGAACGATCTCCGCCGGCTGAAGCGTCTGCTGTATGATGCTCCGCAATGCCATATCGAACCACTCCGGGCTGTCTCCGCCGTACACGCACATCGCAACGGAAAACGGTGGAATGCTTCCGCCATTCAGGCTTCCTGCGTTCCCGGCCAGATCCGGCAGTGTCACAGCCCGTGTATCCTTATCCCGAAGCAGGCGGAACAAACCCGCTCTCAGCCGGTCCGAAACCAGAACTTCTCCACCGAAACGAATCAGCACATTATACAGATATCTCGGAAAGGAAATGATCTTTTTTTGAAGCATCAGTTTCTGGATGCCAGCTTCGCTCCGAAAATACTTCCATCCGCCGCGCCTCGCCGCCATCCCGGAGCCCGTCCGGACATTCACCAGCGTATCGGGAACATTTCGGAACACCTCTCCGGCAAGCGCAAGCCGAATCCAGAGGTAGTAATCCTCCTCGCAGAACCAGTCCAGATATCCTCCCGCTCTCTGAACGGCTTTCTTGCGGAAGGCGACCGTAACCTGGTTCATGGGGCATCTTTTTTTCATATATGCCTTGATCTCCTCGTCACGCTCCGGCACGACGCGCCGACCAGTGACGTGCTCTGGAGATCCTACGAATTCCGTGATCTGTCCTCCGACGACCGCGGTCTCCGGTTCGGAAAGAAACAGAGGAATCTGTTTTTCAAACCGGTCCGGCATGGAGATGTCATCAGCGTCCATCAGTGCGACCAGTTCACAAGAGCAGTTTGCAAGAGACGCCCTTCGGGCGTCCCCGTGACCGCGGTTTTCCGGAAAATATACAGTTTTAAAGCGGATTCTCATCTGCTCTGTTCCATTTCCTCCAGAAGTTTCTCTGCTTCCGCCTGGTTTTTATCATACGTCTCCCGATCGATCTTCCCGGTCCTCAGCAGATAGTCCCCGAAGTCCTCAGAGGTCGCCATTCCTTCCGAATTCACATGTTCCGCACGGAATACCTTTCCGACGGTAACAAATGCGATCCGGATATCCTCCCAAAGTGTGATCTTTTCCGTATACTTCAGATCCAGATCAAGACGCTTCTCCCAGTTGATGCCGTTTCTTCCGCTGATCTGGGCGAGCCCGCTGAGACCGGGGGTCACGTCGTGCCTGTGACGCTGTTCTTCCGTCATGAACGTCATGTCGCGGACAAGAAGCGGACGAGGACCGATCACGGACATGTCCCCTTTCAGGATATTCCACGCTTCTGGAAGCTCGTCCAGGCTTGTGTCCCTGAGTTTCATTCCGAACCGCTTCAATCGCTCCGCATCCGAAAGAAGTTTTCCATGCTTGTCTCTCGCGTTGTTCATCGTCCTGAATTTATACAGATAAAAGATCTTCTCTTTTCCGTCAGGTCCCTTCCTGCCGGGGCGTGCCTGCCGGAAGATGACGGGTTTCCCCAGATTGATCCGCACAAGGAGTGCAACGATCGCATACAGCCAGCAGAACCCGATCAGCATTACGGCTGCGATGACAATATCCAGTATTCGCTTGAAGAATTTCTCGTACATAAAACTCCACATTGCAGAAGAATACTCTGAGTTAAGGCCATTATATGGTCTGATTCGCCAATTTGCAACCATCCTACGCAGAAGGGGAAACACTGACACTAGCAAGAAAAAAACGATCTATCTGAACCCGACAGATCGATTCCTTTATGGACAGAGGGTTATGAAAATCCGGTATTCCGGCAATCACGTGGACCCCTGTTTATTTCTTTTTTCCAAAAATGCTCCTCTTTTCGGGTCTGATCACCGTTTCCCCGAACGATTTGGCCAGCTGCTCCAGAAGATTCTTCTGCTCCTCGTTCAGCTTCTTCGGCACCTGCACTTTCAGATTGACGAGCAGATCTCCTTTTCCGCTTCCTTTCAGATGCTGGATGCCCTGGCCGCTGAGGCGGAGCACCGTGCCGGGCTGTGTGCCGGGACTGACAGTGGACTTCACTGTTCCGTTCAGCGTCGGAACGAGGATCTCCCCGCCGAGGGAAGCCTTCGTAAAGCTGATCGGAAAATCAAGATACAGATCGAATCCCTTTCTGGAAAACTGTTTGCTCGGACGTACGGAAACCGTCACATACAGATCTCCGCGGGGGCCGCCTCTCCTGCCCGCTTCTCCCTCTCCGGACAGACAGATCGTCTGCCCGTTGTCGATGCCCGCAGGAACCTTGACCGAGATCGTCTTGTTCTTGCGGATCCGCCCGGTTCCCTTGCAGTCCGGACACGGATCCTTGATGATCTTCCCTGTCCCGCCGCATGCGCTGCAGGGTCTCGTGGAAGTAAAGGATCCGAGGATCGTGTTCTGCTGCGTGCGCACGGTTCCGGTTCCGCCGCAGGTCGAACACCGCACGGGCTCCGTTCCCTTCTTCGCGCCGGTTCCGCCGCAGGTCGCGCAGCTCTCTTCCCGCGGGATCGTGATCTCCTTCTTGACGCCGAATGCCGCCTCTTCAAAGGTTAGCGTAATGTTGTACCGAAGATCGTTGCCCGGTACAGGTCCCGTGTTGGAACGGGTAGAACCGCCGAATCCGCCGAAGCCGCCGCCGAACATGGTGTCGAAGATATCCGAGAATCCGCCGAAACCGTATCCCTCGAACGGATTGCCCCCGCCCTGCGTCTGATCAAAGGCCGCGTGTCCGAACTGATCGTATTTTGCGCGCTTATCGGGATCGGAAAGCACTTCCGCCGCTTCGTTCAGCTCCTTGAATCTGGCTTCCGCCTCTTTGTCGCCGGGATGCAGATCAGGATGGCAGGTCTTTGCCTGCTTCCGGAAAGCGCTCTTGATCTCCGCTTCCGTCGCGTCCTTCTTGACGCCTAGCACTTCATAATAATCTCTCTTATCTGCCATGACCTTAAACTCTTACCCCGTTCCTGTCCGTTCTCCGGACCTTCTGTTTACATTCATCGGAGGTATACAGCCCGGCTGTATACCTCCCGATACGCTGATTCACTTGATGGAATGATTATTTGTCATCCACGACTTCATAGTCCGCGTCGACCACATTATCGTCGCCGTGCGGCGGCTGCTGTTGCTGCTGGTCCTGACCGGCGTACCCACCAGCCTGGCCCTGATCCTGTGCAGCCTGCTGCTGATAGATCTTACCGAACGCGTTGTAGCTGACTTCGGAGAGCCGCTCTATCGCCGTCTTGATGGCTGCCACGTCGGATCCTTCCATTGCCTTCTTCAGATCGTCGATTCCGTTGTTGATGAACCCTTTGTCCTGCTCGTTCAGCTTGTCGCCGAGTTCTCTCAGGCTCTTCTCCGTGGAGTAGATCAGCTGATCCGCCTGGTTGCGGGTCTCGACCTCTTCCTTGCGCTTCTTGTCCTCGCCCGCGAATCTTTCGGCCTCATCGACCGCTTTCTTGATCTCGTCCTCAGACAGATTGCTGGACGCCGTAATGGTGACCTGCTGCTCGTGTCCGGTGCCGAGGTCCTTCGCGCTAACGTGTACGATGCCGTTCGCGTCGATATCGAACGTGACTTCGATCTGCGGGACGCCGCGCGGTGCGGGAGCGATGCCTGCCAGCTGGAACCGGCCGAGCGTCTTGTTGTACTGCGCCATCTCGCGCTCGCCCTGCAGCACGTGGACTTCCACGCTGGTCTGCCCGTCCGCCGCAGTGGAGAAGATCTGGCTCTTCTTGGTCGGGATCGTGGTGTTGCGGTCAATCAGCCTTGTGAACACGCCGCCGACTGTCTCGATACCGAGGGAGAGCGGGGTGACATCCAGAAGCAGGATGTCCTTGACTTCGCCGCCGAGAACACCGCCCTGGATCGCTGCGCCGATTGCGACGCACTCATCCGGGTTGATGCCCTTAAAGGGTTCCTTTCCCATGATCCGCTTTACCATCTCCTGGACAGCAGGGATACGGGAAGATCCGCCGACAAGAATAACTTTCTCAACGTCGGACGCCTTCAGGCCTGCGTCGCTCAGGCACTTCTCCACGCATACGCGGGTCTTGTCAATGAGATCCTCGATCAGTTCGTTGAACTTCGCGCGGGTGATGGTGATGTCCAGATGCTTCGGTCCGGAGGAGTCCATCGTGATGAACGGCAGATTGACGTTGGTCTGCATGACGCCGGACAGGTCGATTTTCGCCTTCTCAGCGGCTTCCTTCAGGCGCTGCATGGCCATCTTGTCGTTCCGAAGATCGATGCCGTTGTTTCTCTTGAAATCATCTGCGATGTAGTCCATCAGGCGCTGATCGAAGTCATCGCCTCCGAGACGGTTGTTGCCCGCGGTCGCGAGAACCTGGAACACGCCGTCACCGATCTCCAGAATGGATACATCGAAGGTGCCGCCGCCGAGGTCGTAGACCAGGATCTTCTGATTCGTCTCTTTATCCATGCCGTAGGCAAGGGACGCCGCCGTCGGCTCGTTGATGATACGGAGCACTTCCAGACCCGCGATCCTTCCGGCATCCTTTGTCGCCTGACGCTGGCTGTCGGTGAAGTAGGCGGGAACCGTGATGACTGCCTGGGTGACTTTCTCACCGAGATAGCTCTCCGCTTCCTGTTTCAGTTTCTGAAGGATCATCGCGGAAATCTCCTGCGGTGTGTAATCCTTCCCGTCGATTGTGACCTTACGGTCGGAACCCATGTCGCGCTTGATCGAAGAGATCGTGCGCTCCGGGTTCGTGATCGCCTGACGCTTTGCGATCGTTCCGACGAGACGCTCGCCGTCCTTGAACGCTACGACAGACGGTGTCGTTCTGGAGCCTTCCGAGTTCGGAATCACGACCGGCTGGCCGCCTTCCAGAATTGCAACGCACGAGTTGGTCGTGCCGAGATCGATACCAATAACTTTACCCATAATTTATATCCTCCTGCTGTTTGTCTTTTAAAACCAGTTGTAATAATTCTGTTTATTCGGCCACTTTGACCATCGTATGACGGATGATCCTGTCGCCGACGCGGTACCCCTTCAGGAAAACCGCCAGGATATCTCCCGACTCTTTTCCTTCCACCTTTTCCTGCATGACCGCGTTATGCAGGTTGGGATCAAACTTTCCGTCCGCCTCTATTTCGGTGAGACCCTGCTTGTGAAGCGCATCCATAAGCTGTTTGTGAACCAGTTTGATGCCTTCGCGCCATCCTGCTCCGGCCTCGTCCTCAAGCTCGGCGTCCATGGCTCTGTCGAAATTGTCCAGAACCGGAAGAAGCTCCTTGATGCAGTTCCTTTTGCCTTCTTCCAGACTGTCCGTGCGGATCGATTCGTTGCGCCGGCGGAAATTGTCGAAATCCGCCTGGTTCCGCTGAAGAAGACCGATTGCTTCCTCCTTTTCCTTCCGGAGTTTCTCAAGGGCGTCCTTTGCCTGCTTGAATTCCTCCGCGGTGAAGGTGTAAGTCTCCGGCTCCCCCGCGTTCTCCGCCTGTTCATCTGCGGCGGGTTCCCTGTTCTCTACGGGAACTTCGGCTTCCTGCGCCGCTTCCTGTTCTTCGTGAACCGGCGTTTCCGCCGCTTCCTCGTTCATGCTTCTCTGCTTCTTTGTCAAGGCTTAATCCTCCTCGATATAGTTGCTTAATATTTCCCCAAGGCTTCTGCGCATGTATTCCAGTACGGAGATCACCTTGCCGTAATTCATTCTTGTCGGCCCGATCACGCCGAGCGTGCCCATCGGCATGCTCTGGTCGCCCATCCTGTAGGTCGCCGTCACGACGCTGCAGTCCTTGAGTTCATCCTGCTCGTTCTCGCTTCCGATGGTGACCGTGAACTCCAGCGAACTGGCGCGCTTGAGCATGTTGTACAGCGCATCCCTGCCCTCGACCGCCGACAGAAAGTTCCTCGCCTTCTGCAGATCGGCATATTCGGGATAATGGAGCATGTTTCCCGCCCCCGCAAGTTCCACGCTTTTCCTGTTCGGGGTGATCTTGCGCTCGATGCCGTCCGCAATGTTGGACAGGAATTCCCTTCTGTCCGCCATTTCGGGTTCCAGTTCGGACGCGATCATTTCCGCCACCATGTCCATCCGTCTTCCATACAGCCGTTTGGTCAGGAATCTCGAAATCTGTTCGAGCTCCTCCGTTCTGACACCAACCGGAACGTGGATGACCGCATCCTTGGCAAAACCTGTTCCGGTCACGATGACCAGAAGCGCTTTCCCGGGAACAAGGGGAACCAGCTGAATATGTCTCAGCGTATCGCAGTCAAGTTCTGGCGCCAGGACCATGGCGGTATAGTTCGTTACGGAAGAGATCGCCACGGCCGTCTGTTTCAGGATTTCGTCCACTTCGGAGATCTTGCTGGAAAAATGCGTGCGGATCTTCCGGATCTCGTCCCGGCTGATCTGCGCGCGGTTCATGATGGTGTCCACGTACAGACGGTACGCTTTGTCGGAGGGGATCCTGCCCGCAGAAGTATGCGGCTGCTCAAGGAATCCCATCTCCTCCAGGTCCGCCATTTCGTTGCGGATCGTCGCGCTTGAAAGATTGAATTCGGGATTTTTGCTGACTGACCGGGACCCGACCGGAGAAGCGGACATCACATATTCGTCAATGATCGCCTGCAGTATCTTCAGCTTTCTTGCGTCCAGTTCCATCTCGGCATCTCCTTCCCGGTTTTCTTGTTAGCACTCCAACTAGTCGAGTGCTAATCTTCGATTAAAGAATACCTTTTCCCCCGTATAAAGTCAAGGAAACGCTATTAAAAAAATGTGACAAACTGGTGAATTTGAAATGCTTATTCCGGAAGGAAGAAGGACAGCGCACGGTTTTGAAGATCCAGGCCTTTGGCATTCAGCGCAAGCCTCCCGCCCGCATAGGCGTCGGGATCGAGCCACCCGGTCTCTTTCAGTTTCGCGATTGCGTCCCGATAGACATCCGGAAGTCGGCATCCGAACCGCTGCCGGAATTCTTCGAACGGAATGCCTTCGCACAGACGCAGTCCCGTCATGACGGTCTCGAACATTTCCTCCTCGGTCCCGATGCGTTCCGATTCATAGTCGGGAAGCCCTCCCGCGCGGATGGCGGACAGGTAGGAAGGGATATCCCGCGGGCAGTTCCATCTCGTCCACCCGTCCCGCCTCATCGCGGAATGCGCTCCGGGGCCGAACCCGACATACTCCCCGTTTTTCCAGTAGTTGAGATTGTGTCTGCAGCGGAAGCCCTCTTTTGCGTAGTTGGAGATCTCATAGCGGGAAAAACCAAGCCGCTCAAGCAGAGCGGTCCCGGAATCCTCCATATCCGCCGTCGCCTCCTCGTCCGGAAGCCGGACTGCTCCGCTTCTGACCATGCCGAAAAGAGGCGTCCCCTCTTCCAGGATCAGGCTGTAGGAGGAAATGTGCTTCGCGCCTGTTTCCGCCGCTGCCCGGACCGTCTGAAGATACTGTTCCTCTGTCTGGCCGGGAAGACCATACATGATGTCCGCGCTGAAATTGACAAATCCGCACTTCTTCACCGAAGCGGCGGTCTGATAAAACATCTCCGCGGTATGGATCCTGCCGATCCTTTTCAGCAGTCCGTCGTCCGCAGACTGCAGCCCGACGGAAAGGCGGTTGATCCCCGCTTCCCGGTATCCGTACAGCTTGGCTTCCGTTACCGTGCCGGGGTTGCATTCCATACTGATCTCCGCGTTTTCACGCACAGAAAAATGCGTACGTAGCGTACGCATAACGGTCCGGATCTGTTCCGGGATCAGAATGGAGGGGGTTCCCCCTCCGAGAAATACGGTGTCGTATTCGCGCTGCGGAAGAATGGCCGACATGCGCCGGATCTCCAGGCACAGCGCGTCCGTGTAGTCGGCAACGGCGCTTTCTGCCGCGGCAACCGAAAAGAAATCGCAGTACAGGCACTTCCTTACGCAGAACGGGATATGGATATAGATTCCTGCGCCTGCCATCAGTTGATCCGCAGCACGCTCATGAACGCCTCGCTCGGTACGGAGACCGTTCCGACCTGGCGCATGCGCTTCTTGCCTTCCTTCTGCTTCTCAAGCAGCTTTTTCTTTCTGGTGATATCGCCTCCGTAGCACTTCGCCAGAACGTCCTTGCGGACAGCGCTCACGGTTTCCCTCGCAATGATCTTTCCGCCCACCGCCGCCTGGATCGGAACCTCGAACTGCTGTCTCGGGATCACTTCCTTCAGCTTTTCCGCCACGGCGCGCCCTTTCGGATAGGCGCGGTCCTTGTGCACGATCACCGAAAGCGCGTCGCACATATCTCCGTTCAGAAGAAAATCGAGCTTGACAAGATTCGACTTCATGTACCCGCACAGTTCGTAGTCAAACGACGCGTAGCCCCTGCTTCTGGACTTCAGCTGGTCGAAAAAGTCGTAGATGATCTCGTTGAGCGGGAGGGTATAATGCATCTCGACCCTCGTCTTCTCGATATAATCCATGTCCTTGAAGATCCCGCGCTTTTCCTGGCACAGCTCCATGATCGTGCCGACGTACTGGGACGGGGTCATGATGTTCGCCCGCACCATGGGTTCTTCCATGTAATCGATCTCCGTGACCGGAGGCAGATTCGAGGGGTTGTCGATCATCTTTTCCGAGCCGTCCGTCATGTGGACCTTATAGATAACGGACGGAGCCGTCGTCACGAGCTCGAGATCGAACTCGCGTTCCAGCCTTTCCTGGATGATCTCCATATGCAGCAGGCCGAGAAAGCCGCAGCGGAATCCGTATCCCAGCGCAGCGGACGTTTCCGGTTCGAACGACAGGGATGCGTCGTTGAGCTGCAGCTTTTCAAGCGCGTCGCGCAGATCGTCGTAATGTGCGCCGTCCGCGGGATAAACACCGCAGAAAACCATCGGCTGCACCTGCTTGTATCCGGGGAGCGGCTTGTCAGCGGGATAGTCCGCCAGCGTAATGGTATCGCCGACTTTCGTTTCCGCCACGCTTTTGATGGACGCCGCGATATAGCCGACCTCGCCGGCCGTCAGTTCCGGCGTCTCCGTCAGGGCGGGCGAGAAGACGCCGACTTCCGTCACGTCGAATTCCCGTCCCGTTCCCATCGAGCGGATCCGGTCCCCCGCCTTCACCGTGCCGTCCATGACGCGGACGAAGGACAGCGCTCCTTTATAGTTGTCGTAGACGCAGTCGAAGATCAGCGCCTTCAGCGGCGCTTCCGGATCGCCGTCCGGAGCGGGGATCAGTTCTACGATCTGCGAAAGGACCTGTTCCACATTCTGTCCGCTTTTGGCGGAGATCTTCGGCGCATCCTGCGCCGGTATCCCGATCACGTCCTCGATCTCGTTCACCACGTAGTCGGGATCGGCGGAAGGAAGATCGATCTTGTTGATGACCGGCATGACCTCGAGTCCGTTGTCGACCGCCAGGTAAACGTTCGCCAGGGTCTGCGCCTCGATCCCCTGCGTCGCGTCGACCACCAGCACGGCTCCCTCGCACGCGGCGAGCGCCCTGCTGACCTCGTATGTAAAATCCACGTGCCCGGGGGTGTCGATCAGGTTGAACATATAGCGTTTCCCGTCCGAATGCGTATAGAACATCCGGACCGCGGTCGCCTTGATGGTGATGCCGCGCTCGCGCTCGATATCCATGGAGTCCAGGAGCTGGTCCTCCATGTCACGCTCCGCCACCGTGTCGGTAAGCTCCATCAGCCGGTCCGCCAGCGTGGATTTCCCGTGATCGATATGGGCGATGATGCAGAAATTCCTGATGAGATCCCTCGGGTAAGCCATTTCTATTCCTCTCCGGAGTTGTCTTTGTTGTTCTTCAGGGCATACGCGGCGGCGAATACAAAGCCGGCAGTCAGGGCGAACCAGACGTTCGCCTCCTGTACGGTATCTCTTGTAAACAGCATCTCTTCCGTGCAGTTGACCACCAGAATGGGGATCAGAATGACCGGAAGGAACCGGAGCGCGTCCGGCACGCTGCAGGACTTTGCGAACAGGAGCCTGCAGGAAGCGATGAGAAGCAGGATCAAAAATGCGGCAAATCCGGCGAAACCGATGACGCCGTAGCTGATCAGAATGCCGATGAATCCGTTGTGAAGGTGGTCGTATACCGTAATGATATTCGGGTTCGGGGCAATGAATTCATCCTTGATCGCCATCGGGGTATACCCGAACAGCATGGAAAGGGGACGGTCCGCGAAATGCTCCATCGCATATTTCCATAGCACGAGCCGCACGTTCGCGGTGTCGTAGAGATCGTCCGTAACCTTATAATCCCTGGAATCCAGGTAATCCGTTTCCTGGGTCTGCCCCGCCGTCCCCGAAAAAGCCGCCTGATGGACCGCGTTCACGCCCTTCTTGACGCCCGACCATGCAAGAAGCAGCAGTGCGGCGGCTGCGACAGCGCAAACGGCACAGAGCAGAATCCTTCTGATGTCCTTCCCTTTCGCCGCCTTTCTGACCAGAAGGAACACGAACACGACGATGCACGGAAGCATCGCGAGCTTTGCCGACCTGCAGTCGGACAGGGCCATGCACACGAATACGAAGAACGCCACCACGGCGGCTGCGGCGCGGGCTGCTTTTTTCCTTTCCGCCAGGATCAAAAACAGAAGAAGCGCGAACGCGATGCAGCACATCACGCCCAGCGTATTGGAATTGCCGAACAGGAACAGCCGGTGCTCCCCCGTCACGCCGATTGGCTCATCGTGCCCCTCCCGGACAAGCCGCGTGCCTGTAACCGCAAGGTACAGCCCGAACAGGGACGCCGCGGTCATCGGCGCAGCCCACACCCAGGCCAGGAACCGGAATACCTTCATGCGGTTCTGTTCGGAAATCAGGAAGGCAAACGAGAAACAGAATACCGCGACGGCAAGAATGACGGCAAAAAAGTTGTGGCCGATCTTTGTGACCCCGCGGCCGAAATTCACGCAGCAGCCCAGAACGAACCAGACGGGAAGAAGGAGCACAAGCTTCATTTCCGTGCCGGCGTACAGTCTGTTCCGGGAAATGCCGCATGCCGCTGCCGTCAGCGAGACGGGAAACAGCACATAAAAGGCAAGGAACTTCGACATGCCGATAAAGGTATGGGAGATAAACGGCAGCAGAACAAATGCCGCCGCGATCAGGATCAGAATCCTTTCGGAAAACCTGCTGTTCGATTCTTTGAGAATGATTCCGCTGTCTTTCACTCCGGGCTCCTTTTTCCTTAAAAGGTCACACTTATCCATTGTTTCGAGTATACAAAACCTTTTTCTTCCATGTCAATTATATGCAAAGCAATGTTGACAGAACGGCATAATGATATATAATTACGGATAAGTTCATAATCCCTTTGATGTTTTTCAG
Organism: Clostridia bacterium; assembly: GCA_017429985.1. GTDB lineage: Bacteria > Bacillota > Clostridia > Christensenellales > CAG-138 > JAFRNW01. The sequence goes on along the minus strand of JAFRNW010000010.1, from coordinate 102,511 downwards.
GAAAGAGGCATCCCACGGATGCCCGCCGAAGGAGTGACACTCTCAGGCGTCCGCACGGACAGGACTGAAAACGGAGGGGGCTCTGGAGAATCCCGTTCCATCCGGGTGCCGAAGGTGCAAGGCAGATGCCGAATCTCTCAGGCAAAAGGACAGAGTACCGTCAAGCGAACGATTTTATTGCTATCAAAGGGAAACTGTACCGGAATCGTACGGCTTCCCTTTTCATATTACATAAAACCCGAAAAGGAGACTGCCCGCATGGAACAGAGCATTGCGAACATACTGAGACTTCTCGAATCCGCAGATCCGGAGATCGCCGCAGCGGTACGGGGCGAGCTTTACCGGCAGCAGGAAAACATCGAACTGATCGCTTCGGAGAATCACGCCTCCCCCGCCGTAATGGCTACCATGGGAACCGTGCTGACGAACAAATACGCGGAAGGATATCCCGGAAAACGCTACTACGGCGGATGCGAATACGTGGACGTCGTCGAAAGCATCGCGATCGAACGCGCGAAGAAACTGTTCCACGCGGATTACGCAAACGTCCAGCCGCATTCGGGTTCCCAGGCCAACATGGAAGTGTATTTCGCGCTGCTTGAACCGGGCGACCGCGTGCTCGGCATGAGCCTTCAGAACGGCGGCCACCTGACGCATGGCCTGCCGCTGAATCTATCCGGAAAATACTTCCAGTTCTCCGAATACGGCGTTGATCCGGAAACGGGCATCATCGATTACGACGAAGTCCAGCGCATGGCGGAATCCATCCGTCCCAGAATGATCGTCGCCGGCGCGTCGGCTTATCCGAGGACCATTGATTTTGAACGCTTCGCGGACATCGCGCACTCCGTCGGCGCGTATCTGATGGTCGATATGGCGCACATCGCGGGCCTGGTCGCCGCGGGCATCCATCCCAGTCCGATCCCCTATGCCGATGTCGTTACCTCCACCACGCATAAAACCATGCGCGGACCCCGCGGCGGGCTGATCCTTGCCAAAGGGGATTTCGGCGCACGGATCAACAAGGCGGTCTTCCCCGGCATGCAGGGCGGCCCGCTCATGCACGTCATCGCCGCGAAAGCGGTCGCGCTCAAGGAGGCGGCGCAGCCTTCCTTCACCGCGTACCAGCAGAGCATCGTGGACAACGCAAAGGCGCTCGCGAACGGGCTCATGCGGCGCGGAGTCGATCTCGTGTCCGGCGGAACGGACAACCACCTTATGCTGGCGGATCTGAGGAGCCTGGGCATTACGGGAAAGGAACTGGAGATGCGGCTCGACGCGGTGAAGATCACCGCGAACCGGAACACGGTGCCCGGAGATCCCGAAAAGCCTTTCGTGACGAGCGGGCTCAGGATCGGCACGCCTGCCGTCACCACGCGCGGATGCGGCGAGGCGGAGATGGACCGGATCGCGGAATGCATCTGGCTTGCCGCGACGGATTTTGAAAACAAAAAGGCGGACATCCTGGATACCGTCAGGGATATCACGACGCAATTCCCGATCTACGCCTGACCGTTCCAAAACATCGGTCGGACAGTTTCGCGCACCGGTCATGGACGGCCGGTGCTTTTTCATTCCTCCGCGTCCGAAGCAGGCATCAATTGCAAAAGCACAATGGATTTGTTAGTATGATATTTGTAGAAAAATAATGATCGGTTTCAGATTGGAGCAGCCATGATCAGTTTCAATATTCCTCCGTATACGGGCAATGAACTGAAGTATATCCAGCAGGCCATCGAAGGTCATAAGATCTGCGGAGACGGTCCGTTTACCCGGCAGTGCAGCACCTGGCTCGAACAGAAGTTCCGGGCGGACAAAGTCCTTCTGACGACCAGCGGCACGACCGCGCTGGATATGGCAGCCCTCCTCTCCCGGCTGAACCCCGGGGACGAAGTCATACTCCCATCCTTTACCTTTTCCAGCACCGCCACGGCGTTTGTGCTCGCAGGCGCAAAACTCGTCTTTGTCGACATCCGTCCGGACACCATGAATATGGATGAGACGCTGATCGAGCAGGCAATCACGGACCGTACGAAGGTCGTCGTCCCCATGCACTACGCAGGCGTCTCCTGTGAGATGGACACCATCATGGATATCGCCCGGAAGCATTCCCTCCTGGTGGTTGAGGACGCCGCGCAGGGCGTCATGAGCACATACAAGGGAAAAGCGCTGGGTACGATCGGAGACTTCGGATGCTATTCCTTCCATGAAACGAAGAATTATTCCATGGGCGAGGGCGGTGCGCTCCTGATCAACTCCCCCGAATATGTGGAGCGGGCGGAGATCCTCCGCGAAAAAGGCACCAACCGGTCGAAATTCTTCCGCGGACAGGTGGATAAATACACCTGGGTCGACGTCGGAGACAGTTATCTTCCGAGCGAACTGAACGCGGCCTACCTCTGGGCGCAGCTGGAAATGGCGGATGAGATCAACCGGAACAGGCTTGCTTCCTGGAACCGGTACTACACCGCGCTGAAGCCGCTTCAGGAAAAAGGACTCCTCGAACTTCCCGTCGTTCCGGAAGGCTGCGCGCATAACGCGCACATGTTCTATCTCAAACTGAAGGATCTTTCGGAACGGACCGATTTCATCCGGCACATGAAGGAGCATGATATCTGGTGTGTCTTCCATTACGTACCGCTTCACTCCGCTCCGGCCGGGCTCCGGTACGGCAGGTTCTGCGGCGAAGACCGCTATACGACGAAGGAAAGCGACCGCCTCGTCCGCCTCCCCATGTATTACAATCTGTCCGAGCAATATCTCTCCAGGGTCATCGACTGCATTTTTGCATTTTTCGGAAGATAGTCGGAGAAAGCCATGAACGAGAAGCAAGCGAAACTGAGTTTTGTCATTCCCTGCTACAGAAGCGAGGATACGATCGAAGCCGTCATAGAGGAAATCCGCAGTACCGTTTCACAGCGGGACGGGTACACTTATGAGATCATATGCGTCAACGACAGCTCTCCCGACCGCGTTCTGGATGTGCTGCTGCGCCTTGCGGCGGAGGATACGCGCATCAAGGTGATCGATCTGGCAAAGAACATGGGAAAACATGCCGCCATTCTTGCGGGGTACGCCTTTGTAACCGGCGATTATGTCGTCAATCTTGACGATGACTGCCAGTCTCCCGTCTGTGAACTGTGGAAACTGCTGGATCCCGTCCAGAGCGGGGCATATGACGCAGCGACCGCCAAATACAGGAAGAAAAAACAGGCCTTCTGGAAGAACTTCGGCAGCTGGATCAACATGAAGGTCGGAACCGTCATGCTCAACAAGCCGAAAAACATGTATTTCGAGAATTTCAGCCTGCTGAAACGGTTCGTTGTTGACGAGATCCTGCGCTATAAGAATCCATATCCCTATCTGGAGGGGCTGGTGCTTCGAGCCACGGGACGCATCCTTCCCGTTGAAATGGAGGAACGTGACCGCGGGGACGGAAAAGCCACCGGATATACCTTCCGAAAATCACTGGCGCTTTTTTTCAACGGATTCACCGCTTTTTCCGTGAAACCGCTCCGGGTTTCCACGGTCATCGGCATTGCCGCCGCCGTGGGAGGCTTTATCTGGGCGCTTGTAGCCGTGATCCGCAAACTGATCCATCCGGAATCCGTCCGGATCCTCGGATACACATCCATTATCGTCGTTCTGCTCATTCTCGGCGGGCTGATCCTGCTCAGCCTCGGACTGATCGGGGAGTACATCGGACGAATCTATATCTCTCTCAATAATTCTCCCCAGTATGTCATCCGGCAGACCGTCAACACCGACCCGGAGGAGGGCAAGAATGATTAAAATCCTTCTCTTTCTTGCAACCGAAAAAGGCTTCCGTTCTCTGAAAAAGCTGACCGATTCCGGACGCGCTAGCGAGATCGGATGCGTCGTTTCCTTCCACGAAACGAACGTCGTGCATGACTGGAGCGAGGATATCCGGGATCTTTGCGAAGCGTTCCGAATCCCGTTCCGGTTCTGGAAAACAGTGCGGAACGATCTCGACGCGTTTGTCCGCGAAGAGCGGTTTTCCGGCGCAGTCGCGATTTCCTGGAAGTATCTGATCCCGCTGACGATCAACGAATCACTCGTTCACCCGCTCATCGTGTTCCATGATTCTCTCCTTCCGAAGTACCGAGGGTTTACCCCGACCGCAACCGCCATACTGTGCGGAGATGATACCGTCGGTGTTTCCGCTCTGTTCGCGACGGAAGAAGTCGACAGAGGCGCCATCGTGCTCCAGCGTTCCCTCGCCATCCCCAAAGACATGTATATGAAGGAAATCGTGGACCGTCAGGCGGAGCTCTACGCCGAAATGCTGTCCGATCTGCTGACGGGGATGAACAGCGGGGATCTTTCAGCCGTTCCGCAGAATGAATCGGAAGCCACCTACAGTATCTGGAGGGATCCTTCCGACTGTGAGATCCAATGGGCGGATTCCGCCAACCGGATCTATGACTTCATCCGCGCGCTCGGCGATCCTTATCTGGGGGCATATACCTATTATGACGGCAGCAAAATCATCATCCGCCGGTCGGAAGTCCTGAAGGAGGACCTGCCTTTCGCCATCCGGCAGCCGGGCAAGATATGGAGCATCCGGGACAATATCCCCGCCGTGATCTGCGGCTCCGGGATGCTGTGCATTCTGGAAGCGGAGCAGGAGGACGGGACGCCTGCACTGTTCTCCAAACTGAGATGCCGCCTGGGAAAACGGTCAGATGCAGGGCAATGATCTGAAAAAAAACAGGGGCGGTATATACCTGCTCCTGCATATTCTGCTTCTTGTCTATGCGGTCGCCTGCATCTTCAGTAAAAAAGCTGCCGGCTCGTTATTCGGGACCAGACAGTTCTTTCTGTATTACGGACTCAATCTCCTGCTTCTGGGTGTTTATGCCGTCGGATGGCAGCAGGTTCTGAAGAGGATTCCCCTCACAGCAGCATATGCGCACAAATCGATCACCGTGATCTGGGGCGTGGTGTTTGGTGTTCTGCTGTTTCACGAGACACTGAACTTCCGGCAGATCGCGGGGGTCCTTCTTGTCATCTGCGGTATCGTTCTGTTCTCCATATCAGACAGGGAGGCCGGTCATGCAGGAAAATAGCACGCTGTACATTCTCATCATGTTGTTCTCTGTTCTGACAGGCGCCGTCTCGCAGGTCCTGCTCAAAAAAGCGGCGCTGAAACCGCATCCGACATTCCTTTCGGAGTATCTGAATCCGCAGGTAATCTTCGCTTATATCCTGTTCGTCGCATGCACTTTTCTGACCGTATATGCCTACCGGGGAGTCCCGCTTTCGCTCGGTCCCGTTCTGGAATCGACAAGCTATCTGTATGTAACGGCCTTCGGCATTCTGATCTTCCAGGAAAAAATCAACGCAAAAAAAATCGCCGCGCTGATCCTGATCATCGCGGGCGTGATTCTGACGGCAATCCCTTGATTATTTCCTGAATCCTGCAAGCACACCATACGTTTTCGGAAGATACCGGCGCAGCAGCTCTGCGGCGATACAGATCACCACGACCGTCAGCACGGCTGAAATCCCGAAATTGACAAAAGCCATCCACATTCTCTTCGGGCCGAGCAGATAGATGCACTTCACGATCACGGCGGAAACATCCGGATGAAGCGCGTAAATAAACATCGTCGACTTCATGAAAGTGCGCTCGCGGACCGCTGGAACGACAGCGTCCGCAGCATTCCAGAACGCAAGCGCAAAAACAAGGATAAGCGCGTTCATGGCAACGCCGGGCAGGGTCAAGATCCCGCACTTGTGAAGCATCTGCAGCGTCATGCACGCCGCACAAATCAGGATGGACACCATGCGGACGGATCTCTCCGACCTCTGTGTGAAGAGATGGAAATAATGCTTCCCGATCATGCAACCGAACGCATAAAAGACCATATAGGACTCATCGATCCGAATCACATCGAATATCCCGAGTTTCAACATCGGGAGGAACAGCGTGCCCGCGGTGAACAGCCAGCCGATCCATTTCCTGGAGGTCAGGAGATCAAAAACAGGCGTAAGAATCGTATAGATAATGAGGTCATACATGAACCAGAATACATAGTTGCATTTGCGGAACAGAATCGCTTCCACCACATTGGAAACGGAAAGAACAAATTTCTCCCGTCCCGTAAAGAACTGCGATACGGCTGTATAGGAAGTAACAATATAGAAGAGCATGACCAGCGTGTTCCAGGCAAGGTACGGGATCAAGAGGGATCTCGCCCTGGACAATAGTTTCCTGCCGTACATGTCGCTGCTGTAGTTCCGGAAGAAATTTGCTCCGGCCATCATGAAAAAAAGCGGAACCGCGACTCTGCAGACCGTGTACTGAAAGAAATACCCGCATATCGTCACCGCTTCCGACATTCCTGCCTGATACGGCAGTTGCAGTGTATACTGCTCGAATGCAGATGTATGGATCCATGTCACCATCACGCTTAGCATGAATGACAAAATTGTCTTTTTCTTCCAGTAATAGTCCATATTCTTTTATCCGACAGATTAAGATATTATCTTTTCTATCTAAACTAGATACCCCATTGAGCCGCAGTGTGCCTATTTCTTTCCCTATTATTCAAGCTGATGTTGCAGTGGTAATAAATGATCATAGCCATCTCAGATTCTTTAAGGGCAACAGTTTCAATTCTTTAGCAGATTTTTCATAATATCATGGCTTTTAACATATTATAATCTGAAAATGTCCCATTAATCTATGAGTTTCAAAATGTTCCATTGTTTATGTCCCTTTACATGGTTTATTCTTTAAATCCTATTTTCATAATCCGTTAATAATTCTAATACACGAGATACTTAGAAGATATAGCACCTTGCGAGTCAATTGCTTCATTTGACAATCATGAACGATAAGAGAATAATCTCTAAATAATAGCTGTACTAATACTGTTCATATGCAAACAGCTTAATAGATACCCATATAAATATGCTCATGACTAGTTTGTCGGATAGTCAGAACTGCTCTCGAGTATCATCTCTTAAGCAAATACGCCCCAGACGGCATTTTCTCACAGTGATAATAACCATCTCTTAAGTAATGATCAATATACTTACTGTATCGCTCTTCAATAAAAATACCATCAGGAGTTTTATCTGGATTCATAGAAAAATAAGTGTCCAATTGACTAATACTGTTATCGTTAACATTACCTAACCACGCTGAATACGTAGACATATTCTTATCAGCTAACAGATACCCATGTGAGGTGCTTGATAGCACTAATAAGTTTTTGATTGCTGAGTCCGAACGAATTATCGACATGTCCTGCTCCAATATTGTATATTTTTTAAATCTTTGGGGAGTCATCAGTATTCCCTTTTCCGGTCCGCTTTGTGCACAAACTGTTTGTCCACGCACTCCCTGATCCTCCCAAAAAACATATGAATATCGAAACCACAATTCTTCTCCAAATTGAACTCCTATCAAAAGTGTTAGGGCAACTATTATTATGCAAGCTGTGTATCTTGACTTCATTTCGCAAAAAGAACCTGACAGATATTTGCAAAGCATTATGACTGTTGCAACAGTCATAACACTAGATGCTGCAGATATAGCAAAAAAGCCCGTGTCCGATGAAAGAAAAATGCAAAAAGTGTATAAAGCGCCTGGCAGCCAAAATGTCAGAAATATATTTCGGAGATCTTTTGCGTAATGTGAGGTGTGCAGCAAAAAAAATGGTGCAATAATATTAATCGGAAACATAACATGGTTAATAAACGGGTCTTCAACTAAGAAGGCCACTTGTAAAGCGATAACTATGAGACTTAATACCGCGAGCCCAACAAACTTATCCTTTACGATCCTCGAAATTATCATTGTTAGTACTGCGAATAACAAACCCCAATCGAAAATACTATTGCAGTATAAAATCGTCTTAATAAATTTATATATCTGCAAATGTAATGGGGTATAAGCATGCGTCGGATGTTTCAATAATTGCGGTAAAGCTTCAATAATGTCAGATAGCCGTGCACGATTTAACAAAAAAAGCAGAAACACTACGAATAAAATCAAACATCCAAAACTAAAAAAAAGCCATTCTTTAATCAACCACTTTTTTTTAATTCCCAAAATGATAATGATAATTGTAAAGAACAAATATAGGAACACTAAATAAGGGCAGCACAAAACCGCTCCTGCAAACAGGATCCCAGCAATACAATGCTGGAACGCAATTCGCGTTTTAGCAGTAGCAAGAATAATACAAGTTGCCAGAACTAACATTATTCCCATAGAATTGTAGCTAAGAGCCATAATCCCAGACGGGGTAAAAAGCAAAAACAATATGGAAGCTAGCATTCCTCCTTGTAATGAGATAAATCTAAACCGATAAACAATAAAAATCGCACACAATATCCAAGAAATAGTAAATAGATAGCGAAAAGCAAGAAGGATTCCCTCTGTACTTCCCATAAATCCAAGGAATAAACGCACAGCTGGATAAAGGAGAAAGCTAAACAGCTGAGCGGGATTCCATTCGTGAACAAACAAACTGTCCCCCCTACACAAGCGGAATGGGACAGCAATAAAAAAAGTCTCGTCCGCATTTGCATATCCGTACCGACATTTCCAAAAAAGAAAGATAGATAATGCAATGAGTAATAATGTATATAAACAGATTAGGATTGATCGCTTTTGCTGGCTGGTTGCAATCATGTGTGTAGCAACCTCCTTTTCTCTATGAAAATCTCTCTAAAAAAATCAAATCTCTTCACCCAAAAGCAATATTGCAACTGCATCATGTACTGCTTGAGTAGGATGTATAATATGTAATTTGATGGTGTTCAATATGAATGCTTCTTCCAAGAATAGTCTGTACCCTGATTATACTTAAGATCTCAGATTCTCTCAACTATGTGTCACAATTAAAAAATACCCCGCTTGTGCTCGAATCTGAACTCAGCAGGGTATGTTTCTATCCCCAATTTTCAGTCAAACCTTATTTATGGTCTACCTTATACATATGCTCAATAAGCATCAGGACCTTGTTGGAATAACCCCACTCGTTGTCATACCAGGCAACGACCTTGACAAACGTGTCGGTCAGCGCGATGCCGGCTTTGGCATCAAAGATCGAGGTGCGCGGATCGTGAATGAAGTCGGAGGAAACGACAGGATCCTCTGTGTAGCCGAGGATACCTTTCAATTCGTTCTCGGAAGCTTTCTTCATAGCTGTGCAGATCTCGTCATACTTGGCAGGCTTTGCGAGATTGACGGTCAGGTCAACAACGGAAACATCCATGGTCGGAACACGCATGGACATTCCGGTCAGTTTGCCGTTCAGGCTGGGAATAACCTTGCCGACCGCCTTTGCAGCGCCGGTGGAAGACGGAATGATGTTGTAGGAAGCACCACGTCCGCCGCGCCAGTCTTTTGCGGAAACGCCGTCAACGGTCTTCTGCGTCGCGGTAATGGAGTGAACGGTTGTCATAAGACCGTCGGTGATGCCGAAATTATCATGCAGAACCTTTGCAACCGGAGCAAGGCAGTTCGTTGTGCAGGATGCATTGGAAACGAACTTCATGTCGGGAGTATAGGTGTTCTCGTTAACGCCCATAACGAACATCGGGGTATCGTCCTTGGACGGAGCGGACATAACAACATGCTTTGCACCGGCGTCGATATGTGCCTGCGCTTTTTCCTTGGTCAGGAACAGGCCTGTGGACTCAACCACATACTCTGCACCGACTTCGTCCCATTTCAGGTTCGCGGGATCCTTTTCGCTGGTTACGCGAATGGCTTTCCCGTTAACGATCAGGGAATTCTCCGAATAATCCACGGTGCCTTCAAATTTGCCGTGAATCGTATCATACTTCAGCATATACGCCATATAATCCGGCGTGATCAGGTCGTTGATGCCTACAATCTCGATATTCGGGTTGTCCAGGGAAGCGCGGAAAACAAGACGTCCGATTCTTCCGAATCCATTGATACCAACTTTAATTGCCATTTTTTTGACCTCTTTCTTTATTATTTGAATCAAAACTCGCAAGCTGCCGCTTGGTTTTTACCGTGATTATCTTACCATCAAACTAGCCAAATGTCCAACTGAAAATATATAATGCCTGTCAGCGGTCGTTCCGCTCCGCAGGACAGTTGATGCGCTCCGCCACGATATAGAGTGGTCTGCCTTTCAGCTCGTCGTACATCCGCCCGAAATACATGCCCTGGAGCCCCATGAAGCAGAGGATGAGTCCCTGCAGAAGCACGATCCCGTCCGCAGCCCAGAGCCACGGCGCCACACCGCAGGTACATGCACATACGATCAGCGCGATCAGTCCGAGCCCCGCGATCCCGCACACGGCGATGCCCGCCGCGCCGGGCAAGGTCAGCGGCTTGTCCGAAAAGCCGGTGATCCCGTCCGTGGCAAGCCGCAGCATCTTCTTCAGCGTGTACTTGGTGCTGCCGGCGAACCGTTCATGGCGTTCGTATTCGATCGGTTCCGCCCGGAATCCCATCCATGCGGACATGCCCCGGAGAAAACGGTTATGCTCGCGCATGCGCAGGAAAACGTCCGCGACCTTCCTGTCCAGCAGGCGGAAGTCCCCTGTGTCCAGCGGGATCGGATACGCGCTCATCCAGGCGAGCAGCCGGTAGTATGCCGCCGCGGTCAGTTTCTTGAAGAGCGTTTCGCCCTGCCGCTTCAGCCTCTTCCCGTAAACGATGTCAACGCCTTCTTCCCACCGTTTCACCATGTCCGGGATCAGTTCCGGAGGATCCTGAAGGTCCACGTCGATGATGATCAGCGCGTCGCCGCAGGCGGCGTCCATTCCGCATGTCACAGCTGTCTGGTGGCCGAAATTTCTGGAAAACGAAAGCACTCTGACTTTTCCGTCCTGTCCTGCGATCTCCCTCAGGATCCTCATGGATCCGTCACGGCTTCCGTCGTTCACGTAGATGATCTCATACGGATATCCGGTCTTCTCCATGGCCTCGCGCATCCGCTCGTAGGACGTCTGCAGGACCTCTTCCTCGTTGAAAACCGGGATGATCAGCGAAAGTGATTTTGAGCTCATAAAGCGCCTCCGTGTTGTTTTTTTGCCGCTCTCATTATAACTGAGAAAGCGATTCATTGCAATTTACGCCGTCGGATTGTATAATATGTACGCATGAACCAAACCATTTTTAACTAAGGAGATATAAACATATGCCTGTTGTAACCAGTACAAAAATGTTTGCCGATGCATACAAGAACGGTTATGCGGTCGGTGCCTTCAACGTCAACAACATGGAGATCATTCAGGGTATCGCGGCTGCTGCGACCGAGCATCACGCCCCTCTTATCCTGCAGGTCAGCAAAGGCGCGCGCGCCTATGCGAACCACATCTATCTGATGAAGCTGATCGAGGCTGCGATCGATGACGCGGAGCAGCATGCCGGATTCGCGCTTCCGATCTGCGTCCATCTGGACCACGGCGACACCTTTGAACTGTGCAAGAGCTGCATCGACGGCGGTTTCTCTTCCGTCATGATCGACGGCTCCAGCAAACCGTACGAAGAGAACATCAAACTGACAAAGCAGGTCGTCGAATACGCGCATGATCACGGCGTAGTCGTCGAGGGCGAACTCGGAACGCTTGCCGGCATCGAGGATGATGTCAAGGTCGCTGCGGAGGATTCCTCCTATACCCGTCCCGAGGAAGTCGAAGATTTCGTGACCCGCACGGGCGTCGACTCCCTCGCGATCGCGATCGGCACAAGCCACGGCGCATACAAGTTCACCGCCGCGCAGTGCACGCGCAACGCGGAAGGCCTCCTGGTTCCCCCGCCGCTCCGCTTCGACATCCTGAAAGAAGTCGAAAAACGTCTCCCCGAATTCCCGATCGTTCTGCACGGCTCTTCTTCCGTACCGCAGGAATTCGTCAAGATCATCAACGCCAACGGCGGAAAGATGCCCGACGCAGTCGGTATTCCGGAAGAACAGCTGCGGGAAGCTGCCCGTATGGCAGTCTGCAAGATCAACATCGACAGCGATCTGCGTCTTGCCATGACCGCTTGCATCCGCCAGTACATGGCAGAGCATCCGGAACATTTCGATCCCCGCCAGTATCTGAAGCCCGCCCGTGAAGCGATCAAGAACATGGTCGCCCATAAGATCGTCGACGTGCTCGGCTGCAACGACAGGGCTGCTGCTGCACTGTAATCAGAAAAAACAAGCAAAAGACAATAGAGGAGCGGATTGCACCGCTCCTCTTTCATTGCATCCCCATTATCATTCGAATTTCAAATAAGCAAATATGGCCTTGTGATCGGAATACTCGTTATTGATCATCCGCGCGTTCAGCACCTGGATGTTGGTCGAAACGATGATGTTGTCGATCTCATTCTTTCCGATCTCGCTCCCGTCATAATCGAAGAAATGCGTATCCTTTGTATTGATGATCTGGAACGTACTCCCGAGCTGCGAAAACTCTGCCGCTTTCGCGTTGAAGTCGCCGAACAGGATTTTATACTTGTTTGAATCGCGCTTCATGATCTTCTTGACTTCCGCAAACTGCTTCGCTCTCAGCGATGCGGAGTCCCATGAAAAATGCGTGTTGTAGACGGATACCTTCCGTTTGCCGACCGATACAACCACCTTCTGCAGGATTCGGGGCTCGCTGTTCCCGCTGCTCAGACTCACGGATTCGCTGGATACGATCTTATAGGCGGAAAGGACGCCGATGCCGTACTCGCCGCCGCCGTTATAGGAAATCGTTCTGGCGAAATCCACATACTGCATGTGTTTGGTGCGGAGAGACAGAAGGTTGTTGATTTTCCCCGCCGTGCGGTAGACTTCCTGGATGCCCATGATGTCCGGGTTCTGTTCCTGGATCATCTTTCCCATGGACGTCAGGTTTCCGTTCCCGCGTTTGATATTGTACGTTCCGACCGTAATGACGTTCCGGACGATATACAGGCTGTATTTCGTCTTTCCCCCGACGGAGATCCGGACCGTCTTGGTCCCGGTCTTCGGGAGGGAAATCTTCAGCGTGTTCTTCCCGGAGTCCCCGACGCTGACTTTCGATGGGGAAGTGACGGATATCGTGATGTCCGCCCTGTCCGCCGTGACGACATAGCCGTACACGTCCGGGGAGAACTCCGGTGAAAGCTCCCCGCCCTTTATGCTGATGGAAGACAGCTGCTTGCTCGTCGCCTTCTTGGCGATCTGAAGATAATCCTTCTTGATATACCCCGTGTGGCCGTGATAGTCGACGGCATACCAGCCGTCTTTCGGGGTGCTGCTTTTCAGCGTATAGGAAGACCCGAGATCCGCCCGTCCCAGCAGCTCGCTGTCTGAGGACGCGGAGGACCGGACATTGACATTGCTCTTTACGTTGACGACATAGCCGAGAAGCGTATCACCGTCGGAAGCGTTTTTCAGCGTGACATACATCCGGTTGACGTATCCGGTCTTTCCGTTCACTTCAACCTTGTGCCATTCCGCATTGACATTGGTGGACAGGATCTGCACCGTCGTTCCTTCCTTGAGCTTTGAGATCCTGCCGCTGTCGGTAGACGGGCCCTCGCGGAAAGAAACACCGTCGGAATTGATGACGCCCGTGTCATAACCGGCGGCAAGCGCGGCCGGAACGGCGATCATCAGGACAGCCATTAGGATCAGTATCAGGAAAGGAAGTCTTTTTCTCATGCAAATACCTGCTTTTTCGCGTAAAGATACGTATATAGCATAGCTTTTCATCCGGTGCGTTCTCAAGAATCGGCAGGCAATATTAACGGTTTTGTAACTAATATGACACAGTTCCCCGTAAAAGAAAAAAGCCGGATAACCGGCTTTGTATCATTTCGGAACCCAGCGTTACCGCTCTTTCTCCTCCGCTTCCTCCTGCGGCGCGTTTCCCGCGTCCTTCAGTCCCTCGAGACGCGACAGTCCGTAGGCGATCGCAACGCCCGCTGCGCAGCAGAGCGCGGAGAGAAGCGCCGTCTTCGCATCCGGATAGGAAAGCGGGATGATGATCAGCGTTGACGCGATCGTTACGCCCACTACAATGTGATACATGATCCCGTAGCGGCGCTCGAACAGGCTGTTCACGATCCTCGCGAGAATCACCACCGTCCCGACGAGCCCGAGAAGCCATAGCCCGATGACCGGGATGTCGAACTCCGCGATGGCCGTCGTCAGCGGAACCAGAAGCCCAAGCGCCATCAGCGGGGACGACGAGGACATGCCCGGGACCACCAGGCTGAGCCCCCAGAGAACGCCGCAGAAGATAAACCAGCCGGGCGACGGAACCACTTTCGGCAGCGTTCCGATCCTTACGAACAGAAGGATCCCGAACACGGCCGCAAACGCGATGCCCATGGCCCAGAAGCAGGAAGCCGTCCTTCCCTGTTCGCCCGCTTCCTTATGCAGCTGCGGTACCGTACCGAGGATCAGACCGATGAACAGCCACGTGCCGACCGTTTCGTTCGCGCCGAATATCAGTTCGATCAGCTTTGCGAATCCGAAAAACCCGATCACCCAGCCGATTCCGACCGGAACGAACATCTTCCAGTATTTCGGTATCGCCCTGACGGGATGCGCCAGCAGTTCCATCATCGGACGGTAAAAGCCGAAGATCACCGCCAGAACACCGCCGCTGATCCCCGGAAGGATTGCCCCGCCACCGATCAGAACGCCGGACAGAAACAGTACGGCGATCCTTGCGGGCGTCAGTCTTGCATCGTCCGGCCTGTTCATTTATCCCCCCGGACTCTCCGGACGCGTTCCGCCACCAACTTTCCGGTCGGCGTCGTCGCGAGACCGCCTTTTGCCGTTTCCCGGTACTCGGAACGGATATCCTTTCCGACTGTCAGCATCGTCGCGACCACCTCGTCAAACGGGATCAGGCTGGTGATGCCCGCGAGCGCCATATCCGCGCAGATCAGCGCGTTGACGGCTCCGAGCGCATTCCGCTTGATGCAGGGGCACTCCACAAGTCCCGCGACCGGATCGCAGATCAGGCCAAGGATGTTCTTGATCGTCATGGCAGCCGCATCCAGTGCCTGGATCGGCGCGCCGCCGCTCAGCTCCACGATCGCAGCCGCCGCCATGGCCGACGCAACGCCCGTTTCCGCCTGGCATCCTCCGCCCGCGCCGGAGATCGTGGCGTTCCGCGCGAAGATCAGTCCGATGGCGCCCGCAGTGAAAAGCGCGTCCACAAGCTGCTCGTCCGTCCAGTCACGCTCCCTTGCGCTTTCGATCAGCACGCCGGGCAGAACGCCGGAAGCACCTGCAGTCGGCGCGGCGCAGATCTTGCCCATGGAAGCGTTCACCTCAACGACCGCCATGGCCGCTGCCGCCGCCCTGCACGCGTTGGAACCCGAATAGGGGTTGTACTTGCCGTACTTGAACAGCAGATGGGCATCGCCCCCGGTCAGTCCGCTGACAGGCTGCTGCTTTCTGGTCAGTCCCTCATACACGGACTCGCGCATGACGACCAGGTTCTTATACATTTCTTCTCGGATCTCCGCGCGGCCGCGTTCGGACGTCTGCACCTCCCGCCGCTGCATCGCCTCCGCGATGGAAACGTGGTTTTCCTGACAGTATGCGCGCAGCGCTTCTCCGCTTTCAAATGCTTCCTTTAATGTCATACCGTCACCGCCTTAAACCGTTATCACGTTCAGAATACTTGCACAGCGTTCCCGGATCACCTTCAGCAGATCGTCCGAAATCTTCAGATCCGTTTCCACCGTAACGAAGTCGTCCTCGCCCTTTTCATGCCGGAACACCTTCATATACGCAATATTGATGTCCATCTCCGCCAGAACCGTTGAAAGCTCCGCGATCACGCCCGGCTTGTCCTGGAGACGGATGACCATGGTCGGATACTCTCCCGTTACCTCCACGTCGAGGCCGTTGATCTCCGTGATCAGGATCTTGCCGCCGCCGACCGAGACGCCGATCAGTTCGTTTTTTGTCCCGTCGCTGCTCACGGTCTGGATCCTGACCGTGTTCGGCTGCTCCGAGGGGGACGGTTCGTCGGTGTAGATCATGTCGACAAGAACGCCATGCTCCGCGGCGATCTCATAGGCGTCACGAATCCTTCCGTCGTCGGGCTCCATGCCGAGGATCCCCGCGACGAGCGCCTTGTCCGTTCCGTGGCCTTTGCCCGTTTCCGCAAAGGACTCATATAAAGTGAATGTCGCTTCCGCGACATCATAATGAGCAACATGTCTGGCAACCTTGGCGATCCGAACCGCTCCAGCCGTATGAGAACTGGACGGCCCGATCATTCTCGGGCCGATGATATCAAAAACAGAATATGTTTCTTTCATATGCTCCTCAAATTAAATGCCGTGCACCCGTTTCTCGGCACCTGTCCCGGGAACCGTCTTCAGCCGGTAACTCCCCCCAGGCTTCCCCGCGGCACACCAATGCCTCCGCTTAATGCTGCTTCCGCTAGGATCTGACATGGTTCACGGTGATTGGTTGCACAGGACCCGGATATCAACGTCCCGTACGGAAAACCGTATCCAAGGCCGGTTGCCTCAAAACGGGAATTCAGCCCTGCTGGAGCGGATTGCAGGTTCAGGGCTCCGCTACTTCCCCGCTTAGCACGGCAAACTTGAATCTCGTTTCCGATAATTCTATCTTATTTATCGGAATCAA
This sequence comes from Clostridia bacterium, assembly GCA_017429985.1. GTDB lineage: Bacteria > Bacillota > Clostridia > Christensenellales > CAG-138 > JAFRNW01. Next base: position 85,904 of record JAFRNW010000010.1, on the reverse strand, counting down.
TCAACCGCAAAAGCGAATATTTTCCTGTGCAGTCCCATTCTTGGGCCGTTTCCCCGTGTTTCCACGCCGGCCGCGCGCATTGAATAATTCCCCTTTTTCAGTTACTATATAACAGAATCCTGCGCAATCCGGAAATCCCATGAAAAAAAGACTCGTCCCCATTTTCATAGTGATCCTGCTCACACTGCTGTCCGCCGTGTGGTGGGTCCGTACGGCATCGGACGGCGACCCTGTCACAGGCGCGCTTCGTTTTTCCGTTCCGTGCGGAACGGTTACGGTAAAAACAGCGCCGTGGAAATCGGAAGACGGCAGCTATTATGTCTTCCTGCCCTCCTGTTCCTCCCTTTCCGAAGTGCGGCCGATCATCAGCGGCCATTCCGGTCTGTCCATTGCGGGAACCCCCCTGACAGAAAACACCGACCTGTCCGTTTTCAGAACAGGCGTTCCATACGATCTCACGGTAGAGCGGTTCCGGTCCGAGACGAAGACAAAGCTGGTTTTCCTTCAGTCGTCCGGCATTTCCTCCGTCTTTATCTCCACGGAATCCGGCTCCATGCGCAGAATCGATGCGGACAAAACGCATGAGGAGGCAGCGGCCGTCATTCTTCTGGACAAGTCCGGAACCGTGATATACGCAGGCGGCGGGAAGGATAAGATCCACGGCAGGGGGAACACGACGTGGGCCCTGGAGAAAAAGCCCTATCATCTGACGCTTGACAGCGCGCAGGATCTTCTGGGTACCGGTCCCTCCAGACACTGGATCCTGCTCGCGAACGCGCTTGACCGGACGAATCTGCGAAACCGGATCGTCCACGACGCGACAGGATTCGCCGGGCTCGCCTGGACTCCGTCCTGCGATTATGTCGACGTCTATCTGAACGGTGCCTACAACGGGCTCTACCTCCTTTCGGAACGGATCGAAACCGGGGACGGCAGGCTGGATATCGATCCCGCAGCGGGCGGGTTTCTCTTTGAAATCACAAACAAGCCTTCGGATGAAGATCTTTCCTTCCGCACCAGAGCCCACAGGACGGTCCGGCTCCGCGAACCGGAGGCGTGCACCGACGCACAGCTGGAAGCAATACGGAACAGAACGCAGCAGATGGAAACCGCGATCCGCGGTCTGCCGGACGCCGTCTCCTGGCTGGATGTGCTGGATCTCGATTCATTCGCCGCAAGGTTTCTGATCGATGAATTCTTTCTCAATATGGACAGCGATATGGCAAGTTCCTTTTATTACTGGGATCCGGCCGCCGGAAAAATGTTCGCCGGACCCGTATGGGATTATGACCTGAGCTGCGGCAGTACCGCGAACATCTGGTCCGCACAGTCCCGTTACCCGGATCAGATCTTTGCAATCGGAAAGTTCTACTACAGACTGCTTTACAATACGCCGGTTTTCCGGGAAAAGGTCGTCCGTCTCTACCGGGACACGTTCCTGCCCTCTTTCACGGATTATCTCAGTCAGGATCTTCCGGCGCTTCAGAACCGTATCCGGGACGCCGCTGTCATGAACGATACCCGCTGGACCAGGCAGGGGAACGAGCCTGCGTCTCAGACGGCTGACGGCCTGTACCAGTTTTTCAGCCGCAGAATCGGCTACCTGCAGGATGCCTGGATCGAAGGGATCCCTTACTGTTCCGTCTGGTTCTGCGACGCGGGCAAGACCGTAGTGAACCATCTGTCGTTCCCTGTTAACGGCGATGTCGTTTCCCTGCCCTCTCCGCTGGATCTCGGGATCGGCTCCTCTTCCGTCTGGTACGTCAAGGATACCGATCAGGTCTGGTCCACGGACGAAGCCGAGCCGGGAGAGATCTATCTCTCCCCAATCTCCGAAACGGACTATAATACTCGGCCTCAATCCTATACCGACTTCGGCGACGAAGAGCAGCAGGATATCGGCGTTCTTGACTACGTGAAACGGGTCCTCCGGCACAACTGGCAGATCGTGCTCCCGTTTGCCTGTTTCCTGATTCTTCTGGCGGTTCTCGTGCTATACTTGATCCATGAATCCTTTCCGCCGCAAATCGGAGACAAGCGTTTATGAAAAACAACCGTACAATCTTCCGTTTTCTTCTGCCGCTTCTGTTCGTCGTTCTTTTGTCCGTCGGCGTGATTCTTTTGGTTTCTGCCGGGAACCCCGCGAATGATGATATCGGGGAAGATCTCCTCCGCTTCGATCTGCTTTCTGACGAAAAAAAAGCAACCCAGGTGTGCGCATGGAGCGGGAACGGAACGGATTATTACCTGTTTCTGCCTTCCTTCGCGGATCCGGATGCAGCTGTTTTCACGCCGCTTCACGGCTCAAAAATCATGCTGGATGATAAGCCGCTTCAGAAAGGGGATTCTCTTTCCTCTTTGGAAACGGACCGATCCTATTCCCTGACGGTTCCCGGAAATGCCAAAAAAAATCTGACCCTAACCATGATGCGGTCCTCGGACATCCCCGCTCTGTTCGTCATGATATCCGGCCGCGCCATGGAAAAGGTCCTTTCGGATAAAGAGCATAAGGAAAAAGCGTCTCTCCTTCTTTTCAGGGAAAACGGGCTTGTAGAGTATGAGGGCAAGGGGCTGGACGAAATCAAAGGCAGGGGCAACAGCTCCTGGACCCTGGATAAGAAGCCGTATCATCTGACCCTGTCCTCCGGCGCACCGCTTCTTGGAATGGACAGCTCCCGCCACTGGGTCCTTCTGTCCAACGGCTGGGACAGGACCTGCATCCGGAACAAACTCGTATATGATTTTGCCGGCAAAACGGCGCTTCCGTGGACGCCGGAATGCCGGTTTGTCGATCTGTATGTCAACGGTACATATGCCGGCCTCTATCTCCTCTCCGAGCAGGTCGAGTTCGGCACGGGACGGATCAGTCCGTCCGATCCCGGGAACAGTTTTCTGGCCGAGATCACACATCTCCGCAAAAACGGAGAGAACGATCATTCCTACCTGACGGACAGCGGTCGGTATTTCAAAATCGTAGATCCGGAAGTGTATAGCGAAAAACGGTCTTCCTCCATCTGTAGGACTCTGCAGAGAATGGAAGACGCCATCCTTTCCCTTACGGAAGACAGCCCCTGGCCGGACTTTCTGGACCTTGATTCCTTCGTCCGGAGATATCTGGTCGATGAGATCTTCCTTAATTATGACAGCGATAGCTTCAGTTCCTATTATTACTGGGACGCTTCCGCGCAGAAAATGTTTGCATGTCCCGTATGGGATTTTGATCTGAGCTGCGGAAACTCATGGCACGCTTTTACTGATTACTCTTTGAACCCGGAACAGCTTTTCGCGAAAAACAGTCCGTACTACGAAAAAATGTACGCAAACCGCGTTTTCTTCCGAAGGATGACGGAACTGTACCGCATAGAGTTCCTTCCTCTTTATGAGGATCTTTTGGAACATGATCTCCTCAATCTGAAAACTCTCGTCGCTCGATCCGAGCGCATGAATGTAATCCGTTGGTCCGATATGTACCGGACGATGCGCGACGGGAAGGAATCCGACGCCGAAGCACATGCAGAACTGCACGATTTCCTGCTGAAGCGGGACGTTTTCCTCCGGTCCGCATGGATCGATATGAAAGAGTATTGTTCTGTCCGGATTTACGGCAAAGATCTCAAGGTTATTTGCATCTTTACCACGGAAGCCGGGTCGACCGTCGCTTCGATCCCTTCCCCGGAAGACTTCGGCATCGAGGGGTCGGACCAGTGGTATCTCCCGAAAACAGACACGCCGCTTGACCCCGAGACCGTTCTACCGGACAATATCAGTTTGTATCCTCTGCCGTATTCGGTCCGCACCGGGACGGCAGAGCAAAATGAAAGGGCATCGGAGGATCGTGAACAGCCAAGCGGAGCTGCAGACTATATCATTCGTCTGCTCCGGCATAACGGCGAGATCGTGATTCCGTTGTTCTGTCTGCTCCTGATTCTCGCCGCCCTGTCCCTGTATGCCCTGCTGAACGGCAGGAAAACCGGAGGTCGCAGGAAATGATTCCTGAACAAAGAAAATTCCGCCACGAATTCAAATATCTCATATCCCGCAGCGAACTCACACATCTGAAGATGCGCACGGGTGCTTTGATGCGTCTTGATCCCCATGTGGACGGGACCGGTTTCTATCATATCAGCAGCCTTTACTTTGACGATCTGGATGATACCTGCTATTTCGAGAACGAAAGCGGCACAGACCCCAGGGAGAAATTCAGGATCCGCATCTATAACGGTTCATCTTCCGTCATCCGTCTCGAATGCAAGCGCAAAGAACGAGGCAAAGTGCTCAAATCTGGCTGCTCTCTCACACGAGAGCAGGCGGATCTGCTGATCGGAGGAAAAAACGTTCCGGATATCTCCGGTCAGGACCCCGTCCTCAGAAAGCTGACCCTGCTGATGATGACGCGCGGTATGCACCCGGTGATCATCGTCGACTACGACCGGATCCCGTTCGTCTGTGCCACCGGGAACGTGAGGGTGACGCTGGACATGAATCTCACGTCCTCGTCAGACGTCCGCTCCTTCCTCGACGGTGCGCCGCTCAGGCGTCCGGTCCTGCAGGCAGGCCAGCACCTGCTGGAGGTCAAATACGACGAGTTCCTTCCGGATGAGATCTACCGCAGCCTCCAGCTGGACAATTTCATGGCAACCGCTTTTTCCAAATACTATCTCTGCAGAAAATATACGGTATAATCAGAACAAGAGGAGATGACAGATTATGAGTTTTTCAGATGTGTTCAAAGAGTCTTTCCTGGACGGATTCAAAAGCATTGACGCGAAGTCCATCGCCGTTGCGCTGGCTCTCAGCTGCCTGTTCGCGTTTTACATCTTTATCGTGTACCGCGTCATGACGCGGAAAACGTTTTATTCCAAGACCTTCAACATTTCGCTCGCGGGCGTGACCGTCATCACCACGGCGATCATTCTGACCATCCAGTCCAGCATAGTCGTTTCCCTCGGCATGGTGGGCGCACTCTCCATCGTGCGTTTTCGTACCGCCGTCAAGGAACCGATGGATCTGATGTTCCTCTTCTGGTCCATCAGCGTCGGCATCATCTGCGGGGCGGGCATTGCGGAAATCGCGGTATTTCTTTCCATTATTCTGACGGTCGGCATCTTTGTGCTTGACAGGCTCCCGAACGTCAAGTCCCCCATGCTCCTCGTCGTCAACGCAACCGATCTGGACGCGGAAGCAAGGATCATGGAAGTCGTGAACAAGCACGCAAAGCATCCTCGCATCAAATCCCGCAACATGACCAAGGACACGCTGGACATGATCATCGAACTGAGAACGGAAAGCGGCGGCCAGCTGATCCGGGAGACGCTCGATCTCGAGGGCATTTCCTCCGCCTCTCTCATGACGCACGACGGAGAGGCAACGCTCTGATCTGATCCGACAAGATATGAAAAAGCCGGTGCTGTCGTCAGGCACCGGCTTCTGTTTTATGCATGATGATGACTTCTTACTGCTCTCTCTGCTTTGCGAGCATATCCTTTGTTTTCATCAGTCTCGTCGTGCTCTGGCGGTCATTTTCATCCAGTTTCATCTGGATCTCACGGATCGTCTCCGTAAACTGGGGAATCATAACATATTCAAGCGCATTGACACGACGTCTGGTTTTCTCGATCTCATCCGCAAGCCGGCAGCAGGTCTTTTCCACTTCCGCCAGCTCCAGCATCTGAGGCAGGATCTCCGCCAGCTGCTGAACGGCGTCATCCAGTTCCGCACCGGTGGTGGCATATCCGTAGGGATAGGTAAATCCTTCCTCCGTCTCGAGGGTCAGCTTCGGAACTGGTATGGAGAGAACGGTATGGCTTGACGTTTCCACCGATGCGGCACGTGCCGGATACAGCAGCGCCTCCTCGATCTCCGCGGCGGACATGGATGCCCTTGCCACGACGAAGCTCTTGCCTGCCTGCGTCAGTTTCCGCTCAACCTCTTCACGCAGCTCCTTGTTCTTCTTTGCGTACATGATGAACTGCCGGACGAGCTCATCCCGCTTGTCCTTCATCATCTTATGTCCGCGAACCGCCACAGCCTTCCTTTTCTTGAGGTTGGACAGTTCCATTCGGGTCGGTTTTGCTTGAATTGCAGCCACGGCTTAATCCTCCGGATAATACTTCTCGATGTATTTTTCCTTAATACGTTTGAGTTCCGATTTCGGAAGGATGGAAAGGAGTTTCCAGCCGAGATCCAGCGTTTCCTCGATGCTGCGGTTCGTGTAGTATCCCTGGGATACATACTGCTCTTCAAACGCGTCCGCGAACTTCGCATAAAGCTTGTCCATATCGGACAGAGCCGCATCGCCGAGAATAACGGCAAGCTCTTTTGCGTCCTTGCCTCTCGAATAAGCGGCGAACAGCTGGTTCATCGTATCCGCGTGGTCTTCACGGGTCTTCCCGGCGCCGATACCCTTATCCTTCAGACGGGACAGAGACGGAAGAACGTCGATCGGAGGGGTGATACCTTTGCGATGGAGGTTTCTGGAAAGAATGATCTGTCCCTCCGTAATGTATCCGGTCAGGTCGGGAATCGGGTGGGTAACGTCATCCTCCGGCATGGACAGGATCGGGATCATCGTGATGGAGCCCTGTTTGCCGATAATACGTCCCGCGCGCTCATACATGGTCGCAAGGTCCGTATACATGTATCCGGGATATCCGCGGCGTCCGGGAACTTCCTTACGTGCCGCAGAGATCTCTCGGAGCGCCTCCGCGTAGTTCGTGATATCCGTAATGATGACCAGAACGTGCATGCCGAGGTCGTATGCCAGATATTCCGCGGCGGTGATCGCCATACGGGGCGTCGCGTTACGCTCGACCGCAGGGTCGTTCGCCAGGTTGATGAACGTCACGGTACGCTCGATCGCGCCCGTCTTGCGGAAGTCGGAGATGAAGAAGTCCGCTTCCTCGAACGTGATGCCGACAGCGGCGAAGACAACGGCGAACTTCTCGTCCGATCCGAGAACCTTCGCCTGTCTTGCGATCTGCGCGGCAAGATTCGCGTGCGGAAGACCGGAACCGGAGAACACGGGAAGCTTCTGTCCGCGGACCAGCGTGTTCAGTCCGTCGATCGCGGAAACGCCCGTCTGAATGAACTCGGAAGGATAGTCGCGGGCGGTCGGGTTCATCGGGTCGCCGTTGATATCCAGGTGTTTCTCCGCAATCAGCGCGGGACCGCCGTCGATCGGACGTCCCATACCGTCGAAGATACGTCCGAGCATGTCCGGAGACACGGCAAGTTCGATGGATTTCCCAAGGAATCTTGCCTTTGAGTCCGTGAGGCGAAGTCCCTGAGAGCTTTCAAAGAGCTGAACAAGCGCCTTATCCCCGTTGATCTCAAGAACACGTCCGCTGCGGATGCCGCCATCTGCCTGAACGATCTCAACAAGTTCGTTGTACTTGACGCCTTCCACGTTTTCCACGAGCATCAGCGGTCCGACAACTTCTTTTATTGTACGATACTCTTTACGCATCCTGCTGTCCTCCCTCGGTCAATTCCCCGATCTGCGCGTTCAGTTCAGAGACGATCTCGTCATATGCCTGCTGGACCTCGGCTTCGGGAACATATTTCAATCTTCCGATTCTCTCATGAACCGGGAGCGAAATCAGCTTGCTGAACGGAGCATCCTGATCAAGCGCTTCAAGGCTCTTGTCGTAGTTCATCAGAATCGATTTCAGCATCATGTACTGTTTCTTCGGCGACGTATACGTGTCAACCTCGTGGAACGCGTTCTGATGCAGATAGTCCTCACGGATGGATCTCGTGCATTCCAGCGTGAGACGGTCTCTGTAGGAAAGCGCGTCGATACCGACCAGCTGAACGATTTCGTTCAGTTCGTTCTCCTTCTGGAGGAGGCTCATGGTTCTCGAGACCATGGAAGACCAGTCCGGAGCGACGTTGCTGTTGTACCACTCTTCCAGCCTGTCCAGATACAGGGAATACGACTGCAGCCAGTCGATTGCCGGGAAGTGTCTAGCGTAGGCGAGCTTGGCGGACAGTCCCCAGTACACTTTGACGATACGCAGGGTCGCCTGGGAAACAGGCTCCGAAATATCGCCGCCCGGAGGTGAAACGGCTCCGATGGCGGAAACGGCGCCGAGCCGCTCCGTGCTTCCGAGCGTTTTCACGAATCCCGCGCGCTCATAGAACTCTGCAAGACGGCTGGAAAGATACGCCGGATAACCTTCTTCACCGGGCATTTCTTCAAGACGGCCCGACATTTCACGGAGCGCTTCCGCCCAGCGGGAAGTCGAGTCCGCCATGATGGCGACTTTATATCCCATGTCGCGGAAATACTCCGCGATCGTGATTCCTGTATAGATGGAAGCTTCACGGGCGGCAACCGGCATGTCCGAGGTGTTCGCGATCAGAACCGTACGCTTCATCAGCGAGAGGCCCGTTCTCGGGTCGTTCAGTTCCGGGAACTCCATCAGAACGTCCGTCATCTCGTTTCCGCGCTCACCGCAGCCGACGTAGATGATGATGTCCGCATCCGCCCACTTTGCCAGCTGGTGCTGAACGACGGTCTTGCCGCTTCCGAACGGTCCGGGAACCGCGGCGACGCCGCCTTTCGCGACCGGGAACAGTGTGTCGATAACACGCTGTCCGGTAACCATGGGTTCCGTCGGAGCAAGCTTTTCCGCATACGGGCGGCCGCGGCGGACAGGCCAGCGCTGAAGCATCGGCAGTTCGATCTCTTTCCCGTCCCGCTCAAGCTTCGCGATCGGCGTAACGATATTTGCCGATCCTTCATAGATCCACGTCAGTCTTCCGCTGACTCCCGGAGGGACCATGACCTTATGAAGAACCGCTTCCGTTTCCTGAACGGTTCCGAGGATATCCCCGCCTGTCAGCTCGTCGCCGACCTTCGCGGTCGGAACAAAATCCCACAGTTTCTCGTGATCCAGGGAATTGACCTCGATACCGCGGGTGATCCTGTCTCCCGCCTTTTCGCGGATGGCACTCAGCGGACGCTGAATACCGTCGTAAATAGACTCGATGAGGCCCGGGGCAAGCTCTACCGACAGCGGCGCTCCGGTAGATTCAACCGGTTCTCCCGGTCCGATTCCGCCTGTTTCCTCGTACACCTGAATGGACGCACGGTCGCCGCGCAGCTCGATAATCTCGCCGATCAGATGTCTCTCTGATACACGGACAACGTCATATAACTGTGCATCTGCCATTCCGCCGGCAACGATAAGCGGTCCGGAAACCTTTATAATCGTTCCTTCCATAACAGTAACCCTTTCCAATTAATTGTTGAATAATATATCGACGCCGACAGCTTTTTCGACGTTCTCCTTCAGCGCCTGCATTCCGGCTCCCTGCGAACCGTGGCTGTCAGGGATCGGCACGATGGCCGGATATGCCTCATTCGCATATTCCTTCACGGTATCCGAACAGGCAGCATAGAGCTGCTCTGTCACAAATACGACCGCGTACCCCTCTCTCGCAAGCCGATGCAAACGGCGGTTTGCCTTGTCTCCGTCCGTCTCATAAAACACATCGAGACCGACCGCCTTATAGAGCATGACGGAGTCCTTGTCGCCTATAACACCCATCTTAGCCATACAGTTCACACAACCTCTCTTGGATAACGGCGTCATCCAGCCCGTTCCGCTTCACCGTCAGGATCAGGCGGACGGCCTTCGCTTCCCGTTCCCGTGCGAAATAATAGCCGTAAATCGGATACATCGTCAGAGCATCATACTTATGATCCTTGACCAGGGAAAGAAGATAGTCATCTCTTTCGCGCTCCAGTGCGGCAATGCTGCCCGTCGTCTGCACGGCGGCCAGGCCTCTCTCGATGGCGTCGCGGGCCGGACTTTCCGTCAGCACGGTTCTCAGCGAATCCGCGGTGAGCTCATAAGACGCTGCGAGATCTTCGATCCGGATCCCTCCCGTCGGAAGCGCAACTTCCTTCAGCGCCTCCTTGGGCGCGCCGGTCGCACGCATTCGCAGGAATGTGATCATGTTGTCAAAATCACAAAGCGCATCGAAATACGTGCGGGCAAACGGATCGCCCTCTTTTTTGGCGGTGTTCTGCGCATGGGCAAGATAAGCCCGGTCAAGCGCCACGCTTACATGCTGCGGATTGACCTCGGTTTTCAGATCCCGCTCCAGCGCGCCGACTGCATCGGCAATATCCTCGGGAAAATCCTTGTAGGACTGATCACTGACCATTTTCCTCAGCTGATCCGGTTCAAACAGGCCTCCCGCTTCCATTTCCGTGTCCGTCTCGTTCGTGAGCCTTGCCTTGATCAGCATCTTGAGATTCTGGATATCTGTCCTCAGCAGGAACAGATCCGTGATAGCCGGTTTCGGGGAGATCTCCCGCAGCTCCTGCGCCGTATGGACTCTGACATTGTCGATCATGCGTTCAACGTCCGCGCTCGTGGCGTCCGGGATATCCCCGTAATGGGCATCCTGAAGCATGCGCATCGCATCCTCCAGCGTACCGTCCGCCATACGTTTGACCGCCTGCTGATCCAGCAGGCCCGCTTCCAGCGCGCTCAGTCTCCCGCATGCAAAAGGAATGCTTGGCTGTGGCATTCGCTTTCCTCCCAATCAGTTAAATAACAGCTTCGCGACTTCAGTTTCTTCCAAGTCACGCAGTAAGGTCAAAATGGAACGGAAAGAGCAGTCCTTCTCATACCCATTTCCTTTGAGCAAAAAGCCGTTGTCGATCCCGGCGTCTTCCGGCGATACCGTAAGATTCACTGACTTCAGGCTTGCGACTGCCTTTTCAATCAGTTCTCTGTCCGCGGCGGCCGGAACGACCGTCTCCCCGCCTTCCGCCTCTTTCTGCAGAAGCTTCATGCAGATCTCGGAGCGCTTTTCGGGCGAAAGAGCGCACATGGCTTTATATCCGTTCTCAAAGACAAGATCGATCACATCACGCTTTTTCTGCAGCGCAGCCTTTCTCCCGTCGATGGACGCACGTGTCTTGCATCCGTCGATCACGCCCTGCACCAGCGATCTGCGTTTTTGCTCAAGCTCCTCACGTTTTGCGTTCAGCTTCTGCATACAGTCAGCGGAATACGCCATTGCGTCGGCATTTGCTTTTGCCAGTATGCCGTCCGCAATGTCTTTCGCGTCCGCGATGATACGCTCAGCCAGCTTATTCGTGCCGGTCTTGTTCTCTTCCATGATCCCTCTCCTCTAAGACAACTCAGACCTGAACGCCGTTCACCAGCAGGAAGGAGATGAGCAGGGACAGAACCGCGTATGTCTCGACCATAACGGTCATCAGCATGGCCTTGCCCTGTTCCTCGGGTTTCTTGGCTACGAGGCAGATGCCGCTTGCGGCGACCTTGCCCTGCGCAATGCCGGAAACAAGACCTCCGATTGCGATCGGAAGAGATGCCATCAGAAGCTGAAGACCCTGTGTCGCCTGAACAGCAACGCCGCTTGCGCCGAGCAGTCCGGCCTTGGACGCGATAACGAATGCGATCAGCAGACCGTAGATGCCCTGCGTACCGGGAAGCAGCTGCAGAAGCAGGCAGGAGCCGAAGCGGTCCGGGTCACCCGATACAACGCCGGCAGCAGCCTGTCCGGCAATGCCAACGCCGAGCGCGCTTCCGGACCCGGCCAAACCAGCGGCAAGTGCCGCACCCAGCGCTGCAAATACGAATCCCCATTGAATAGCCATTGTGATAATCCTCCTTGAAATAATTCGAGTAAATGATAGATGGTTTATTTATCTGTTAAACGAACATGCTTCGCATTATAGCCCAAAGGCTGGAACGTTCTCCCGCCTGCCTCATAGAATTTCCCGTAGAACTCGACATACTGAAGCCTCGCGCAGTGTACGAACGCGCCGAGCGTATTGATCGCAAGGTTGAACAGGTGGAGCCCCACCAGCAGAGCGCAGGCGACCAGTGTGCCCAGGATCTTCAGAATGATATTGGGCGAACTCATCAGCATGGCGCAGAGCTGGTTGAATACGGATGCGATAACGCCTGTCGCGATGCCCAGCGCGAACAGCCTCGCGTATGACAGGATATCGGACAGGTAACTGGTGACCTGATACAGTTCCCCGAGACCGGCGACCGTTCTGCCAAACACGTTCTTCTTCGCGCGTCCCTTGAACAGCAGGATCATGACCGCGCCGACGATCGCAAGCACCAGTCCGATTTTGGAAATGACCGGCGGCAGGCCCTGGACAGAGGAGGAACCCGCAAACATGATCAGTCCGACGATGATCAGGACCCAGCTGAGATTGTCGAATACCGCCGTCTGCCAGTCTCCCTGTTCGAGCGACATCTTGATCTTCAGCCCTACGCCGAACAGGATATGCAGCACGCCGAGGCCGAAGCAGAGGATCAGCATCATGATGGGGTCCGACATCGGATCGACCAGGATCGGGAACACATTGTTCGTTCCGAAAATCACGTCGAAATCCAGTCCGAAAAACGTTCCCGTCAGGAATCCCCAGATAATGGTGGACAGTCCGCCCCAGGTAATGACTTTCGCGAGCGAGGCCATCATCCCGGTCGGTTTCTTCAGCTTCAGGAACAGCAATCCGCCGATCAGCAGAAGCAGACCGTATCCGGTATCGCTCAGCATCATTCCGAACAGCAGGATATAGAACGGCGTCATGTAGGGCGTCGCGTCAATCCCTCTCGGATCCGGTCTTGAATAAAGATTCGTGACCGCCTCGAACGGCTCGACAAAATCGGAGTTCCTGACGACGGAGGGCGGGACTTCTCCTTCTTCCGGATCGCGGACATCCATATAGTAGGCGTCCGTCACGCTCTCGACCGCTGCCTTCACGTCCGCCACGCGGTCCTCCGGAACCCATCCCTCGAGGTGGAACGTGCACTCGGTCAGTCCGATCTCCGTCGCTGCTTCCGCGCGGTCGCGCTCGATCACCGCGGCGTCGTAAGCGCCGCCGAGGTTGTCGCGGAACGTGCTCTTTTCCTCGATCTTTCCGATCAGCTGCTGCGCCTCATTCCCGAGCGCATCGTTCTCTTCGCGCAGCCGGTCGATCGCTTCCTGCGGTGTTCCGCTCAGTTTCGGGAAGGAAAACTCCGTCCAGCTCAGCGATTTCAGATAATTCTGGACCGTTTTCGCGTCCGATTCCGCGCAGGCGATCAGGATAGCATCGGTTTTCGCTTCCGAAACGATCTGAACTTCAATGATATCCTTCAGTTCCTCAAGCTTCGGAACGTCTTCCGCGTCCAGCAGGCCGGTAAAGTACCGGACGTACTTGCTTCCCTTCGTATCTGCCATGTCCGACGGGAAATCCTTCCACGGAAGAAGCGTTTCAATGATCCCCGCGTTTTTGTCCGCCTGTGCGCGGCAGTATTGCAGATCCTTCTGCAGCATTTCCAGTTCGCTGCTGAGCCGGAGCGCCTCCGGCATCTTGTCCCTGATCTCCTGAAGAGATGCTTCCGGCGCGGCAGTGAGGAGACCGCCTTTCTTTCCGTAAGGCTTCAGGATGTTCAGCGCTTCAGACAGACGGTCCACATTGGACTGTGCCGCGTCCAGCCCGGACTGGTCGCGGGTTTCCTCCGTTTCCGGAATCACCTCGACAGCGCCAAGTGGCTGCAGCTCCTTGAGCAGCGCCTGCTCATCCGATTTATGCGCGACCAACGAAAGCCGCTTCATCTGTACAATCATAGATTTTAAATCTCCTGTACTTTTTCAAGCAGAAGCTGGATCGCGTCGTCCATTTTCTGCCGGGCTTTTTCGCACTGCTGCGATGCTTCGTCTCCTATCTGTTTTTCGATTGCAGCGACAAGGATCTTGCCGTCCGCTTCCGCCTTTTCCAGCGCCAGGCGTGTTTTTTCGCGTTCCTCTTCGCCGATGCGGGTCTGCATCTCTTCCGCTTTCTGGCGTGCCTGCTGCATCAGTTCCCTTGCGGTCGCACCCGCATCCTGTTTCAGCTGGTTCGCCTTCTCTTCAGCCTGCGCGATCTCATCAATCATCGAGCGCATTTTTCCGACCTCCAAAATTATTTCGTTCCGAACAGCCTGTCTCCCGCGTCGCCCAGTCCGGGAACGATATATCCGTGATCATTCAGTTTTTCATCGAGGTTTGCAAGATAGATGTCCACATCGGGATGCGCTTCCTGCATCGCTTTGACTCCCTCCGGCGCAGCGATCAGGCAGACGAGCCGGATGCTTTTCCCGCCGGCCTGCTTGACCAGACGGATCGCCTCGATCGCGGAATTTCCGGTCGCGAGCATGGGATCCACCACGATCACGTCACGCTCCGCGATATCGTCGGGAAGCTTGCTGTAATATCCCGTCGGTTTCAGCGTGTCAGGATTCCGGTACAGACCGATATGGCCCATTTTCGCGTTCGGGATGAGGTCCATCATTCCGTCCGCCATGCCAAGTCCGGCCCGGAGAATCGGGACAACGGCAAGCTTTTCGTTCGCGAGCGTTTTGACCTTCGCCGTGCAGATCGGGGTTTCAATTTCCGTATCGATCATCTCGAGGTCTCTCGTGACCTCGTACCCCATCAGCATGGACATCTCTTTGACAAGCTCCCGGAACGCCTTCGCGCCGGTCTCCTTGTCGCGAAGCTTCCCGAGCTTATACTGAATCAGCGGATGGTCGATCACAGTAACTTTTGACATAAATTATCCTCCGACATATTAGAATTTTTCACCGGGGCATCAGCCCTCGTAATCCATGATCTTCTGGACGCGCCGCATGTGGCGTCCCCCTTCGAATTCCGTTCCGAGGAATTTCTGGACGATCTTCCAGGCTGTTTCCGCCGAAACGGTCTGCGCGCCCATTGCGAGCGCGTTGGCGTCGTTATGCCGACGGGTCATTTCAGCCTGGAACTCGCTCGTGCAGAGTGCGCAGCGGATTCCCTTCACCTTGTTGGCGCAGATCGATACGCCGATTCCGGTCGTGCAAATAACAATACACCGATCCGCTTTTCCTGCGGCGACAGCCTCTGCCGCGGGGTAAGCGTAATCGGGGTAGTCAACACTTTCTGTGGAATAACAGCCGAAATCCTCGATCTCGTATCCGGAATCCTTCAATAGCGAAATGATCTCCTTCTTCAGCAAATAACCGCCGTGATCGCATGCCAAAGCAATTTTCACGAAATCTCATCTCCTGTTTTTCATTTTTATACTTCTATATTATTAAACCCTGCTGATCGCAGCAGGCGGTTCATATATGCCAGCCCGGCATCTTTTGTAGATATGCCCTCGGCCAGTACCAGATCGGAATACCGGTCGATCGATCTCAGATAGGAAAAAAGGTTGCTGCACAAGGTAGCCGGCTTTTCCCTGCTACCGAGTATAACATAATTTTTGCCGCCATAAAAGCCTTTTGTTTGTTCCGTCGCCACAATTTCGGGATGCCTTCCCTCCGCTTCCGCCCGGACATACAGCTCGTTGATTTTTTCCGCCGCTTTCCTCGGGGTTCCCGTCACCACGATCACCTCCGCGTCCGGCGCGTAGTGCTTGTACTTCATTCCCGGAGACGCGGCGGTCTCGTTTTCCTTCAGCGGGGAAAGGACCGCGTCCGCGACCCGCACCTCTCCGAGCAGGGCGGAAAGCATCTCCAGGGTAATGGCGCCCGGCCTCAGAATCGTCGGCTTTCCCACGAGTGAAAGAACCGTGGATTCCACGCCGTACCTGCATGCCCCGCCGTCCAGGATCAGGGGGATCCTTCCGTTCATGTCGTCAAATACGTGCGCGGCGGTCGTGGGGCTCGGCTTTCCGGAAAGGTTCGCGGACGGCGCGGCGATTGGAACGCCCGCCTTCCGGATCAGCGCCCGCGCCGTATCGTTTGCGGGCATCCGGACCGCGACGGTATCCAGCCCCGCGGTAACTTCGTCCGGGACGATGGAGGACTTCCTCGCGATCAGCGTCAGCGGACCCGGCCAGAACGTATCCATCAGGATGTTCGCACTCTCCGGAAGCGTGTCCCAAAGCTGCCGCACCTCGCTCTTCTTGCTGACGTGAAGGATCAGAGGGTTGTCCGACGGCCTGCCTTTTGCCTCAAAAATACGGGCAACCGCCTCCCCGTTCAGACCGTTCGCGCCGAGTCCGTACACCGTTTCCGTCGGGAACGCGACCAGCCCGCCCTCGCGGATGATCTTTGCCCCCAGCTGCGTGCCGGCTTCTTTCTGTCTGGTTGCATCCACTATCTCCGTGCGCATAATCAGTCCTCTCCGGAAGAAAGCTTTTCCGTTCTTTCCGCAAGCACGAGCGCGTCGATCATTTCATCCATGTCCCCGTCCAGGAACTGCTCCAGCTTATACAGGGTCAGGCCGATCCGGTGATCGGTCACGCGGTTCTGCGGGAAATTGTACGTCCGGATCCGTTCGCTGCGGTCTCCCGACCCGACCATGCTCCTCCTCGTCGAGATAAGAGCTTCCTCCTGTTTGGACTGATAATAGTCATACAGCCTGCTTTTCAGCACCCGCATCGCTTTTTCCTTGTTCTTCAGCTGGGAACGCTCGTCCTGGCACTGCACCACGATGCCCGTCGGAAGATGCGTGATGCGTATGGCGGATTCCGTCTTGTTGACATGCTGGCCGCCCGCGCCGCTGGAATGGTACAGATCGATCCGGATATCCGACTCGTTGATCTCGACCTGGATGTCGTCCACTTCCGGGAGAACCGCGACGGTGGCCGCGCTCGTGTGGATCCTGCCCTGGGATTCGGTCTCGGGCACTCTCTGCACCCGGTGCACGCCGCTTTCGTATTTCAGCCTGCTGTAAACGCCGCGCCTGCCGGCGAAGGAAAGAACCATTTCCTTTACCCCGCCCATCTCGGTCACGTTGCTGTCGATCGTCTCCACCTGATACCCCTGGCGCTCCGCGTACCGGAGATACATACGCAGAAGATCCGCCCCGAACAGGGCGGCCTCATCTCCTCCCGTACCTGCCCGGATCTCCAGAATGACGTTCTTGTCGTCGTTCGGATCCTTCGGGGCAAGGAGCGCCTTCAGCGCTTCCTCCTGTTCGGAGGATTTCTGTTCGAGTTCCGCTATTTCTTCCCGGACGAGTTCCTTCATTTCCGGATCCAGATGATCGGAAAGCATGTCCCTGCAGTCTTTGAGGGAAGTCTGCGTTTCCTCGTACGCGTGGTATGCGGAGACGATCTCTTCCAGGGAGGAATGTTCCTTCACCATCTCTCGCCATGCGTCTCTGTCATTCATGGCGTCCGGCGCCGCCATCTGTTCCGTCAGCTGATCATACCGGTCGCTGATCCGCTTCAGCTTATCCAGCATGAATCCTCCATTACCGGTACGATCTCCTCGCCGCACACGCCGATGACATGGGCGCGCGCGTTCTGGATCATCTTGATCTCCCTGTCCTCCAGAACGCTGTAGGACTTGATCAGGGACGGATTGGAAAGCGCGGGAACGACTTCATGCAGCGTCGCCGTCAGGGACGGGATCTCCATCTCGCCGTTTTCGTTCAGTTCCGGCTCCGCACCCTGGATCGGAACGCGGATATCCTTCGAGAAGCAGAGCGTGGGCATGTAGGACGCCTCATCCAGCACGACGGTGCCGTTCTCGTCCCGCTTCAGCGTGATCTGCAGATACATGCCGTACTGCGAATCCCCGGACATGTTTGCGAGAAAATTCCCGACGGAATAGGCGACAAGCCCCGTATACAGAGTACCGTCGCTCCGTTTCACCGTGATCTTCTCAAACGGCTGCACCACGTGCGGATGCGCCCCGATGATGAGATCCACGCCCATGGCGAACAGTCTTTTCGCATAGGAGGTTGAGCCCTTTGCGGCCTTGGATTCGTACTCTTTTCCCCAATGCGCGAACATCACGATATAGTCCGCCCCCGCGTCGCGGTATGCATTGATCTGCTCCTGGATATCGTCCAGGTCCTGAAGGCGGGAAAACAGTTTCCTGCGGTCGGAAGAAGAAAGGCCCGAGTTCCCGTTGATGACGCTTGTGGCAGACAGGATGCCGACCTTGATGCCGTGACACTCCGCGATGACCGGCACGAACCTGTCCGACGCAGCCTTGTATGTTCCGGTCTGAAGCATGCCTGCGGCTTTAATGGTTTCCAGCGTATTGGCAATGCCTTCCGCGCCGTAATCGCCGGCGTGGTTGTTCGCGGTCGTGATGACGTCGAATCCGACATTCTTCAGATCCAGCGCGAGCGAATCCGGCGCATTGAACTTGATCCTCCCTTCGCTGTCGGTCTTTCCGTTGGAATACGGGAACTTGGCTCCCGCCATCGTGCCCTCATAGTTTCCGCACATCAGATCGACGGAGGAGAACATGCTCTTCACGGCCGTGAAACTCTTCGAAAAATCATACGCGTTGCTGTTCGGGTTGAAAGCGGCGCTCAGCTGCTTCGGCATGATCATGATATCCCCGATCGCGGCGAGCGTCATGACGCCGTCTTCCCCCTGCGCGGCAGGCAGCGGTTCTTCCTCCGGCTGTGGCTCGGCATCCGCTTCCCCGTCCCCGGCTTCCTCCGGCTCTGCCTCTGGTTCCATTGAAGGCTGTTCTTCCGGTTCCGGGTAGTTTTCCGGCTCAGCCGGAACGTTCTGGGGCTGTTCCGCTACCACCGCCGGCGCATCCTCATAACGATCCGTCAGCATGGGGGACACCACCACGATCGCCACGAGTCCGAGCAGAATCGAGAACAGTATCACCAGTACAACAATCTGACCTGTTTTCATAATTACTTAGATCCTCCAATAGTTATCACGCGAGGCAGCCCCGCATAATCATGTATGACTTCCGCTTTCGGGAACAGTCTCCTGACCGGAGCCTCCTGTGCGGAACCGATCTCCAGAAGCATTGTCCCTCCCGGGCTCAGAAACCGTTCGTAATCCTTCGCGATACGCCTGTAATAATCCAGGCCGTCCCTGCCGCCGTACAGGGCAAGCGCAGGCTCGTGCCGCACCTCTGTCTGAAGAGAATCCATGTCCGCTTCCGACAGGTACGGCGGATTGCAGCAGATCAGGTCAAACCGTCTGCCGGCAACGGCGTCAAAAAGATCCCCCTGCAGGAGGGCAACATCCACCCCGTTCCGCCCGGCGTTTTCTTTCGCGAGCGCCAGGCAGTTTTCATCGATGTCCGCGCATGTCACTTCTGCGTCCGAATACTTCCGCAGCGAAACGCCGATGCATCCGCTGCCGCAGCAAAGATCCAGAACAGTCCGGTACGGCCCGGAACGGATCAGGGAAAGCGCCTTCTCGCAGAGGATCTCCGTATCCGCGCGGGGAATCAGCACGCCCGGCCGGACGGTGAAGGGAAGCCCCATGAATTCCCACTCGCCGAAAATGTACTGCAGGGGTTCGCCCGCTTCTCTTCTGGAAACGATCTCATCCACTCTTGCGGCCGCTTCCTCGTCCGCATCCGTATGTTCCGCCCGCTTCAGGGCATCCCCGGGGAACACGAACCGGATGATCTGGTCCGCTTCAAACCCTGCGGAATCGCCCGAAATGCTTTTCAGCCGTTCCGCCGCTTTTCGCCGCAGCTGCCAAAGTGTCATGCGTCCTCTTTCTTTTTCTCGCTTTCCTGTTTCCCGGAAAGATCCAGAATGATTTCATGATCGGGCGGATCCATCGCCAGATCGAAAGCAGCGATGGCAACCTCCAGCATTTCGAGATCGGGCTCCCTGGTCGTCAGGCGCTGCAGTGCAAGGCCCGGCGCGCGGACAGCCCGCGCAAGCCAGCCGTCACTCGCTGCAGCAGCCCGGAGAACCTCGTACGAGATCCCCGCTACCACGGGCAGAAAAACAAGTCTGGTCAGGAACCGGACCGGAAAGCTGGTCGAGTAGGGGAGCGCCGCAAAAAACAGAATGGATATCGCCATGACAAGGAACAGATAGTTCGTTCCGCATCTCGGGTGAAACCTGGAATACCGCTTCGCGTTTTCAGGCGTGACCTCCGCGTCATGCTCATAACAGTCGATCACCTTGTGCTCGGCGCCGTGATACTGGTAAAGCCTGCCGATATCCTTCATGAAACCGATCCCGAAAATGTAAAGAAGGAAAATAACAAGACGGACAATACCTTCCGAAAGAGACTTCCATATGTTCGCCGTTTCGGGTCTCCACGGGATCAGCTGCACGACAAAGGTGGGGATGAACACAAACAGCCCGATCGCAAGCGCGCAGGCAAGAATGACCGCGACCGCGAGCGCGATGTCCATCGCGGACTTGCCGAGTTTTTCCGCAAGCCATTTCTCGAATCGGGTCGGTTCCTCTTCGACGGCTTCCCCGTAGATCTCTGCAGACCGCGTTGTGATTTTCATTCCGGTCACGAGCGACTCTATGAAAATGACGACGCCCCGCACGACCGGAGCCCCCAGGAAAGTGCCCTTCTTCGCCCTTGTCTGCACATTGCGGAATTCCCGCACGATGCTCCCGTCGCTTTTCCGGACGGCAAGCGCAATACCTCCCGCGGGCGTCTTCATCATGACGCCTTCTAGTACTGCCTGTCCCCCAACCGTGCACCGTTTCATACGCTTCCTCCGCAAGATGTGATAACTGATTCCTAATTTTTAATAATATCACATTTGCCGGCTACCCTCAATCCATTCCGCCGTCCCGTCCTCCCTGCGAACGGGCCGGTTTCTTGACCTCGTTTGCCGAATCCGATATACTCGAACCAGCAATTTTCATATAAGGAGCCTGAGGGATCCGGGAAATGCTTTTTGTCAGAAAAAACCGGAAAACAGCATATGTTCTGATGGCCGCAGCCGCGGTCCTTTGCTGCGGTTTTCTGTTTTGGAAAGCCAGATACGGCTTTGCCAATTCGGACGAATCGTTCTACCTCACGATTCCTCTCCGCCTTCTCAAAGGCGACCGCCTGATCATCGACGAATGGAACGTCACGCAGTTTTCCTCCCTTCTGCTCCTTCCGCCCGTCTGGATCTCCCGCATTTTCGCCCCGGATAATACGGGAATCCTCCTGGCTTTCCGCTATTTCTACACCGTCATACAGATCGCCACAGGCTTTTTTATCTTTTTCGCCCTGAAGCGGTACAGCCTGACCGGCGCCTTCTTCTCCGCACTCCTGTTCACGCTGTATACACCCTTCGGCATCATGGCAGGATCCTACAACTCTCTCGGCATCATCTGCCTGACGGATTCGCTGATCCTGTATCTGAACGGCCGCGGCACGATGTCATTCCCGCACTGTTTTTTCTCCGGCGTGCTTTTTGCCTTATCAGTGCTCTGTTCCCCCTACCTCGCCTTTCTGTACGCCCTGTATACCGCGGCCGCGCTCCTGCTGAACCGCAGACTGCACGGGGAGCTGCGGCGCTGGCTGTACCTCACGGCAGGCATCGCCGTCCCCGCTCTGATCGTCGTCGCCCTGCTTCTCCGCACCGGCACGCCGGGTTCTCTGATCTCCCTGCTGTCCGATATCGTCAGGGACCCCGAACATCCTGTCAGAAGCTTCCGTGCGATCGTCACCGGTTATCTCAGGGCGATTCTGTTCAGCAGCCGGATATCCAAATACATCTTCCTCGGATATGTTGTCTGTCTTGCAGGACTCCTGTTTAAAAAGAAACTGCCCCGTGCTTCCCGGTTCCTGCTCGTTTTTTCGTTCCTGCTTACAGCGGCTTATCTCGTTTCTCTGTTTCTTACGAACCGCTATCTGAATTTTCTTCTCCTGCCGCTGAATATGCAGGCTGCCGTTCTGTTCCTGTATACCGACCGGAAGGACGTAAGGAAACTGTTTTTCCATCTCTGGCTTCCCGGCATGGTGTTCTCGTTCCTGCAGTACTGTTCTTCCAATCAGGAGCTGTACGCAATATCGTCCGCATCCGCTGCCGCGCTGCCGGGCTCCGTCATGATGCTGGTCATGACGGCGTCCTCGGAATCCCGCAGTCACAAAGCATTCGGACCCGCTGCGGTAATCCTGACCGCGCTTCTCCTTCTCCTTCAGACAGCTTTCATGGGCATCGTCCGGTATGAGAGCGTATTCTGGGAAAAATCCATGAAGGAACAGACGGTCCTTCTGGAGTCCGGTGCCGAAAAAGGGCTGATCGTTTCAAAAGCACGGAGCGACCGATACATGGTTTCGCTCCAGGATGCAAGGGAGATCTGCGCCGATCCTTCCGTTTCCGATGTCCTCTGTCTGGGCAATTCGGTCTGGATGTATCTTGATATGCCGGATCTCGGAATCTGTTCCTACTCCGCCTGGCTTTACGGGCTGAAAGAGCACACCCTTCCGGATCTGAAAAAATATTATGAAATGTTCGGGCACAAGCTGCCCGATGCGGTATATGTGGAGCAGGAAAAAATGAAGTTTGCCAATGATTTCTGCGAGATGTTCGATTATTCCCTCTCTTATCTGGAATCGGGGAACATCCTGCTAAAAGGCAACGGGTGATAGGAGGTTAACATGTCAGAGCGCAATCGGGGAATCGATTTGTTCCGAATCATTGCCATGATTTTTGCTGTCGGCGTGCATATCGTCGGGCAGGGCGGCGTCCTGGGCGCAGCCGTCAAACATTCCCTGACTTATGAAACCGCGAGGTTCCTGGATATCATCTTCGTGTGCTGCGTAGACTGCTTCGCTCTCATTTCCGGATATGTCGGATACGGTGCCAGGTTCAAGCCCGCCAATATCCTTTATTTCTGGCTTGAAACATTCTTCTACTCCGTTCTCATAACGGTTATTTTCCATTTCATAACCCCCGGGCAGGTAAACGGCAACGCGGTGCTGACCTCGGCGTTACCCGTGCTGTTCCGGCAGTACTGGTATATCACTGCCTATTTCTGTCTTTTCTTCTTCATGCCCGCGATCAACGCGCTGGTCAGGAATGCAAGCTCCAGATTCACCGTGTATTTGATTGCTTCGTCTTTGATCCTGTTTTCCGTGTTTCCTTCGATCACGGGCGGGGATCTGTTTCACACCGGCCGCGGCTATGCGCCACTATGGCTCGCTGTCATGTACGGCATCGGCGCGGCATGCAGAAAGTATCCCGTACTGAGCAAAATCAGCCCCGTTGCTTCTCTCGTCGGCTTTTTCGCCTGTGCAGCGATTACCTGGGCGGTCAAACGCGGGATCGAACTGGCAGACATCGGTTTCCTGAACAAGTATGTCTATCATGAGTACATGGTTTCCTATACGGCCGTCACAACGGTAATCGCGTCGATTTTCCTCCTCGCTTTCTTTTCAAAGATCAAGCCAAAGCGTGCCGGATGGATCTCATTCACCTGTCCCCTTGTGCTGGGCGTATACCTTCTGCATGTGCATCCCCTTATCTTCGGGAATCTCTTCAAGGACCTTTTTATAGGTCTCGCCTCTCTCCCCGCGCCGGTCATGGCGCTGGCGGTCATTCTCTGCGCTGTCGCCGTGTTTGCAGTTTGCGCCTCCGCGGATTATCTGCGGCTCCTTCTTTTCAACATGGCACACGCACGTCAGTTCTGTTCATTTCTGGAAAGAAAGCTGAGCAGCCTGTTCTGTCTCGCGGTTTCCTCAAAGACGGATCCGGAATAATAGGATCATTTCGGGTAAACAAAACGGGGCTGCCTCAAAGCGGAAACGTATTGAAGCAGTCTTTTTGAGTGGAAAAGGGGGTATAATACCAAAGGAGCAGAATCAGAGGATTCTGCCCTTTGGTATAATTATGTTGTGAACAAATTGCTTAGTGAATATACCAAAAATGACTGCAAAAGGCAACTGGTATTGCCGCTAGAAATGGAGCATCTCATTCCGAAAGACGCGAAGATGAGGGTGCTGGATCAGGTACTGAAGGAAATGAACTACAGAGATTATACTTGACGAACTCAGACAAAGGAGGAAACAGCACCGTGGAGCCTGTAACGTTGTTCACGATTATGGTGCTGGCATATTCCGACGAGAGAAATGGTCGAACCGGAAGATCGAAGAAGCGTTCCGGTACAACATAGGTACCGTTATCTTTTGCAGGGACAGTCGGTGTCGAATCACAATAAGGTGAACCGGTTCCGGAAAACATAAAGAAACAGCCTGAACACAAAACACAGATCCGCCATTAATGATGTCACGATTGTTTCGCAAATTCCAGAATAACCACTCGGTTTCGTTAGTCATACTATCATGGAGTCATCGAAGTCTTCCTTGATTTCCAGAAGATGATCCATGTTCATATATCTCTTCACGCCCCATTGTGTGCCTGCGACATGTCATAGGAGTACGCAAACGAGCATCAGCGCGCTGTTCCCAGCCGGGGAAGCCCCGACAGCCTTTATCCGGCGCTTGATCTCTCTGTTCAGCCGTTCCAGAGTGTTGTTGGTCCGAATCCTGGTCCAGTGCTGGCTGGGAAAACGCATGTAAGTCAGCGTTTCTTCTATCCCATCCCCGACCTTTCATGCAGCCGCGCTGAGTTTCATCCGATGCAGTTTCTCATTAACCTGGGACGCCTTTATCCTGGCAGATTCCAGACTCTCCTAAGCGTGGATCGCCATGAGCATTCTGGATACTTCTCTGATCTTTCCGTTTGGGATCACAGAGACATACATTACGGTAGAAGATAACCTCACAGCGCTGGTATCCGGCTTCGGGAAACACTTCTGCAATTGTTTCCAGCATCCCGAGATCCCTGCCTCCTACGATCAGTTTTACGCCGCTCAGACCTCTTTCTTTCAGCCAGATAAAGAAGTTTTTCCAGCTTTCACAGTCTTCTTTCATGCCCTCTGCAGCACCAAGTATCTCGCGGTATCCGCACTGATCTACACCAGTTGCAACAAGTATGGACACGTTCTGTACCTCGCCGCCCCAGCTCCGTTTCAGATAGACCCCATCGACATAAACATAAGCGTGTTTACCTCGGACGGCAGCGCCATTTCTCTATGTTCTCGTATACTTTCTGATTCAGGTTGCTGATCGTTCCGGGAGACACTTTCGTGCCCCACAGAGCTTCTGTTATATCCTCGACACTGCATACCGACACGCCTGCCAGATACATCTCTGTCAGGGCTTCCTCTATCGACGTCTCTCTGCGCCGGTATCTCTCAACGATTGCAGTCTCGGAACGGATCCCCTTCCGTTTCGGTATGTGCAGCGTTACATCGCCGGATGTCATTGTGAAGATCCTGTCATAGTGCCCGGGCCGGTATCCCTTACGGTCTCCTGACCGTTCGTACCGTTCCGCATTCACCAGTTCCTCCGCTTCATGTCCCAGCAGGGCGTTCAGTGTCTCTTCCACACTGTTTTTCACAAGATCTCTCAATTCATCCTTTATGGCTGCCTCATTTAATTGTATGATGTTGTCAGACATGGACTAGTTCCTCCCCGGTTGTTTTGTGTGTGGTAACTCAAATTTTTCCGAGTGGGGATAGACATGCCTATCTTATTGCCTTTTTAATTTGCGAAAAATATTATACGTTATCCTGCCTTTCGAAGGCTTGTTTGCTGTGCCCCAAAACCAATCAGAAGCAATTCCGGGGCGGTTCGACTCAAATACGATCCATCCAACAAATGCCTGATTTTCGGTATAAATGAAAAAAGCTGCCTCAAAAGCTCTTTTCGTTTGCTTTTGAAACAGCCCCTCTTCGTTGCACAAAACAATCGGGAATTACAGACCATAACGTTTTTTGAAACGATCTACGCGTCCGCCACTGTCAACAAGCTTCTGACGTCCAGTATAGAACGGATGGCACTTGCTGCAAATTTCAACGGAAAGTTCGCCGCGTGTAGAGCCGGTGGTGAATGTTTCTCCGCAGGCACAACGCACGATTGCTTTTCCGTATTTCGGATGGATATCCTTCTTCATGAGACTCAACTCCTTTTATAACGCTAGCGGAAATAATTATACTCAGCAGTTCCAGATAAAGCAAGACATTTATTAATAAATTCAAAAGAAATCTTTAACCCTTTTTCTTGTAATTTACTAATCCAATAACGGAATGAGTATGGCTTCTCGTCTACAGTTTACTGAAGAATCAGTCTGCCCAACATTTTATCAACTATATACAGTTTTTGTTCGCCTATTTCTTCTGAATTCATGAACAGTTCAGAATACTCTTCCAGAAAATAGTCGTTTAGTTTGTATACCGCGACATAATCATATTCCCGGACCAAAATGTCCCTCCACTGTTCTGCTGTTAGCATCATTGTCCATACATCATTGTCGTTTTTAGGAATTCCGATACTCCATGTCGGTGACAGAGGTGTACATCCCGGATTTATTCTTCTCGGGAAAAGATAGTATTTTGTGATCCAATAATCGTAGCCTGTAGTCCACTGGGATACAAAATAAATCCTGCTGTCTGATTCCGTCTTTGATTGCACGGTTTCAAAGAACCCTCTGTAAGCATTATAATCGCTGATTGAATTGCTTGCTGGAATCCTTTGCAGATAATTACCTGCCTCTGACACTTGACCAGTAGACAAGGATAAACAAAGTAGCACCAGCGAAATAGCGGTGGCATTTTTTCGACTGTACTGGATAAGATAAACCATAGACAATATAAAAAAGAACCAAATTGAATTATAAAGTATTCCTAAATATCTATCAACTGACGCAAGTTCAACAGCTTCATAGTAGGGAAATTTATACATGTATACGATCAACATCCCCGCAGAAAAGGTAACCGACTGAAATATGATGCTCATTAATCCCAGTTTTAACGTATTTCGGTCTGCACGAAGCAGTCTGACGTAAAGACGGTAAATCAAATATGCGCCGGATAAGAGTAATACGAGCAGAAACATGACCGGAACGTTCACACCAAAAAACTTAACAGGATACGATCTTGAAAACCAGTAATTCAGGTAATTCTTGATTACATCGATCCTATAAGAGTTTTCTTTTCCTTGGAGTATATCAACAAGCGAGTTGAAGTCGATCGGTGCTCCAAACAATGTGCCGGCATCGTTTCTATAAATACAGATCTTCCAAAGCGCTTTTGGTACGACAACCGCGCAAGCAATAGCTGAAGATTCCATAATGACTCTCTTTACAGAAATACTCCGAAACGGGAGTGCTAGCACAAAAACGTATGTAAGTGCAAGAAATGCAGAAAACAGAATGCCAACGTCTTTAATCAGAACCAATAGGGCGATTTCCATAATAACCGTGAGTCGGTATACCTTTTTATCCCTTTCTTTGGAAGCCATAAAAGTCATCGCAAGACCAGAACCGGAAACAAGTCCGATAAAAGGATCGACATAAACAGTGTTGAGGGCATTTGAATAAATCAAAGTAAAAGATAAAAAAGAACATATCAAAACGATATATGACGAGATGCGTTTATAATTCAGCTTTCCTATAAATGGAAGGACAAAAGATAAACTGAACAGTTGGTATGCGAAGTATAACAGCCAGTCACAGAATTCCAGATTTCTATTGAACAATAACGCTGTTTTCTCAACAAAATACTGAAACAATGAAACTGCCGGCGGATATGATTTAAATACGACAAAATCGGCGTGCATATCACATCCGAAAGTGTTTGCCGACACCATGTGTTTAACAACTGTAGCCCAATGTGTCAGTTCATCCCAGCCAATAACCCGATGCCTATAATTGCAAAAAGTGATGATCGCAAAAATAAAGAGGAAGATAAAAAAAGCAGGAGTAAAAACGCTTGTCACGATCCAACGAACCGACCGAACGCCGGATTTTTTACAGTTATGTATGATTTTTACAGTACTAGCAACAATACTTAAAGCACATAACAAATAAACCAAATAAACGCCAATCAGAAGATTGTTGATTAGACCGGCACAGAAAAGAATAAATACGATTGTCATGCATGTTATAGGAAAAGTATCTTCAAATCTCGTTTCGAAGAAAACTGCACCAAACATACTAATGGATAAGATAATCAACAGCAGAAATGCCTGCACAAAAAGCATTATAAAACTCCTAAAACGGGTATTTGTCTTATTATGGGATTATAATTGAAATTTCATTACAATATCATTTCTACAGGAGAAACGTAAAGCACCTTTTCCTCTTTGCTATTTCCCGTACCGGTTCTGGGACGCCATGGTGTACCCGTCTTTTTCATAAATGCTGACCCATTCCTTCAGCCTCGCAAGGAATTCGGCATTGGTTGAAGTCTTGTCAAGCATGGAAACGAGCTGTTCCGTAACTTCCATCGGATTCGACCCGCTGAGCAGTCTGCGGATCGTACGGGTTCCTTCCAGCTCCTCCCTGGAAAGCAGCAGTTCTTCCCTTCTTGTTCCGGATTTATAGATATCGATGGCGGGGAAGATCCTGCGTTCGGAAAGACGGCGGTCCAGATGGATCTCCATATTGCCAGTCCCTTTGAATTCCTCATATACGATATCGTCCATGCGGCTTCCGGTCTCCGCCAGGGCGGTAGCGATCACTGTCAGGCTGCCGCCGTTCTCAATGTTTCTTGCCGCACCGAAGAACCGCTTCGGTTTGTGGAGCGCTCCGGGGTCCATGCCGCCGGACAAAGTCCTTCCGGTCGGCGGTATCGTCAGGTTGTAAGCCCTTGTCAGCCTCGTAAGGCTGTCCATCAGCACGACCACGTCCTTGCCGTATTCGACCAGGCGCATGGACCGTTCCAGCACCATTTCCGCAACGCGGGTATGATGTTCAGGCAGCTCATCGAACGTGGAATAGAGCACTTCGCCGTCGATTGACCGCTGCATGTCCGTTACCTCCTCCGGGCGCTCATCGATCAGAAGCACGATCAGATGAGAATCCGGATAGTTGGTCGAAATGCCTTTTGCGATATTCTTCAGCAGGGTCGTTTTTCCGGCTTTCGGCTGGGAAACGATCATAGCGCGCTGTCCTTTTCCAATCGGTGCGATCAGATCGATCAGGCGTGTCGCAAGATTGTTCCTCTGCCCCGGAATCTCCAGCGTGTACCGTTCCTCCGGGAAGATCGGGATCAGTTCTTCAAACGGCTTCCTCTCAAGCAGCTTTTCAGGCGCTTCCCCGTTGACGGAAATGATGTACAGCAGTGCGAGAAAACGCTCGCCTTCTTTTGCAGGGCGGGTTTTTCCCTTTACAAAATCACCTGTTCTCAATCCGAACCTGCGGATCTGCGCGATAGAAACATATACGTCGCGCTGTCCGGAAAGATAATTATCCGATCTCAGGAAGCCGTACCCGTCCGGCAACACCTCGAGCACGCCTTCCGCGTCGCCGCACTCCCCAGCTTCCAGCATCTCCGGAACGGCAGGATTGCTTGTCCCGTAATCCCTGTTGTAGTATTCGGTCGGCCGTCCTGCACTTTTCTTCTCTTCTTCCTGCGCAGAATCGTCTCTGGCGTCCGCAGGCTGAGCAGCCTGTTCCGCTCCTTTTCGCTGGAAAGGCTCCCGCCTAGCGGACGGCTGCCTCCGGCCGTTACGTGCATAACCGCCGTTCTGCGGATATTTTCGCTGCTGTCTCTGAGCAGGATGCGCTTCCTTCGTTTCTTCCGCTGCCGGTTCCGAACCCTCCAGCTGTTCGGGCTCCGTCTGAAGCGTCGCCGGAGTCTCTTCCTCCTGCACGGTTTCCGGTTTCTTGACCGCGCCGTATCTTTCGGCAATATGGTCCGGTACGACCCCGCCGTTCATGATGATCTCAACAAGCTCGGTCTTCCGGTATTTGCCTGCGCTCTTAACACCCTGCAGCTTCGCGATTTCACGCAAGTCGCTGATAGACTTGATCTCTAATTGTTCCTGATTCAAGGGGGGCTCCTTCCTGTGGGGCAAATATGGTTTTTGTAATGGAAAAAATCTCAGACAGTCAGAAATGAATACTGGATCTAATAAGTACCTTAATCATACCGACAAACAAAAACCTGTGTCAAGAACAAAAAACCGCATTCCGTTCCGATCCCCGGAACGCATTTTTTATAAGGAGTTTACAATCCGCCGGGACGAACTGTGGTATACTTACCAGTATGGCAAAGAAGAAGAAAAAATTCAGACTCCGCGCCGGATACGTCATCCTGGCATTTCTGCTGCTTGTCTGCATACTGGGCGGCGTTTATCTGTCCCAGGAAACGCGCATTAAAACAATCGCAGAGGAAAAAGCCTCGCTTCAAAACGAGCTTGACAAGCTGAAAGTGGAGGAAGAACGTCTGGAACGGACCCTTGAATACATGGGCACCAATGACTATCTGCTTCAGTATGCCCGTGAAAAGCTCGGATATGTTTACAGCAACGACCTGAAATTTGTTGATTGATGCCTATGCAGATCGCCGTTATCGACATCGGAAGCAACTCCATCCGCTATATGGAAGCAGAGAAAACCGATTCCGGTTTTTCTTTTTCTAAGAAAGAAACCTATACCACGCGGCTTGCGGAGGGTCTGGCTGCCTCGGGACTTCTGTCCGGTGGGTCAGTTGAAAAGTCTCTCGCCGTACTGAAGCAGCTCGCAGACCGCGCAGGCAAGCGGAACCTGCCGTGTTTCTGCTATGCGACAAGCGCGGTCCGGGACGCGGCAAACCGCGAAGAGTTCATCAGCAGGATCGCGGAGCAGACGTCCCTGCCCGTGGACATCCTGCCCGGTGAAGAGGAGGCTGCCCTCGCCTATGCAGGCGCAGGAAACGGCGGAGGTCTGATCGATATCGGAGGCGGGAGCTCCCAGGTCATCACGGAATCCTTCCGTGCAAGTTTTCCGATCGGCGCCGTCAGGATCCGCGACTGGTGCCCGTCCCAGACGCTTTACGATCTCGATTCCCTCATACCGTTATTTGACAAAACTTACGATCTTCCGCCTTTTCCCGAAATGGAATGGACCGCTGTCGGCGGCACGGCGACCACGCTCGGCGCTTTGGCGCTGAATCTGGAACAGTATGATCCAGCCCGCGTAGGCAGTGTAGTTCTGTATGATGAGGCGCTTCTGCTGCTGCTTCATGTGCTTGAAAGCATGGGGGACAGCGGAAGGGCGGAAATCCCTCTCCTTGCCCGCCGCCACAATATCATCATGGGAGGCGGATATCTTCTCCACTATCTGATGCAGCGCATCGGGATCCGTTCCCTGCGGATCAGCGACAGAGACGGACTGGAAGGATACGCGGTCCGGAAACTGACGGAAAGCGCTTCCTGAGACCGGATCCTCTCATACGCAAAGTATAAGAAAAGCAGCGCACGGTTTGTATCCGGCGCTGCCCGTTTTTTCGGCTGTCTTCTAGCGGAATCCCGGCTGTCAGTTGTCGGGAAGCGTTTCTTTTTCCGCGTCTTTGAAGTTCATTTCTGTCTTGTTCCCGAGCTGGATCGTACAGGAAATCTCCTCTCCGTTCCGCAGCAGGACCAGATCGATGGAATCCCCGATCTTGCAGGAATTGATCACCTTGACCAGTTCCGACTGATCCGCCAGCTCGCTGCCGTTCACCTTGATAATGATGTCACCTGCCTTGACGCCCGCCTTGAAAGCCGGCCCGTCCTTGACCACGCTCTCCACGTAAACGCCTTTTTCGACATTCAGCTTGGCGGCCTGCGCTTCCGTCAGGGTATAGACCGTGATGCCGACCGCGGGCCGTTCCACGGTGCCTTTTTCAATCAGGATCCGCATGATCTCGACGGAAGTATTGATCGGGAGCGCAAATCCGATCCCCTCCGCGCTGATCGGGTTGCCGAAGGAATCGTATCCCGCAGTGATCGACTTGGCACTGTTGATCCCGATCACTTCCCCGCGCATGTTCAGCAGCGGCCCGCCGCTGTTCCCGTAATTGATCGCCGCGTCCGTCTGAAGGTAACTGTTTGTCTGCCCCTCGATCGTGATCTCACGGCTTTTCGCGCTGATGATGCCGAAGGTCAAAGTGTTAGCAAGGCGTTTCATGTCCAGGGGGTTTCCGATCGCCAGGACGAATTCCCCGACCCGGACATCGTCGGAGTTCCCGATTGCAAGCGCTTTCAGCCCTTCATGCTCGACCTTCAGGACTCCCACGTCCGTATCGCTGTCGATCCCGATGACTTTCGCGTCGATTTCCTCTCCGTCGGGAAGCATTACCGTTACCAGTTCCGCCCCTTCCACAACGTGTGCGTTCGTCAGGATGTAACCTTTGGAAGATACGATGAATCCGGTGCCTGACCCGTAAACGGACAGGATCCCGTCCATCGTCCTGTACTGCACCACGCCAACGACAGACGGAGACACGTTCTCAAAAATGGTCGGAATGGGATTCCCCGAATCCGAGCCGATCGAAGGAACCGCGCCGTCCAGTTCGGGCATTTCGCGGTCGCTTTCCGTCGGCGCTGCAGTCGGAGCCGGCGTGGGCGTCGTTACCCCGCTTTCCGCGGGTTTGATGCTCTGCTGCTTTCCGTCATTCCCGGATACGAAGCCGGAAACGCTGTTGAAAATCGCCTCACCTGATTTCCTGAGCAGGAAAAAGCCGGTGACACAGGACGCGAGAAGCAGGACAACCAGAACAATCACAACGACTCCGAAAGCTCCGCTCCCCTTTTTTCTTTTAGTACTGCCCATGTATTATGCCTCCGTTCTGGTCTTGCTGGTTTCTTTTCGGCGCAGCCGCACGCTTCAGTGTGAATGTGAATGTGCTTCCCTTTCCCCTTGCGCTCTTGAGCGTGATCTTCTGGCCGTGCTGGTCGATGATCCTTTTTACGATGGAAAGCCCCAGTCCCGTGCCGCTCTGTTTGGACGGGGTATGCGCTTTTTCTACTTTATAGAACCGGTCAAAGACGTGCGGCACATCCTCTTCCGGGATCCCCTGGCCGAAGTCCTGAATGCTGATATATACCTCTTTCCGCATGGCGTATGTCGCGATACGGAGCTTTGACCCCTCGGGGGAATACTTGATAGCGTTGTCGATCAGGTTCCTGATAACCTGCGAGATCTGGGTGCTGTCCGCTTCCACGAAGAACTGCTCCTGGGCAAACCGGATCTCCACATCCATCTTCCGCTCGTAAATACGGGCTTCGAAGGTGATCAGGATCCTCCGGATCAGCTCGTTGATATCGAATACCTCCAGCTTCAGAACGGTTTTCCCCGATTCGATTCTCGCAAGGTCCAGCAGGTCGTTGACCATGGAGGCCATTCTCTTCGTTTCGGTCAGCACGATGTCGATATACTGATCGTACTCTTCCTTCACGATCGTTCCGTCGTGCATCGCTTCGAGGAACCCCTTCATGGAAGTCAGCGGGGACCGGAGCTCGTGACTGACGTTTGCCACAAAGCTCTGCCGCGTCGCCTCAAGATCTTCCAGCTGATCCGCCATATTGTTGAAGCTCAGCCCCAGCTGGATCGTTTCCTCCGTTCCCGAAATGGGGATCCTGGCGTTATAATCGCCCATCGAATACTGCTGGACGATGTCGTTTACTTCGCGGAACGGCTTGATGACAGCCGACGTTGTGCTGTATACGGCAATCAGGCCGATCAGCAGGCCGACGAGCAGAACAAGGATCACCATCAGGATCAGATCCTTCAGGCCCGCCGAGATCCCGGACATGTCCGCGTGGACCAGAATCAGGTGCGTAACGGTTCCGGAATCGGGAAGCGTCGCGATTTCCGTCAGGGTTTCCATATCGCTGACGCCTTTATAGTACTGCTTCGTTTCCGTATTGCCCGCAGCCGCTTCCGCGATCAGCTGCTGCCTGTGTTCCTCATCCGGTTCATAGGCCGCGGCAGACGACCAGTTGCCGCTTCCATAGTAATGCTCCGGTTCGTCTCCCGTTGGATATATCTCAACCAGCAGATTGTTTCCGACCGCGAGCGCATACAGCCTCTGCACCGCATCCGCTTCGGACATCGCTCCGGAAATCCTCTGCTTTTCGATGTTCAGAACCTCGACCGTTTCCATGCGCGCCAGGTTCTGTCTTTCTCCGTAGGTCTGCCCGCGGATAATAACAATAACCGCCACACCCAGCAAGACGATCAAGCTGAATATAACGGTCATGTATACCACTAGCATTCTGGAGAATAATGTCCGAAGTAGATCCCTGTGACGCATAGAAGGTGCTGCCCCTTATTCCAGTTCGAATTTATAGCCAACACCCCAGACAGTTTTCAGCTGCCAGACATGGTTCTCGCCGATCTTCTCGCGGATTCTCTTCACATGAACATCCACGGTTCTGGAGTCTCCGAAGAAGTCGAATCCCCAAACCTGCTCAAGAAGCTGCTCTCTCGTAAAGACTTTCCCCTCATGAGAAGCGAGGAAGTACAGCAGTTCGATCTCCTTGGGCGGCATTTCGAGCTGCCTTCCGTCCAACACCACGGAATAGTTCTCGAGCGATACGGAAAGACCGGGCATCGAGATGGAACGCTCCGGATCGACCGGCGTGCTTCTGCGCAGGACCGCCTTAATGCGTGCGATCAGTTCCTTCGCGTCAAACGGCTTCGGAATATAATCGTCGGCACCGAGTTCAAGGCCCTGGACGCGGTCGCCTGTCTCCCCTTTCGCAGTCAGCATAATAACGGGAGTCTCGCTTTCCTTCCGGATATCATGCAGAACTTCCCAGCCGTCCTTGCCGGGCAGCATGACATCGAGGACGACCAGCGCGGGACGGATTTCATGGAACATGGCCAGCGCAGTATTCCCGTCCGCGCAGGTGTGCACAGTGAAGCCTGCTTTTTTCAGGTATAACTCGATAATGGCAAGAATGTTCCGGTCATCGTCGATCACGAGAATCGTATTGTTCACATTTGCATTACTTTCCATAAAAATCCACCTTTCAAATGCGGACATTTGTGTTAATGCCTATTTCTGACGGTATATTATAACACATGAAGGATTATTTGTAAAACTTCCCTGTATCGGCCCGTAAAACAAAAGCGGCCCGGAAAGCAGTGCGAACCGCTTCCCGGGTCATGAATCCACATCTGATAGTCTAAATATGCGGACCGTTCTATTATTTATGGCCGCGCCATTACCAGCAAAACTCCTGCTTCCTTGACGCACTCTGGCTTTACTTGAAGCACGGGACTTCCAACCTGGGACAATCTCCCCCGCCTAAATTTATGCAGATCGCCTTCTCTATGCAGGAATCGAGTCTAAAACACTCTATTCCCGTGCAAATCAATCTCAGGCACTCTTCCTCTCCGCTCGCGGTAATGACATCCTCCGACGCAAAGCGGATCACCCTGAGTTCCAGTTCTTCGTAATGTTTCTTCATAATCGTTATCTCCTAAACTATGCTGAACAAATAACATCCTGCAAATCATCAGTTTCACACATATACTTCTTAACCCTATTATCAGCCGATGTCATCCGTGTCAACCAATCAGAAGCGGATACGCAGAACTCTGCGTCACTATTTCTGTTTGAGCGTCACGACGGTCACCCCAGCGTCGCCTTCCCCGTACGCTCCGATCCGGTACGTTTTCACCCGAGGATGGCTCTTGAGGTATGTCTGGACGCCGGCGCGCAGCGCGCCGGTTCCCTTCCCGTGTATCAGGGATATCTGTCCGATTCCCGCCATCTCCGCGTCGTCGATAAACCGGTCGATCTCCACGATCGCCTCGTCCACGGTCTTTCCCCTGAGGTCAAGTTCCAGAAAACTTCTTTCCGAGTCGTGCAGCGCCGTTTTAAAGGAGGAGGAAGTCGATTTCCTGTTCTGCTTCTGCGTCTCGATGATCCTGAGATCGCTCATCGGCACTTTCAGTTTGATCATTCCCGCCTGGACCAGCACTTCCCCTTTTGCATCCGGCTCCTTCAGAACCGTCGCGTCCTGATTGACAGACGCGACCAGCACTTCCTGCCCGGGCAGGACCGAGGAAGGTACGCTTCCCGTATCCTGATCCAGCGCTTTTTCTCCCATGGCGAGAATGCCCTCACGCTCTCTGACAGCGTCGCGGGCGTTCTGAATCGCGCGCTCCACCGCCGCGCTGCCCTTTCCGGCCGTTCTGAGCTGTGCGATCACCGTTTCCATCTCCCGTTTGGTGTCCCGGATCAGGCGCCGTGACTCTTCCTTTGCCTGATCGCGCCATTTGTCCCGCTCCCTGATCAGTTTTTCTCTTTCTTTTTCTGCCGCGTTCCGGATCTTTTCCGCTTCCTCGTGCGTGAGTCTTGCTTTCTCCCTGTACTCCTCCGCTTCCCGGCGCGCAGCCTCCGCTCCGGCTATCACGTTTTCGAACGCGATGTCCTGCTTCCGGAGATACTCATTTGCGCGCTCGATCACGGCGGCGTCAAGCCCGAGCCTTCTGGAAATCTCAAACGCGTTGGACTTTCCGGGAATCCCGATATGCAGGTGGTAGGTCGGGCACAGCCTGTCGACGTCGAACTCCATGCTGGCGTTCTGCATGCCGGAATGCGTCATGGCGAACGCCTTGATCTCGCTGTAATGGGTCGTGGCAACTGTTTTTGCCCCGCAGTTATAGAGCTTTTCCAGAATCGCCTGCGCGAGCGCCGCACCTTCCACAGGATCCGTCCCCGCGCCGAGCTCGTCCAGAAGAACCAGGGACCGGCTGTCAGCGTTCTTCAGGATATGGACCGTGTTCTTCATATGGGAGGAAAACGTCGAAAGCGACTGCTCGATGGACTGCTCGTCACCGATGTCCGCGTACACTTCTTCAAACAGGGAAACCTTCGACCCCGTCTCAGCAGGAATAAACATGCCGGACATCGTCATGAGCGTGAGAAGGCCGAGCGTTTTCAGCGTAACGGTTTTCCCGCCCGTGTTCGGGCCGGTGATGATCAGCGTGCTAAATTCTTCCCCGAGCCAGATATCCACCGGAACGGCGGTATCTCGGTTCAAAAGCGGATGGATCCCTTTCAGAATGGAGACCTTTCCGTCCTCGTTCACGTTCGGCCGGACGCCGTTCATCTCACCCGCAAGGTATGCTTTCGCGAACACCAGGTCAAGCTTGGCCAGAACCTCCAGACCCGTTATCAGATCCGGCGCCACCGGATCCACATAGGCGGTCAGATTGGCAAGGATCCGCTCGATCTCGCGGGCCTCCTCGCCCTGGAGACGCTTGTACTCGTTTCCCAGATCCACCGCGACGGAAGGCTCGATAAACAGCGTAGCGCCGCTTCCGCTCGTATCATGGATGAGACCCGGGACCTGCGCCCGGTATTCCGCCTTGACGGGGAGCGCATATCTCCCGTCCCGGACGGTGATGATCGGTTCCTGCAGGTATTTCTGGAACGCGGCGCTCCGGATCATCTGATTCAGTTTTTCCCGGACCTTTTCGTTTGCAAGCTTCATCTGCCGCCTGATTCTTGCCAGCTCGGAAGAAGCGTTGTCCGCGATTTCATCCTCTGAAAGAATGCAGGACTGGATCTTCTCTTCCACCATCCTGTGCGACGGAAGCCTCTCCGCCAGCTGTTTCAGCAGCATGGCGCTGGCGGAATCCCGCAGCACGTCACCCGCGTTCCTGCAGACGCGGAGGCACTGCGCGACCTGCAGCAGCTCTCTTGCGGAAAGCGCAAGCGTCGCGTGGATCCGCTGAAGCATGTCGCGGATATCGGGAAATCCGTCCACAGGCGTTCTTCCCGTCGACCTGAGGATCATGACCGCCTCTTCGGTTTCCGTAAGCATGCGGTTCACGTCCTCCATGTCAGAAGAAGGCCGGAGCTTCTCGGCTTCCGTCCTGCCCATGTTGGACGCTGTATGTTCGTACAGCATTTGCTGGATCTTGTTGAATTCCAGCGTCTGAAGAGCTCTGGTATTCAAGGCTTCCCCTCCGAATATGCAAATTCCCTGCCGCGCAGATCTGCGACAGGGAAATTGTATCCTGTTTGTGTTCTTTTTTCAATCGGCCGGCTGCTGTCGGTAGTAACTCAGGAAATCCTTCAGCTTTTCCATCGTTTCCGTCAGCACATCGAGCCTCGGGAGATACACGACCCTGAAATGATCTGGCTCCTTCCAGTTGAATCCGCTTCCCGGAACGATCAGTACCCGTTTCTCCCGCAGGAAGTCCAGGGCAAACTGCGTGTCGTTTGTGATATTGAACTTCTTGACGTCGATTTTCGGGAATATATAGAACGCGGCCTTCGGCTTCACCGCCGAGATGCCCGGAATGTCGTTGAGCGCCTTATAGATGTATTCCCTCTGCTCGTAGATCCTTCCGCCCGGAACGATGTACTCGTTGACGCTCTGATATCCGCCGAGGGCGGTCTGGATGATGGACTGCCCCGGAACGTTGGAGCAGAGTCGCATGTTGGAAAGCATGTTGACGCCCGCGATATAGTCTTTTGCGATCTTCTTGTTGCCGCTGAGGATCATCCAGCCCACGCGGAAGCCGCAGACCATATGGGACTTGGAAAGACCGCTGAAGGTTACGCAGAACAGGTCGGGAGCCAGGGAAGCGATCGAGACATGCTTCTCCCCGTCCATGACCAGACGGTCGTAGATCTCGTCCGAGAATATGATCAGCTCGTGCTCCCTTGCGATTTCAACGATCTCCTGCAGCAGTTCCTGCGGATAGAGCGCGCCGGTCGGATTGTTCGGGTTGATGATAACGATCGCCTTGGTCCTGTCCGTGACCTTTTTCCGGATATCGTCCGGATCCGGGAGCCATCCCGACTGCTCGTCACAGATATAATGGACGGCCTTCCCTCCCGCGAGGTTCGTGCAGGCGGTCCAGAGCGGGTAATCGGGAGAGGGGATCAGCACTTCATCGCCGTTGTTCAGAAGCGCATGGAGCGAAAGCTGGATCAGCTCGCTCGCGCCGTTTCCCGTATAGATATCCTTCATGGAGACATTGGGAATGTTCTTGATCTGCGCGTACTGCATGATCGCTTTTCTGGCGGCGAAAATGCCCCTCGACTCCGAATAACCCTGAGAGCCGGAAATGGAATCCCTCATATCCGTGATGACTTCATCCGGCGCGGTAAAACCGAACGGAGCGGGATTCCCGATGTTCAGCTTCAGGATCTTCAGCCCCGCCTCCTCCATCCTGGCCGCTTCATCCACGACCGGTCCGCGCACGTCATACAGCACGTGATCCAGTTTGTTTGATTTTTGAAAAGTTCTCATCGTCTTTTTTCCCTCCGGTTTTGTTTCCTTCGATCCGGGAGCCGGGCTTCCGCTTCCGGGCTGCATGGATTTCAGCGCTGCGGTCAGTTCCCTGCGGCGTTCCACCGCCCGTCTTTTTTCTTCCAGTTCCGTCGCCTTGATATATTTGCTTTTCAGCTTTCCCTCTTCCGTCCACTGCAGATAATAGCGGTCCGCTCCGTTGATATGCTTTTTGGAAATATAGCCCGCAGGAAGTCTGCTGATTTCCTCTTCCAGCTGTTCTCTCGTTTGATAAACCTTTTCCATCAGAGCCTCCTCCTGCTTTTCACGAATTGTAACCTATGTGTAACCTATTGTCAATAGTCGGCAGGCAGCGCATAGGTTACGGCAGGTTATAACAATGCCCCGGAGGACCGCATCCGCCGGGGCATTACAGCTTATTCACACTTGTCGAGAAGTCCCGTCGTCCGGTTGACCGCATAAATCGCGCCGTCTTCCGGCCCTGCCGGATCCGAGAACAACTCCGAATAGTTCTCCATGAAATAATCGTCTGTCGCGTATACCGCGACATAATCATAGTAGGACAGAAGTTCCTTCTGCCACTCCTCCGCGGAGTACTCCCCTACTTCGCTGTTGTTCGGTCCGCCCAGGCACCAGATGGTGATGTTTTTGGACTGGGTGGGAATCGGCCGGATGATGTAGCGGAGACCGCGGTACGCGTATCCGAAGTCATGCCTGGCTTCAATGATGAACACCGGCCTGTCTTCTCCGGCGTATTTTTCGATCTTCTGTGTCATGGGGATAAATTCCGCGCGTTCCTCGATGGAGTTCGACACGTTGTCCCTCGTCAGGAAGGTAACGGCGGGACCGATCGGAACGGATGCGATCACCACGCCAGCCATAATGAGCCGGTAGGCGAGCTTTTCGCTTTCCTGGGTTTTCCATGCCAGGATCAGGATCATCGTCATCCAGACCGCCTGGAAACCGATCCTCAGATACCGGTCAAAGGAGTCCAGTTTCAGCGCCTCGAATTCCGTAAACTTGAACATATATGCCGCGCAGAGGCCTATCAGGTATACGGCCATTTCCGCCACCTGTATCCAGAGCCACCAGGTCCTGTAACCCTGACCTTCCTGTTTCGGTTTCCTTGAATAAACCGCCAGATAGTACAGCGCGATAAACAAGGCCAGCAGCAGTGCAAGATAGGTCATGTTCACCCCGAGATTCCGGAACTCTACGTTCTTGAGGATCAGATCCTCCACGTAGCGTTTGAAAACCGTTTCGCGGTAAGTGCCGTCCCTGTGAAGGATCACGTTCAGGAACTGGCCGGCGTCGAATCTGCCCGCGAACTGTCTCGGCGCTCCCGAAGTATGGAGTTCCAGTTCCCAGAGCAGTTTCGGAACGGCAGCCGCCCCGATCCCTCCTGCCGACAGGAGAAGGGCCTTCCCCGCGGAGCGGTTTCCCGCCGTCATCTGCCTCACAAGCAGGGAAGCCACCGCGAACGCGGCGAACAGCATGCCTGCATCCTTGATCAGAACCATCATCACGATCGCGGACAGTATGCTCAGATATCCTGCCGTATCATCCCGCTCACAGAAGACCATCATGGCCATCGCGCACCCGGAAAGGATCCCCAGGAGCGAGTCCACATACAGACTGTCGTATGTGTTGTAATACATGACCAGCGGAGCGGCAAAAACACAGATCGAACAGATCAGGGCGGTCGCAGGCTTCCGGTGGCTCAGCCTGGAGAAAACGGGAGCGACAAACGCAGCCAGCATGACCTGATACGCATGATATAAAAACCATTCCGTGTAACGGGTCCCGCCATGAAGCAGAGAACCGGTTTTCTCATAGAAATACTGGAACAGGGATATCCCCGGGGGATAGGATTTGAATTCGGTCAGCGACGCTGCGTTGGTCCCGAAATCATCGAGGAGCGTCATCGATTTCACGACATCCCCCCAGTGGGAGAATGCGTCCATTTCATGCACCAGCTTGCCCTTGTTGCATACGGCAAACAACGCGAACGCAACGGTAAAAATGACAAACCCGGGAGTAAACAGGTTGGTCGCCGTCTCCTTCCACGAATGCCTGCGCACCAGTGCGCAGATGCTGACGACGTAAGCGGCGGATGCGGCAAGATAAACCGCATAGACGCCGGCAGGCAGGAAACCTGCTACGCCTGCCACCAGAAGGATCAGCACGAGGACCGTGCAGGTCAGCGGAAGCGCCTCCTCATATCTGCGGCCGAGCACCGCCGCATAAAGCAGGCCGCCGGCTGACAATATCAAAAATATCAAAATCAGTGCCATCACGGTTCCATCTCCCGATTCTGGTTTTATCAAAGGTATTGTACCATTAATTCATGGTAATGACATCCATCTGCCTGCTGAACCTGTCAAGCGCGTTCTGCAGGATGGCGTTGTTCGTCACGTTGGGAATGTCGATGATCTCCTGCGCGGTTTCCTTAGCCTCCACGATCATCTCCATGCTCGCGGTCGCGCGCAGAAGCTCGGCATCCCCCTCT
Organism: Clostridia bacterium; assembly: GCA_017429985.1. Lineage (GTDB taxonomy): Bacteria > Bacillota > Clostridia > Christensenellales > CAG-138 > JAFRNW01. The sequence goes on along the minus strand of JAFRNW010000010.1, from coordinate 44,655 downwards.
CCGTGCTGCCTGGTCCCGAGAAAATCGCCCGGCCCGCGCTGGGACAGATCCTCTTCGGCGATCTTGAATCCGTCGCTGTTCCGGACCAGGGCGGCGAACCGCTCGTGTACGGATTCGCTGCGGTTATCCGAAAGCAGGAAGCAGTACGCCTGGCGGCTTCCGCGGCCCACTCTGCCCCTGAGCTGGTGCATCTGCGCGAGGCCGAAACGGTCCGCCCCCTCCAGGACCATGATGACGGCATCATCGACATGCACGCCGACTTCGATCACCGTGGTCGTGACCAGAACAGACGTCTCGCCGGTCCTGAACCGTTCCATGACCTCATCCTTCTTCTGCTGGGGCATTCTTCCGTGAAGGAGATCGATCCGGACCCCGGGATATCTGGACGTCAGTTCCTGATAAACTTCCGTCGCGGACGGTCCCTCCAGTTCCTCCGGCGGATCGATGAACGGGCATACCACATAGGTCTGGTTTCCGTGCCCGGCCTCCTCCGCGATATAATCGTACATCTTATCACGGCTGCTTTCGGCGATAAAGCTGGTCTTGATCGTTTTTCTTCCCGGAGGCATTTCGTCGATCAGTGAAACATCAAGGTCGCCGTACATCAGCATGGCAAGCGTCCTCGGGATAGGCGTCGCGCTCATGACGATCACGTCCGGACGTATGCCTTTCCGCTCCATGTCCGCACGCTGACGGACGCCGAACCTGTGCTGTTCATCTGTGATGACAAGCCCGAGATCTTGAAAATGCACATCCTGTTCCAGAAGGGCGTGTGTTCCTACCGCCACGGACGCGGAGCCATTTCGCAGCCGTTCCAGTGTTTCCGCCCGTTCATTCTTTTTCATGCCCCCCGTCAGCAGGCAGGCTGAACTGCCGAACAGAGGCTGAAGCACCCTGTAATGCTGCTCCGCCAATATGGCGGTCGGCACAAGAATGGCGCACTGTTTTCCGTTGGCCGCCGCCACGCACGCAGCGAATACCGCGACCGCGGTTTTCCCGGAGCCGACGTCCCCCTGCACAAGGCGGTTCATCGGAAAGGGCTTCTCCATGTCCGCGCAGATTTCGGTCGCCACTCTTTTCTGGGCTCCCGTCAGCGCGAACGGGATCTTCCTTTCATATTTTTCAAGAATGCCGTCCGTGCGGAATGCAAACCCGTTCTGCTTCGTCCTTTCCTGCCGCTGCATTTCAACCGCGAGCATATAGGACAGCAGGTTTTCAAAGGAAAGGCGTTTCCTTCCCCGCTCCAGTTCCGATCTGTCCCTCGGGAAATGGACCATCCGGAACGCCTCGTCCAGAGCGCACAGCCCGTGGCGGGTCCGGATCTCCGAAGGCAGCGTTTCCTCCGGAAAAAGCTCCGGCTTCTGAACGGCAGCCTTCAGCGCTTCCCGGATGTTCCTCTGGGACAGACCCCTGCAGAGAGGGTATTCGGGGATGAGCCCCGGGAGTCCGTCATAAACGGAAGGATTCAGGATCGTGGTCCCTTTCTTTCTGCTGACCCTTCCGCACACCGTCCGGATCTCCCCGGCGGACACCTGTCCGCGCCTGTACGGCTGGTTGAACCAGGACAGCTGCACATTGGAAACGCCGTCTGTCGCACGAGCGGAAACGATCGTCATCCCTTTTACCCTGACAGTACGCGGATCGGACAGGATCCGGACCGATGCCGCGACATAATCGCCGTGCTGCATCTCTGACACGGGCACAGTTTTCGAATAATCACGGTACGAGCGCGGAAGGTAATACAGCAGGTCGGAAACCGTCCGGATCCCGAGCTGGCCGAGCAGTTCCGCCCTTTTCTCGCCTATTCCCTTCAATACGGTCAGAGAGCTGTCTGTCATGTTCCTGAATATTGGAAAAGCGGAGCCAAGGCTCCGCTAATCGTCCGTGTTTCCGCCTGTCAGTCGGTAAACATGTAATAGTAATAGAGAGACTGTCCGCCGTTCTGCATGATGCATTCCGCATCCGGATATTTCTCCTGAACGGCTGAAAGGAATCTGTCCGCCTCTTCGGGTGAAACGTCCGCCCCGTACAGCAGCGTGATCGTACAGTCATTGAAGCCCATCTTCTCCACCATCTTGTCCACGAGTTCCATGGAAGAATCCTGGACAGACTGTCCGACAACGCACAGGTCGCCGTCCAGCATACCGATGATATCGCCCTTCGCTATGTCGCGTCCGTGGAACTTCGTGTTCCGGACAGCGTAGGTGACGGAGCCGGACACGATCTGTCCGAGCGCTTCCGTCATGGTCTCCCGGTTGTCCTCAACGGACGCAGCGGTGTTGAAGTTCATCGCGGCTATGATCCCCTGCGGAATGCTCTTGGACGGAATCACGACGGCGTTGCACTTGGCAATGTTCGCGGCCTGTTCCGCAGCCATGATGATGTTGCTGTTGTTCGGAAGGATGAACACGTTCCGGGCGTTCACCTGATAGATCGCCTTGGAGATGCTCTCGATGCTGGGATTCATGGTCTGTCCGCCCGGGATCACATGATCGACTCCGAGTTCGGAGAACAGTTCGTCGATGCCTGCGCCGGCACTGACCGCGATCATGGCGTACTCCTTCTCCTTGCTCTTCCTGTCCGCCACCAGCGCGCGGTTCTGCTCGCGCATGTTTTCGATTTTCAGCCTGTCCAGTTCGCCGAAGCGCAGCGCCATCTGGAGCACTTTGCCCGGCGCGTCAGAATGGACGTGGACCTTGATCGTGTCCTCATCATACGCCGCCACAACGGAATCGCCGATCCTGTTCAGATGCTCTCGGAACGAAACCAGGTCCTCCTCCCTGAACGAGGGATTCAGGTGAATGATAAAGAACTCCGTGCAGTAACCGTACGTGATGTTCTCCGCGACTTCCGCGTCGTCCGCCATCGCCGGTTCTTCGGGCTCTTCCTCATAGTCCGACACTTCCACGCCGTCCAGATACATCTTGAACCCGCGGTAAATGGTCAGCAGTCCTTTTCCGCCGGAATCCACAACGCCGGCTTCCTTCAGGACGGGCAGCAGGTCCGGCGTCTTGGCGAGGGCGCGCGCGCCTTCCGCGCATGCCGTATCCAGCAGTTTATATACGTTCGCGCCTTTTTCATACTCCTCGGCGACCGCTTCCGAAATCATTCTGGAAACGGTCAGGATCGTGCCCTCCTTCGGCCGCATAACGGCCTTGTACGCGGCTTCCGTCCCGGTTTTCAGCGCTTCCGAAAACAGCCTGGAATCCATGACCGTGGCGCCTTTGAGCGCTTTGGAGAAGCCTCTGAGCAGCTGCGACAGAATGACGCCGGAGTTTCCCCTCGCACCGCGCAGCGCTCCCATGCTGATCGTGTCGGCGACTTTTGAGACGTTCGCGTCAGCGGGGATCTTCTGAAGTTCCCGCATCGCGCTCTGCATCGTCATGCACATGTTCGCGCCGGTATCCCCGTCCGGGACCGGAAAAACGTTCAGCGCATCGATCGCCGCTCTGTTTTTTTCAAGCAGCGCCGCGCCTGATGCAAACATATCGCGGAACTGTGCACCTGTTAAAGTTAACTCATCCATCTTTCTTTCGTCTCCTTTATCCATGCTGACAACTCAGGTACGAACGCCTTCCACATGGATATTGACGAACTGAACCTTTAGATCCAACAGATTCTCCACCCGGTATTTCACGTTGTCCCTCGCGTTCTTGGCAACAGCCGGAAGCGATACGCCGTATTCCAGCGTTACATACAGGTCAACGCCGACCGAGGCATCGTCCACCTTCGTTATCTTGACTCCGCGGCGGAGATTATCCTTAACAAACAGTGCGATCAGCCCGCTGTTCCCAGACTTTCCCTTCATGCCGACGATACCGTAGTTTTCCACGGCGGCATATCCGGCAATGTTGGCAATGATTTCTTCCGGAATAACGATTTTTCCATATTCCGTATTCAATTCCGCTTCCATGATGCAACCTCCTTCGTATTGTGATCAGTCATCTTCCGGCAGGACAGCATTATGGAACACTTCCTGAACATCGTCATTATCGTCCAGATTGTCCAGGAATCGCTCCACCTTTTCCGCGGTTTCCTTATCGCTGATATTCACCGTGTTCTGCGGGATCATCTGCACTTCCGCGGAGAAAAAAGTGTATCCGGCGTTTTCCAGCGATTCGCGCACCGCTGAGAAATCGCTCGGGGACGTGTAGACTTCAAAAGCGTCGTCCTGCGCGACAAAGTCTTCCGCGCCAGCATCCAGCGCCGCCATCATGACCTCGTCCTCATCCATCAGCGCGCCGCGCTCGATTACGATCAGGCCCTTCTTGTCGAACATCCAGCCGACACAGCCGGAGGCGCCGAGATTGCCGCCGCTCTTATCAAAGATGTGCCTCATCTCCGCAGCGATCCGGTTGCGGTTGTCCGTCAGCACCTGCACGATGACGGCCATGTTTCCCGGTCCGTATCCCTCGTACGTGATTTCCTCGTAGTTGACGGAGCTGCCTTCGCCCGCCGCTTTTTTGATGGATCTGTTGATATTGTCATTCGGCATGTTGGCCGCTTTCGCCTTTGCGATCACGTCGCGCAGCTTGGAATTGTTCACGGGATCCGGCCCGCCGCCTTCCTTTACTGCGATAGCGATCTCACGGCCGATTTTCGTAAACACCTTGCCGCGCTGTGCGTCTGTTTTTTCCTTCTTGTTCTTAATGTTTGCCCATTTGGAATGTCCTGACATAAAACCTCCTGCCAATATATCTCATTCAGCTTAACTGCTTTATTCTTTCGGAAAGCGCCTGCAGATCCTGCCATGCTTCCCGTTTTTTGCTCTCATCTCTCAGAAGTGCCGCGGGATGATAGGTCGGCAGAAACCATACGCCGCCCTTCTCGGTCCACTTCCCCCTGTCCCGCGTGATCCGGATATCGGGCCCGATCAGATACCGGGCTGCCACCGCTCCGAGACAAACGATGATGCGCGGCCGGACCAGCGCATACTGGAGCCTGAGATAGGGAAGACAGGCTTCCGCCTCGTCCGGCTCCGGGTTCCTGTTCCCCGGCGGACGGCATTTCACCACGTTGGCTATATAGACGTCCGATCTGTCCAGGCCGATCGATTCCAGCATCCGGTCCAGAAGCTGCCCCGCGCGTCCGACAAAAGGCCTTCCCTGCAGGTCTTCGTCGTGCCCGGGACCTTCCCCGACCAGCATGACCTGCGCGTGAACATTCCCCTCGCCGAAAACGGTGCGGGTTCTCGTTCCGGCCAGCCTGCACCTCGTGCAGTCCGTCACGGCGTCGTTCAGTCTCTCAAACGGATCCCGTTCCACTGCCGTCAGATCAGCTTCGCCGCATCGTCATCCAGAAGAAAAACGGCGTTCGCATGAAGCTGCAGATAGCTGGCGGGAACCAGCGGGGTGACCGGCCCGTGGAAGATGGAACAGGCGATATCCGCCTTGTCCTCTCCCGTGATCAGCGCGATGATCTTTTTGGCCGCCATGATGGTGGCGATGCCTGCGGTCACAACGCGGCCTCCGGCTGTCCGTTCCACATGGGTGACCGGGGCGATCTCCTGTGCCCCGATATTAAACGCGACGCTGCCGTCCGAGGCAATGTTCAGTATGACGCAGTCCAGTCCGCCCGCGTCCAGGATCTCGTCTTCATACCCGCTGCACACAACGCTCCAGTCGCTGGCGTCGGCGTCCGGCATGAGCTTGTTTCCCTTTTCCAGGTTCACCTGGGAAAGCAGGACCGCGTCCAGCTGAGACTCGATGGAGTTCTGCTCGTCCGCGCGTACGCGTTCGGACAGTCCGAACACGCGGACATCGCTCCAGTCCAGCAGCCCGTCCCTGCTCATTCTCGCAAGCGCGCGGTACGTCGGGAGCAGTTCGTCCGCAAAGTCCAGCCCAAGTGTACAGGCCGGCTTCTCAATGATCTGCGCCGCCAGCAGCGTAGACGCGGCCGCGCCTGCGAGCGTTTTATCCTTGTAAACCAGAATGCTCATTCTCTGCCCCCTGCCTCGGCAACCGTTTCAATAAACAGCTGGATATCCTTCTCGACTTTCGGGCCGATGTCTTCGTTCAGAACCTCGTGGCGCATTCCGGAATACAGGATCATTTCCGGTTTGTGACCGGTCGCGCAAAGCCAGCCGTAGACCTGCTTCACGCCTTTTCCCATGCTTCCGACAGGGTCCTGGTCGCCTGCGACCAGAAGGATCGGGCGGTCCGGAACCCGTTCGGCCCATTTTTTCCCGGATACCTCCGTCAGCCCCGTAAACAGGTCCAGCATGGCGGATGCGGTGAACGGAAAGCCGCAGAACTCGTCAGCAATATACCTGTCCACGTTCTCACGGTTTACGGACAGCCAGTCAAAATCCGTTCTGTGTTCAAACGGTTTATTGTAGGGTCCGAACGCAAGACCGTTCAGAAGATCCGAGGGGACTTTCCCGCCGTGCTTCTTGATCTCGCGTCTGGCTATGAATTTTGCCACCGGAAGGGCGGGGTTTGCGCCCGCGGTTCCGCTGAATACAAATCCGTCAAAATCTTTTCCGTCACGGCCTGCGTACGTTCTTGCCAGAAACGATCCCATGGAATGGCCGAACAGAATGAACGGAACACCGGGGTAATCCTTCTTCACGGTATCGTACAGCGTGCGCATATCCTGGATCAGGGCATCCCAGCCGTTCTTCTCGCAGAAATAGCCCTTCGGCGCATCCTCTCCGATACTCTTCCCGTGTCCGGCAAGATCCATGCCGTAGACAAGGAACCCGTTTTCGGCAAGGCGCCTTGCAAATCCGGCATAACGGTCGATATGCTCCGCCATACCGTGGGTCAGCTGAACGGCAGCACGCACTTCATCGGGAATCCACATGCAGTAACGGATCCTGCAGTTCCCGGTGGAAGAAGGGAAATACTTTTCCTTAACGGTGATTTTCACAGCCTACACCCCCATATTACAGATATAAGAAGTATAGCACTCCCGGGCGATTTCGTCCACAACGTAATTGCCTGAGCGGGCAGGCGGGCCTTCCGGGGCCGGAAATCCCGTCGGACCGTGCGGATTTGCGCCGTCCCGGCCGCATGCGCGGTTTGTTGACGATGCTTTTCTTTGAATGTATGATTAATGCAAATATCAACGGACAGTATTCAGGACACGCATGAGGGGAATCGAACCATGAAACTGGTATCTTGGAACGTAAACGGGCTGCGCGCCTGCATGGAAAAGGGCTTCTCTTCCTTCCTGGAAACGGAATCGCCCGATATCATCGCGCTGCAGGAAACGAAGATGCAGCCGGATCAGGCGGAAATCCTGACACCCGGTTATACGCAGTACTGGAACAGTGCGGAGAAGAAGGGATACTCCGGGACCGCGGTGTTTTCACGCCTTGCCCCTCTCGCAGTGTGTTACGGGCTGGATCAGCCGAAATTCGACTCGGAAGGCAGAGTCATCACGCTGGAATTCGACCCCTTTTTCTTCGTGACATCCTATACGCCCAATTCCCAGGACGGTCTGAAACGGATCGGCTACCGGATGGAATACGACGATGCGCTGCGCTCCTATCTGATGGAGCTGGACGCGAAAAAACCCGTTATCCTCTGCGGCGATCTGAATGTGGCGCACGAGGAGATCGATCTGAAAAATCCCGACCAGAACCGGGAACACGCCGGTTTCTCCCTTCAGGAACGGGAGAAAATGACCCGCCTTCTTGCCTCCGGTTTTTCCGACAGTTTTCGCGTCCTGTATCCGGACGCGACCGGCCGCTACTCCTGGTGGAGCTACCGGTTCTCCGCGAGACAGCGGAACGCAGGGTGGCGGATCGACTATTTTATCGTTTCGGAACGCCTCATGCCCGCCGTGCAGGACAGTCTGATACTCGATACGGTCATGGGCAGCGATCACTGTCCCGTCGGACTTGTTCTGGAGGTCTGAACGCATGCATATCATCCTCGCCTCCGCCTCCCCGAACCGGAAAGAGCTCCTGGAAAGGATCGGGCTCCCCTTTTCCGTGGTCGTCAGCAACGTCTGTGAAAATGTGGCCCCCGGTCTTTCAACTGCGGAGTATGTTATGACGCTCGCGCGGCAGAAGGCAGAATCCGTCGCCGCCGCGTATCCGGAAGCGTGCGTGATCGGTGCGGATACGGTCGTCGATCTTGACGGGAGGATCCTCGGAAAGCCGCATACCCCCGAAAACGCAAAAGCGTTCCTTTCCGCCATGCAGGGAAGGAAGCATCTGGTCTACACCGGCCTCGCCGTCTCGGCCAGAGGCGTCACCGCCGTCGATGTGGAAAAGACATCCGTCACCTTCGCGCCGATGTCGGAGGAGGAGATCGACTGGTACGTGGCCTCGGGCGATCCTCTGGAAAAAGCGGGCGCGTACGGAATACAGGGCCCCGCCGGCCTGTTCATCTCCGCGATCGACGGTGATTATTTCAATGTGGTCGGCCTTCCGGTCCACCTGCTCTACCGAATGCTCCGCAAAGCCCGCGTGATCGGCCCGGGCACCGTTCTCCCCCATGAATGAGATCATTGAGGAAAAACTGAAGCTGTTGCCGTCCGCCCCCGGCGTATACAGGATGTACAACGCCGAAGGGGAGGTCATTTATGTCGGCAAGGCGATCTCTCTGAAAAACAGGGTCCGCCAGTATTTTCAGAGCAGCAAGAATCACAGCGCGAAAGTCATCGCGATGGTGCAGCATATCGCTGATTTCGAAACGGTCCAGGTCCGCAGCGAAGCGGAGGCGCTTTCCCTCGAGAGCAACCTTATCAAGCAGTACCGGCCGAAATACAACGTACTCCTGAAGGATGACAAGCATTTCCCCTATATCCGGATCGATCTCAAGCAGGATTATCCCCGGATCGAGATCGTCCGAAGGCTGAAGAAGGACGGCGCGAGGTACCTCGGCCCCTATCTCTCCGCATCCGCTCTGCGCGAAAGCATGAACGTTGTCCGGGACTATTATCCCGTCAGGCACTGCAAAAAAGACCTTTCCAAAGCCATCGCGCGCAGAGAGCGGCCCTGCCTCATGTATCATGTCGGGAAATGCTGCGCACCCTGCTCGGGGAAGGTTTCCCGGACGTATTATCACGAAATGCTGCAGGAGGTCATGTCTTTCCTGAACGGAGACACAAAGCCGGTCCTCGCAAAACTGCGCGATCAGATGCAGCAGGCGTCGGACGGACTGAATTTTGAAAAAGCAGCATATCTCCGGGACCGGATCCGCGCAATTGAGTCCCTCGAAATGAATCAGGTCGTGATCGGAACTGGACATGCGGAATCGGACGTGTTTGCCATGGGCAGGCTGAACGGCGCTGTCCTCGTGTTCGCTCTTTACGTGCGCGACGGAAAGGTCATCGGCACGGAGAAATTCGCGATGGACGCTTCCGACGAACAGGATGCGGATATCATGGAAGCGTTCCTGAAGCAGTACTACGGGGAGGACATCCCGGTACCGCGGGAGATCCTGGTCCACACCCTGCCGGAAGATCCGGAAGCCCTGGCGTCCTGGCTGTCCGAACAGGCGGGAAGAAAAGTGCGCCTCCACCGGCCGGAACGCGGCGACAAGCGAAAACTGACCGATCTCTGCTACAGCAACTGCATGGATGCTCTGGAAAAAGACGCGGAACTGCAGAAACGCGCCTGGGACCGCGGCGAAGGCGCGCTTGCGCAGCTCTCTTCCGTTCTTGGTCTGGATTCCGTTCCGCGGCGTCTCGAATGCTTTGACAACTCCCACATGCAGGGACGCGATACGGTTGCGTCCATGGTCGTCTTCACGGAAGGCGAACCCGACAAAAAAGCATACCGGAGATTCAAAATCCAGGCGGAAGCAGGCGGCGACGATCTGGTCGCCATGCGCGAAGTCCTTTCACGCCGGTTCGAGCGGGCACGGGACTGCGATCCCGGGTTTTCGGAGCTTCCCGATCTTCTGATCGTCGACGGCGGCGCCACCCAGCTGAACGTTGCTCTGGAAGTGCTGTCTGAATTCGGCCTTTCCTACATTCCCGCCATCGGCCTCGCGGAATCTCACGAAGTCATCTACGTCCCCGGAGAGGAAGAGCCCGTCGTTCTTCCGAGGAACAGCGCCCCGCTCCATGTCCTTGAACGCATCCGGGACGAGGCGCACCGGTTCGCCATCACCTATCACAGAAGTCTCAGGCAGAAGAGAGCCCTCTTTTCCGTGCTGGATGAAATACCGGGAATCGGCGAAAAGCGGAAACGTGCGCTTTTCGACGCCTTTACCACACTGGATGCGATCCGCTCCGCGGATATCGATACCCTGGCCGCTGTTCCCGACATGACCCGGTCTTCCGCCGAAGCGGTCTATCAATTCTTTCACTGATCGCCCGCACGTCAAGGCAGTGGGCGGCTTCTGACAATTTCCGAAACAAAAAGCGCGGTGCCGATTTCCCGCCCGCGCTGATTGTTTTATCGATCTGAAGGATCCCGTCAGAATCAGTCCTCGTCTTCCTCTTCGATCTTCGCCTGCTCGATGATCTTCTGGGCGATATTGCCCGGGACATCCTCATAACGGACAAACTCGGATGTGAAGGAACCGCGGGCCTGTGTCATGGATCTGAGGTCCGTCGCGTATTTGAACATCTCGGAAAGAGGCGCTTCCGCTTCCACTACCGTTTCGCCGTCAACGGGGTTCATGCCCAGCATACGGCCGCGGCGGCGGTTGAGGTCGCCGATGATGTCGCCGACGTACTCGCTCGGAACGCGGATGGAGTAATGATAAATGGGCTCGATCAGCGTCGGGGAAGCCTTCGCGCATGCAGCCTTGTAGGAAAGGCGCGCAGCGGATTTGAACGCAACTTCCTTGGAATCGACCGGATGATATTTGCCGTCGTACAGCGTGGCTTTCAGGCCTACCATCGGATAACCGGCAAGAACACCGTGCAGCATCGCTTCGCGGAGACCCTTTTCAACCGCAGGGATGAATTCCTTCGGAACAACACCGCCGACGATCGCATTGACGAACTCGTAATCCGTGCCTTCCGCCGCAGGCTCAAACCGCATCTGAACAACACCGAACTGGCCGCTGCCGCCGGACTGTTTCTTGTGTTTTCCTTCGGCTTCCGCCATGGAACGGATCGTCTCGCGGTAGGGAATGCGGGGATCTGCAAGCGACGCTTCCACGTTCGACTTGTTCTTCAGCTTGCTGCAGACAACGTCGATATGCATTTCACCGAGGCCGCAGATCAGGACGTCGCCGGTTTCCGCGTTCTTTTCGATCACGATCGTCGGATCTTCTTCCATGATCCTGTTCAGACCGGCGATGACCTTGTCATCCTCGCCCTGCTTCTTTGCGCTGACTGCGAGATTGATGCACGGCTTCGGGAAGTCGATCTTCTCAAATACAACAGGCTGAGCAGGATCGCACAGCGTATCGTTCGTGGCGGTGTACTGGAGCTTCGGGATCGCGCCGATGTCGCCGGCGTTCAGCTTGGAAACACTCTCGTTCTTCTTTCCGCGGAGCAGGACCGGAGCCGTGGGCTTCTCGGCCTTCTCTGCCACGCTGTTGTAAAGCGGAGTGTTCACGTCAAGCGATCCGCTGAACACTTTCACGATGGAGTACTTGCCGAACTGATCGATGACGGTCTTCATGACCTGTGCGGCGAATTTTCCGTCCGGCTTGATCTCCACAGGCTCTCCGGTCTTGGCGTCGACCGCCTTGCGCGGCTTGACCTGATCGGCGGACGGCAGATAATGCACCATGTTGTCAAGGAGCGTGGCAACGCCGATATTGGAAAGACCTGCCGTGCAGCAGACCGGCGTCACGATGCCTTCGCGGACACCGTTCGAAAGGCCCTGGATGATCTCTTCCCTGGAGAGTTCTCCCTGATCGAAGTATTTCTCCATGAGTTCCTCGTCGGTCTCGGCGGCCGCTTCCGTCAGTTTCTCATACAGTTCCTGCGCCTCGGAAGCGAGCGAAGCGGGGATGTCCGCGTCCTTTTCGCCTTTCCCGTCGAACAGTTTGGCTTTCATGTGAACGATATCGACATATCCCTTGAACACGCCGCCTTCCATAATGGGAAGCTGGATCGGAACGACGGAAGGTCCGAATTTCTCGTTGATGGCTTCCATCGTCTTTTCAAAGTTCGCGTTCTCGCGGTCCATCTGGTTGATGACCATCATGCGGGCCTTGCCGAGCTTTTTGCACATCGCCATGGCTTTCTCCGCGCCGACGACCGGTCCGGAAACCGCGCCGACAACGATAACAGCGCTGTCAGCGAGCGCCATTGCGGCAGCTACTTCACCGTAAAAATCAAAAAATCCAGGAGCATCGATAATGTTGATTTTTGTGTTTTTCCACTCCAGCGGCGCAAAGGAAACGTTGATGGAGATGTGACGTTTCGTTTCTTCGGGATCGAAGTCCGTCGTCGTTGTTCCGTTCTGCACGGAGCCGATTCTGTCAACCAGACCGGCATTGTAAAGCATTGCTTCTGTCAGCGACGTCTTTCCTTCTCCGCCGTGCCCGAAAATGCCGATGTTGCGAATGTCCTTCGCGGAATAGTCTTTCATTACCAAAACCCCCTAAAATATGTTTAAATAATCTATTCATCGCGGGATCTGTTCCGTTAAAGACCAGAATACCCGATTTTCAGTCAAATTTTATAATAACAGTTCAGCATAAAAAAGGCAACCCGGCATTTTACAGCCCGATATACTCCCGCTGCTCCGGCGTCAGCGCATCGATCCGGATGCCCAGCGTTTCCAGCTTTTTGGAAGCGACTGCGTTATCGATCTCGCGAGGCACGGGAATCAGCCTCGGTTCCAGCATTCCCCTGTGTCCCGCCAGGTAGCTGCAGGAGAGCGCCTGGATCGCAAAGCTCATATCCATGATCTCGGCGGGATGCCCGTCGCCTGCCGCCAGGTTTACAAGCCTTCCCTCCGCAAGAAGATAGATCCATGTCCCGTTCGGAAGGAGGTAGCCGCGGATATTCGGCTTCATCTGCTTCTGCTCCGCAGCGATCCTGTTCAGGCACGCCGTATCCACTTCCACGTCGAAATGACCGGCGTTGCAGAGGATCGCTCCGTTCTTCATCTTCAGGAAATGCTCCTCCGTGATCACTTTGCAGTTGCCGGTCACCGTGATGAACAGATCCCCCTGTTCCGCCGCTTCGTCCATAGACATCACGGTAAATCCGTCCATATGCGCTTCCAGCGCTTTGACAGGGTCCACTTCCGTCACGATCACCCTTGCGCCGAGCCCTTTCGCGCGCATCGACACACCTTTTCCGCACCATCCGTATCCCGCGACCACGACCTTCTTTCCGGCAACGATCAGATTCGTCGTACGGTCGATCCCGTCGAAAACGGACTGGCCGGTACCGTAGCGGTTGTCAAACAGGTGCTTGCAGTCAGCGTCGTTGACCGCGATCATCGGAAAATGCAGCGCACCGTTCCTCTCCAGCTTTCTGAGTCTCGCGATCCCCGTTGTCGTTTCCTCGCATCCCCCGATGACGTTCTTTTCCAGTTCGGGAAACCGGGTGCGGATCATTTGGACGATATCGCCCCCGTCATCCACGATGATGTCCGGTCCCGGCTCGATCACTTTGCGGATATACAGATCGTACTCTTCCTGCGAGCAGCCGTGCGTCGCGTAAACATGCACGCCAAGCCGTGCCAGCTCCGCGGCCACGTCGTCCTGTGTGGACAGCGGGTTGCTTCCGGTCGCGAATACTTCCGCTCCGCCCGCGGCAAGGGTCCTGCAAAGGCATGCGGTCTTTGCCTCGAGATGTACCGAAAGCGCGACTTTCAGACCCGTAAGCGGACGGTCTTTTTCAAAATCCGCGCAGACAGCCCTGAGAAGGGGCATGTTGTTCCATACCCATGCGATTTTATCCGCGCCGGAAGGCGCCAGCGAACTGTCCCGGATGATACTTGCACTGCTCATGCGGCATCCTCCACGCTGTTCATCTCAATCTGATACTCGGCAGCACGGATCGCGGTATCAAGCTGCGTATCCTGCTCCCTGGGCACGGCGTCCACAAGGGCGTCCTTGTACTCCTCCGGCAGGTCCACCTCGATGTCGGGCGTGATGCCGGTATGATGGATGTTGACGCCTTTCGGCGTAAAATACGCATCCGTCGTGATCTTCACGTATCCTCCGTTCGCGCGGATCTTGAAGAATGACTGGACGATTCCCTTTCCGTAGGTCTTCTTTCCGACCACCACGGCGCGGCCGTTGTCCCGCAGCGCCGCCGTGAACAGCTCGGATCCGGACGCGGATTCCCCGTTCACCAGGATCGTGACCGGCAGATCGTATCCGTCCGCCTTTGCGGAATAGCTTTCCTCCTGCTCATTCCGGGCCATGATCGTCACGATCAGGTCTCCTCGGTGCAGAAACAGTCTGGACACCCCCACCGACTCGTTCAGTCCGCCGCCCGGGTTGTCCCTGACGTCGATGATCACCGACTGCATTCCCTGTTCGAGAAGCTTCTCCATCGCGGTTTTCGTTTCGGAAACGACTTTGCCGAAAAAGCCGTCGATCTTGATATACCCGACCGAATCCGTCAGCATCTCATAGGATACATACGGCGCATACACTTCCGATTTGCCGACCGTGACGGCAAATGTCTCCGACCCGCGCCGGAGCAGCAGCGTATCCGTTGCCTTTTCGTCCTTTGAGAAAAGAGCGAGCATCTGTTCCATCGTCAGCCCCGCAGTATCTTTCCCGTTGATCTTGAGCACGATGTCTCCCGGGACCGCGCCGGCCTGTTCCATGGTGCTTCCCTCAAAGACCTTGATGATCTGCGCCCCCGTGTCGTCCGGTGCAGCAATGGAAATACCGATTCCGACAAACGTGTTGGACTGGTCCTTCAGAAGCTCCTTGTATTCCTCCTCGGTATAATATTCCGCGTATTTGTCCCCGGTGCCGGATACGAGGCCGTCGATGGCGTTGTCGACCAGCGTGCTCCCGTGCACGCTTTCGTCGTAATAAAAGTAATTGTCCTTTATGATCCCGACAGCCTGCATGATGGGGAGATACTGTTTCAGTTTGTACTGCTGGAGCCCGAGGAAATACAAGCCGCACAGTGCGATCAGAAGCAGCACGCAGAGAACGGTCACAATCAAGCTGTACTTGCGGTCCGGATTCATTTGCTCACCCCGAATCTGACACGTTCCGGCATTTCATCCAGATTGCAGACGTCCGTATGAAGCTCGGGTTTCCTGCAGAGTTCCCTCAGGTTTGCCGGGATCCCCTTGCCTGTGATCTGTCTCAGGCGCTCTGCGTTTTCGAAATCGTCCTCGCCGGGCGTCTCGAAAATGGAAAGGACATCACTGGCGAATTTATACGGATTCGCAGTTGAGAGCAGAATCGTCTGGGTCTCGTCTCCCGTCCGCTCCACATATCTTTCGTATACCGTCTGCGCGACAGCGGTATGGGGATCCATCAGATACCCCCTGCTTCCGAACACGCGGCGGATCGTCTGCAGCGTATCCTCTTCGGAGCACCAGTCCGCTTCAAAGAGATCGGAAAGCGCTGCGCGCTGCGCTTCCGGAATGGAATAGGTCCCCTCTTCCTTCAGGGCGCGCATCCATTCCGTGACCGTTTCGGTATCCCTTTCGATGATCTCATACAGAAGCCGCTCCAGGTTGCTTGAGACCAGGATATCGATCGAGCAGCTCATGCTCTTGTAGAACGGACGGTTGGCGTTATAGATCCCGCGGCGGAAAAAATCGGTCAGGACATTGTTCCGGTTGGACGCGCAGATCAGCTTGCGCACCGGCAGCCCCATCCTGACTGCATAGTATCCCGCGAGGATGTCGCCGAAGTTTCCGGTCGGAACGCAGAAATTGACCGGATCGCCTTCGGAGATCCTTCCGTTCTCGACCAGCGCATGGTAGGAGGTGAAATAGTAGACGATCTGAGGCAGAAGACGGCCGAAATTAATGGAGTTTGCGCTGGAAAGCCGGTACCCCGCCTCGCCCAGCTCGCGCTTCATCTCCTCGGAGGCAAAAATCTGCTTGACGCCTGTCTGAGCGTCGTCAAAGTTTCCCCGGACCGCGCAGACATCCATGTTCGCGCCTTCCTGCGTGACCATCTGAAGACGCTGCATCCTGGATACGCCCCCGTACGGATAGAATACCAGCACCCTGGTTCCTTCCACGTCCCGGAAGCCCTCGAGCGCGGCCTTTCCGGTATCCCCGGACGTCGCCACGAGAATGTAGACCGTCTGGTCCTCGCCCGTCTGGACAAGGGATTCCTTCATCAGATACGGCAGGATCTGCAGCGCCACGTCCTTGAACGCCATCGTCGGCCCGTGCCAGAGTTCCAGCACGCTTTCGGTCTCGGTCAGCCCGACAACGGGCGCCACGGCTTTCGTGTCAAACCGGTCGTATGCCCTGTCGATGATATCCTTCAGCTTTTCCGGCTCAGTTTCCGTGAGATACAGGGACATGACCCGGAAGGCGTCGTCGCGGTAGTTTCCGCTGAGCGATGCCGGATCCAGTTTCGGAAAACTCTCGGGCACGAACAGCCCTCCGGAAGGACTGATGCCCATAACAATTGCCTGCGCCGCGGAAACCGCGTCTCCGCCGCGTGTACTCAGATAGCGCATATTACTCCTGATCCTTTTTTTAATTACAAAATGATGCTCCGCAGAATACGGTCAGTTCGGGATCTCCATGATCATTTCCTTGATATATTCGGGAAGATCCGTCTCGCTTCCGCTGATGCTTAAAATAATATTCAGATTGTTCGCCTTCGCGACTTCGTCGAGGCTGGTGAAAAACGGCTGCAGTTCGTAAAGCGTATGGTGAATGAAGTTCTTGAATCCGTCAATATAGATGTACTCCAGGTCAAAATCCTGCGCCGCGATGCCACAGATGAATCCGTAAAGCATTTTGGAGCTCTTAATGTTGTAAGTACTGGCATTGATAAAGCGGATGCTGGTCGCAAGATCAAACATATAACTGTTGTCATCGTCTACAAATACCACGCTGCCTTTTGATTCCGCCGCCATTTTGTTTGCATGATTCAACAGTTTCTTTGTTTTTCCCGCTCCCTTTTCTCCAATCACAACTCCAATCAAAGCTTTAGCCCTCCGTTCAGAATATATTTATCTAGGATAATTATATCCCCGCTGCCGCTTCTTTTACAAGCAAAACGAGCAGGACGGCCCCGCCCAAAAACGAAAGACGGCCCCCGCGTCCGTATGATATAATTTTAATATGGATACTTGTATGGATTTGTCAAAACTGAATGGTCCCCAGCTGCAGGCGGTCACCTGCACGGAGGGCCCGCTTCTTGTTCTTGCAGGCGCCGGCAGCGGAAAGACCCGGGTCCTGACCCACCGCATCGCGTACCTGATTTCCGAAAAAGACGTCATGCCGTGGAATATTCTCGCGCTGACGTTCACCAACAAGGCCGCAGGGGAAATGCGTGAACGGGTGGAGCGGCTGGTCGGTCCTTCCGGCAGCGGGGATATGTGGGTGCTGACCTTCCATTCGTTCTGCGTCCGGGTCCTCCGCCGCGAAATCGACCGGCTCGGATATGACCCGAAGTTCGTGATCTATGACGATACCGACCAGCAGACGCTGATCAAGCACGTCATTAAGGATCTGAATCTCAACGATAAGGTGTTCACGCCGCGCCAGCTCGCTTCCCAGTTCAGCGCCGCCAAAAACCACATGCCGCATGATCCCGCCGCGTTCCTCCGCGAATCCGGCGCCATCCGGCAGGTCTCGGACGCCTTCTCGGTATATGAAAAGTATCTGAAAAAAAACAATGCCCTCGATTTTGACGATCTGCTCCTGAAAACGGTCGAACTGTTCCGAACCGAACCGGAAGTTCTGGACAGCTACCGGCTCCGGTTCCGGTATATTCTGGTCGACGAATACCAGGATACCAACCTGGCGCAGTACGAGATCGTCCGCCTGCTCGCCGGCGAGCACCGCAACCTGTGCGTCGTGGGCGACGACGACCAGAGCATCTACGGGTGGAGGGGCGCGGACATCCGGAACATTCTCGAATTTGAAAAAGACTTCCCGGGCGCCCGCGTGATCCGCCTGGAGCAGAATTACCGCTCGACGGGAAACATCCTGGAGGCGGCGAACCTCGTTATTTCCAACAACCGCGGACGGAAGCCGAAAACGCTCTGGACCGAGCGGAAAGGCGGCGACCCGGTCGATCTGTTCATCGCGCAGGATGACCGGGACGAGGCGCAGCACATCTGCAGGATCATTCTCGGCGATGTCCGCCGGGGCAGGTCCTACTCCGACTTTGCCGTTCTGTACAGAACGCATGCCCAGAGCCGCGTGCTTGAAATGTATCTGAAAAGCTATGACATCCCCTACCGTGTCTACGGCGGCGTGTCCTTCTTCCAGCGCGCTGAAGTCAAGGATATCATCGCCTATCTCCGCCTTCTCGAAAATCCGCATGACGACGTCTCCTTCCGGCGGGTCATCAACACCCCGAAGCGCGGGCTCGGCGACGGAGCGCTGTCACTTCTCGAATCCAGGGCTGCCGAGATGAATTCCTCGCTTCTTGCGGCGGCTCTGAAACTGCAGCACGAGAATTCAAGGTATGCCGCCAGACTCGGACAGTTCTGCGGGGTCCTGACCGGCGCGCTGGGCATGCTCGGAGGTTCCTCCCTGGCGGAGCTGACGGAATGGCTGCTGAACGAGATCCGGTATGAGGATTATCTCCGTGACGATAAAAAGGAAAACTACGAGACCCGTCTCGAAATCGTAAACGAGCTCGTCAGCTATATGGCGGAATTTGAAGAGAGCCTCCCGTCCGGGGAAGTGACGGATCCCCTGCAGGCGTTTCTGGAAAACGTCGCCCTGTTCACCTCAACCGATGAACTTGACAGCGCCGCGGGCCAGATCACCATGATGACGCTCCACAGTGCGAAGGGTCTGGAGTTTCCCGTCGTTTTTCTCTGCGGACTCGAGCAGGGACTGTTCCCGTCGGAAAAATCCCGCTTCGATCCCGAGCGCATGGAGGAGGAGCGGCGGCTCTGCTATGTCGGCATTACCCGCGCCATGGATTCCCTTCACCTCAGCTATGCGCGGGAGCGGATGAATTTCGGCAGGATCGAACCCGCCGTTCCATCCGTGTTTCTGGAGGAGCTTGAACCCGTTCTTCCTGTTCAGCAGACCGGCAGCCGGAAAAACAGCGGGCAGACGCACGGTTTCGGTTCCGCGTTCCAGCCGCGTGCCGGTTTTTCTCTTTTCCCGGATGCTCCCGCTTCTTCCGGAGACAAACACGCGCTGAAAAAAACCGTGCCCGCAGGTCAGAAGCCCGTCCGGCCCGTTCCGGTCGAGCTCAAGGCGCCCGCCTTCACCTTTGCCGCCGGGCAGCGTGTTTCCCACGCAAAATACGGCCCCGGAACGATCCTGAGCCTGAGCGGCTCCGGCGGAGGACAGATCCTTGAGATCGATTTTGACGGCGGACAAATCAAGAAATTTTCCGCATCCATGGCACCCATTACGCCTCTGGAGGATTGACATATGACTAGGCAGGAAGAACTTACCGCCCTTCTGAACCGATACGGCGCCGCCTACTATCAGGAAGACGCGCCGGAAGTGTCCGACAAGGAATACGACACCCTGTACGACGAGCTGCTTGCGCTGGAACAGCAAAGCGGCGTCGTCCTCCCGGATTCCCCGACCCGCCGGGTCGGCGGTGCCCCCGTGCAGGGATTTCCCCCTCACACGCATCTCGGCCGCCTGTGGAGCATGGACAAGGTCCGCACGGAATCCGCTCTTTCCGACTGGGAGACAAGAGCACGACGTCTGACCGCCGGCATCGGCGTTCCAAGATTTGCCCTGGAATACAAATTTGACGGCCTCACCGTCAACCTGACATACAAGGACGGAAAGTATGTGCTCGGCTCGACCCGCGGAAACGGCGTGACCGGCGAAACCGTTACCGAGCAGATCCGGACGATATCCGGAATCCCGATGGAGATCCCGTTCAGGGGCACGATGGAAGTGCAGGGAGAATGCATCATGCGTCTTTCCGTGCTCTCCCGGTTTAACGAAACCGCGGCTGAACCGCTGAAAAACGCGAGGAATGCGGCCGCCGGAGCGCTCCGCAATACCGATCCCTCCGTCACGGCTTCCAGACATCTCGACTGTTTCTGCTACAACGTGGGATATATCGAGGGAAAACAGTTCTCGGACCAGCGTGAGATGCTGGATTTCCTGAAAGAGAACAGTTTCCCCGTCAATCCGTATATCCGGTACTGCGATTCCGCCGAAGCGGTCATGAAGGAGATCCGGCTCGCCGAAGAAGAGCGCGGTAAGCTGGATTTTCTGATCGACGGCATGGTCGTCAAGATCACCGATTTCCGTCTGAGAAAGGAGCTCGGGGAAACGGAAAAATTCCCCCGCTGGGCGATTGCTTTCAAATTCGCCGCCGAGGAAACCACCTCCGTTGTCGAACAGGTCACCTGGGAGGTCGGCAGAACGGGCAAGCTGACGCCGCTCGCCCATCTCACGCCCGTGGAACTTGCCGGCGCAACCATCCGGCGCGCAACGCTGAACAACTATGACGACATCCTGCGGAAACGCGTCGGAATCGGATCGCGTGTATTCCTCCGGAGGAGCAACGACGTCATCCCGGAGATACTCGGAAGCGTTCCCGGGGATGTGCCGGAAGCCCCGATCGAAAAGCCGTCCGTCTGTCCCAGCTGCGGGGCGCATGTGGAACAGCGCGGCGCGCATCTGTTCTGCACGAACTCCCTGTCCTGCAGACCGCAGATCGTCGGAAGGATCTCTCACTATGCTTCCCGCGACGCTATGGATATCGAACAGCTCAGCGACCGCACGACTGAACAGCTGGTGGACAGTTTCGGCATTTCCACCATTCCCGAACTGTACGACCTGACTACTGAACGTCTTCTCCCGCTCGACCGATTCGGGGAGAAAAAATCACAGAATCTGATCGACGCCCTGAACGCAAGCCGGCACCGCCCGCTCAGCGCCTTCCTGTTCGCGCTGGGAATCCCCAACGTGGGCAGCAAGACCGCAAAGGACCTCGCGAAGCGCTTCGGCACCCTGGAAAACGTGCGGTCCGCATCCCGCGAGGATCTCCTCTCCGTCAGCGATATCGGAGAGATCGTCGCGGACAGCATCCTCTCCTTTTTCGGGGACCCGTCCATTTCCGCCCAGATCGATTCGCTTCTGCGGCACGGCGTGACCCCCGAAAGCAGCGTTTCGGAGATCACGGAGAGCCCGATCACCGGAAAGACCGTCGTCGTCACGGGAACGCTTCCCTCCTTCAGCAGAAAGGAAGCGGAAGCCCTGATCGAGCAGTACGGCGGAAAAGCCGCGGGCAGCGTCAGCAGGAAAACGGATTATGTGCTGGCGGGGGAAGCGGCGGGAAGCAAGCTGGACAAGGCGAAAGCGCTCGGGATCCCGGTGCTGGACGAAGAAGCCTTCCTGAAGCTGATCGGAAGGCAGTAGCATGCCCGTTTCCGCCCGCAGTTGTCTCTTCCGCAATTGTTGTGCTATAATAATGATTTGAATCGAGGTTTCTCATGCAAAGTATGACTGGATACGGCCGCGGCATCGTTTCGGCTGACGGACGTGAAATAACAATCGAGCTGAAGTCCGTGAATCACCGTTTCCTGGATGTATCCATGCGTCTTCCGCGTCATCTCCTCTTTCTGGAGGACCGCATCCGCAAGCAGATCTCCGGGGCTTTGAGCCGCGGTCACATCGACGTCTTCCTGAATTACAGAAATACGCGCAACGACGCAAAGCAGGTGGTTATCAACACCCCCCTTCTCGTTTCGTACGTCGATTCCGCGCGCGGAGCGAATGAATCGCTGTACCTTCCGGACGACTTCGGTCTCGCGGCGGCTCTGAACCTCCCCGGCGTCACGGAAGTCCTCGAGGCGGAGGAAGATCAGGACGCAGTCGCCGTCCTCTGTCATGACGCGGTCGAAGCCGCGCTGAAGGAACTGATCGGGATGCGTGCGCTGGAAGGCGCAAGGCTTCACGCCGACCTTGCCAAAAAGGCGGAGACGATCTCCGCTCTTGCCGACAGGATCGAAGCCCGCGCCCCGGGCGTCGTGACGGATTACCGTGACCGTCTCCGCAGCAAGATCTCCCAGCTGCTGGAAGCGGGCGACGTGGATGAAACGCGCCTCGCGATGGAAGTCGCCGTCTTCGCCGACCGCGCCGCGGTTGACGAAGAGGTCGTCCGTCTGCACAGCCACGTCCGTCAGATGGAGCTTCTCCTCGAAGATCCCGATCCGGTCGGAAAACGTCTTGATTTCCTTGTGCAGGAGATCAACCGGGAATTCAACACGATCGGAAGCAAAGCAAATGATACGGAACTGACGAACCTTGTCCTCTCCGGAAAAACGGAAACCGAAAAGATCCGGGAACAGGTTCAGAACATAGAATGACCCGAAAGAGGTGAAATCAAATGCGGGAATCCAATAAAGGCCTTTTGGTCGTAATCTCCGGGCCTTCCGGTGTCGGAAAAGGCTCTATTATCAACGTTCTTCGTGAACGCCGTTCAAACATCAAACTGTCCGTCTCCGCGACCACGCGAAGCCCGCGCCCCGGTGAAGTCGACGGCGTCCATTACTTCTTCATTGACGAACCGACCTTCCAGTCCATGATCGACAGGGATGAATTCCTGGAATACATGCATGTATTCAACACGCATTTTTACGGAACCCCCCGCTCGTTTGTCGTGGAAGAGATGGAAGCGGGAAACGATGTCGTTCTGGATATCGATGTGCAGGGCGCCATGAAGGTCAAGGATTCCTTCCCGGATGCCGTTCTTATCTTCATCGCTCCCCCTTCCCTGTCCGAGCTGAAAGAGCGGCTGATCGGCAGGGGAACGGAAACCGCCGAACAGGTGGAGCGCCGCTTCAATACCGCTTTTGAAGAAATGAAGCTGGCCGGAAAGTATGATTACGTCGTTGTCAACGATATCCTGGATATCGCCGTCAACAAAGTCGAAAACATTATCGGAGCGGAAAAGAGCCGCATTTCCCGCAACTGCGCTCTGATCAGCGAACTGTCAGGAGGATCTGAAAAATGATGAATCAACCTTTGAACACTCTCATTAAAAAAGCCGGCGGATGCCGCTACATGCTTGTGACCGCGGTCGCCAAACGTGCGCGCCAGCTGCAGAACGAGCCGGATGTCCTTGCGGGCCGCAAACCCGTGACGGCAGCGGTGGAAGAACTGTACAGCGACGAGCTTGTGATCGAACCCCCGAAAGAATACTATCAGAGCCAGAATTAATCCTGTCTTTGTACATCAGGCCCGCATCCGCGGGCTTTTCTAGGTTATACACCGGACGCGGGAGCATTCTATGTTTGCGGAAGTCATTATCGATATCGCCCACGCCAATGTGGACCGGCTGTTCACATACCGTGTGCCCGAACATTTGAATATCTCTGCCGGGCAGCATGTCCTTGTGCCGTTCGGAAGCGGAAACGCACTGAAGGAGGGATTCGTCCTTTCCGTGAAGAGCGACTTCGACACGGATTTCCCCGTAAAGGATATCATCCGCGTCATGGAACCGTATCCCGTCCTGACGGAAGAGCAGATCGAGCTTGCCGGATGGGTATCCCGGAGTTACCACTGTCTTCTTGTAGAGGCGCTGCGCCTCATGATCCCTGCAAGGCTGCGCGGCAGCCGGGTCCGTGAAAAATCCGAACGGACCGTCGTGCTCTCTGGGGAGATCCCGTACGCGGAGATGCTCGCCGCTCTCCGGACCTCCGGCGGGAAGGCGCTTGCGCCGAAACAGCTGGAAGTCGTCAGTCTCCTCCATAATACCGGACTGGAAATGTCCGTGGCGGACATCCGTGCGTATCTGCCCGGAGCCGCTTCCGCCATCAGCGCGCTCATCCGGAAGGGATTTATTCTGGAAAACGAACACGTCACGTTCCGTCGGCCGGACTATTCCTGCAGGCGGGCGGACACGCCCGTTGTGCTGAACGCAGCGCAGCAGAATGCCGTGGACGCGGTTTCGGAAGCCGTCGTGCAGCAGTCCGCGGAAACCTTTCTCCTGCACGGGGTGACCGGAAGCGGAAAAACGGAAGTCTACATGCGGTGCATCGACCGTTGCCTGAAATCAGGCAGGGAAGCCATCGTGCTGGTGCCGGAGATCTCACTGACCCCGCAGACCGTCGGGCTCTTCCGCGCGCGCTTCGATGACGATGTCGCGGTCCTCCACAGCCGTCTCAGCGCAGGAGAGCGGTTCGACGAGTGGCGGCGCATCCGCCTCGGCCGGGCTCGTGTCGTCGTCGGAGCCCGCAGCGCCGTATTCGCTCCCTTTTCCAATCTCGGTCTGATCATCATCGACGAAGAGCACGAATCCAGTTACCAGAGCGAAAGCGCTCCCCGCTATCATGCGGCCGAAATCGCCGCGCACCGTTCCCGGTCCTTCCGCATACCGGTCCTTCTCGGAAGTGCCACCCCCTCCCTTCTCTCCTATTTCCGTGCGCAGTCCGGGAGATACAGGCTGCTTGAAATGCCGGAACGGGTCATGCACCGGCCGATGCCGGAGGTCGAAACCGTCGATATGCGCGAGGAGTTCCTTGCGGGCAACAACGGGATCTTTTCAAGAAAGATGCAGTCGCTGCTTCGGGAGTGTCTGGACGGCGGACATCAGGCCATGCTGTTCCTCAACCGGCGCGGCTATTCCACCTTCGTTTCCTGCCGGTCCTGCGGAACCGTCATCCAGTGCCCCAACTGCGACATCAGCATGACCTATCACAAGCACGGGAACAGACTGAAATGCCATTTCTGCGGGGCAAGCAGGCCGGTTCCCGAAATCTGCCCGAACTGCGGAAAACCGTTCATCAAGTTTTTCGGCATCGGAACGGAACAGGTGGAGGAACAGCTCCAGGCCCTGTTCCCCGGTGTCACTTCCCTCCGCATGGATACCGACACCATGCATCATAAAAACGCATACCAGCAGACGCTTTCCGCGTTTGCTTCCGGCGAGTACAGCGTGCTGATCGGCACGCAGATGATCGCAAAAGGCCATGACTTTCCGAATGTTACGCTTGCCGGCGTCGTTGCCGCGGACGCGTCTCTCTGCATCCCCGATTACCGGAGCACGGAGCGGACGTTCCAGCTCCTGACGCAGATCTCCGGAAGAGCGGGCCGGGATGAGACCCCGGGGAAAGTCATCATCCAGACCTATTCTCCGAATCATCCCGCCATCGTGTTTGCGAAGGATCACGATTACAAGGGCTTTTACCGGTACGAGCTCGCGCAGCGCAGGCATGCCCTGTTCCCCCCTTTCTCCATGTTCGTCCGGCTGCTCTTCTCCGGTCCCGACGAAGAAGCCCTGTTTAGGACCGGCGAGCAGTACGGCAGGAATCTCGAAGCCGTGCTCCTGGAGCATCTCGGCGAAGAGGGGAAAAACGATCTCCTGATGCTTTCCTGCTCTCCCGCGCCGATCCAGCGAAAGATGAACAACTACCGGTATCAGGTACTCATCAAACTTCTCCGCACCAAACGCACCGCGGATATTCTGCATCTGATTTACGACTACGAATCGGAACACCGGAACGAGCTGTTCGCCACGCTTGAAATCAATCCGCAGGACATGCTGTAGACTCTGTAACAAGTCTGCAAACAAAACGCAGGCAGCGCTGCGCCGGCATGCCGTTTCATGGTACGATATCCTATACGGTTGATTCCACAGAAACGCAACCCCGCAAAAACGAGTACCGCTATGAAAAAAACGCCTCTTATCATCACAATTGCCGCGGTTGCCGCGCTGGTCCTGCTTGCAGCTCTTCTTGCACCGATGCTGGCGATCGCGAAATATGATGTCCCGATCAATGATGACTATACGTACGGTCAGAATACTGCCCGTGTCTGGAATTCCACGCATAGCCTTGCCCCGGTTCTGAAGGCCGCGCTCCGCATGGTACAGTATGTCTACTATCACTGGCAGGGATCGTATTCCGCCGTTTTTCTCATGTCGCTGCAGCCCGGGATTTTCGGAATACACGCGTATTTCTGGACGTTTGTGATCATGACGGGATTCCTGCTTCTCGGATTATGGTGCCTCGTGCATTCCGTCGGAAAGCATGTCCTGCGTCTGCCACCCGCCTCGCAGCTTCTTCTGTTCGCGCTCGTTTCGATCCTTTGCACACAGTTTCTTCCGAATCCGCTTCAGGGGCTCTACTGGTTCAACGGTTCCTGCTACTACTGTCTCTGTTTCAGTTTTGCACTGATCTTTCTGTCCGCTCTTCTTGCTTTTATCCGCAGAACAAAAGGGAAGCGCGGAAACATCGTTTTCTATATCGTGCTTCCGCTTCTCGCAGCCCTGCTTGCGGGGGGCAATTATACGACAGGGCTCCATCTGCTCATGATCCTGGCAGCCGTCGTTATTCTGGAGTTCCGCGCCGGAGAGAAGAATCCGCTTCCTCTTGCCACGTTTCTCCTTTTCCTGGTCATGTTCCTGATCAGCATCAAGAGTCCCGCCAACGCCGGGCGGCAGTTTTATTCGGGGTTCACCGCCTTCCTGCGCGCAGGCGTCAAGGCGGTCATGAAGACCGCCGCCTCTGTCGCGGAATGGTCGACGCTTCCCGTACTGCTCCTTTCGTTCGCGGCAGTTCCTGCGGCAGTCGGTTTCGCGGGCAGATCAGACTTCCGTTTCCGGTTTCCCCTGCTCGTTATGTTCGCCTCTCTGTTCCTGATCGCAGCGGGCTATGTCCCGACGCTTTACACGCAGGACTACACGGGATCGGGGAGGCTGCTCGACATCCAGTTCTTCCTGTATGTTCTGCTGCTCTTTGCGAACGTCTTCTATCTGACCGGATGGCTCTTCCGGAAAATCCGGCAGAATCCCGGCACGCTGTTCGAAGCAAAAACAATACGCATGTTTCTGCTCGGCTACTGTATAATGACATTGATCGTATGCGTCGGTAGCTACAGTTCCTTCACGTCCTTCAAGGCCGGAAGAGACCTCCTGAACGGGACTGCGTCCGTTTATTATGCAGAGCAGAGCGAACGCTGGAAAACCTGTCAGGACGCAGCCGGCCGGGACGTTGTGCTCGCTCCTCTAAGCAATATGCCGGAGCTTCTGATCCAGAACGACCTTGGGCCGTCCAGATACAACTGGAGGAACGAGGTCTACGCCATGTACTTCAACCTCAATTCGGTCCGTGTTGGCGGTACGTCGAAAGACATGCCGCAGCAGTAAGGAGGATTTGCCTTGAATAAACAGACTCTGCCCAAATATCTGCTTTTCGGCGCCGCCATCCTGGTATGCCTGCTGCTCACCCCGGCGGTCCTGTCCTTTACCTCGCGGCAGCCGGTTCCTTTCGGTACGGGCATCCCCGTCGCGCTGATCTATGCTGCAGCGGCAGCGCTCCTCTTTACGGGAATCGGCGAGAAGAAACGGCCGCTTTCCATCCTTTCGTTTACCGCAATCCTGGTCCTTCTCGGACTGACGCTTTTTACCCGCGTTTCCCTGCTGCCCCATGTGACGGATGACTTCAGCGATTATCTCAACATCTGGATGCAGTATATGCTGGAACTTCCGGGCGCGGAATCCCTTGCCGCGGAAATAGCCAATTACAATATGCCGTATCTGTATCTCCTGTTCGGCATAGCGAAACTGGTCCCGTATGCGTATTTCATGTTCTCCCTGAAGATCTTTTCCGTCCTTTTCGATTTTATCCTGGCATACTACGTCATGAAGCTCATCGGTCTGAAGACGGAAAACAGGATGACGGGAATCGTCGCGTTCTTCGCCGCGCTGCTTGTTCCGAGCGTGATCGTCAACAGCGCCATGTGGGGGCAGTGCGACAGCGTTTTCTCCGCGTTCGCGCTTGGCGGACTGTATTACGGGCTGCAGAAAAAGAGCCGCCTCTGCTGGGCGTTTTTCGCCCTTGCGCTTTCCTTTAAGCTTCAGACGGTCTTCTTGATGCCGATGCTGATCGTATTCCTGTTCAGAAAGGATATCCGCCTTCGGGACGTCTGGGTCTTTGCCGCGGTATTCGTCGGACTTCTGATCCCCGCCATGATCGCCGGAAGAAGTCCGATCAGCTGCATCTCCGTCTACTGGAATCAGGCAAACTCCTATTCCGAACTGTCCATGCTCGCACCGAACGTATTTGCCTGGCTCCCCCAGGGAACCAAGTCCAACATCCCCGTCACGGCCGCCGGCATTTTCATAGCGGGCACGGTTGTGCTTGCCTTCCTCCTCTATCTGTACTGGAGAAGGGACCGTCTCGGCACGCCGGATCTCGTCAAAGCTTCCCTGATCTTCGCGGTCATGATCCCGTTCTTCCTCCCGCTGATGCATGACCGATACTTCTATCTTGCCGACACCGTCGCCGTCGTATTTCTGTTTTTCGAGCCGAAGCGCTGGTATATCCCCGCTCTGGTCTGTATCGCGTCCTTCCTCTGCCATGCCGCCTATCTGTTTGACGCGGTCGTTATCCCGACCTACGTGCTGGCGTTCTTTATGCTTGCCGCGCTCAGCCTTCTGGCAGTCGGTTTCATCCGGGAAACGGAAGAACGGAAGGAATTCCCTTCCTCCCGGTAAACGGCAGGACTTCTCCCCGCGGCAGGGGTTCCGCATCCCCTGCCGCAGTTATTTCAGCAAAAGCATCGGCCGACCCCTTTTTCAGAGGCTCCTCTTTCGTATAGATATTTGAAAGGCGGAACCCATATGGAACTGTTGGAAACAAGGCGGAAGGCTCATCCGGAAGCATTCAGCATGCGCGATTCCATCAATACAACCGCATTTGCGGCATCATCCGATGACCGCATACGTGAGGATCTGATCCTGAGCCAGGAACAAACCATCCTGCGCACAGCGTCTTTGGTGTGCAACCGCTATATTACCAGACAGGATGACGAATGGTCGGTCGCGCTCACTGCCTTTAACAAAGCCATTGACAGCTATGACGGAGAAAAGGGGGATTTCCTTCCCTTCTCGCAGATCCTGATCCGCCGCGCGCTGATCGACTATTTCCGGTCGCGGAAAAACGATCTGCGCGAAGTTCCCGTCGCGCCGCACATTCTGGAAGGCAACGGCGAGCCGGGCGAAGACACGGAAGGCGTCTACCTTGCCGTGATGGAGGCCAGCAAGGCACGTTCCTCCGGCAGCCTCCGGGACGAGATCCTTTCCATGAATGAAAAGATGCGCGGATACGGTTTCCGCTTTTTCGATCTCACGGAATGCTCGCCAAGGCAGGAGAAGACCAAGCAGGAATGCGCCGCGGCCGTCAGGTATATGCTATCCCGTCCCGAATTCCTGTCTGAGCTGGAGAAAACACACAAGCTCCCGATCAAATCGCTCTCCGCGTCGTCGGGCGTCCCGCGCAAAACCCTGGACCGGTACCGCAAATACCTCATTATGGCGGTTCTGGTTCTGAGCGGCGACTATCCGTTCCTTCAGGAGTATTTGAAGTTTATGAAAGAGGAAATGCCAGTATGAACGCAGTAATCGTTGATATCCGGGGCCGCCATGCCGCAGCCCTCAGGGAAGACGGCGCGGTTGTCCGGATTCGTAATCAGGGTTATGAGATCGGACAGCAGCTCGATCTGCATGAAATGAAAACCGCCGGTATGTCACGAGCCTGGAAACGCGCGATATCCGGAACCGTAGCTGCCGCAATGGTCATTGTGGCAGGCGCGGGAACGGCTTACGCCATGCCTTACGGAACGGTTACGCTGGATGCAGACTCGGATTCCTCTCTCGTCTATACGATCAACTGCTTCGACTACGTACTGGATGTCAAGGGCGGCAATGAATCCGGTGAAACGCTCCTTCTGGAAATGGACAGACGCGAACTCCGCCACCGTCCCGTCGACAGAGCCATTTCTGCGACCGTCGAAAAGCTCGGCAACCAGCAGCATAACGGACTGTCGTTTGATTCCTTTCAAATCAGCACAGATGCCGGCAACGGACGCCACAGACAAAGACTCCAGAAAAAGCTCGACGGTTTTTCCCAGCCGGGCGGCAAGTTTGACGGCAAGATCGGTCCCAAGGGGCACGGCCGCGCCAATGACGCCCGTATGGACATCGGAACAGAAAACGAAATGTCAGCGGATCCTTCCTCCGAAGTCGAGCACTGATACAGCACCCGTCCCGATTCGCACAATTTCAGAGAACATAACAGCGCGCACAGCGCTGTTTTTTGTGTGCAAACCGTGTCGGCATATCCTTCGGACATAAAAATTACACACTGACCCCATTTTTGATGTCGTGGCTTCCGTATTGTTTGGCAAAGGGTCATAACCCAATCCATTACAAAGGAGACAAAGAACATGAACAACAGAAGAATCAAACGTTTTCTAACAGCTGCGATTGCCGCTGTTCTGGTACTCTCACTTTCCGCTGCGGCTTTTGCAGAAGGATCCGATCAGGAGACCCCTTCGACCCATTTCCCGGATCAGCCAGCCCAGCAGGGCCAGGCATTCATGCCGCCGTCCGGCCAGCTTCCCGGCACGCAGACGAATCCGGGCAATTCCGGCATACCCGGACAGAATAACGGAATCTTTGCAGGCGGAAGAGGCGGCAGGGATTTCCAGCAGGGCAGAAACGGACAGAAAGCAGGCGGAAAGCACGGAATGGGGACGTGTTTTGATGACATCTCCGCCGCCATCAACGGACTGGAAGACGGAGAAACAAAGACGAATCTGAACAGCCTGTTCGAAGCCTGGAAACAGGCGCTGGAAGCCGGACGCACAGCGAACGGCAATACGGACAGCAGCGCTTTGACAGAAGCAGAAACGGCACTGAACGAGGCGCTGAAAGCTGCAGGACTTACCGTTCAGGTCGGCAAGCCTGGACAGCAGGATCCGCAGGGTATCCCTCAGGACGGATTCCGCGGCAGAGCGAAGGGCAGAGGCATGGGATCCGATCCGTTTTCCCGGATCCGTTCCTCCATCGACAACATCGAGGATCAGGCTGCAAAAGACAGACTGACCTCCCTCCTCGACGAACTGGAATCCGCCCTCTCCACAGTGCCTGACACGGTCAGCGGCGAATCGTCCGACGGAATCGCTTCCGCGGAAGAAGCGCTGAACGAGGCGCTTGCGGATGCGGGGATCGACATGGCTGTCGGAAAACCCGATGCGGTTCCGGAAGCCGCAGGCCCTGTCCAGCCCGGACTTACCGCCGACGATACGGCAGCCTCTGACGCCTCTTCGGAGGAAAACGGCAAGAAAGATGTATCCGAGCTGATCGATATCATCCGGAGCTGGCTCGGGAGCACTTCCGACTGATTGTTCCTTCCCGGTTCCCCTCTATAGCAAACAGTCCCGGCGCGCTGCAGTGCCGGGACTGTGTCTTTATCTTTTGTGTCAGCTTCCGTTCGGCAGGTATCGCAGCGGTTCAGCCCCAATGCAGGACCGTGCCCGTCAGCATGTTCACCAGCTGGAGCACCATCAGGAAAGCGGTAATCCTCTCGCGGTCCCTGACCGTATTCACCGTCTGGATCGTGGAAACGGCAAGCAGGATAAAGATCATATAGGGCGTGGCATAACGGAACTGCATGCCCTCCACAGCGGGAGCCCCGACCGGCGTCCATGCCAGATACAGTCCGATATAGCAAATCGCCATCATCACGAAGGCGGACAGGATCCAGTAGAAATTCAGACCGCGTCTCTGTTTCAGTTCCATCGGATACTTGTCCTCGGACCATGCGGCGGCCAGGAAAGGAACAAATCTAAGCGGAAGGGAAAGCGCGGCGAAAGCGGGCTCTTCCGAATAGGAATAGGCATAGATCTGCTGCGGAGCCTCCAGAATCATCTGATGCCCGAGCTGCTGCAGAAACTTGCCTTTGTGGGCAAAGATCCACTCCAGCTGCCCGGCAAGGCTGACGCCCTCGAACACAGCGCCTTCGTCTATGCTCCCCGGCGCGATTCTGACCATATAGATCTGCCATACTGCCATCACTGCTGTCACGGCGCCGAGACCGATCAGTGTCTGTCTGTATCGCTTCAGCCGTTTTCCCGCCGCAAACAGGATCAGCAGCAGCATCGGGAAATACCCGAAGTACTTGGTCGACAGAATGAACGTGGCGGAAACCAGCAGCACGGCCATGTCGCCCGGCGTGATCTCGAAAAGATCGTCATCCAGACAGTAATTCAGGGCAGTCGACACGTACAGCAGGCAGAACGAAAGGAGACACGCGTCGATGCTGATCACGGCTCCCGCATACAGGCAGCTCGGAAGCACCGCCACCAGGAAGAACAGCGATTTATAATAGCGCGCCTTCCGGATGGCAAAATAGCTGACGGCAACATATGCGGCATAGTTGAACAGACGCCCGAACAGCACGACAAAGACGAGCGGCAGGCGCAGAAGCCTCGCGAATGCCATCCCCAGCGCGCTGAACACATAGTCCAGAGGAAGGTAGGAAGCGGATCTCGTATAAGGAACAAACGCGAGATTCTCCGCGGAAGAAAACCATATGTCCCGCAGTTCCGAGACGTTGGACGGGTTCCATCCGGCTGGATGCGCATATATGTCAAAACCATCCGGAAGCAGAAAGCCCGTCGTTCCGTTCACGCTCTGATGGAAGAAACTGCCCCCCGACAGCAGGAACGATCTGGCGAAGTGATACCGTTCGTCGATGATGCAGGCAAACGGCGCGATCACGATAAAAAAGACGCCGAGGAAACAGGCGATCAGGAGAAAGTCCTTTTCGGACATTCCCCTGAGAAAAAGCGTAACGAGAAAAGAACAGCAGCAGAAAAGGATAACGGGCACCGCGGTGACTGCGCTCATAAACAGCTGGCGCTTTACCGCGCAGACAAGGATCCAGAAAAGCGCAAGCGCTGCAAGAAGCCATTTCCTGTCCTGTATCCTCTGTTTCAGCCGCATCTGTCCATATGCCCCCAAATCTTACACATCTGATTCATTATACACGATTCCTCCGTTTCTGCACAACCGCGCGCCGGGAACTGCGACGCTTCCGGAAAGCCCTCTTTCTTTACAGCCTTCCGCTGGAAGGCTATAATAAAATAAGTGTATTAGGAGGTTCTGACGAATGGCACTGCGCAATATCCGAAAAGATGACGAGCCCTGTCTCTCGAAAAAATGCAGGGTTGTTGATAAATTCGGTCCGTCCCTGGGCGAACTGATCGATGATATGTTCGATACCATGTATGACGCCGACGGCGTCGGCCTTGCCGCGCCGCAGGTGGGGATCCTGAGGCGGATCTGCGTGATCGATACCGGAGAGGAAAACGAGTGCGTGGAACTTGTCAATCCCGTCATCCTGAGCCGCGACGGGATCCAGGGCGGCATGGAGGGATGCCTGTCCTTCCCCGGACGGTCCGGATACGTCGAGCGCGCGGAGCACGTGGTCGTGACCGCGCAGGACCGGAACGGAGAGCCGCACGCCTACGAAGCGCACGGCCTGTTCGCCCGCGCCATCCAACATGAGGTGGATCATCTGGACGGGCTCACCTACCTGCGTCTGGTCAAGGAGCCTCCGGAAGAGTATCTCCGCGATCATGCCGAAGAAGAGGAGGTCTGATCCATGCGGATAGCTTTTCTCGGCACGCCAGAATTTGCGCTTCCTTCGCTCCGGATGCTGATCGAAAGCGGTCACGAGCTGGCCGTCTTTACCCAGCCCGACCGCCCGGTCGGACGCCACAAAACACCTGATGCGCCCCCCGTCAAGCTTCTGGCGCAGGAACACGGGATCCCGGTCTTCCAGTTTGAAAAGATCCGGCGCCCCGAAGGCGTGGAGGCGCTGAGAGACTTCGCTCCCGACCTTATGGTGACAGCCGCGTTCGGCCAGATCCTTTCCGCCGAAAACCTTTCCGTTCCGAAATACGGATGCATCAACGTGCACGGCTCCCTTCTTCCCAAATACCGCGGTGCTGCCCCGATCCAGTGGTCCGTCATTGACGGGGAAACGGTCACGGGCATCACGACCATGCAGACCGATGTCGGCATGGATACCGGGGATATCCTGATGCAGGAAGAAACCGAGATCGGGCCCGATGAAACGGCAGGCGAGCTGTACGGAAGGCTGTCCCTGATCGGCGCGGAACTCCTGAAAAAGACCATCGCCTCCCTGGAAGCGGGCACGCTCGTCCGGACACCCCAGGACGAAGCGCTGGCCACCAAGTGCCCCATGCTGAAAAAGGAACACGGCAAAATCAATCCTTCCGGAACCGCATCCGCCGTCCACAACCTGGTCCGCGGCGTCAACCCGTGGCCCGGGGCGTACGCGCTTCTGAACGGGGAGCCGCTGAAGATATGGAAGACCGCCCTCACAGACAGGGATCCGTCCGGTTCGGTGCCGGGAACGCTGTTCGGAAGCGAAAAGGAAGGGCTTTTCCTGCAGTGCGCCGACCGCCCCGTCCGTATCCTGGAGCTTCAGGCGCCCGGCGGCAAGCGTCTGGACGCCGTCACTTTTCTGCGGGGCAGAAACATCTGCGGTTCCGTCCTCACATGAGCAGGCAGCAGCTCCACAACCAGCTTTCTCCCAGGCATTACGCGCTGAATGTCTTTTCGGACGTACTTGCCAGTCATTCCTATTGCAATCTCCGTCTGAAAGAACTCCGTCCCCTGATGAACGACACGGATTACCGGTTCGTATGCGCGCTTGTGTATACGGCGCTGGACCGTCTGCTGTATCTGGACCACGTTCTGAGCGGCTTCGTCAAAAAAAACCCGAAACCTCTTGTTAAAAATATCCTCCGCCTCGGCGTGACCGAGCTGCTGTTTCTCAGAACGCCCGCTCACGCGGCGGTCTCCGAATACGTTTCCCTGTGTGCGGAAGCCGGGCGGACGGAACTTCGCGGCTTTGTCAATGCGGTGCTCCGCCGGGTTGACCGCGAGCGGGGCACGCTCCCGCCCCTCCCGGATGACACCGTGGATCAGCTTTCCGTCCAGTACAGCTGCCCGCCATGGATCGTATCCATGTGGATCGGAATGTACGGCAGAGAGGCCGCCGCCAAACTCCTCTCCTCCGGAACGCCCGGAACCACGCTCCGCGCGCAGTACCCCTATACCGCCGATCAGCTCCAGGCGGAACTGCCGGTCCCGACACACCGCGGTTCCTTCGACCCGGACGCGCTGATCGCGGAAAAAGGATTCGATTTCACCGGTTTCCCCGCTTTTCAGGAAGGAAGGATGACCATCCAGTCCGAAGGCTCCATGCTGATCTGCAGGGCTGCCGGGGACTGCTCCGGGAAAAAGGTTCTGGATGCCTGCTCCGCCCCGGGCGGAAAGGCGGCCTATCTCGCCTCTCTTTCCGGAAACAGTCTGGATCTGACCTGCTTTGAGATCCACCGCCACCGTGTCGAACTGACGAGAAAAACGCTGCGGCGTCTCCACGTCCCCGGAACGGTAGAGGAACGGGACGCGTCCGTGCCGGATCAGCGGTTTGACGGAATGTTTGACCTTGTCCTGCTGGACGTGCCCTGCAGCGGGTTCGGCATGTTTCATGAAAAACCCGACCTGCGGTATGCGAAAACCGAGTCCGATGTTGCCGCGCTTGCTGATCTGCAGAAGAAGATCCTCGACACCTGCTCCCGGTATGTCAAGCCCGGCGGCATCCTTCTCTACGCGACGTGCACGATCTCATTGAAGGAAAACGAGGATCAGATCCGCGCCTTCTTGGACAACCACCGCGACTTCGTTCCGGACAGACTTCCCTTTACAAAGGGAAGCATGCTTCAGCTGCTGCCCCATGTTCACGGAACGGACGGATTCTTTATGGCCAGGCTGAAAAAATGTATCTGACGGATTATTCAATCGACGATCTGAAGCAGCTTCTTGCTTCCTGGAATGAGCCCGCGTTCCGCGCAGGACAGATTTTCGCATGGCTTTCAAAAGGCGTCCTTCCGGAAAACATGTCCAACATTCCGAAAACGCTTCGTGCGAAATTATCCGAAATACCGTACGGATCCGTTCAGATATTCGATAAAAGACTCTCCGCGCGCGACGGCACCGTCAAATATCTGTTCTCCATGGAGGACGGCAATATGGTGGAAGGCGTTCTGATGCGTTACCGCTACGGAAACACGCTCTGTCTTTCCACGCAGGTCGGATGCCGGATGGGCTGTGCGTTCTGCGCCTCCACGCTGGAAGGCCGCGTCAGGAATCTTTCCGCCGGAGAAATGCTGGGCGAAGTGTCCGCCGCGGAAAAGGATGAGCCGCCGCGCGAAGACGGCGGGCGTGCCGTCACCAACCTCGTCCTGATGGGCAGCGGCGAACCGCTGGACAACTTTGACGAGGTGGTCCGGTTCCTCAGGCTGGTAACCTCTCCGGACGGTGCGGGCATCAGCCCCAGAAACATTTCCGTATCCACCTGCGGAATCGTGCCGCGCATTTATGACTTTATGGAACAGGCTCCGCATGTTACACTTTCCGTATCCCTTCACGCGCACGACAACGAAACGCGGAGCAGGATCATGCCGATCAACAACCGGTATCCAATCGACGATGTGCTGAAAGCGGCGGCCGCCTATTCGGAAAAGACCGGCAGACGCGTCGTCTTCGAATATGCGCTGATCAGAGGAGTCAACGCGTCACAGGCCGACGCGGCCGCCCTCGCTTCAAAACTGAAGGGGATGCTCTGCCACGTCAACCTGATCCCCCTGAATCCCGTTCCCGAACGGAATCTTTCGGGATGCACCCGAAAAGAAGCCTATCAGTTCCAGAACTGGCTGGAACAGAAGCACATCTCCGCAACGGTAAGACGCGAAATGGGAACCGACATCGAAGGCGCATGCGGACAGCTGAGGAGAAAAACGATCCATGATTTACGCAAGTAAGAGTATTGCCGGACTCCGTTCCAACAACGAGGACAGCGTCGCCGTGATCTCCTATGACGGCGGCCGGATCCTGTTTGCCGCCGTTGCGGACGGCATGGGCGGTCCCGTCGCCGGAGAGGTCGCAAGCAGAACGATCATCAGCGCCCTGATGGATGAACTGGATCCCGCCCTGATCGGCTCGGATACCGAACAGACGATGCGGAATGCCATCCGCGAGGCCAATCTGGCCGTCTACCGCCTTTCGCAAGATAATTCCGATTACCGCGGCATGGGTTCGACGCTGGTCTGCGCGGCCGTATCTTCCGATTCTTTTACCGCCGCCAACGTCGGAGACAGCCGTCTTTATCTGTTCCGCGGCGGATGTCTCAGCCGGATCACGCAGGATCATTCCCTGGTCGCGTCGCTGGTCAAATCCGGCGTTATTACGGAAGAACAGGCGATGATCCACCCGATGCGGAACATCATCACGCGCGCTGTCGGGATCGACCTGACGGTTGCGCCCGATTTCTATACCGGGACCTTATCGGCGGGAGATATCCTTCTCCTCTGTTCGGACGGTCTGCACGGCGCTCTCGGATCCGACCGCATCGCCGGCATCCTCGGCAAAGACCTCCCGCCGGAGGAGCTGTGCGACGAACTGGTCGCCGCCGCCTCCGAAGCGGGCAGCGCGGACAACATATCCGTTGTCCTGGTCCGCTGCGAAGGAGGTGCGCCCGCATGATCGGCGTCATACTGAACCACAGATACCAGATCCAGGAGTTGATCGGGACCGGCGGCATGGCGCAGGTCTACCGTGCGGTCAACCTTGCCAATCACCGTCCTGTCGCCATCAAGATGCTCAAGGAGGAATACCGCGACAATCCCGAATTCCTCCGCAGATTTGAGCGGGAGGCAAAAACGGTCCTTCACCTGACCCAGGAGAACATCGTTCACGCATACGGCGTCGGGGAATACAACGGGATCCCGTTCATCGTCCTGGAGTATGTGGAAGGGAAAACCCTGAAAACGATCCTTCAGGAAAAAGGCGCTCTGCCGCAGAAAACGGCGGTCAGCTACTGCATCCAGACGCTGAACGCTCTGGCGGCGGCACATGACGCCGGCATCATTCACAGGGATGTCAAGCCGCAGAACATCATCATTACCCCGTCCGGAAAAGTCAAACTGACGGATTTCGGAATCGCGCGGGACGCGCAGGCCACCACCGTCACCTTTGCCGGCTCCACCGTTCTGGGCTCCGCCCACTACCTCTCCCCGGAGCAGGCGCAGGGAAAACCCGTGACAGAAGAGAGCGATCTCTATTCCGCCGGCGTGGTTCTGTATGAGATGCTGACCGGCACGGTCCCCTTTACGGCGGATACCACCGTGTCCGTCGCGCTGAAGCATATCAATGAAAACCCCGTCCCCGCCATCGAGCGCAACCCGGACGTCTATCCATCGGTCAACTATGTCGTGATGCGGGCTCTTTCCAAAGATCCTTCCGCGCGTTACCGCACCGCGGAGCGGATGAAGCGCGCGCTTCTGAACGCCCTGAAGAAACGGGATTACATTCCCGCGGACAGCTCGCAGGATCTGTTCTCGGAAGAATCCGACAGCAGCGACACACGGATCGTCTCGATCCATACGATCCCCCCCGTCGCCAAGATCGCGATCATCGTCGGGCTTTTCATCGTCGCCTTCACGGGGATGTTCTTCGGTATCCGATATATTTATTCCTCCGCCGCGACAGCCGCGAACGTGGTCCCGTCCCTAGTAGGCAAAAAGCTTGAATCCGCGCAGAACAGAGCCGAAGACTTCGGCTTTACCGTCGACATAGAGGAATACGAATCAAGCAACGACCCGGCAGGAACCGTCCTGACACAGTCGCCCGACGCAGGGAAGTATGCGAAGCCCGGCTCCGCTATAACCATTAAGGTCAGTGCCGGTCCGGAAGTTCCGACGATACCGAACCTGATCGGGCTCACATATGAAGAAGCTGTCTCCGCTCTTGAAAACGCAGGCTTCCGGATGGGCACGGTTTCCTATCAGGTCTCAGATACCGCCATCGGTTACGTCTGTTCCCAGTCCATCCCCGCGGGAATGGAATCCCCGGAAGGCTCCGAGGTCAACATCAGCATCAGCGCGACCGCGACCTCGACGTTCATGATGCCTTCCGTCATCCTCTTCCCCCTGCCCGAAGCAGTCAAACTTCTGGATTCCACAGACAGTTTGAAAATCCGGATCCAGTATGATCCCACCGCGGATAAGAACCTGAACGGCACGATCATTCTGCAGCAGCCGATCGCCGGGGAAGAAGTCCAGACCGGCCGCACGGTAACCCTGACCGTGGCAGGTTCGCAGCCATCGGGCTACTCCGCAGATATTGCCTTCAATGTCGATATAACAGAAAGCGGAACCCCTGTCATTGCCGCGATCGAGGACGCGGTCAGCGGCGTCCTGATCGAGCGCGTGCTTTACAACAACATTCTGGAACCCGGCGAAAAAATACCCGTTTCCTTCACCGCAACCGTTGCCGTCAGCGGGCGGTACGAAGTCATCCTCTATATCAACGGAGCAGAAGTGAAACGGCGTGAAGTGAACTTCACGGATGAGGCGGTACAGCCATGAGCACCGGCCGGATCATCAAGGGAATCGGCGGTTTCTACTATGTTCTGCCTGACTGCGGCGGACCCGCCGTGGAATGCAAGGCGCGCGGTCATTTCCGCAAAAGCGGCATCTCCCCGGTCGTAGGCGACCTTGTCGTTTACGCGGATCAGAAGGAAGGGCATTCCGTCATCGAGGATATCCTTCCCAGAAAAAACCTCCTGGTCCGCCCCTCCGTGGCAAACATCGACCAGCTTCTGATCGTCATCTCCGCAACCGCTCCCGCCCCGGACTGGCAGCTGGTGGACAAGCTGATCATTCAGGCGGTACCGGCGGGGATCAAACCGGTCCTGATCCTGAACAAAAGCGATACGGGGGGTGAGGACACCGTCCGGGAATTCAGCCGGGATTATGTTCCGTGGTTCCAGACAGCCGTTGTGTCCGCAAAGACCGGCTCCGGGAAGGAAACGCTTGCGGAAATCCTGAAAAACCGGGTCTCCTGCTTCGCCGGACAGTCGGCCGTGGGCAAATCCTCCCTGATCAATCTCCTCCTGCCGGAGCTCTCCCTCGAAACCGGGGAGCTTGCCAGGAAAACGGACCGAGGAAGGCATACGACCCGGCGTGCCGAACTCTGGCCCGCTTTCGGTGGCGCGGTTCTGGATACGCCGGGATTTTCCCTCTATGAAACGGATCTCTTGGAACAGACAGACCTGAACCGATGCTACCCCGAATTCGGAGACTCCCCGGAGAAATGCCGTTTCCCTTCCTGCATGCACGTTTCCGAGCCCGGCTGCGCCGTAAAGGAACTTGTCGCAGAAGGAAAGATGTCCAAAGCAAGATATGAGCGCTATACTGTATTAGCGAAAGAATAC
Organism: Clostridia bacterium; assembly: GCA_017429985.1. Taxonomy (GTDB): domain Bacteria; phylum Bacillota; class Clostridia; order Christensenellales; family CAG-138; genus JAFRNW01. The sequence continues at coordinate 4,560 of JAFRNW010000010.1, read as the reverse complement.
GAAGCAAGGAGAAAACACATCTATGGTTAAAATCGCGCCTTCGATCCTGTCGGCAGACTTCGCGGCAATGGGAGAGGCTGTCAGCGGCATTTCCCGTGCCGGAGCGGATTGGATTCATTTTGACGTCATGGACGGCCACTTCGTCCCGAATCTGACGTTCGGTCCCGGCATGTGCAAGGCCATCCGGAAGGACACGGAACTTCCGCTCGATGTTCATCTGATGGTTACGGATCCGAAGATGTGGATCGAGCCGTTCGCGAAAGCCGGTGCGGATGACATCACTTTTCATATCGAAGCAGAACCCGATCCGCGCGAACTGCTGAGCAGTATCCACAGTTTCGGCATGAAAGCCGGAATCGTCCTCAATCCCGCCACCCCTGCAGAAGCCGCAAAGCCGTTTCTCGAGTATTGTGACCTGATCCTTCTGATGACCGTCAATCCGGGATTCGGAGGCCAGGGATTCATTTATGACGTGGTTGAAAAAATCCAGACGATAAGCCGCTGGATCAAAGAAATGGATATTCCGTGTGAACTGGAGGTCGACGGAGGCGTCAATCCGGAAACTGCGGTACTATGCAGAGACGCGGGCGCGTCCGTGCTTGTCGCTGGAAGCAGCATTTTCCATGCCGCAGATCCGAAGGAAATGATCTCAGTCCTTCGGGGATGAGGGTATCTCCTCCTTCGAAGAAAGCGCCCTGAACGCATCACTGTACACGCCATATGCGGCTTTGCGCCAGTTGTTTCTCATATTCTGGGCGATTTCGCGCGTTTGGACTCGCATCTCGACTCGCATCTCTGTCCTGTTCCCGTCTATGACGGCAAGACGCACCATATATGTTCCGTCGGAAAGCTCTTCCATGGAATTCGGAAACCGGGTCTCCTCCTGGAGTTCGTCCCGGTTTTTTTGCGCGTATTCGGAAATCTCCTTCCGGATCGCCGCGGGAACCGTATCGATCAGCGACGCAAGCGCTTCCTCTCCGGCAGGCGTGATCCTGTATACCTGTCCGATCGGTCTCGGGATCGCAGCGATCCATCCGTTCTCTTCGAGCTCATACATGGCGTTCTGATAATCAAAATAGCTCATGTAGTTTCCCTCAAAGACAGCTCTGTAAATCTGCTCCGATGTCAGCTCCGTATCCAGCGCATGATTCAGAACCAGTATGATCAGCTTGTTCCGTTCTTCTCCCTTGGTAAATGCAGGCATACATTTCTCCGTTCCAGATAGTAGTTCTATTATATCAGTTTTTTGCTCTGCCGCATGAATGGATTCGTTCATCCGATCCCGTCATGATCCGGCCGTCCAGTCTGCTTCTTGACTTTTCCACCGCAAAAGCGTATTGTTGCCTCGGAAATCAGCAGAACAATACTGCGGAAAGCACGAGGCAGACCAATGGTTTTATTCATTTATATATCCTGCCGTGAAGACACGGTCAAACCGATCCTGAGCAGAATGGCGGAACAGGGCTTCCGCGGCGCGACGATGGTCGACTGCGAAGGCATGCTCCAGTCCCTCTACGCGGACTCCATCGAGCCTCCGCCCATGTTCATCGGACTGCGGAAATTCCTGAATCCGGAACACGAGCCCGGGAAAATGCTGTTTTCCGTCATGCGGGAAGACCAGGTCCCTCTGGCGAAGGAAACCGTTCATGAAATCTGCGGATCGCTTGACGCGCCGAATTCCGGCATCATGTTCACCGTTCCCGTTTCCGATGTAGAAGGAGTTATCTGATTCCATGCAAACCGTACTCTCACTTGCCGTTGCCATGGTATTCGGCCTTCTTATGACGCGCCCCGCCAAACTGGTCCATCTTCCGAACGTGACCGCCTATCTGGTGGCGGGACTCATTATCGGGCCGTATTGCCTGAACATTTTCCGCGAAAGCGATGCCGGCGCGACCTCTGCCCTGACCAGCATCGCCCTCGGTTTTATCGCTTTTTCGATCGGCGTGGAATTCAAGTTCAGCCACATCAAAAAGATCGGCTCCAGTTCCATCACGATCACCATCCTGCAGGCATGTCTTGCCACACTGCTCGTTGATGTGACGCTGATCGCATTCGGATTCCCGCTTCCGCTTTCCCTGACGCTTGGCGCGATCGCAGCGGCAACTGCGCCTGCAGCGACGCTGATGGTCGTCCGTCAGTATCGCGCAAAGGGTCCCGTCACCAGCACGCTGCTTCCGGTCGTCGCAATGGACGACGCCATCGGTCTGATCCTTTTCTCCGTCTCTCTGTCCGTTGCGCAGGCTCTTTCCGGAGGCACCGCCCTGACCTTCCGCTCCATGCTTCTGGAACCGCTGAAGGAGATCGTTCTTTCTGTTGCGGTCGGGTCCGCCATCGGGTTTCTGATTGCCGTATTCATGCGGTTCTTCCACTCCAGGACAAACCGTCTGAGCATTGCCGTTGCCGCCGTTCTCGCGGGTTCCGCCATTGCGTCCGTTTTCAACCTGTCCTCGCTGCTTCTCTGCATGGCAGTCGGCGCTTGTCTCGTGAACATCCGGAAAGACGCGGATACCGTGATGGAGGTCACGGACAGCTGGACGCCTCCGCTGTTCATGCTGTTTTTTGTCCTGTCCGGCGCGGAGCTGGATCTTGCCGTTGTGCCTACGGTCGGTCTTGTCGGAATCCTGTATCTGATTGCGCGAAGCATCGGAAAGTATTTCGGTTCATATCTCGGAGCAACTCTTGTCAAGGCAAGTCCGAATATCCGCAAATACCTCGGCATCACGCTTCTGCCGCAGGCTGGCGTAGCAATCGGTATGGCGCAGGTCGCGCTGACGTCCCTTCCCGCTTACGGTGCAAAGATCCAGGCGGTTGTCCTCAGCGCAACGCTGATCTATGAGTTGATCGGACCCATGCTCACCAAAATGGCGCTCACGGCTGCAGGCGAAATCGAAAAAACGGAAAAAGGGAAAACCGTACAAAAACAATCTTAATTACGGATTGACAAAAAGAAACGTTCCTATGTATAATAAACCCTGCGCGGCAGTGCTGGAATTGGCAGACAGGCACGTTTGAGGGGCGTGTGCGCGAGCGTATGGGTTCAAGTCCCATCTGCCGCACCATTTCGAGTGGTAATAACGGATTTCGTTATTACCATTCTTTTTTATCTTCTTAAGCGGTTTCAGCCCCTGACAGGTACCGGACCGCGACACCTTTTCGCGTGTTTTCCGTTATGTCTTCCAAACCGATCCGGCGCGGAACATCCAGACATCCCACGAACCGGTAATAGATCACGATCCGCTGCGTTCGGTCTTTGCCTTTGCCTTCGATCTCGTGTACCTCGATCCGGTCGATCAGTTCCTGCAATAATGGGGCTGTCAGGACTTCCATATCCATGAACCGTCGGACAGCGGTTATGAACGTGTCACGGCCTTTCATCGCCGTTCCCATGGAAGAGATCTCTTCACGCAAAGACGCGATCTTCGCTTTCAGTTCCATCCGTTCGGTCTCATACCGGTTCGCCAGCTGCAAGAACCATTCGTCGGAAACTTTTCCGGACAGATTGTCCTCATACAGCTTCTGGACCGTCTGAGATACCTTGTCGTTCCTTTGGAGCGTTTTTTGAAGTTCGGCTTCCAGACTCCTCCGCTTCTCCGCAATTTCCCGGTCGGTCATTTGCGAGAGAAGCTCCACGAACGATTCCTCGTCCTCCCTGAGATAGGCTGACAGCCGTCTCAGTTCCAGCATGACGACTCTGTACAGGGCGTCTTCGCGTATGTAGTGCCTTGTCGTACAGGTGCCTCGGTAATCGCTCTTGTAATTGGAACAGGCAAAGTAGTGGATGTTCTTGTTCAGCGTGTTCGTGTGGTACCAGAGCTTTTTCCCGCAGTCCGCGCAGTACAGCAGATCCGCGAAGATGCTCTTCTCACCGTTTTCGAACTTCGGTTTTCTGTGCTTCGTTTTGCCGAGCCTGCGCTGTACCAGCTCAAAGGTGTCCCTGTCGATGACCGGCTCATGAACGTTTCGGAAGACCATCCGGTTTTCTTCCGGATTCTCAAACCGCTTTTTGTTCTTGAACGACTTGGAGTACGTTTTGAAGTTGATCACGTCTCCGCAGTATTCCTGCCGCATCAGGATGCCCCGTACGGAATTCATGTTCCAGCGGAAGGGATCCGGCTGAATGTTTCTGCCCGGACGTTTGAGCCCCTGACTTTCCCAGTAGGAAATAGGGACCATGATCTGTTCCTCCTGGAGCATATGCGCGATCGTCTCCACGCCGTTTCCTTCCAGATACAGACGGAAGATCCTCTGCACGACCCTGGCAGGCTCGGGATCGATGATCCACTTGTGGATGTTTCCTGGAGCCTTCCTGTATCCGTATGGAGGCTGGGAAAGCGGAACGCCCATGCTGCCCCGCAGGCGCTGGGAAGACCTGCACTTCCTGCTGATGTCCCTCGCGTACATCTCGTTCATGATGTTCTTGAACGGAGCCAGTTCGTTTTCTCCATCCGCGCTGTCCACCATGTCATTCACGGCTATGAACCGCACGTTGTGCTCCGGGAAAAAGATGTCGGTATATTGTCCGACAGATACATAATCCCTTCCCAGGCGGCTCAGGTC
>JAFRNW010000009.1 GCA_017429985.1 Clostridia bacterium | reverse complement strand
TTTGATCAACAGCCACAGGATCTGTTGTATAGTGATAAAGCGAGTGCTATTTACAGAATGTTGACATCAATCGGAATTCCGACAATACTCTGCGATTGTGTGCACAGATAATTTAGTGCCGATAATCTATGATACAGGCAAATTCCAGTTTGTCAAGGTGGGTATCTCGCACACGAAATACCCATCTCGCACACGAATACCCCTATCTCGCACACGATTACTCCCATCTCGTACACGATTACCCCCATCTCGCACACGATTTCAGAGTCGGTCGAGATGGGGTGTTTTGCTGTAAGTGGTCGAAAATCGACTGGATGAGCATGAATGAAGAGACAGCACGAACAGGTATTCGTGTGCGAGAAGCCGAAAAAGCCCACGGCATAAGGACTTTTTCACAGGGGAGGGGTGCAAAAAAGAAGGACCCTAATTGTATCCAAATTAGAGTCCTTCTATGGTATCATTGATGGGGTTCGAACCTATTCGTCATTATTCACACTGGATTGTGAATCTAGCACTCTCATTGTTCCGATATCACTCTAGATTCTTTTGGAGAGTAAAAAGAATTTGGATATTATCCTTTGTTCGTGAGGTGGTAGAAGAAACTATTTCAGTTAAACCTAGCTCTGGGTTGAAAAACGATTTTTCTTATAGATTACGGTTTCATTTACTGACTGCGGTAACTACATATTTTTTCGGTGCGTGACCAGTATAGTAAAAGGGGTAGCAGGTCGTGAGCATCAGGTGTTTTCCGGATATAAACGGAATTCGTAGATCCGTTTCACTATCCAGTATTTCAATCGATTCGACAGTGTATTCATACTTTGTTCCGCTATTTACAGTGAGGACAATCTTGTCACCATAGTCGACATCTTTCAATGCTTTCAGATGATTTCTGTTCCTATGCCCGTATACGACGCAGACGCCTTCCTGACCGGGAAGAGCGGAGGTGGTCAGCCATCCCGGATGTTCCAGAAGCGTTTCCTCATCGACGCCGCGCGCGACGGAAACCGTTTCCTTTCCGATCTTCAGCGTAAAACAGATCTCATTTTTGTTATCCCCGGTACTGCCGGGGATCTCCGTATCCGGAGATCCTGCGGGAGCGGGGGATTCTGTAACTATAGGCACGTTTCCTGGATACGGGATCGGTACAGGCGTCGGTTCGGGTATCAAGTTCAGTTCGACGACCTGCGCTGTTCTGCCGGGAAGAACGGCCACATCCTGTTCCTGTGCAGCGGAGTGAAAGTAGATCCATGCCGCGAGGCCCGCGAGGAGCAGGTCGATTGCCGCGACCGCGATCAGGATCCGTTTCTGTACAACGGTCATTTCTTTGAATAAACGCATGCTTGTTCCTTTCTTCAGTTTCCGTACGGCCTTCCGTACGCGAATATCGGATAGTTGCTGGAAGACCAGAGTTCGCGCACCACAACGCGGCCTTTGCTGCTTGACGCTTCCACGACTTTTCCGTTTCCGGCGTAGATGCCGACATGATGCACTTCCTGCCATCGGTGGCATCCTCCGCATCTGAGATTCTGCCAGAACACGAGATCTCCCGGCATCAGCTCCGAAGCGCCGACAAGGAGTCCGCGGTCGGAACAGTATTTCGCCTGGCCAGCGGCATTCGTGTACATTTTTCCGCCTAAGGAAGGATCGACTTGGCGGATGGACCAGTAGGAGAGACCGGAGCAGTCAAACTTGTTTTCACCCTTCGCGCCCCAGACATATGGAGCGCCGAGTTTGGTGAGCGCCGCCTTTACGACTTCTGCGCCTTTGCTGTTTGCGGGAAGTCCGGATACGATCTGCGTCAGATCCGTTCCGCCGTATACATCCACGCCTACCAGCTTTGCGAACATCGTGTAGTAGGCGGGGGACATGAGTTCTTCCAGTACTTCGAGATTCTGTTCCGTAAAGCCGTAGCTTTCCGCCGCCTCCCTGTAATTGCGGGAGGACTGCGTGACATAGATGCAGGCGACGGTCTTTCGCTTTTTCTCCGGAACGTTTACATTGGGATCGGGCGTTGGTTCCGGAGCCGTTTCGTCATCTTCTTCCAAAATTTCCTTATCAAACTCGACGGAGTTCATGGAGTAGAAGATCTCTCTCAGATCGGATTCGGTATTATCCGTTACGGTGATCACCGGAACGGAAGAGCTGTTATCGGAATGCAGGACGGCGTAAACGCCCAGCACGTCGTTCCAGTTGTTGACGGAGGCGGAGTCGCCGTCGCTGTCCCCTCTGTAGATGACTCGTACTTCGTCGTACGCTTCTTCCGAAGACAGTTCGGCTATATGCATATCGATGCTGCTTCTGTATTCCGTATCGATCGACTGGATCACTTCTGTCATGGGATTGCCTTCCTCCGTGTCATTCGACCAGAAGATCCCGAACGCGCTCAGAAGGATCGCGGTCATGACCGCCATGACAGCCAAGGCGGCAAATACAAACGTGCTGCCTCCAGCCAGAGACAGCACCAGTTTTTTTACCGCTTCCCATGCCGCGCGTATTACTTTCGCGGTTGTACTTGCCGCCTTTTCGGCTGTTTTTTTTGATTTCCCTGTCTTTTGTATCGCCTTTGCCTTGGCAGCCTTTGCGGCTCTCGCTCCGACGGCTTGGTTCCGCTCGAGCGTTTTCAGCTTTTTCTCGGATTCCCTGACGGTGTGCTCGGCCGTTTTGACGCTTTTATCTGCGGTTATGACGTTTCTTCTGGATATTTCATGCGGCCGTTCACAGACCTGTTCGGAAGAAGGAATGGTGTTCTCCGGCACGGCTTCGAAAAGAAGCGGATCCAAAGCATCCAGATTTTTACTGTTTTTGAATACCGCGTTCCGCTCCATACGTCTTTGCGCGTACCGCTGCGCTGCCGTACGGGAGGATACGCTCCGTGCTGCCGAATCGGGGCTGTTTGTTGTAAAGGAGGGGGAGACGGGACGTTGTCCGCTTTCCGCACTGTACGCCTTTTTCCTGTTCCGTATGAACTGTGCCTTCGCGCCTGTGTTTTCATTGGAACTGTTTTCCCGCTGCTTTTTTGCCTTGTCCCGTACGAACCGTTCCGCGTCCTGCGCCATACCATAGGATTCCCTGCCGATCTCTTGAACCTTATTTTCGGCGTATTCCTCTGGTGTGGTCTGCCGTGCTTCCTGCGGCACCGCGGTTTCACGGAGTTGTTTTTTCATCCTTTCCGCCATCCAGGTGTTCCGCGGGATGCGCACGGAAGGATTTCGTGTCCGGACATCGCGCACAGCAGGCTTTTGCTTTACCTGCTTCATGTAGTAGCTCCCGGAGCGTCTTCATTTGATCCGAACTGTTCGTTCGGTTTCGTGGTCATCACCCGGTACAGCTTGGTCGAAGTCGGGAATTTATCCTCGAACGGAACGATGCTGCCGGCGCATTTTAAAAGTCCCTGACCTGCGTCCGCGTTTGTGACATAGGAGAGCTGCGTTTCGGAAATGCCGAGAAGTTTCGCCAGTTCGATCCGGTCGGTCGCGGCCTGGTTCAGCATGGTGATGAATTCACTGTTCGCGAGCATGGTCCTTGCCGTATGCGACTGCAGCAGGTCCTCGATGTTCTGCGAGATGCCGGTATAGAAGGCGTTGTGTTTTCTGGCACGTTTCCACTGCTCGAAGAGGAAGTTGGAACTGTACTCGTTGGCAAACAGCAGATAGATCTCGTCGATGAACACGTAGGTTGGCCTCCCTTTTTTCCGGTTCAGGATGATCCGGTTATAGATGGAATCGAGCACGACGAGCATGCCGACGGTCTTCAGCTGCTTTCCGAGATCCCGGATGTCATAGCAGAGCAGGGAGCTTTGCGTATTGACGTTGGTGGGCTTTGCGAACGTGTCGAGACTGCCGTTTGTAAACAGCTCGATCGCCAGAGCGACTTCCTGCGCTTCCGGCTCCGGCTGATTGAGAAGCTGGGCGTGGAAATCCTTCAGCGTGGGAGGAGCGCCACGGAACCCGCTCATGAGATAGGGACGGTAGACAAGCGAGGTGCACCGGTCGATCAAAGACTTTTCCTTCGCGCTGATCTTTCCTGACCCGATCAGCTGCTCGCAGAGCGAGAGCACGAATTCGCTCTTTAAGATGACCGGGTTTTCCGTGTCCGCGTATCCGGCCGACATGTCCAGCGCGTTGATATGGTTCCTCGATTCCGCCGAGATGTCGATCACCTCGCCGCGCAGCGCCCGCACGAGCGATCCGTATTCGCGTTCCGGATCGATCACGATCACGTCGCTGTCCCCTTTGAGGACCAGCTGGAGGATGTCCCTTTTCGCGAAGAACGATTTGCCGGATCCGGATACGCCCAGAATGAACCCGTTTCCGTTCAACAGCTCCTCCCGGTTTACGAAGATCAGGTTTCGGGAGATCGCGTTCTGCCCGCAGTAGATCCCGTTTTTGTGGTGGATCTCCTGCGTACGGAAGGGCATGAGCACCGCCGTGCTCTCTGTTGTCAGGGTCCGGAGGGCGTCGATCTTTCGAAGCCCGTAGGGGAGCGCTGTGTTCAGTCCCTGCATCTGCTGGTATTTGAGGATCTCGAACCGGCAGATGTGCTTGCGTCCCACGGATAACAGCGTTTCCGTATCTGTATCCAGCTGCTTTTTTGTGTCCGCCACGTGCACGAGCGTTACGACGACGAACATCATGCGCTGGTCGCGCGTCGTCAAATCGTCGAGGAATTCCTTGGATTCCTGGCGCTGCTGCTCGAGATCGTATGGGACGACGGCGGAGAAGTTGTTGTTCTGGTTCTGCTTTCTCTGCCAGTTCGTGATGTTCGTTTCCGTTCCGAGGAGCCGGTTCTCCACCTCCCGGACCGCTTCGTCCGTCGGCACGGGGATGATGTCGATCGAGAGCATGAGATTACGGTTCAGTTCGCACAGCTCCGTGATCAGGCTGTCCTTGATGTAGGACGGATAATCACGGAGGTAGAGCACCCTGGCGTACTTTTTCCCGATCCGGATATGATCGTTCCGGAACGATATATCATCCGGGCAGATGCTGTCCTGGAAATAGTGACCCTTCCGCATGAGCTCCTTGATCCGAAAGCGGAAATGGTCCTCCTTTCCAATCCGGAAGAAGTCGTGGAAGATGCGTATACGCTCCGCGATGTCGAGTTCCGTGCACCGGGAGGAAAGACCCGATAGCCTTGCCGACAGCTCGGCGGAAACGCGGTTGAAGAAGGTCTTTGCCTCCTCGTAGCTATTCTTGATCACGGAAACCGTGAAGTACTTTTCCTGGATGATCCCGCTGCCGCCGGTCGCCTTGTCGGTCAGCATGTCGTTGTATTCCCGCCGGTACTCGTTCAGCCCGTCCGGTTGATCCGCAAGCAGGTTTTTTGCGAAGCTGTTCCGGTTCATGCGCTTATTGTTGATCGTGATTTTTGTGGTCGCGCCGACCTCCAGCGCGTTTAACAGTTCGCAGTAGCTTAAAAACATCGCCATCTGATCGTCTTTGGACGCCGCGCTGTAATTGATGTCCGAGAACCGGAAGGTCTTTGAAAACTTGTTTCCGACCTGAAAGACGCCGTCCGGCCAGATCCGTTTGATCGGGATCGTATCCTGAACGGAGCGGGGCACCCGAAACGATTCTTTGTCCGAGTTCAGGACCTGTTTCAGCGTTTTAATCAAGTTTCAGCACCTCCTTCAGCTTTGACTCTTTCATGACTTCGGCGTAAAGATTTCCCGGATGGGATTCCAGTTTCTTCGGCAGGAGAAACTCGGATTCGATATATGCCCGAATGAACTCTTCGGCTGGCATACCGTGATACTTTACAAACCCCAGAACGGCGAACGGGAACGCGCCTACGACGCACAGCCAGCTGACGGTCTCCTGCCCGATCACGTTCCGGAGCCCGAAGTAGATCCCGAGCGCGATCCCGACCGCCAGCAATGAAAAAAGGAACTGTCTCAGAGACAGTCCCATGAATACCGCTTCCTGATAGTCGCGGATCTCCTTATTGATCTTGATTTCCAAAAGATATTGCTCCTTTCCCTGACGACATCCTCAACATGGTTCCTGCTCCGGAGCAAACTGTATATGGAGGATGTCTGTGTATGCCTGTTATGATCGTTTTTCTTATTCTTTCCCTTCTCGGATTTGCCTTTGGACTTCTGATCCGTGTCGCGTGCATGCTCCGGCTGGGGATCCCGCTAACATATACCTTGATCGTTGCATTCTTCTTTCCCGCATGGTCGCATGACCATCCGATCCTTTCCATGGGGATCTTGTATGCGCTGCTTGCCTTCTGCCTGCTTTCCTGGATCATTACGGCCATACGGAAGATCCGGCAGCATCTGGTAGAAAGGCGGATGGCGCAGTGGGAGGCAGAAATGCTGATCGAGGGCCTGAAACGAAAGCAGGGGATGCCTGGCTAAGCTGAGCCGATCAGAACCCGATCATTTCCTTTACGAGCCGGTCGCTCATCTTGACCGCTCCGACCAAAACCAGCATGTTGAAGATCAGTTCCCCGAGATAGCTCCAGACCATCTTCGTCGCCGACAGCGTCGTATCGGATACGGCGGGAGGGGA
>JAFRNW010000008.1 GCA_017429985.1 Clostridia bacterium | reverse complement strand
TTGCCGTAGGTCAGGCCGATCGTGATGCCGGCAAAGAACGCGTCCCCTGCGCCGGTCGTGTCGTTGACGTTTACCTTCTGCGCGGGACTGAACCCGCATTCGCCGTCAAGCGTCGCGTAGACTGCGCCGCTTCCGCCCATCGTGACGACCATGGCCGGGATCTGCGCGAGCTGGATACGCTCCAGGAGAAGCTCCTTCATTTCCTCCGGGTCGGGATCCCCGAAGTCCTCCGAGAACAGGATTCCCGCCTCCTCCAGGTTGCAGACGATGCAGTTCACACGCTTTAAAAGGTCCCGCCGCTCCACCGCGATGGACATGTTGGACACGGGTGCGTAGACCTTTTTGCCGTACCGTTCGGCGAGCGTCAGGATCCGTTTCAGGATCGGCACGTCGATGTCGAACTCCACGGCGATGCTGTCGGCGCGGGAGAAAATGAAATCGCCCTCTTCGATCAGGATGTTTTCGATCTCGGACAGATCCGGCCGTTTTGAGATCGAGGCGATCACGTCCCCGCCGTTGTCGAAGATGGCGAGCCAGGTGCCGAGACCGTTCTCCGTCCGGCGGATATAGTCCGTGTTGCAGCGGTGCTGTTTCAGGTGTTCGATGACGTCCGTCCCGAGGCCGCTTCCGTCCACGACGCTGATGAAGGTCGGGCGCAGCTCCACGTTGGCGATGTCCTCCGCGATGTTGCGGGAGACCCCGCCGTGCACCTCGATCACGCTGCCAGCGTTCCGTCCGCCCTGGATGAACTGCGCGTAGGGGTATCCTTTGATGTCCACGAACGTGGCGCCGATCACCACGATGCCGGTGCTGCCGATACTGGATTCCATAGGGAAGAAGGCTCCTTTTCCGGTAGCGCGCCGCTCCGGATGCGGGGTGGGCGCGAAACCTTTGCATTACGGATTCATTCTATTCTCTCCGATGCAGTCCGCGCAAGGCGGAACGCGAAAAACCTTCGCATCTTACCGCACAACGGAACACAACAGCGCCCGGATCTCCGGGAAATCAAAAGGGAAACGGATCAACCCGTTTCCCTGCGTGATGCCGATGCCGTATTGCAGAAAGTCAGCTTCTGGGATCGTTCTGGTCCGCATCCGGATCCACTATTTTCAGATCTTCCCCGTCCTGCATAAGAACCTGAATGCGCGCTGCTGCGGCTTTGATCTGGGAAAGGCTCCGCAGGACGGACTGCCTGTCCTCCTTATGTTTGATGGCCGCGTCCGCCGCGCCTTCGATGATGCCGATCTCGTTCCGGATGCCGTGGCCGATATCATGGAGAAGCCCGATCGTTTTCCGCTGGACCGCGATCTTTCCGGAAAACACGTCCGTCATGTCCCGCGCGCGGTCGGACGCCATCTCCCCGGGCACTTCGCCGGGATAGATCAGGCGGTACTCGTACCGGACGCCGAGGCAGGATATCGCTTCGGTGAATTCTTCATAATTCAGGGTCTCATTCCGCAGTTTTTTTCCGAGGTTCTGAGGGGACTGGCCGGTCCGCCGGGCAAGTTCCGCCACGGGGACGTTGAGACGCTCGCAGGCGTCCTTGACGATCGATGCTAGACTCATGTGCGTTATGCCTCCGCGCATTATTGCATTATTTTACGGCATGAGAGGCAAATGGTAAATATTTTTTACCAAAGTTTACATTTTTTTGGACGTTTCAAACAATTTTGTTGAAAAACTGCCCCTGCCTGCACCCGCCGTGCCCCTTGAAAACGGAGTGCACGGACAGAAAAATGCCCGGACAGGCGGCTGCCGTCCGGACAGAAGAAACGGTGCGGAAGGACTATGCGGGTCAGACGCCGGGCAGCATCAGGCTGAGCCCGATCAGAAGCTGGCCGAGATAGTAGAGCGAAAGATTCAGGACCCGCAGGCTCTGCTTCGTGGTCTTTCCGAAGGTGTTGAGGATCAGTACGATGTCGCTTACAAGGAAGGACAGCGCGCCTACAAAGAAGACCGCAGTGTGCGCGGACGGGGCCGTGAAGAGGCGGCCCGCCGCGACGCAGGTCATGAGCATGACTGCGCCGATGTAGAAGACGCCGAAGATCTTGAACGCGGGCTTGGCGGTGATCTTTTTAAAGATGAGATATAGCGCCAAGGCGGTCAGGACCGCGCCCGCGATCAGGCACGCGGCAAGCGGTTTGCATTTGGGAATGAGCGCGGCGAGATAGAGGACGTGTCCGATGAGAAAGACCAGGATCCCGACGAGGAAGATGAGCTGGCCCTTCTTTGCAAAGACGAACCGCAGGTTTAAAAGGACGTCCGCGGTCATGCCGAGGATCAGGCCGGTGACGATCAGGCGGGAAAAGGCCGCGTCCGGACAGGAACGGCTGCAGAGGATCCCGAACAGCACAAAGCACACGGAAGCGGTCCCCTTCAGGCAGACCGCGGGGACGTAATCCTTCTTATACTCGAGATACATGAAAACAAGCAGGAACACGACGCAGAGGACGGGGAACAGATACAGCATGGGCGTCTCCTTTCCGGGACCGGGTGTCCCGGTCCGTCTTTATCTGATTATTAGGGTATCAGAAAAAGGCGCTGGATTCCACCGGTTCCGTCTGCCCGGGAATTATCTTTTGCATATGGCGCGTTTGTTTGGTATAATGCGGGACTGGAGGTCATGTTTCCCATGTGGTTCTGGTTTTCTGTCATCGCGCTCGTCTGCTGGAGCGGTTCCGATCTGTTTTCCAAGATCGGATGCCGTGACGCTTCCGATAAATACAGCCATCTCAAGATGGTCGCGGCCGTCGGCATCGTCATGGGTCTGCACGCGGCCTACGAGGTCCTGTTCAACGGCGTCGCGATCAATCTTTCGATCATCCTGACCTATCTGCCCGTATCGCTTCTGTACATCGTTTCCATGGCGATCGGGTATCTGGGGCTACGGTACATCGAGCTGTCCGTTTCCTCCCCGATCTGCAACAGCTCCGGCGCGATCGTCGCGGTCCTCACGTTCCTGATGTTCGGCATCAGCGACGAACTGCCACCGCTCGCGCTGTTCGCGGTTGCGCTCGTCTGCGTCGGCGTGGTCGGCCTCGGCATCGTGGAATCCCGGGAGGACGAGGAGCTGAGGAGACTTCGTCAGGACGCGTCCAATTACCATTACGCGAAGAGCTTTGTCGCGATCCTGATCCCGCTCATCTACTGCCTTCTTGACGCGCTCGGCACCTTCGCCGACAGTCTCGTTCTGTTCGACGAAGCGGTGCCTTCCGAGAC
>JAFRNW010000007.1 GCA_017429985.1 Clostridia bacterium | reverse complement strand
GCCGACAAGGCGCAGGCCGACGTATCCTATGTCGTCACGCATGAGTTCAACGTGGACGGAGGCGAATTCAGCCTGTTCCGCACCCTGTTCGACAAGCAGCTGAAAATGACCGCCATCAAGGACGGCCGCAAGGGGACCGTGGCGCAGAACAGATACGACGACGAGACCGTCGCCGCTTCCGCGAAAGCGTGCCTCGAATCAGCAGCTTCCGCCAAACCGGACGACAGCTGGGACTTCGCACCCGTCAGTAAGAACGAGGATTTCACGCTCGGCGAAGTGAAACCCGATCTCGACAAGCTGTTCTTCCGGTGCAAGGAGCTGATGGAATCGGTCAAAACGCGCTTCCCGAAGATCATGATGGAACAGATGATCGTCTCCCACAAAGAGACGTTCTCCGCCAAGGCGAACTCCTACGGCGTTCTCTTTTCGACGCATGAGGGCTGCTATTCCGTGGAACTGATGTTCAGCGGTCACGAGGGCGACAAATCCTCCTCCTTCTTCGGAAGCGGCGTGATCACGGACTCCCTCGACAAGCCCTTCCTGGAGGCAGGATCCATCGAAAAGGACCTCGGCGACGTGGAAAAGCAGATCGAAACCACCGTGGTAGATGGGAAATTCGAAGGCGTCATGGTGCTGACGCCCGGATGCATGGGCTCCTTCCTCTGGAGCCTGCTCTCGGATTTCGCCGGCGAAGGCGGACTCCTCTCCGGCACGAGCCCCTGGAAGGACAAACTGGGCTCTAAAGTCGCGGACGAACGGATCACGCTGTCCGTTTCCCCGCTGGACGAGCGCATCGTCTGCGGAAACAGGATCACCGGAGAGGGATTCCGCGCGGAGAACTACGATATTATCAAAGACGGGAACCTGAACGCGTTCGCGATCGGGCTTTACGCCTCAAATAAGCTCCATCTCCCCCGCGGCGGCAACGACAGCTTCAGCCTCGTCATGGCGCCCGGTGACAAGACACTCGACGAGATCGTCTCCTCCATCGAGAAAGGGATCCTGGTCGGCAGGTTCTCCGGCGGTCAGCCGTCCAGCAACGGCGACTTCTCCGGCGTGGCCAAAAACAGCTTCCTGATCGAGAACGGGAAGATCGGTCCCGCCCTCTCCGAGACCATGATCAGCGGGAATCTCGCCGACATGCTGTTCCGTCTCCGGGACGTCTCCTCGGAACTGGTCGAAGACGGCATGTCCGTGCTTCCCTACGCGGCGTTTGACGGCATCACGGTCTCCGGAAAATAACGCTATCAAGAAGCACATCATATACGGTACACAAAAGCCAGGGCGCTGCCGTCCTGGCTTTCCTGTATGCCGGTTTGTTACGCTTTTTTCGTTTCAGAACAACTGCGCTTCGAGCGCGCCGATGTTCCGGAAATCAGGGACGATGATGTTCGCGCCCGCGCTGATCAGCCGCTCGCGCTTCCATTCGTCGACGCCCATGCGATCATGTTCGTTCGTTGCCGCGCCGATCGCGAAGCCGCCCGCCTCGCGCACGTTCTCGATCTCCACGTATCCGTCGCCGAAACCGATCAGCTCCGCGCCAGAGATATTGTTCCGGGTCAGGATGCGCTCGATCACGAGCTTTTTCGAGAATGTCCTGTATTCGCGCTGCGCGCCGTAGATATGCGGTCCGAAGAACCGGTCCACCCGCAAAAGCCTTGCCTCGTTTTTCACATGTTCCTCATCCGTTCCGGAAGCCAGATACAGCGTGACCCCATGGCTCAGAAGCATTTCGAGGAGCGCGTAGCTTCCCGGGACCGTCAGCGTTTCAGGATCGATCGATCCGTTCTCCAGGCCGTTCAGCCGGTCGTCGATCTTCTTCAGAAGGCGCCTTGAATACTCGTCCTTATACGCCTGCGGATCCTGCGGCGTGCCGCCGTACTCGGTGATCAGTTCCGCGAGGCGGATGCACTGGTAGATCGTCTGTATTCCGGTCGTCCGGGTGATAAACTCCCGGCAGATCAGCTCGACCTCTTCGTATGGCATCTCTCTGCCCCTGGGCGTATTGTACAGTTCGTCCGTAAAATACGGCGTCATGATCTGCTGCCAGCCCTCGCGGATCAGCGAGATCGTTCCGTCGAAGTCCAGCACCGCGTAGCGCGGCGTTTTTTCGGGGCGGCTTGCCCGGTCATTAAACACTTCCATAAGGATCCCAACTCTCCTCTTTCCGGGCATCCCGCCCGGTCCTTTCCCTATCATACCGCATCCGCGTCCCGTTGTCAGCGGAACGTTTCCGGCTTGCTTGACCACGTCCGGTCGGAACAGTACAATAAAGGAAGATTTTTCCGCCCGTTTATGGTGAAAAGGAGACAATATGCAGGCACTCGATTCCTTCGTTCCAAAGCACCAAAAGCTGCTCTGCTTCGACTCGGACGGCACGGTCATCGACGCGATGAACGTCAAGCACAACCGCTGCCACGGCCGGGCTTTCCTGGAAGAATGGGACCTTACATCGCAGACGGAAGCCGTACAGAAGGTCTGGAGCGGCATCAACCTTTATGAAAAGACCCGCGGCATCAACCGCTTCCTGGCGCTCTACACGATGCTTCTGCGCATGGAGGGCGCCGGCCTTCACACCGATGAGGCGGACCTTGCCCTGTACCGCACATGGCTCGACAAGGACGACCTGTCCAACATCAGCCTGAAAGAGGAGATCGGGCGGACGGACAGCGCTTTTCTGAAGAAGGTCCTCCGCTGGTCGGAATCGGTGAACAAAAAGATCGCCGCTCTGAAGCCGGACGACAAACCCCCGTTTGAAAATGTGCGCGCAGCGCTCGCGTTCGCGAAAGACAAGGTTGACCTCGCGATCATCTCGAGCTCGAACCTCTCCGCCATCACCGAAGAGTGGGACTCCCACGGGCTACTGGAGTACCCCTCCTTCATCACGAGCCAGGAGATCGGAACAAAGGACGACTGCATCGCGCGGATCCTCGAAAAAGGCTACCGAAAAGAGGACGTCCTGATGGTCGGCGACGCCTATCCGGACGTGCACGCAGCGGAGTCGAACGGTGTCTGGTACTATCCGATCCTGGTGCGCCACGAGGCCGAAAGCTGGGCGGAACTGAAGGACAGGTATCTTCCGCTGTTCCTTGCTGACCGTTTCGGCACGGTACAGGAGGAACTTCTCGCCCGCTTTGCGGAGAATTTCTCCGCCTCCCTGAAATAGAAAGGATCCCGCATGCTCTACCGCGATACCGCCATATTCAGCGATCTGGACGGCACGCTGTTCAATTCCGACAGCGTTATCAGCCAGGAAAACCTCGCCGCGATCCATACATACACCGAGGCCGGCGGCCTGTTTGCGATCGCCACCGGACGAAGCTTTCCGAACTCGGTCTATTACATGAAAAACTTCGTTCCGAACGCGCCCAGCATCGTCTACAACGGGTCGGGCGTATATGATCCCAAAACGCAGCGGTACCTGTACATGGTCGAGGCCGACCGGGAGGCGATCCTTTCCGTCCTGCTCTGGTGCCGGGAGAACCTCCCCGGTCTGGAGACCCAGGTATACGGCGAACGAATGACGTATTACGTCACCCCGCGCGAAACAGCGACACCCATGCTCGTGGAACAGCTCATGCCGTGCGAGTTCCGCTCGGTCGAGGAGATCCAAGGCATCCCGTGGTTCAAGACGCTGCATTACGGCGAGCCGGAGGAAACGCAGGCGCTGTTTCAGTATCTGAACGAGTCGAAGCTTTCTGAACGCGTCGAGATCGTCCGCGCGATCACGGGCGTTCCCCCGTACCACGAGCACATCGAGCTGCTGCCGAAAAACGTCACGAAGGGCACGGCGCTCACCGCCTGCCGGGATATCCCCTGCTTTACGGGACGCAGGCTGCTCGCGATCGGGGATTACAGAAACGACCGCGAACTGCTCGAGGCAGCCGACGCAGCATTCTGCCCGTCGAACGCGAGCGACGAGATCAAATCGATCTGTGACCGCGTCCTCGTTTCCAACGACGAAAACGCCGTCGCTTCCCTGATCTGCGACGTCATCCCGTCCCTGTAATAACCCCTCTGTATTCGCGGCATGCTTCCATAATGCACCGGAAACCAGAACGCACGGCATAATCTGATTCTGCTTTCTCTTTGGCAAAACGAAACAGCGGACAGCTTCCGGCGATCAAATACGAAAGATCATTATCAAGATAAACCGTTTGCTGTCTGCCTGACAGGATTGATTGTAACCGGACTGCTGTTCGCTGGAAAGTGTTTCACAGTCCGGTTTTTTCCTGCTTGTTTTTATGCATGGCGTCTGCAGCGGAACCGGTCATTCCGCATTATGACGAGGGCTATAACGGACGCATAACTATTTTTTATAAAGTTGTAATATTTCTGTTGACACCTAAGATGTAACATGCTATATTACAACTATCAGCTGACAGTATGACGCTGCACGTATGTGCGGCAATTGAAACCGGAGGTACCTATGCAGATCACAAGCAGATTTACGATAGCCGTTCACATTATCACGGCACTGGATTATTTCAGGGACATGGACCGGGTAAACAGTGAATTCCTTGCCGGCTCGGTAGGAGTGAATCCGGTCATCGTGCGTACTGTTATCGGAAAGCTGCGGGAGGCAGGGCTCGTCCATACCCTGAAAGGTTCCAGCGGAGCGGAGCTTGCCCGGCCTCTTGATGAAATCACGTTCTATGACATCTACGAGGCTGTGGACAGTGTTAATGAGGACGAAGGTCTCTTTCATTTCCACGAACAGCCCAATCCGGAATGCCCGGTCGGGCGGAATATACACAAGGCGATGGACGGAAGACTTGCGGCCGTTCAAAACGCCATGGAAGCAGAAATGAAAAGGATCACGCTGAAAGATGTCATGGAAGACACACGCGCCGAGATCCTGAAAGAAGCAAAGTAACACCAGGCGTTTATAAAACGCATTACCGATTATTACAAGGAGATTGAACATCATGAAAAAGATTCTTATCGTCAACGCCAGCAAGAGAAGAAACGGCAATTCCCATACCCTGTCCAAAAGATTCGCGGAGCAGTTTGAAGGAAAGGCGGAAGTCACTGTCTTCAATATCGGCGAGAAAGACGTCCGCGCATGTCTTGCCTGCGACGGCTGCAAAAGACAGCATACGCCGAACTGCGTACAGAAGGATGACTTCACCGCATTGATCCCCGAGATCGACAGCTGCGACGCCATGCTGATCCTGGCTCCCGTACACTGGGATCAGTTCCCTGCTCAGCTCAAAGCGTTCCTTGACCGCACATATTCCTTCATGGACTTCACCCGGCCCGATTTTTCCATGGCCGGACGCAAGGACAAAAAGCTTGCCGGTTATTTCTTTGCAGGCTTCGGTCCGGTCGACGTCTACACCAGCATGGTAGAGACGAACCTGAAGAGCTTTGCGACAGCAGGCTTCACGGATTACAAAGCGCACGTGGCAGGCGACGCGAACGTCCCGGGCAGCATTATGGATAAGCCTGAAGATCTCGCGGCTGCCGACGAATTCTGCGAATGGCTTCTGGCCTGAGCGAACAGCGGCCAATATCTGAATCAAGGATCGGAGGAGGCCGGGCGGATCTGTCCGGCCTCATTTCACGGAGGATGAAACATGAATCAGAGGCGAAACGGATCATCGACAGGGATCATGACGGCAACGGCGGTTCTTTCAGCCGTGTCATTTGTCCTGGCGTTCTTTGAGTTTCCTGTCCCCCTCTCTCCCTCGTTTGCGAGAATGGATCTTTCCGACTTTCCGGCTCTCATCGGGGCCTTCGCGTTCGGCCCCATGGCAGGGGTGATGATCGAGCTGATCAAAAACCTGCTTCAGGTGTTCTCATCCTCTACCGGCGGGATCGGCGAGCTTGCCAATTTTCTGATCGGAGCGTCCTACGTTTCGACGGCAGGATGGATCTATCAGCGGAACAGGTCGAAGAAGACCGCCTGGATCGCAGGAATCGCGGGAAGCATCGTCATGGGGTTCGTGGCTGCCCTGGCGAACTACTATATCCTGCTGCCTCTCTTTGAGCAGTTCCTGCCGGTTGACCGGCTGATCGCCTCTTTCATGGAATTCATGCCGTTTATTCAGACCAAGGCGGACATCGTTCTGTTCAATGCGCTGCCGTTTAACCTGCTGAAAGGGCTGATCATCAGCGCTTTCACCATGCTTGTATACAAAAGACTCAGCCCTCTACTGAAGGGGACAAAAACAGGAGGTGCAGCTCATGCCCGGGTTTGAACATTACTTTCGATATCTTGTAAAAGAGATCCATACGGTCATTGTCGCCACTGTCGATGATGAAGGTCTGCCTGTCACAGCAGCCATCGACATGATGGATTACGACGAAAACGGTCTGTACTTCCTGACCGCTAAGGGAAAAAGCTTCTATGACCGCCTTGTAAAGCGCGGCTTTCTGGCTCTGACCGCAATCAAGGGCAAGGATACTATGTCCTCTGCGGCAGTCTCTGTCCGCGGAAAAGTGCGGGAGCTTGGATATGACAGGATCCCGGAGCTTTTCGAAAAGAATCCCTACATGCTTGAAATCTACCCTACAGAAGAATCCATGCATGCGCTGACTGTGTTCCAAATCTGTGATGGCACCGGAGAGTGGTTTGATCTTTCGAAAAAACCAATCGAACGGGTTTCCTTCATGTTCGGCAATGCGCAGAAAAAGGAAGACGGTTATTTCATCACAGACGCCTGCATCGGCTGCGGAAGCTGCGCGGATGTATGCCCGCAGCAGTGCATCGATACCGGCGATATCCCGCATGTGATCCGTCAGGAGAATTGCCTGCACTGCGGTAACTGCATGACGGCATGCCCGGTCGGCGCAGTCGTCAGGAGGTAGTGCATGATGGGCGGGAATACTGTAAATAGAAATTACGCTGAGATGCCCAACGGTTATCTTGAAGCCATACAGAAAGGGATCACCGGCGTTCGCCGTTTCCGTCCCGGGGTCTCCCGTGGGACCGGAACGCGCGAGGAGAATCTGGCGCGGCTGAAAAATGAGATCGGGACTGCCGATGCGATCGTGATCGGCGCTGGAGCCGGCCTCTCCACTGCCGCAGGATTCACCTACAGCGGAGAAAGGTTCGAGAAATATTTCTTCGACTTTGCCGAAAGATTCGGTATCCGCGATATGTACTCCGGCGGATTCTATCCCTTCCCGGATGATGAGACCCGCTGGGCCTGGTGGGCAAGGCATATCTATTTCAACCGCTACGTGGAAGCCCCGAAACCGGTATACCTGGATCTTTTCAATCTGGTAAAAGGCAGGGATTACTTTGTCATCACAACCAATGTGGACCATCAGTTCCAGACTGCCGGTTTTGACAAAAGCCGTCTTTTCTACACGCAGGGAGATTACGGTCTGTTTCAGAGCGTGAATCCGGACATTCGGAAAACCTACGATAATGAAGCGTGGGTCATGAAGGCAATGGAAGCGCAGGGCTTTGTCCGGAATGAAAACGGCGTCTTTGATTTACCGGCTGGCAGGAAGATCTCCAGTCGTATCCCGGCCGGACTGATCCCGAAATGCCCGGATGACGGGTCTGATATGACCATGAATCTGCGGTCGGATGACTCCTTTGTCGAGGACGAAGGCTGGCACAGGGCGTCTGCAGCCTACTCGGATTTTCTCAGGAGACACCGGGATCATCACGTTCTTTTCCTGGAGATCGGCATCGGGGCCAATACGCCGGTTATCTGCAAATATCCTTTCTGGCAGATGACAGATGACAACAAAAACGCTGTTTATGCATGTCTCAATTACAGCGAAGCCTACTGTCCGCTGCAGATCGAAAAGCAGTCCATCGTGATCGATGGAGACAGCGGAAATGTGATTCGGCAGCTTCTGCAGTTATAAAAAAGGAAACGGCATGATCCGATGATCATGCCATGACAAAAGAAGCAAACCTCTCCATTGGGCCACGCCTTCAGGGAGCGCCGTCTTTTGATGTGTCTTCCTAATATTGCTGCTTCTCCTTCTACAGACCGAGAAGACAGATCAGGGCGTCGGTATCGGTATAATCCGGGATCACCAGGTCAGCGCCAGCAGGCAGCAGAAGCTTACGCTTCCGCATATCGGTACCGAACGGGACCTTCTCGTCAAACGCAACGGCGACCGCGTAGCCTCCGACGGCCTTTGCCGCCTCGAGCTCGCTCGGTCCGTCTCCGAAGCAGACGAGCGAATCACCGTCCACAACGCCCGCCGCGATGCGCTCCTTCAGCAAAGCCTCCTTCACACCCTCGCTCTGTTCCGCTCTTGCGCCGATGATCCCGCCCGAAACCAGCATATCCACACCGAGCAGATGCGCTTCCTCAAAAACGTTCTCCTCATCGGTCCCGCTCGCTATACAGCAGCGGACGCCCCTGCTTTCCAGAAACCTGATCCATTCGAGCGCGCCGGGCACCAGAAGCTCCCCTGGCTTGATCGTTCCCGCCCTGAGCCCCATGACGCGCGCGGTCACACGCTCCGCCATGCGGTCGAGAAAGCCCTGCTTGTACACCATGGGATCGACGTGCGCGCCGCCACGGCGCTGCACCTCCTCGTCCAGCGCGATGCACTGGAAGATCGTCTGCTTGCCGGTCAGCGCGTCGACGAAACCGAATACGGTCTTCTCGACCTCCTCCCGCGGGGTATCGCCGCTCACCGCCTGCAGAACGTCCGTAAAATACGGGATCATCGCGTCATGCCAGTCCGCGCGAATCAGGCTCACCGTGCCGTCGAAATCAAACAGCGCCGTACGGATCTTCCTGTTCCGAAGCGGCCGGATTACTTCCGCGCCCCATTCCGAAGAAAGGCGTCTCTTCAGAAGAGAAACGAGCGCATGGCAGTAGAGCATGTGCATGTCCTCGATCTTCTCCATGCACGTTGTCGGCGCGATCACATACAGATCGCAGAGCTTCCTAAGCCTTCCGCCGTCCCGTCCGAGAAAGCCCAGCACGTCGACGCCCCTTGCGCACGCCGCCTCCGCCGCCCGGATGACGTTTTCTGAGTTGCCGCTGCCGGAAAAGGCGAGCAGAACGTCCCCCTCCTCCGCCTGCGTCTCCACCTGGATGCGGAAGATGTCGTCATAGCCGAAATCGTTGCCGAGGCACGTTACGACCGGGAGCGAATCCGAAAGGCACGTGGCGTTGAAGCCCGTGCGCTCATAGACGCGGGCGCCCTTCTGCAGATCGTTGCAGATGTGCGACGCCGTCGCCGCGCTCCCGCCGTTGCCGCAGGTATAGATACGGCGCCCGGCGTGCTTTGCGGCAAGCATCCGGTCCGCCATGCGGGCAAGCGCATCAAAGTCTGTCTCCATCGTTCTTTCGCAGCAGTCCGCCGCGTAATCCCGCAGAAATTCCGTTCCAGTAAAGGATCCCATCAAATTCTCCTTATAACAATGCAATGACGTCCGCGATCGCGCCTTTTCCGCAGGGGCCGACCGTGCGCAGCTTCTCCCCGACCAGCGGGCGGATCGTCTCGTCGCCGTCCTCCGGCGTAAAGCAGAGGTCCGCCTCCTGAAGCATCGCGAGGTCGTTCATCGCGTCCCCCGCGCAGACGAGCGTTCTGCAGCCGAGCATTTCAGTTAGCCGCCGTGCCGCCGTGCCCTTGGAAACGCCACGGAGCATCACCTCGGTGTTGCGGGGCGTCGAGCGCACCGCCGAAAACGGTCCCTGCGCCTCGATCCAGGCGACGCAGTCCGTCAGCATCGCCTCCACTTCCGGCGTGGTCGACAGGAAATCCCGCTCCGTATCGTCCGGGCGGATAAAGTCGTCGCCGAAAAACAGCATGTACATCGGCTCGGTTACCGCTTCATACGGCTGGTCCGCCATCCTGACACCGAGCTCGCGGAACATCTTCTCGCGTTCCGAATCGATCAGAAACTCACAGTGGAAATCGCACCCCTGCACTTCGCAGTTCTTCAGCGGATAGCGCTTTAGCGCCTCCGCGACGATCGCGTCGAGGCGCGGAAGCGGGTACCCGAACACGGTTCGTTCCGTCTCAAAATCATAGCAGGCGCCGCCGTTGAACGCGATCACGGGCGCGTTGCTTTCAAACAGCTTCCG